>CAJYAD010000006.1 GCA_913064775.1 uncultured Albidovulum sp. | reverse complement strand
TGGCTGGGGTGGCTTCTGGTTCTGGGATCCGACCGAGAACGCCAGCTTCATGCCCTGGCTGATCGCCGCGGCGCTGCTGCATTCCGCGATCGTGGTCGAGAAGCGCGAGGCGCTGAAGGCCTGGACGATCCTCTTGGCGATCCTGGCCTTCGGCTTCTCGCTGATCGGCACCTTCATCGTGCGTTCGGGCGTGATTACCTCGGTCCACGCCTTCGCCACCGACCCGACGCGCGGGGTGTTCATTCTGGGGCTGATCGCGGCCTTCATGGGGGCGGCGCTGACGCTGTTCGCGATCCGGGCCCCGACGCTGGAAGCCAAGGGTGTCTTTTCCACCGTCAGCCGCGAGACCGCGCTGGTGCTGAACAACGTGCTGCTGGCGGTGGCCTGTTTCGTCGTCTTCATCGGCACGATCTGGCCGCTGGTGGCAGAGCTCGCCTTCGGCCGCAAGCTTTCGGTCGGGGCGCCGTTCTTCGATCTGGCCTTCACGCCCTTCATGATGGCGCTGGCGGTGATCCTGCCGATCGGGACGCTCATGCCGTGGAAGCGCGGTCGCCTGGGTCGGGCGCTTCGGTCGCTTCGGGGCGGTGCCGCGCTGGCGCTGGCGCTTGGCCTGCTGGTCTATGCGATGCAGTCTGGGCATAGCGCGCTGGGGCCGCTGGGCGTGGCGCTTGGGGTTTGGCTGGTGGCCGGTTCGCTGACCGATCTGGGCAGCCGCTCGGGTCGCGGCGGGGTCGGCGCACGCCTGGGCCGGATCGCGCGGCTGCCGCGGGCCGATTGGGGACGCGTTACCGCCCATGCGGGCCTTGGGATCACCTTCATCGGTATCGCCGGGGTGATGGCCTGGCAGGTGCAGGACATTCGCGTCGCCCAGCTGGGGCAAAGCTTTGACGTCGGCGGCTACAATATCACCCTGAAGGACGTGCATGAAGTGCAGGGGCCGAACTATACTTCTCGCGTTGCCGACATGGTGGTGACGAAGAATGGCCGAGAGATCGGGGTGATGCATCCCTCAAAGCGCTTCTATCCGGTCGCCGGCACCCCCACGACCGAGGCCGCGATCCGCCCGGGCTTTACCCGTGACCTCTATCTGGTGCTGGGCGACAAGCAGAAGAGGGGCGGCTATGCGGTGCGGACCTATATCAAGCCGTTCGCGATGTGGATCTGGACCGGCGCGATCATCATGGCGCTTGGCGGGCTTATCAGCCTGACCGACCGGCGCTATCGCATCGCCGCAGGTGCGCGCAAGGCGCAGCCCGCGCTGGCGGTGCCGGCCGAATGACACCGCGATGAAGACCCTGCTTGCCCGCCTTGCGCTGATCCTGGCGCTGGCCGTCCCGACCGCGCTGCCGCTGATGCTGGCCCAGCCGGCGCTGGCGGTGCAGCCCGACGAGATGCTGAAGAACCCCAAGCTTGAGGCACGGGCCGAGGAAATCTCGAAAGGCCTGCGCTGTCTGGTGTGCCGCAACGAGAATATCGACGATTCCGATGCGGCACTGGCGCATGATCTGCGGGTGCTGGTGCGCAAGCGGCTGGTGGCGGGGGACACCAACCAGCAGGTGGTGAACTACATCGTCGCGCGCTACGGCGAATATGTGCTGCTCAAGCCCGACACGCGCGGGGCCAACCTGATCCTTTGGGCCGCGGCGCCGGGGATGCTGATCCTTGGCCTCGCGATCGCGCTTTACACCCAGCGCCGCCGCCGCCGGAGCGGCGAGGGCGGGCCCGGCCTGTCGGCCGAAGAGGAAAAGCGCCTGGCCGAGATCATGCGCGAGTGACGCGCGGTTCCTCTTTTCCCCACCGGGTCGCCCTCCTAGAGTAAGCGCCGACGCAAGGGAGGGCCGAGATGACCTATCAGACCATTACCTATGAGGTTGCCGAGGGCATCGGCGTGCTGACGCTGAACCGGCCCGACGTGATGAACGCGCTGACTTCGGTGATGCGCGCCGAGATCCGTGCGGCGGTGACGGCGGCGCCCGAGAGCGCCCGCGTGCTGGTGCTGACCGGCGCGGGGCGCGGCTTTTGCGCGGGTCAGGATCTGGGCGACCGGCGGGACTCGACGAACCTCGATCTGTCGAAAACCCTGCGCGAGGAATATGCGCCGATCCTGCGCGCCATCGCCGACAGCCCGATCCCGACGATCGCCGCGGTGAACGGGGCGGCGGCGGGGGCGGGGGCCAATATCGCGCTGGCCTGCGACGTGGTGATCGCCTCGGAAAACGCGGTCTTCCTGCAGGCCTTCACCCGTATCGGCCTGATCCCCGACGCCGGCGGCACCTATGCGCTGCCGCGTCTGGTTGGCATGGCCCGCGCCATGGGCACGGCGCTTTTCGCCGAAAAGGTGAGCGCCATCCAGGCCGCCGAATGGGGGATGATCTGGGAGGCCGTTCCCGATGACGTCTTCGCGGCCCATTGGCGTGCGCGCGCCGCCCATCTGGCCGCTGGCCCCACCGGCGCCTATGCCCGCGTCAAGCAGGCCCTGCGCGCCAGCCCCGAGAATGATCTGGAGAGCCAGCTGGCGCTTGAGGCCAAGCTGCAGGCCGAATGCGGGCGCTCCGCCGATTTCGCCGAAGGGGTCGCCGCCTTCCTGCAAAAGCGCAAACCCGTCTTCTCGGGCCAATAGGCCAAGCCCTCCGCCCCCTAGGATGGCCCCCCCAAGCCCAGCGGGCAGGGGGCCTGCCGGGCCGTCAGCAACGACGAGAGCGGAGTGGGGAAAGATCGCGCTGGGCGCCACTGATGCCGGCAGGCCAGAAGGATCCGGGCCCAGGCTGCGGGCGGCCTGGGCGATCTGGCGCGCTGCCCGCCGATCACGGGCGGGGACCCGGCGGGTTTTTCAGATTTCGCTTTTCACCAGCCGCAGGGCCGGGCGCGCCTTGCCCGACGGAGGGGTGAAGGCGGGCGGCTCCGGTTCGGCAAATCCTTTTGAGCGCAGCCGGTCGGGCAGGTCCGGCACCGGCTTGGACGCGGGGCCCGGGGCGGCGGGTGCGGTGATCTCCAATTTGGTCTGCAAGAGCGCGGTGATGTTCATCCGCCGCGGCGCCCGCCCGATCGAGCCTTCGCAGGTGAGGCAGCCCAGCACCAGCGGGTTGTCACCACGGTCGTTGACCAGCGGCAGCAGCAGCATTTGCCCCGTCAGCACCGGCCGGCCCAATCCGCGCATGGCCTCCATCTGCAAGGAGCAGCGGGTGCCGCCCTGAAACACCTGTTCCAGCGCCTCGGCAAAGCGTTTGCGGCCCTCGGGCTGGATCAGGGTGGTCAGCGGCATGCCGCGCACCTCCATCCCCATCAGATCGTTCAGCCCCATCCCGGCCAGACGGAAGCGGCCGACCCCCGGCGCGATCCTTTCGGCCAGGAAGACCCGGTCGAGCGCGGCCTCGATCCCGCGCGGGTCGATCTCGGCGCGCAACGGCGCCGGACGGCCAGCGCGCAGCGCCTCCCAATAGCCGATCACCAACTGGATCAGAGGGTCATGTCGCATCTGTCGATACTCCCTCAGCGCGATAACCTTGCCCGCGCCACTTGCCTGCATGCCGCCACCCAGGCGGTCAAATTGATCCGTCGGACCCCACAACATTTCGCTCAACCCTCCGCGCCCGCCCCGTGGGGCGGCGCATTGTGGACGGGGTCACGCTCTGTTAACCCTAGTCCGATAATGATTACCCAAGTGTTAACATACACCTTGCGGTGGATCTCGGGGAACGAAAGTTACAAAATGGTTAACGTCAGGACAGGCGTCGCATGATCGTGTCGATGACCGGATTTGCCTCGGCCAAGGGGCAGGGCGCGGGGGCTAGCTGGGCCTGGGACATGCGCGGGGTGAACGGCAAGGGGCTGGACCTGCGCCTGCGCCTGCCCGACGGGGTCGAGGGGCTGGAAGCCGCGGTGCGCGCCGAGCTCGGCCGCCGGATCGGGCGCGGCAATGTCGGCCTGACCCTGAAGCTGACCCGCGACAGCGGCGCCGAGGGGCTGCGGATCAATTCCGCCGGCTTGCAGGCGGCGCTGGCGGCAATGGCCGAGGTCGAGGCCGCCGCCCGGACCCAGGGCCTGCCCACCGCGCCGGTCAGCGCGGCCGAGGTGCTGGCGCTGCGCGGCGTGTCCGAGACCGGCGGCGACCCGGCCGAGGCCGACAGCGCCCCGCTGGTCGCCGCGCTGATGGCCAGCCTGGCGGAGTTGATAGACGCCTTCCAGTCGATGCGTGCGGCCGAGGGCGCCGCGCTGGCCAAGGTGATCGCGGAGCAGATCGAACAGATCGCCAGCCTCGCGCAGCAGGCCCGCGCCCTGGCCGCGGCGCGGCGCGACCAGATGGCCGAGACCCTGCGCACCAACCTTGCCCGGGTGCTGGAAAACACCGCCGGCGCCGACCCTGACCGGGTGGCGCAGGAACTGGCGCTGCTGGCCGTCAAGGCCGACGTGACCGAAGAGCTTGACCGCCTTGATGCCCATATCATCCAGGCGCGCAAGCATCTGCAGGCCGAGGGGCCGGTGGGCCGCAAGCTCGATTTCCTGATGCAGGAATTCAACCGCGAGGCCAATACGCTGTGCTCGAAGTCGCAGAATGCCGCGCTCACCCAGGTCGGGCTTGACCTCAAGCTTGTGATAGACCAGATGCGCGAGCAGATCCAGAACGTGGAGTAAGCTCATGCCGGTGCGGCGCGGCCTGTTGGTGATCCTGTCCTCGCCCTCGGGCGCGGGCAAGTCGACGCTGGCGCAGCGGCTGATGGACTGGGACGCGAACATGTCGTTCTCGGTGTCCGCCACCACCCGCGCGCCGCGGCCGGGCGAGGTGGACGGGCGCGAATATTTCTTCCGCACGCAGGCGGCCTTCGCCGAGATGGTGGCGGCGGGCGAGATGCTGGAACATGCCGAGGTCTTCGGCAACCGCTATGGCACGCCGAAGGGCCCGGTCGAGGCGCGGCTGGCCGGGGGCCATGACGTGATCCTCGACATCGACTGGCAGGGCGGGCAGCAGGTGCGCCGCTCGGTTCTGGCGCATGATGTGGTGTCGATCTTCATCCTGCCGCCCTCGATCGCCGATCTGGAATCGCGGCTGCGGGGCCGGGCCCAGGACAGCGACGCGGTGATCGCCGGGCGGATGGCGAAAAGCCGTGACGAGATCAGCCATTGGGGCGAATATGATTACGTCCTGATCAACCGCGATCTGGACCGGGCGGAGGAGGAGCTGCGCACCATCCTGATGGCCGAACGGGCGCGGGCCGACCGCCAGCCCTGGCTCAGCGATTTCGTGCGCGGATTGAACGAGGAGTTCGAGGCGCGATGATCTATGAATTGGACGGGCAGGCCCCGCAATTTCCCGAAGACGGCGATTACTGGGTCGCGCCCGACGCCAATCTGATCGGCCGGGTGGTGCTGGGATCGGCGGCTTCGGTCTGGTTCGGGTGCACCCTGCGCGGCGATAATGAGGCGATCACCGTCGGCGCCGGATCCAACGTGCAGGAGAGCTGCGTCTTTCACACCGATATGGGCTATCCACTGACGATCGGCGAGAATTGCACCATCGGCCACAAGGTGATGCTGCACGGCTGCACGATCGGCGACGGCAGCCTGATCGGCATGGGCGCGATCGTGCTGAACGGCGCGAAGATCGGCCGCGGCTGCCTGATCGGCGCCGGGGCGCTGATCCCCGAGGGCAAGGAAATCCCCGACGGCGCACTGGTCATGGGCGCGCCGGGGAAGGTGGTGCGCCAGCTCGACGAACCCGCGCAACAGGCGCTGGCCGGCGCCGCGCGCGGCTATCAGGCCAACATGCGCCGCTTCCGGGCCGGCTTGAAGCCAGTCTGACAGGCAGCGGGGGCTCTGCCCCCAAACCCCCCATGCGGTCGTGCCCGAAGAAATGCTCTTGTGGGGCTTTCCGGCTCATGCCACCAAAGGCGCGACAGATGGAGGCCTCGATGACCGACCGCAAAGCCCCTGAAACCCTCGTCCGGCGCATGGCCTGGCCTGACAGCGTCAGCCGCGCCGTCGGCACGCCGCTGCAGCCCTCGGTGGTCTATGCCTCGGAAAGCCCGGATGAGCTGGATGCGCAATATGGCGGCGCGGTCGCGGGCTATACCTACGCGCGCGAAGGCCATCCGAACGCCGATGTGCTGGCGCGCAAGATCGACATGCTGGAAGGTGCCGAGGGTGGGCTGATCACCGGCTCGGGGATGGCGGCGGTCAGCGCGGCGCTGATGGGGATCCTGGGCGCGGGCGATCATGTGCTGGGGGGCGATCAGCTTTACGGCCGGTCGCTGCGGTTGATGACCCAGGATCTGGCCCGCTTCGGCATCCAGACCGGCCTGTTCGATCCGACCGATATCCGCACGCTGGAGGCCGCGATCCGGCCCGAGACCCGCATGGTGCTGGTCGAGGTCGTCTCGAACCCGACGCTGCGGGTGGCCGATATGGAGGGCATCGCCCGGATCTGCGCCGAGCGCGGCGTGCTGCTGGCGGTCGACAACACCTTCACCACGCCGCGCGGCTACAGGCCGCTCGATCATGGCGCCGATATCGTGATCCATTCGGTGACCAAGCTGCTGGCCGGCCATTCCGACGCGACGCTGGGCTATGTCGCGGCGAAGGATCCCGCGCTGCGCCGCGCGATCTACGATTTCGCGGTGACCACGGGCATGACGCCCAGCCCCTTCGATTGCTGGCTGGCCGAGCGCGGGCTGATGAGCTTCAATCTGCGCTACGACCGGGCCGAGGAAAACGCCCGCGCGCTGGCCGATCACCTGGCCGGGCTGAAGGGCGTGCGGCGGGTGATCTACCCCACGCGGCACGACCACCCCGACCACAACCGCGCGGTGGCGCTGTTGGGCGCGCGCGGCGGCAACATGGTCTCGTTCGAGCTGGAAGGCGGGCGCGCGGCGGCCAATGCGCTGGTGCGCGCGATGCCCGAGGTGGCCTTTGCCCCGACCCTGGGCGACATCGGCACGACGCTGTCGCATTCCAATTCCTCGTCGCATCGCAACGTGGCACCCGAGGCGCGCGCCCGTGCCGGCATTTCCGAGGGCTTCTTTCGCATCTCGGTCGGCGTCGAGGAGATCGCGCTGCTGCTGCGCGATTTCAGCGCTGGCGTGGCGGCGGCGTCATAGCGCGGCCAAGGTTTCCAGCACCTCGACGGTGATCGCCGGCGCAGTGTCACGGGCGAAGGACTGCAATTCCCTGCGCACGAGGCCCGGATTTGGCAGCGCCGGCAGCAGCACATGCAGCCTGCCCTGCCAGCCCAGCCGCTCGATCGCCTCGATCGCGTCGAAATCGGGGGTCAGCAGCGGGCAGACCACCAGCGCGGGCCGTATCCGTTCGAGGCAGGCCGCGTCGAGTTGCGGCCAGCGCACCCCGAGCACCTCGCCGCCTGCAGTGCCCGGCAGCATGGCTTCGATCACTAGAATTCGTGGCATGTCGCGCCCTCCCCGAAAGGTGCGATGTCCCCGTCCACCAAAAAAGAGAGTAGCAGGCGCGCGCTACGACGCAAGGGGGGGCGTGGGGCGGGGGCTCTGCGCTCTGCGCCCCCGGCCTATTTGGGGAACAATGAAAGAGGTGAGCGCTCTTTGTCGCCGTGCTGGTCCGACGATCACCGGGGGGGCGCCATTGGGGGGCGCCATCGGGACCTTGGGCCGGTGGCGGGTTTGCGCGGCGAGGGGACCGGGGGGGGAGCCGTGGGTCGGGCCGCGACCAACAGCCCGCGTCGGCCCGGCACCCGGCGCGGTTTACTTGGGCTGGCGTCTGGCGCAGGTTGCGCGCGGCAATGGACGGAGCGCGGCGCATGGAATCGGAACTGGTGACCTCTCTGATCGCGGGGGTTCCGCAGCCTCTGGTGCTGATCGGTGCGGACGAACGGATCCGCGCCACCAACGACGGGGCCGAGGCGATCTATGGTCGCGGCCTGACCGGGCGCCACCATGTCACCGTGATGCGCCAGCCCAGCGTGCTGGACGCGGTCGAAAGCACCAAGCGCCTGCGCCAGCCGGGACAGGCGCAGATCACCGTCTCGGCCGCCGGCGGGCATGAGACCGCCTGGAGCGTGCTGACCGCCCCGGTTGCCGGTGGCGGCGTTCTGGTCAGCTTCGAGGACACCAGCGATCTGGTCAAGGCCACCCAGATGCGCCGCGATTTCGTCGCCAATGTCAGCCATGAGTTGCGCACCCCGCTGACCGCGTTGCTGGGTTTCATCGAGACGCTGAAGGGCGCCGCCAAGGATGACCCGGTCGCGCGCGAGCGGTTTCTGGGGATCATGGAGCGCGAGGCCGGGCGGATGAACCGGCTGGTCAGCGATCTGCTGTCGCTGAGCCGGGTCGAGGCCGAGGAGCGGGTGCGCCCGTCGTCCCGGGTCGACGTGCTGGGCCGGGTGCAGGCGGCGATGACCACGCTGCGCCCGATGGCCGAAGCCGCCGGCGTGACGATCGAGCTGGACGACCCGCAGGGCGGCCCGGCCGAGGTGCTGGCCGATTCCGATCAGATGTCGCAGGTGTTCAGCAACCTGATCGAGAACGCGGTGAAATACGGCGCCACCGGCCAGCGGGTGAGTATCGGCATCCGGCGCGAGGCGCGCGATCCCGGCCTGCGCGGCCCGGCGGTGGTGGTGTCGGTCGTCGACCGCGGCGAGGGTATCGAGCCGGTGCATATCCCGCGTCTGACCGAACGGTTCTACCGCGTCGACAGCCACCGCTCGCGCGAGCAGGGCGGCACCGGGCTGGGGCTGGCGATCGTCAAGCATATCGTCAACCGCCACCGCGGCCGGTTCCGCATCGAGAGCGCGCCGGGCAAGGGCAGCCGCTTTACCGTGATCCTGCCAGCGGCGCCGGTGTCATAGGCGGGCGCTGGCCCCCGTCATGAAGCCGTTACAATCTGGTCACAAAACCATTGCGCTGCTGTCGTAGATGGACCCAAAGGGGGCAGGCCGGGACCAGGGCCGGGACCAGGGCCAGGTCCGGATCCGGGGCGAAGAGCGCCTTCATTCGGCCGGGCGATCTGCTAGACTTCGGGGCCAGAAGGGCCTTCACCACAAGACAGCGCCGGCCGCGCCGGGCAGGAGAGCAGGACATGAGTATCGAGACCACCCATATCGCCGCCGCCTTCGATCGCGACCTGGAGGCGATCCAGGCGATGATCATGAAGATGGGCGGGCTGGTCGAAAGCGCGATCCTCGACGCCTCGCGCGCGCTCGAGACCCGCGATGAGGAATTGGCCGACCGGGTGCGCGCCAATGACAAGCTGATCGACGCGCTCGACCAGCAGGTGACGGAAGAGGCCGCGCGGGTGATCGCGCTGCGCGCCCCCACCGCGTCGGACCTGCGCACGGTGCTGAGCGTGATGAAGATCTCGGCCAGCCTGGAACGGGTCGGCGATTACGCCAAGAACCTTGCCAAGCGCTCGACCGTGCTGTCGCAGATGCCGGCGATCGAGGGCGCGGGCGGCGCGATCCGGCGGATGGCGAAGGAGGTCGAGCTGATGCTGAAGGATGCGCTTGACGCCTATATCCAGCGCGATCAGGAACTGGCCGCCGACGTGCGCCAGCGCGATCAGGATGTCGACCAGATGTACAACGCGCTGTTTCGCGAATTCCTGACCCATATGATGGAGGATCCGCGCAACATTACCGCCTGCATGCATCTGCATTTCATCGCCAAGAACATCGAGCGCATGGGCGACCACGCCACCACGATCGCCGAGCAGGTGATCTATCTGGTCACCGGCAAGATGCCCGAGGAGGCGCGGCCCAAGGGGGATCGGACCTCTTACGCGATGGGTACGGCGGCGGAGGGTCAGGCCTGATGGCACGCGAGGCCCCTTCCGTTCTGGTGGTCGAGGACGAACCGGCGCAGCGCGAGGTTCTGGCCTACAACCTTGAGGCCGAGGGGTTCCGGGTGATCCGGGCCGAGACCGGCGACGAGGCGCTGATGCTGGTGGATGAGGAAACCCCCGACATCGTGGTGCTCGACTGGATGTTGCCGGGCGTCTCGGGGATCGAGGTCTGCCGTCAGCTGAAGACCCGGGCCGACACGCGGGGCACGCCGATCATCATGCTGTCGGCGCGTTCCGAGGAAGTTGACCGGGTGCGCGGGCTGGAAACCGGGGCGGACGATTACGTCATCAAGCCCTATTCGGTGGTTGAGCTGATGGCGCGGGTGCGCGCGCAGCTGCGCCGGGTGCGGCCCTCGACCGTGGGGGCGGTGCTGGAGTTCGAGGATATCAAGCTCGACAGTGAAAGCCACCGCGTCTACCGCCGCGAGGAGGTGCTGAAGCTGGGCCCGACAGAGTTCCGGCTGCTGGCGACCTTCATGGAAAAGCCCGGCCGGGTCTGGAGTCGCGAGCAATTGCTGGACCGGGTCTGGGGCCGCGACATCTATGTCGACACCCGCACGGTGGACGTTCATATCGGACGGCTGCGCAAGGCGCTGTGCCAGCATGGCGGCGAGGATCCGGTGCGCACGGTGCGCGGAGCGGGCTACGCGCTGGGGTAGGGCGGGGCCTAGGGGCATGGTGCGCGAGGCGGGAATTGCCGCTTGGCGCCGCCAAGCCCCTTACCGCCCGGGGCGCGCCGTCAGGCGCAGGGCGGGGTCACGCGCAGGCTTGCTTTTCGGCCTCGGCCATCGCCTCGGCGGTGGCATCGAGCGCCAGCAGGATCGAGGCGTGGCGGTTCTTGTAATCGCGCGCCGGCAGCAGCACCTCTAGCCCGTCGAAGGGGGCGTCGGGCACTGGCCCGGCCTCCTTCAGCATGGCGCGCAGCTGGTCGCGGGCGGCTTCGACCTCGGCGCGGCTGCGGCCGATCACCTGGGCGCCGACCACCGAGGCCGAGGCCTGGCCCAAGGCGCAGGCCTTCACGTCCTGAGCAAAGCGGCTGATGCGGCCGTCCGCGACATCCAGATCCACCGTCACGGTAGAGCCACAGAGCGGCGAGCGGCGCTTGACGCTGGCCATCGGGGCATCGAGCCGGCCGAGATGCGGGATGTCGGCGGCCAGTTCCAGGATCCGGCCGGAATAGAGTTTGACGAGGTCTGTCTCGGCGCTCATGTCTTTTCTCGCGAAGCTTTGCCCCCTAGATAGTTCAGCAACCACGTTTTGCAAAGGAACGAAGATGTTCGACCCCGCGACCCTGACCTATGACGCGAACGGGCTGATCCCGGTGATCGCCCAGGAAAGCGCCACCGGAGAGGTGCTGATGATGGCCTGGATGAACGCCGACGCCGTGGCGCAGACGCTAAAGACCGGGCGGGTGACCTATTGGTCGCGCTCGCGTCAGGCCTTCTGGGTGAAGGGAGAGACCTCGGGCCATACCCAGCGGCTGATCGAGATGCGGGTGGATTGCGACCGCGATTGCCTGTTGGTGCAGGTCGCGCAGGAGGGGCCGGCGTGCCATACCAACCGGCGGTCGTGCTTCTACACCGCGCTGCGGGGGGGCGAGGAAGTCGAGATCATGGCGCCGATGGTGTGAGTGGCGTGGCCGGAGGCGGGGGGCGCTGCCCCCCTGCGCCCCCCGGGATATTTGAGCCAGAAAGAAAGAATTAGTGGGAAACCCTTTCCGGGCCGAGTTGCATCGTCGGCAGCCAGGTCGAGAGCCAGGGGACGTAGGTCACCAGGATCAGGAACAGGAAGAGGATGCCGAGGAACGGCAGCGCCGCCTTCACCACGCGCATCACCGACATGCCGGCGACGCCGGAGGTGACGAAGAGGTTCAGGCCCACCGGTGGGGTGATCATGCCGATTTCCATGTTCACCACCATGATGATGCCCAGGTGGATCGGGTCGACGCCCAGGTTGATCGCCATCGGGAAGACGATCGGCGCGACGATAACGATCAGGCCCGAGGGTTCCATGAACTGGCCGCCGATCAACAGGATCAGGTTGACGACGATCAGGAAGGTGATCTGGTTCAGCCCGGCGCCCAGCATCGTCTCGGCGATGCGCTGGGGCACCTGCTGGTCGGTCAGCACCTGTTTCAGGATCAGCGCGTTGGCGATGATGAACATCAGCGTGATCGAGAGCTTGCCGGCCTCGTACAGCGCGCGGCGGGTGTCTTCGTGGAAGAAGCCGGTGATCAGCGCCGAGGGTTGGCGCCAGAGCGGCACCGGCGTGCCCCCGGGCGTCGCGAGCGGGCCCATGTCGCGGTAGACGAAGATCGCGACGATGAAGGCGTAGACCGAGGCCACGGCGGCCGCTTCGGTGGGGGTGAAGAGGCCCGCGGTGATGCCCGGGATGCCGTAGATGCCCACCATGATGATGACGATCAGCATCAGGCCCCAGAAGGCGTCGCGGAAGCTGCGGCCGATCTCGCCCCAGCCTAGCCACTCGCCCTTGGGCAGGCCCTTGATCCGCGCGATGACATAGATCGCGGTCATCAGCATGGTGCCTGCGACGAGGCCGGGGATGACGCCGGCAAGGAACATCCGGCCGACTGAGACATCGGTGGCCGAGGCATAGACGACCATCACGATCGACGGCGGGATCAGGATGCCCAGCGTGCCCGCGTTGCAGATCACGCCGGCGGCGAAGTCCTTGGTATAGCCGATCTGGCGCATCGCCGCGATGACGATGGATCCGATCGCCACCACCGTCGCGGGCGACGATCCCGAAAGGGCGGCGAACATCATGCAGGCCAGCACGCCGGCGATGGCGAGACCGCCGTGCAGGTGGCCGACCAGCGAGATCGAGAACCGGATGATCCGCCGCGCCACGCCGCCGGTGGACATGAAGGTCGAGGCGAGGATGAAGAACGGGATCGCCAGCAGCGTGTAATGGCCCTGCATCGCCTGATAGAAGGTCTGCGCGACCGAGGCGAGCGAGGCGTTCGATTCCACCAGAAGGAAGATGATCGACGACAGGCCCAGCGCCACCGCGATCGGCACGCCGATCAGCAGCAGGGCGATGATGCCGAGGAAAAGCAGGGCGATCGACAAAGGGCTAGTCCTCGTGGTTGAGCGGGGCTGCGGCGCGGACGTCGTCCTCGGCCTCGTGGCTGACGATCAGGCTGCTGCGGGTGCCGGTGAGGATGCCCCAGCTGGCCTGGACCAGCCGGATCAGCACCAGCCCCATGCCAAGCGGCAGGATCAGATAGGGGAAGACGCGGGGCAGCTTGTCCCAGACCTCGCCCTGGTTGATCCAGGCGGCGAGGAAATCAAGGAAATGCGGCATCGGGATCTGTTCGGTGACGTAGAAGGCGCGGTCGCGGGTCTTCCAGTTGATGCCGGTCGGGAACCAGCGGCCCGTGGTCTCGTCAAGGCCGGCGAAGGGGGCCCAGTAATCCCAGGCGCCCTTCAGCATCAACAGCGCGTAGATCAGGCAGGCGGCGGCCGAGATCAGCGCGGCGGCGCGCCGGCCGCGGCGCGGCAGCACCTGGGTCAGCGCGTCGACGCCAAGGTTCGCGGTGACGCGGAAGGTGTGCGAGATGCCGAAGATCACCAGCCAGGCGAAGAGGTACAGCACCACCTCCTGCGCCCAGAGGATGGTGTGCGGCAGCGTGAGGCCCGACCAGACCTCGAAGGCGAAGGCGGCGGGCAGGTTGAAGAGATAGCGGATGCAGACGTTGGCAAAGGTCAGAAGCACCATCGTCCCCAGAAGGAAGGCGATTGCGTTCTCCTCGAACCCGCGCATCCGGCGCGTCTGGTGCTGGGCCATCCTTCCCCCGGGACTTGCCGATCAAGGGCGGCCCCTTGCGCAGGGGCCGCCCCGGGTTTTGCTGCGGTCGGGTCTAGTGCTTGGCGTTGATCGCCTGGGCGGCGTCGATGTTGTCCTGCCCCACATCCTTGACGAATTCGCCCCAGACCGGCTTCATCGTCGCGACCCAGTCGGCGCGCTGCTCAGGGGTGAGTTCGCGGATCTTCGAGCCCGCATCCAGGATGTTCTGGCGGTTCTTCGCCTCGATCTCGGTCACCGCGCCGTTGCGGCTGACGGTCACCTCATGCAGGATCGTGGTCAGCTGATCGCGCACCGCCGGGTCAAGCCCGTCCCAGAAATCGGTCGAGGTCACGACAAGATAGTCCAGCGTGCCGTGGTTGGTTTCGGTAATGCCGTCCTGCACCTCGTAGAACTTCTGCCCGTAGATGTTCGACCAGGTGTTTTCCTGCCCGTCGACGACACCCTGTTGCAGTGCCGAATAGACCTCGGAGAACGGCATCGGCTGGGGCGAGGCGTCGAGCGCCCGGATCATCGCCACCAGCACGTCCGAGGGCTGCACCCGGAACTTCAGCCCCTTGGCATCGGTCGGCTCGATCAGCGGCTTGTTGGCCGAGAATTGCTTCATCCCGGAATGCCAGAATTCCAGCCCCTTCAAGCCGCGCCGTTCCATGGAGGATTTCATCTTCTGGCCGGTCTCGGAATTCTGGAACTCGTCCACGGCGGCGATGTTCTTGAACATGAAGGGCAGGTCGAACAGCCGGAAGACCTTGGTGAAGCTTTCGAATTTCGACAGGCTGGGGGCGGCCATCTGCACATCGCCCTGCAGCATCGCCTCCAGCGCCTTGTCGTCATTGTAGAGGGTCGAGTTGGGGAAGACCTCGACGCAGACCTTGCCGTTCATCTCCTTGTTCACCCGATCGGCGAACATCTGGGCGGCGATGCCCTTGGGGTGCTTGTTGGCGTTGGTGACATGGCTGAACTTGATCACCGTCTCGCCCGGATCGCAGGCGCCGTCGGCGCGGGCGGCGGGGGCGGCAAGGGTCAGAAGCGCGGCGGTCAGAAGCGCGGCCGGGGCCGTGGCGGTCAGGAATTTCATGGATCCTCCTCCCAGAGGTTGTGGATTTGGCGGCGCCTCGCGGGCGCTCTGGCCTCACGATGACGTGAGTGGAGGCAGGATCAAGGGATAGATTGACGCGGGCGTGATTTTGCGTGCGTTTTTCGTGATTTCGACAGTTCAAAGTGGCGGGGCTACGGGTGAAATCCGCCGCGCCCCGGCGGGCGGGCCGGCGGGCGGGCCGGGGATTCGGGCAGGGCGCGGCCTGGCGCGCGGCTCCGGGCGCGTCCCGCTCCGGTTCAGAGGCCGAGCTTGGCCAGGCGGCGTTCCTGGCGGTCGATCAGGAAGGCGACCTCGGCGATTGCGTCGGGGTTGAGGCCGGCGCCGGGGGCGCGCAGATCAGCATGCGTGATGGCGCCGCGCAGCGCCAGGATATGCTTGCGGATCGCGAGGCCACGGCCGGGCTGGGCCTCATAGCGCACCAGCGGCAGATAGGTGTCGAAGATGTCCTGGGCGCGGGCGCGGTCGCCGGCCTTGTGTGCGGCCACCACCCCGGCCATCATCTCGGGGAAGGCGAAGCCGGTCATCGCGCCGTCGGCGCCGCGCGCCAGCTCCTCGGGCAGGAACTGGCCACCGTTGCCGCACAGGATCGACACCCGCCGCGCGCCCTGATCGGAGGCCTGGCGCAGGGTGCTGATCTTGTCGAGGCCGGGCCAGTCCTCATGCTTCAGCATCACGCAGGTCGGGTGCTCGGCGAAGATCTTCAGCAGCACCGAGGGCGCGATCTGCACGCCCGTCACCAGCGGGAAATCCTGCAACACGAAGGGCGTGTCGCCCAGCACGCGGGCAACATGGCCGTAATAGTCGAGGATCTGCTGGTCGGTGCGCAGGCTGGAAGGCGGCGCCACCATCACCCCCGCTGCGCCCGCCTGCATCGCGCCCGCCGCCAGTTCGGCCATCGCCGCGAAGCCGGGGGACGACACGCCCACCACGATCGGCACCGCGCCCGCGACCACATCCGCCACGCCGCGCACCACCTTCAGGCTTTCGGCCTGGGTCAGCTTCGGCGCCTCGCCCATCACCCCCAGAAGCGTCAGCCCTGTGGCGCCGCGCTTGAGGTAGAATTCGGTCATCGAGGCGACTGAGGCGTGATCGAGCCCGCCATCGGGCAGGAACGGGGTGCAGGCGATGGTGAACACACCATGTGCGGCTTCGCTGAGCATGGGACTTTCCTTTGGGCTTCGGCGCGGCGTGGCCAAAGCGCCACGGGCGGCCGGATCATGGGCCAGGGCGGGCGAACCCGCAAGAGGGCGGGTTGAGAAGGCGCGGCCCGCTTCCCATATCCAGTGCTGGCGGCGTGTCGCCGGTTCCGCGCGGGTCCCCGTGCGGGGGCTGCGCGTGGCGGGTGCGGCGTGCGTCGGGTCTGGCGTGCGGCGGGTCTGGCGCGTGGCAGAGCGGGCGAGGTCGGAAGCCCAGGGGAGGCAGATGCGAAGCACGCTTGTTCATTTCCGCTTGGCTTTCGCCGCGACGGCGGTGGGGCTGGCGCTGGCCTTCTGGCTGGGCTGGTACGCCTCTCACAGCCTGAGCGGCGCGCTGTCGGCGCTGTTGATCGGGGTGGTGCTGGCGGTGCTGGAAATCTCGCTCAGCTTCGACAATGCGATCGTCAACGCCAGCAAGCTGAAGCATATGTCACCGGTCTGGCAGCGGCGGTTCCTGACCTGGGGGATTTTGATCGCGGTGTTCGGGATGCGGGTGCTGCTGCCTCTGCTGGTGGTCGCGGTCGCCGCCCATCTGGGCCCGGTCGCCGCGCTGCGGCTGGCGGCCACCGATCCGCAGACCTATGCCCACATCATGGACGAGGCGCATCTGTCGATCGCGGCCTTCGGCGGCACCTTCCTGATGCTGGTCGGGCTGCGCTATTTCATGGATGAGCACAAGCAGGTGGACTGGATCTCGCGGCTGGAATGCGGGCTGCGCGACTGCGCCCGGGTGCGCGGGCTGGGGATCGCCTTCGTGCTGGTCGTGGTGCTGGGGTTCGCCTGGGCGCTGCCGCATCGGGTGGCGGGGGATTTCCTGTTCGCCGCACTGCTGGGGATGCTGGTCTTCACCGGGGTCGAATTGCTGGGCCATGTGCTGGATGCACGCTCTGCCGCGCGCGGCGCGGCGGCGGTGGGCGGGCTGGCGGCGTTCCTGTATCTCGAGGTGCTGGATGCCTCCTTCAGCTTCGACGGCGTGGTCGGGGCTTTCGCGCTGACCCAGAACCTGTTCCTGATCGCCATCGGGCTGGGGATCGGCGCCTTCTATGTGCGCGCGATGACGGTGACGCTGGTCGAGCGCAAGACGCTGGCGCAGTTTCGCTATCTTGAGCACGGCGCGTTCTATTCAATCCTGGCGCTGGCGGTGATCATGTATGCGCAGACGCTGATGGAGATCTCGGAACTGGTCACCGGCGGGCTGGGGGCGGCGTTCATCGGGCTCTCGCTATGGTCCTCGATCCGCTACAACCGGCGGATGGCCCGCGTGCGGACGGCGGGCGGGGAGGCCTCGCAAGAGGCCTGAGCGGTGCGCGGCGGCAGGGGTGGGTGCGGTGCGGGCCCAGTGCGGGGCCCAGTGCGGGTGTATTTTGGGAACAATGAAACGGTCAGGCGACCAGCAGGCTGGCGGCGCGGCGCAGCGCCAGCAGGTAGCCTTCGGTGCCAAAGCCCGCGATCACGCCCTCGGCGCGGCGCGAGACGTAGGAATGGTGGCGGAAGGCTTCGCGCTGGTGGATGTTCGAGATGTGCACCTCGAGCACCAAGCCGTCATAGGCGTTCAGCGCGTCGAGGATCGCCACCGAGGTATGGCTGTAGGCGCCGGGGTTGATGACGATCGCAGCGGCGGTGGCGCGGGCGTCCTGGATCCAGGTGACGAGCTCGCCCTCATGGTTGGACTGGCGGAACTCGGTGCCGAGGCCCAGCGAGGCGGCGAGAGCGGTGCAGGCGGATTCGACATCGGCCAGGGTTTCGGCGCCGTAGATCTCGGGCTGGCGCTGGCCCAGCAGGTTGAGGTTTGGGCCGTTGAGGATCAGGACCTGGGGCGCCATGGTTCAGTGCCGGGCCGAAAGGCTGTTCTGCGCGCCCTCGACCACGATGCGGCGAATCGCGCGCAGGGTGTAATTGTCGATATGGGCGGCGACGTTGACCTCGCGCGATTGCGGGGTCGAGACGCGGGTGGCTTCGGGCGGCGGCACCAGCACGAAGCGGTAGGTCATCACGCCCTGCGCGTCGGGCCTGCCGTCATTGGTGGGCACCAGCTTGCCGTCCCAGTAGCCCTGGGTCGGCGGCAGGCCGGTGGCGCGCAGGATGACGCCATCGGGGGTGCGGTTGACGTGCAACGATTGCACCCGTGGCACCAGAGGTCCGGCTGTGCGCGCGGCAGGGTAGCCGCCCGCCGGGGTGAGGACGTCGCCCTTGGGCGCGCGGTGCTTGCCCCAGTTGAACGGGTTGATGCGCGTCGAGAACGAGCCACAGGCGCTAAGCGTCAATGTGGCCGCGAGCGCGGCAATCAGCGGTGTCTTCATCCCCAAAGCCCTTGTTCCCGTGCCTGTGGCGTTGCCTCTGGGTAGCCCATAGCGGGCGCTTTGAAAAGCGTCCGCGTGGTGGGGGCGGGGGGTGGTTGGGTTTGCAGGCGTGGCGGCGGGGGCTCTGCCCCGTCGCCAGTGTCGCTCGGACCACTGGCGCTTCCAATGGCGACCCCCCGGGATATTTGGACCAGAAAGAAGTTGAGGGAAGGCCTGTGCGAGTTTTCCCGGGGAAAGTTGCTCATGGGCGCACTCGGTTCGAGAGACGGTCGGGGGGGCTAAAGAGGCGTGCGAAGGCCTCCTCCTCTGGACCTTTTGGCGCCCTGCGCTTAGGTCAGGGCGAAAAGGAGACGCCGATGGCCAGCCCAGCATTCGAGGAAATCGCCGAGACCTTTGAATTTCTCGACGATTGGGAAGACCGCTACCGTCATGTGATCGAGCTGGGCCGGGAGATGCCGCCGCTTGACGAGGCGTTTCGCGTGCCCGCGACCAAGGTGGACGGCTGCGCCAGCCAGGTGTGGATTTTGCCCCGGATCGACGGCGAGGGCACCGGCGCACGGTTCGATTTTCAGGGCGAGAGCGATGCGATGATCGTGCGCGGGCTGGTCGCGATCCTGCATGCGCTTTATTCCGGGCTGACCGTGGCCGAGGTGGGCCGGGTCGACGCGCCGGCTGAACTGGGCCGGCTGGGGTTGAACGAACATCTTTCGTCGCAGCGCTCGAACGGGTTGCGGGCGATGGTCGAACGCATCCGCAAGGTCGCGGCCGAGGCGGCAGCGGGCTAGCCACGCCCGGCCAGCGCCGTTGGGCCAGAACCGTTGGGCCAGAACCGTTGGGCACAATTATGCCTTGCAATCCTTGGGGCAGCGCCGGACCTTTGCCACCATGACCGATCCCAGTTCTCCCCGCCTGCGCCTGCGTGTGCTTTTCGGCTCCGACGCGATGCTCGGTCCGGGAAAGGCCGACCTGTTGGAGGCGATCCGCGAGGCCGGCTCGATCTCGGCGGCCGGTCGGGCGATGGGGATGAGCTACAAGCGCGCCTGGTCGCTGGTCGAGGAGATGAACGCGGCCTTTCGCGCGCCGCTGGTCGACAGCACCCGGGGCGGGGCGAAGGGCGGCGGCGCGCAGTTGAGCGCGTTGGGCGCGCAGGTGCTGGCCGCCTATCGCGGGCTGGAGGACGATGCCGCCCGCGCCGGCGCCCCGCGAATCGCCGAGTTGCAGGGATTGCTGCGCAAGAGCTGACGGGCCGGGTGCGGGGGACGTGGCGCGCGCCGCTTCTGACGCGGGGTGTTCATCGTGGGTTATGTCTGGTGGGAAATAACGCTTGCTCCGGTCGCGGGTGGAAGTGATATGTTTGGGAGAACATAACGAAGGAGCCCGCCATGCCGATCCGTCCCCACAACTGTCCTGTCCTTGGCCGTGGCCGTGGCCTTGGCCTTGCGCTGGCCGCGCTTTCACTGGGCCTTGCCCATCCCGGCCGGGCCGAGGCCGCCGATGCGCTGGTGGCGGTGGCCGCGAATTTCGCAAGTGCCGCGAAGGCGATCGCGCAGAAATACGACGCGGCGAGCGGCAACCATATCACGCTGACCGTCGCCTCGACCGGGGTGATCGCGGCGCAGGTGCTCAAGGGCGCGCCCTTCGATGTGATGCTGTCGGCCGATGCGACCACCCCGGAGGTGCTGGAGAAGAAGGGCCAGGTGGTGAAGGGCAGCCGCTTTACCTATGCGGTGGGCAAGCTTGCGCTGTGGGCGCCGGGGGCCAGCCAGATTGCCGATCCGGCCGCCTATCTGAGCGGCGCGGGGCTGGCCCATCTGGCTATCGCCAATCCCAAACTCGCCCCCTATGGTCAGGCGGCAGAGGAGGCGCTTCAGGCCATGGGCATCAAGACGCAGGTCGCGGGCAAGATCGTGATGGGCCAGAATATCGGCCAGACATTCGCGCTGGTCAAAAGCGGCGCGGCGCCGGCGGGGTTCATAGCCTATTCCTCGCTGAAGGGGCCGATGGCGCCGAAGGGCGGGGCGATCTGGCTGGTGCCGCAGAAGGATTACACCCCGATCCGTCAGGACGCGGCGCTGCTGATGCATGGCAAGGATAACCCGGCGGCCAAGGGCTTTCTGGCCTTCCTGAAGGGCAAGGACGCGCAGGCGGTGAAGGCCGATTACGGCTACGGGCCTGCCTGATGCCTGACCTTGGCGTCGACCTCGGCCCTGTCTGGCTGACGCTGAAGCTTGCCGGGTTGGTGGCCCTGATGCTGGTCGCGCTGGCCACGCCGCTGGCTTGGTGGCTGGCCCATACCCGGGCCCGCGTGCGGCCGGTGATCGAGGCGATCACCGCGCTGCCGCTGGTGCTGCCGCCGACGGTGCTGGGTTTTTACATCCTCGTCCTCTTCGCCCCCGACACGCCGTTGGGCGGGTTCTGGGTGCGGGCGACCGGATCGACGCTGACGTTTTCCTTCACCGGGCTGGTGCTGGCCTCGATGCTCTATTCGCTGCCCTTCGCGGTGCAGCCCCTGCAGGCGGCGTTCGAGGCCGTGGGCCGCGCGCCGCTGGAGGCCGCGGCGACGCTGGGCGCGGGTCCGCGCGACGCCTTTCTCAGCGTCGCCGCCCCGATGGCGCTGCGCGGTTACCTGACCGCGCTGGTGCTGAGTTTCGCCCATACGGTGGGTGAATTCGGCGTGGTGCTGATGGTCGGCGGCAACATCCCTGGCAAGACCCGGGTGCTGTCGATCGCGATCTACGAACATGTCGAGACGCTGGATTACGCCGGTGCGCAGACGCTGTCGGCGGGACTTTTGGTGTTTTCCTTCGCGGTGCTTCTGATGGTCTATACCCTGAACCGCCGCGCGCCGGGGCGGGCCCTGCGATGAGCCTGAGCTTCGACATCGCCCTCAGCTTTCCCGAGTTCGCGCTGAAGGTCGCGGCCGAGCTGCCCACGCGCGGCCTGACCGTGCTTTTCGGCCCCTCGGGCAGCGGCAAATCCAGCCTTCTGCGGGTGCTGGCCGGGCTGGAGCGCGGCGCCACCGGCCGCGTCGCCTTCGGCGCCGAGACCTGGCAGGACGGCCGTCGATTCCTGCCGCCCCACCGCCGTGGCGTCGGCTATGTGTTTCAGGACGCACGGCTTTTCCCGCATCTCGACGTGGCCGGAAACCTTGACTACGCCGCCCGCCGCGCCCGCCGGCGGGGGGCGCAGCCGGATCTGGCGGGGGTAAGCGCGGCACTGGGCCTCGGCCCGCTGATGGCGCGCGCCGTCCCCCAGCTTTCGGGCGGCCAGCGCCAGCGCGTGGCGATCGCGCGCGCGCTGCTCTCCTGCCCGCGGGTGCTGTTGATGGATGAGCCGCTCTCATCCCTCGACGCCCCGGCCCGGGCCGAGATCCTGCCGCATATCGAGGCCCTGCGCGACGCCGCGGGGGTGCCGATCCTCTATGTCACCCATTCGGCGGCGGAGCTGGCGCGGCTGGCCGACCGGGTGATGATCTTGCAAGGCGGGCGCGTCCGGCGCGAGGGGCCGGTGGCCGAGGTGCTTTCCGACCCCGACGCGATCCCGGCGCTGGGGGTGCGCGAGGCGGGCGCGGTGCTGCCCGCCACCCTGTCCTCGCATACCGACGACGGCCTTTCGGTGCTGTCGATCAGCGGTGGAGAGCTGGTTCTGCCGCGCGTCGATGCCCGCCCCGGCGCGCGGCTGCGGGTGCGCATCCATGCCCATGAGGTGATCGTCGCGCGGACCCGGCCCGAGGCGCTCTCGGCGCTGAACATCCTGCCGGTGACGGTGACCCAGCTGCGCCTGGGCGAGGGGCCGGGTGCTGCGGTGCAATTGCGGTTGGGTGAGGATCTGATCCTGGCGCGGATCACCCGCCGCTCGGCCCAGGCGCTGGATCTGGCGCCGGGGGTGGAGTGCTACGCGATCCTCAAATCGGTCGCGGTGGCACAGGGCGATGTCGGCGGCTTCGGCGGTGAGTGAGCGGGCGGTGAATGAGGCGGTGGGGGGATGGAGCGGGTGAAGGGAATCGAACCCTCGTCGTAAGCTTGGGAAGCTTCTGCTCTGCCATTGAGCTACACCCGCGACGGCGTTTCGAATAGCACCACATCGCCCCCCGCATCAAGGGCAATTTTGCGGTGCCGGGGCGGCGCGGGGGTCAGTCCGCCGCGTCGAAGGAACGCGCGTAGATCGCTGCCGAGATGTCGTCGGCCGATTTCAGCGCGCGCAGCAGCAGCGGCACCGCAAGGGCGATCAGGTTGCGTTCCAGCCCGCGCGCGGCCTGGGCCTGGCGGATCTCTTCCAGCAGGTCGCGCACCATCGGCAGAAAGCGCAGCGCCAGGCTGATCGCCAGGGCGATCCGGGCCTTGGGCACCCAGGCCGGGGCAGGGGCCAGCAGCGCCATCAGACCGTCGACGAATTCGCTGCTGCGGGTGGTCAGGGTGATCAGCGCGGCCGCGAGGATCAGCACCGCGAAACGCAGCACCACGAACCCCGCCAGCGCCCAGCCCGACAGCCACAGCTGCACCGCAAAGAGCAGCGCCAGGATCCAGATCAGCGGCCGCAGCGCCCGCACCGCATGGCGCGGCGACAATCGCGCCAGCGCAAAGCCCGCCAGCACCGCCGCGCCGCCAAGGCCCAGCGTGGGCCAGCCCGGACCCGCGAAAAGCGCGGTGCAGATCACGATCAGCCCCAGCACCTTCCACAGCGGCCGGGCGCGGTGCAGGGGGCTGGTGCCGGGGATATAGGCCTCGGTCAGCACGCGGCCCCCGCGCGGTAGCGGGCGATCACCGCGGCGGGCGGGCCGTCGGCGGCGATGCGCCCGGCCTCGACCAGCAAGACCCGATCGAACCCCGCCAGCATCTCGAGATCATGCGAGACCATGATCACCTGTTCCTCCAGCCCCGTGATCAGCTGCATCAGCCGGTTGCGGTTCCACAGATCCAGCAGCGTCGCGGGTTCGTCCAGCACCACCGTTGCCGGGCGCATCACCAGCACCCCGGCCAGCGCGATCATCTGCTTCTCGCCACCGCTGAGCTGATGGGTGAGGCGGGCGCGCAGATCGGCCAGGCCGAAGCGGTCCAGCACCGCGTCGATGCGGGTGCGGATCTCATCCGCCGGCAGTTTCAGGTTCTTCAGGCCAAAGGCCAGGTCTTCCTCGACGATCGGATAGACGATCTGGTTGTCGGGGTTCTGGAACACGAAGCCGACGGCGCGGCGCAGCGCCCGGCGCTCAGAGCGGTCGCCCAGCCGGACGGTGCCGGTGCTGGGCGTCTCGATCCCGTTGAACAGCCGCGCCAGCGTGCTCTTGCCCGATCCGTTGCGGCCGATGATGCCGATGCGCCGCTCGGCCAAGGTCAGGTCGAGCGGGTGCAGGATCGTGCGGCCGTCCTTCACGACGCTTACCCCCTGAAGGGTCAGCACCGTGCTGGGGTCGGGGCTCATCGCGGGGCGGAGGCGGCGCCGCGCGGGGTGATGATCGGATAGCTGCGCTTGACCGCGACCATGACCACGGCGGCGATGGCGCATTTCACCAGATCGCCCGGGATGAACGGCGTCGACCAGCCGATCGCCGTCCAGAGCGGCACCTTGGCCACGACCGCGCTCCACGGAATTCCGATCCCGTAAAGCAGCACGATGCCGCCCACGGCCGAGATCGCGAAGGCAGTGACATGGGTGAGGCGGGTCCAGAAGATCTCGGTCATCAGGCCGATGGCATAGGCGGCGACGATCCAGCCGACCAGATAGCCGCCGGTGGGGCCAAGGAAGACGGCAAAGCCGCCGCGTCCGCCGGCCAGCAGCGGCAGGCCGATGGCGACGAGCACCAGAAACAGCACCAGCGCCAGCGCCGCGCGCCGTGCGCCCAGCACGCCGCCGGCCAGCATCACGCCCAGCGATTGCGCGGTGATCGGTACGCCCAGCAGCGGCAGGGTGATCGGTGGAAACACGGCCAGCGCGGCCATGATGGCGGCGAAGAGAGCGATGAAGACGGTGTCGCGGGTTTCCATGGTCGATCTGTCCTTCCTGTTCGTCGCAGGCCCCGGGTCATGGGGCGGCGGCGCAAGGCATAGAGGGGCACAGGCCGGATGCAAAGATCTTTCTGCCCGGAAATGGGGGGAAGGGAGCGCCGGGGGTTTCACACCCCCGGACCCCCGTGGAGTATTTTTCCCAAGATGAAGGCGTGGGGGCGTGCGGCCCTTCGCCTAGCGGTCCTTCTTCATCGCGGCCAGCAGAGCCTCGCCCAGCCCGCCGGGGGCAGAGGCGGCGGGCTTGCCTTGCGGGGCGCGGCGCGACGGGGGCTTCGATGCGCCGCCCTGGCGGGGCTTGGCCGAGGTCTTTGCGGGGGGCTTCGCGGGGGCCTTGCCGGTGCCGCGGTCTTGCGCGTCCTCGCCGGTGTCGCGGCGCATCGTCAGGGCGATGCGCTTGCGCGGCACGTCGACCTCGACCACCCGGACCTGCACCACATCGCCCGCCTTCACCACCTCATGCGGATCCTTGACGAAGCGGTCGGCCAACTGGCTGACATGCACCAGACCGTCCTGATGCACGCCGATATCGACGAAGGCGCCGAAGGCCGCGACATTGGTCACCGTGCCTTCCAGCCGCATCCCGGGTTTGAGGTCCTTGATGTCCGAGACCCCCGCCGCGAAGGTCGCAGTCTTGAATTCCGGGCGCGGGTCGCGGCCCGGCTTTTCCAGCTCAAGAAAGATGTCGCGCACCGTGGGCAGGCCGAAATCCTCGGTCACGAAATCCTCGGCGCGCAGGTCGCGAAAGGCGGTGCTGTCGCCCATGATCGACCGGATGTCGCGCCCGCAGGCCGCCACGATCTTGCGCGCCACGCCGTAGGCCTCGGGGTGGACGGAGGAGGCATCGAGCGGCTCTGCGCCGTCGCGGATGCGCAGGAAGCCCGCGCATTGCTCAAACGCCTTGGGGCCAAGGCCCGCGACCTTCAGCAGCGCCTTGCGCGCGGCGAAGGGGCCATGCGTGTCGCGGTGCTGCACGATCGCCTCGGCCAGCGACGGGCCCAACCCCGCCACCTGCGCCAGCAACGGCGCCGAGGCCATGTTCAGATCCACCCCCACGGCGTTCACCGCGTCCTCGACCACCGCATCCAGCGCCTGCGACAGGCGGCGCTGGTCGACATCGTGCTGATACTGGCCGACGCCGATCGACTGCGGCGTGATCTTCACTAGCTCACCCAGCGGATCCTGCAGCCGCCGCGCGATCGACACGGCGCCGCGCAGGCTGACATCGAGATCCGGGAATTCCTTTGCCGCCAGTTCCGAGGCCGAATAGACCGAGGCCCCGGCCTCGGACACCACGACCTTGGTGGGCAGCGTGCCGATCCGCGACAAGACGCGCATGGTGTCGGCCACCAGCGCCTCGGTCTCGCGGCTGGCGGTGCCGTTGCCGATGGCGATCAGGCGCACATTGTGGCGCTTGACCAGATCCACGATCTTCGCCTGGGCGCCGAGCACATCCATCTTCGGCTGGAACGGATAGATCGTCGCGGTCTCCAGTAGCTTGCCGGTCTCATCGACCACGGCGGCCTTCACCCCGGTGCGGATGCCGGGATCGAGGCCCAGCGTGGCCTTTGCCCCGGCCGGCGCGGCCAGCAGCAAGTCCTTGAGGTTGCGCGAGAAAACATTGATCGCCGCCTCATGCGCGCGGTCGCGCAATTCGCCCATCAGATCGACATAGAGCGAGATCGTGAACTTCACCCGCCAGGCCCAGCCGGCCACGTCGCGCAGCCATTTGTCGCCCGGGGCGTCGCCCGCGCAATCGAGCACCGAGGCGATCATCCCCACCGCCCGCGGCGCGCCGATCTCGGGGTCGGGGGCGATCTCGACGGTCACGACCTCCAGTTTCGAGGCCCGCAGGATCGCCAGCGCCCGATGCGCGGGGATATCGGCCCATTTCTCGCGCTGGTCGAAGTAATCCGAGAACTTGGCGCCTTCCTGTTCCTTGCCCGCGACGACGCGCGAGGAAATGAACGCCTCGCGCCGCATGAAATCGCGCAACCGGCCGAGGAGGCCGGCGTTTTCCGACAGCTCCTCGGTCAGGATGTCGCGGGCACCGTTCAGGGCCTCCTTCACGCCGGGGACGGCCTCGCAGAGGTAGGCCGCCGCATGGGTTTCGGGCGGGGTGGCGCGGTCGGTCTGGATCGCGCGCAACAGCGGTTCCAGCCCGTTTTCGCGGGCGATCATCGCCTTGGTGCGGCGCTTGGGCTTGTAGGGCAGGTAGATGTCTTCCAGCGCGGCCTTGCTTTCGGCGCGGGCGACGGCGCCGGCCAGATCGTCGGTCAGCTTGCCCTGGTCGTCGATCGATTTCAGGATCGCGGCGCGGCGCGCCTCCATCTCGCGCAGATAGGTCAGGCGGTCGGCGAGGTTGCGCAGCTGGGTGTCATCGAGGCCGCCGGTCGCCTCCTTGCGGTAGCGCGCGATGAAGGGAACGGTCGCGCCCTCGTCCAGAAGCGCGGTGGCGGCGCCGACCTGAGCGGGGGTGGCGGCGATCTCGCGGGCGATGACGTTGGCGATGCGGGCGGCGGTCTGGGTCACGGGCGCTCTCTCTCCATGGGTCGGACGCCTGTCATATCCGCGGTCCCGCGCGAGGGCAATATCATGGGGCAGGGGGCGGGGTCCGGCGGCGGGGCTTTGCCACGTCGCCAGTGCTGCTCGGACCACTGGCGCTTCCAATGGCGACCCCCCGGGATATTTGAGCCAGAAAGAAGGTGGAAGCCGCTTTCCCCTTCATCTTGGCGCAAGTACTCCACGGGGGTCCGGGGGTGTGAAACCCCCGGCGTGGCTAGAGCGCCACCACCCGGACGTGGTTGCCCTTGGCGCCAAGGGCGATTTCGCCGTCACAGAGGCGTTGCGCGTCGTCGCCGAAGACCTCGGCGCGCCAGCCGTGCAGGGCCGGCAGGTCGCGCTGGCCGGCGGCGATCTGGTCGAGGTCCGAGGCCGTGGCGATCAGCTTTGGCGCGACGCCGGCGGAATCCGCCTTGGCCTTCAGCAGCACGCGCAGCAGATCGGCGAGCGCCGGGTTCACCTGCAGCTGTTCCGTCGGGTTTTCGATCCTCGGCAGGTCCTCGGGCGGCAGTGCCAGCCCCGCCTTCACCGCCGCCAGGATGCCGTCGGCGATGTCGCCGCGCCGGGCCTCGCGCAACAGCAGGCGCGAGCGGCCCAGATCCTCGATCGTGGCGGGCTTGGTCGAGGCCAGTTCGATCAGCGCATCATCCTTCATGACACGCGAGCGCGGGATGTTGCGCGACTGGGCATAATCTTCGCGAAACCGCGCCAGTTCCTTCACCAGGCCAAGGAATTTCGGCGAATGGGTGCGGGTCTTGATTCGCAGCCAGGCCTCGGAGGGCTTGGTGATATAGGTGGCGGGTTCGGTCAGGACGGCCAGTTCCTCGGCCACCCATTTGTCGCGGCCGGATTTGGCGATCTCGGCGGCGAGATATTCATAGATCACCCGCAGATGGGTCACGTCGGCCAGCGCATAGGTCTTTTGCGCATCGCTCAGCGGGCGGCGCGACCAATCGGTGAAGCGCGAGGTCTTGTCGAGCGACTGGCGCGCGATCTTGCGCACCAGCGTCTCATAGCCGACCTGTTCGCCGAAGCCGCAGACCATCGCCGCGACCTGGGTGTCGAACAGCGGATCGGGAAAAACGCCGCCCTCGACGAAGAAGATCTCCAGATCCTGGCGGGCGGCGTGAAACACCTTCACCGTCGCGGTGTGACGGAACAGATCGTAAAGCGGTTCCATCGACAGCCCGTCAACCAGCGGATCGACCAGCACGGCCTCATCTCCGTGGTCCTCGGGCAGGGCCATCTGGATCAGGCAGAGCTTCGACCAATAGCTGCGCTCGCGCAGGAATTCGGTGTCGAGGGTGACGTAGGGGGCTTGTTTCGCGGCGTCGCAGAAGCGCGCCAGCTCTTCGGTCGTTGTGAGGGTCTTCATGCCTTGTCCGGGCTGAGGGTTGGCCACGGGGTCATCCCGCTGAACCGCTATAGGAGGCGCGGGCCGGAAAGGGAAGACCGCACGGCAGGGCGGAAGGAAGCGTTGCAATTCCTCCTCGCCCCACCGTGGGGCCTGCCGTGGTGGCGCGCGGTCAGGCCGCGCGGCGGTCGAGCAAGGCCTCGACGGTTTCTTCCGCCAGATCGGCGGGGCTGCGGCCGGTGCGGGCCGCATTGGTCAGGATGCGCTCCAGCGTGGCCTCGGCGGCCAAGAGCTTCTCGGCCACGAAGGCGTCACGGTCGCGGATGCGCAGGATCTCGGTCGCGACATTGATGATGCCGCCGGCGTTGGCGACGAAATCCGGGGCGTAGAGAATGCCGCGCGCCTGTAGCCGGGCCGCGTCCTCAGGCGTGGCGAGCTGGTTGTTGGCGCCGCCCGCCACCGCCGCGACCCGCAGCGCCGGGATCGTTTCGGCGTTCAGCACCGCACCCACGGCGCAGGGCGCCAGGATGTCGGCCTCGACGCCCAGAATGGCGTCCGGTGCCACCGCCTCGGCGCCGTAATCGGCCACCGCCTGTGCGACCCGCGCGGCATCCATGTCGGCGACGATCAGCTGCGCACCAGCGTCATGCAGCATCCGCGCCAGATGGACGCCGACATGCCCCAGCCCCTGCAGCGCCACCCGCCGGCCCGACAGATCCTCGGTGCCAAGCCGGTGCCGCGCGGTCACCTTGATCGCGTTGAATATCCCCCGCGCGGTGATCGGCGAGGGGTCGCCGCTGGCGAATTCCCCGTCCGGCAGTCCGGCGACATGGGCGGTGCCCGCCGCGACATGGGCCATGTCGGCGGGGCTCATCCCCATGTCCTCGGCCGTCCAGTAGCGGCCCTGAAGGGTGTCGATCGCGCGACCGAAGGCTTCCAGCATCTGCGCGGTCTTCTGCGCCGGATCGCCCAGGATCACCGCCTTGCCGCCGCCCAGCGGCAGGCCGGCGGCGGCGTTCTTGTAGGTCATCCCGCGCGACAGGCGCAGAACGTCGGTCAGCGCCGCCGCCTCATCCGCATAGGGCCGCATTCTCAGCCCCCCCGCCGCCGGCCCCAGCGCCGTCGAATGCACCGCGATGAAGCCGGTCAGCCCCAGCGACGGCTCCTCGACGCGCAGCACCTTTTCATGGCCGGTGATCGTGACCTCGGTAATCTTCATGCTTGTCTCCCGAAACGCATGTCTTGTGACGGGAAGATGCCACTACGGGCGCGCTGATTTTCGCCAAATTGGTGCGACACGGGTGGAAATGTTGGAGGGTTTCGTCAATATGGAAGTATTCGATAGAGGATTCCACCATGGACGAGATTGATCGCAGAATCATCGCGGTGTTGCAGCAATCGGGGCGGATCACCACGACCGAGCTGGCCGAGCGGGTGGGGCTGTCGCCCACGCCCTGCGCCCGGCGCGTCGACCGGTTGGAGCGCGAGGGGTTGATCACCGGCTACAGTGCGCGGGTGGACCCGGTGAAGCTGGGGCTGCCGGTGTCGATCTTCGTCTCGGTAGAGCTGGACCGTCAGGACCGCGCCGCGATTCTGGCGTTCGAGCGTGCGATCCGGGGCTTTGAAGAGGTGATGGAATGCCATCTGATGACCGGCTCGCGCGATGTGCTGTTGCGGGTGGCGGCGGCGGATCTGTCGGCCTTCGACCGGTTTCTGGAGGAAAAGCTGATGCAGGTGAAGGGGATCCGCAACCTGCGCTCAAACTTCGCGCTGCGCACGATATTGCAGCGCGTGGCCTATCCGGCCTGAGCGGGGGCCAGAGCGGGGGCCAGCCTGAAGCGGTGGGGCCGGACGCGCACCGGGTGCAACAGCCGCTGGCGGGGCCGCTCAGCCCACTGGATCTTGCCTCGGCGATCCTCTATGGCGAAGCCATGACACACAGCCTCACCCTCCGCCGCCCCGACGACTGGCACCTGCACCTGCGCGATGGTGCCATGCTTGAGGGCGTGCTGCCCGAAACCGCGCGCCATTTCGCCCGCGCCATCGTCATGCCCAACCTCGTGCCGCCGGTGGTGACCGCCGCCCAGGCCGCCGCCTACCGCGAGCGGATCCTGCGTGCGCTGCCCGCCGGCATGGCCTTCATGCCCCTGATGACGCTGTACCTGACCGAGGACACCGATCTGAACGACGTGATCGCCGCGGCCGCCTCGGGGCTGGTGCAGGCGGTCAAGCTGTACCCTGCGGGGGCGACGACCAACTCGGCCTCGGGCGTGCGCGATTTCGACCGGGTGCGCGCCGTGCTGGAGGCGATGGCCGAGATCGGCCTGCCGCTGTGCCTGCATGGCGAGGTGACGACGCCCGAGGTCGACATCTTCGACCGCGAGGCCGTGTTCATCGATACGGTGCTGGACCCGATCCGCCGCGCCACGCCGGGGCTGCGGGTGGTGATGGAGCATATCACCACGCGCGAGGGCGTCGAATATGTGCGCGCCGGTGGCGACGATCTGGGCGCGACGATCACCACCCATCATCTGGTGATCAACCGCAACCATATCCTGGTGGGCGGGATCAAGCCGCATTACTACTGCCTGCCCGTCGCCAAGCGCGAAGAGCACCGCCTTGCGCTGCGCGCCGCCGCCACCTCGGGGCCGGGGCAGTTCTTCCTGGGCACCGACAGCGCCCCGCATATCGACGCGCTGAAGGAACATGCCTGTGGCTGCGCCGGCTGTTTCAGCGCGACCAACACGCTGTCGATCCTGGCCGAAGTGTTCGAGCAGGAAGATGCGCTGGACCGGCTCGAGGCCTTCACCTCGCTCAATGGCCCGGCCTTCTACCGCCTGCCCCCGAACGAGGCGCAGATCACCCTGGTGAAGGGCGATCCCGTCACCTATCCCGCGAAGATCCTGACCGGCGCCGGGCCGGTGTCGCTGTTCGATCCGGGCTATCCGCTGCACTGGCGGGTTGCGTGACCATGGCGCTGCATGACCATGTGGTGCCGCTGATCGTCGAGGGCCGCACCGCCGAGCTGGCCGAGGCGCTGATCGACCTGCCGGGATACGCGCTGACCAACCTGCCCGCAGGCTGCATGGGGCCGGCGCTTGACTGGCTGGTCGAGGCTGACCGGCTGAACGAGGCGCTGGTGCTCTACCATTCCGCCCATGCGGTGCAGGCGGCGCTGCCGCTGCCCTTGTCGCTGGCCGAGGGGTTCGCGGTGCGCGGCCTGACCGATCAGGCGCTGGATCTGCTGAAAGGCTGGCGCGAGGGCGCGCGCAAGCGGCCCGGCGAATACCTCACCCAGGCCGATGCGCTGGAGCGCTTTGCCGGCGCTGAGGCGGCGCTGCCGGTGATGGCCGCCGCCGCCCGCGCCTTCCCGCAATCGGGCGCCTTCGCCAGCCACCATGCCCGCCTGCTGCTGGAAACCGGCGACACCGCCGCCGCGCTGGCGGAACTGGATCGCGGGCTGGAAGCCGACCCGATTCAGCCGCCCTGGGTGCGCGGCCTGCGCGCGGCGCTGAGCGGCGCGCCGGTGACGCTGGGGATGCTGACGCTGGAACTGCCGCTCGATCTGCTGGGGCCGGGGCCGCTGCTGGAGATCCTGCGCGGCCAGCACCGCGCCGCCACCCGCGCCGCCGCGCAGGCGGACCTTCCCGAGGGGGCCACGATCCACGACGCCGCCGCCGGGCCGGGCGTGCTGGCGCTGGCGCTTGCCGCCGCCGCGCCGGGCGCCACGGTGAGTGCCTCGGATCCCGACGCCCCGCTTGCCGCGCTTGCCGTGCGCAACCTCACGGCCAATGGGCTGGCCGGGGCGCTGACCGAAGGGCAGGGGGCCTCCGTCCTCATCACCCGGCTGACCGAGGCGGCGCCCGAGATCCCCGCCACTGTCACCCGCCTGATCCTCGAGCCGGCGCCGGGCCTGCCCCCCGCCGCGCTGACCGCCCATCTGACCGCCCTTTTCGCCGCCGGCTTCACGCTGGATCTTGCCGCCGGCGGCGCCGATCTTGTCGTCCTCTCCCGTCTCGCCTGAAGGAATGCCCATGCTGCCCGCCGCCTATCCGCCCAAGGAAGACATCGCCCGCCTGACCGCCCGCATGCTGCTGGAGATCAAGGCCGTCCATTTCAACGCGGCAGAGCCTTTCACCCTGGCCTCCGGCCTGCCGTCGCCGACCTATATCGACTGCCGCAAGCTGATCTCGTATCCGCGCATCCGTAGCACCTTGATGGATTTTCTCACCTGCACCGTGCTGCGCGAGGCCGGTTTCGAGGCCTTCGACAACATCGCCGGTGGCGAAACCGCGGGCATCCCCTTCGCCGCGATGGTGGCCGAACGGCTGGGCCTGCCGATGACCTATGTGCGCAAGAAGCCCAAGGGCTATGGCCGCAATGCCCGCATCGAAGGCGCCATGACCGAAGGCCAGCGCGTGCTGCTGGTCGAGGATCTGACCACCGACGGCGGATCGAAGCTAAGCTTCGTCGACGCGATCCGCGACACCGGTGCGAGCTGCGCCCATACGGCGGTGATCTTCTACTACGGCATCTTCCCCGAAACGCTGAAGACGCTGGGCGATCACGGGGTGCAATTGCACCACCTCTGCACCTGGTGGGACGTGCTGAAAGAGGCCCGCGCGCAAGAGGCCTTCGACGCTGCCACCCTGCGCGAAGTGGAAGCCTTCCTGACCCACCCCCGCGCCTGGCAGGACGCCCGCAAGGGCTGAACGCCCGCGCCCTCGGCGGACCTCCGCGAGGGACACGATAAATTCTGTGGAGCGTGATGTGGATGGCCGGTGGATAAAACCGCCGGGGAATCACCTTTCCGTCAGCGGACGGATGCGGGGCATCGCAAGATGTGGTAGGCTCGGGAATAACGCCGACCATATCGCGCGGGGGCGCAAAACAATCCACAGGGTTTTCCAAGGAGTTGTGCCGCCTTCCCCCGACTCGGTTAATGGCGTATCCCCCCGCACTGGGGTGGTGAGGCAGGCAAGTTGAAGCTCGGGACAGTTCCGCCGGGCGAGAGGACAAGAATGAACGAGATGAGCGTAAGCCACGCCCCGGCGGAGGCGGCGGACCAGCAGGTTGCGCCGAACAATATCGAGGCCGAGCAGCAACTTCTCGGCGCGATCCTGACCAATAACGACGTCTTCGACCGGATCGCCTCGGTGGTGAAGGCCGAGCATTTCTACGACCCGCTCCACCGCCGCATCTTTGAGCTGTCGGCGGCGCGGATCCAGAAGAACGCGCTGGCCTCGCCGGTGACGCTGAAGGCCTTCATGGAGGATGATGAAGGCCTGAAGGAAGTCGGCGGTCCGGCGTATCTCGCGCGGCTGGCGGGGGCGGCGATCTCGGCCCATGCGGCGCGCGATTACGGGCAGATGATCTATGACCTTGCGGTGCGGCGCGAGCTGATCGAACTGGGGCGCGAGATTTCGCAAAAGGCCGCCAAGGTCGATGTCGCGAATGAGCCCAAGGAACAGATCGTCGAGGCCGAGCAGCGGCTTTACAAGCTGGGCGAGCAAGGCGTGACTGAGCGCGGCTTTCAATCCTTCCTGAAGGCGGTGACCGATGCGGTGAACGTCGCCAACGCCGCCTATCAGCGCGACGGCGGGCTGGCCGGGATCTCGACCGGTCTGGTGGATCTGGACCGCAAGCTGGGCGGTCTGCATCCGTCGGATCTGCTGATCCTTGCGGGGCGGCCGTCGATGGGCAAGACCTCGCTGGCCACCAACATCGCCTTCAACATCGCCAAGGCCTACAAGCGCGGGATGCGCCCCGACGGGTTTGAGGGCGCGGTCTCGGGCGGGGTCGTGGGGTTCTTCTCGCTCGAGATGTCGGCCGAGCAGCTGGCGGCGCGGATCCTGTCGGAGGCGTCCGAAGTGCCCTCGGAACAGATCCGCCGCGGCGACATGACCGAGGGCGAGTTCCGCCGCTTCGTCGAGGCCGCGAAATCGCTGGAAAACTGCCCGCTTTATATCGACGACACTCCCGCCTTGCCGATCAGCCAGGTCGCGGCGCGCTGCCGGCGGCTGAAGCGGACGCATGGCCTTGACGTGGTGATCGTCGACTATTTGCAGCTCTTGAAAGCGGCCTCGGCCAAGGACAGCCGGGTGAATGAGGTCAGCGAGATCACCCAGGGCTTGAAGGCGATCGCGAAGGAGCTGAACATCCCGGTGATCGCGCTGTCGCAGCTGTCGCGTCAGGTGGAAAACCGCGACGACAAGCGCCCGCAGCTGTCGGACCTGCGCGAATCCGGCTCGATCGAGCAGGACGCCGATGTGGTGATGTTCGTGTTCCGCGAGGAGTATTACAAGGAACGCGAGAAGCCCGGCGATCATGATCTGGAAGCCATGGCGAAGTGGCAGGAGATCATGGAGAAAGTGCATGGCAAGGCCGAGGTGATCATCGGCAAGCAGCGCCACGGGCCGATCGGGTCGGTCGACCTCAGCTTTGAGGGCCGCTTCACCCGCTTCGGCAATCTCGTCAAGGCCTATCAGGAAGGCGCCGGCCAGGACGCGTTCTGACCTCGCAGCGGCGGGGGCTCTGCCCCCTGCACCCCCGGGTTATTTCGGCCAGAAAGAAACAAGAGAGCGTTCCTGGCGCTTCATCTTGGCGCAAGTACTCCACGGGGGTCCGGGGGTGTGAAACCCCCGGCGCCGCGCTGGGGTTAAGGCCAGTAGACGGTGATCTTCGGCAGATCAGTCAAATCCAGCCCCAGCGCGCGGAACGCGGCCAGCGACAGCTGGCTGGCGCCGGTACGCGGGCCGCTGCCGGGCAGAAGCTGCACCTCCAGCGATTTGCTGCGCAGCGCGATGCGGCCCTTCTGCTGCGTCTTGACCAGCGGCGTGCGCAGCCAGAAGCCGGGGCGCGCCGGGTCGCCGAGGCTGGCGACGGTCTCGCCCAGCCGGCGCTGGTCGCGGGCCGGTCTGGCCGACAGCGCCGCCTGCATTTGCGCCGTGGTGGTGCGGTCCAGCGCGGCAGGGGCCGCAGCCGGCGTGGGGCCAAGCGGGGAGGGCGCCATCTGGCGCGGGGCGTGGGATCCTTGCCAGGGAAGCTGTCCGCAGCCCACCAGCGCCAGTGCACAGGTCAGGGCGATGTAGGTGCGCATTGCTGCCTCCGTTCGATTGCCGGGTGGACCCTATCTTTGCGCCGGGCCAGGGACAATCGCGCTAAGCGACACTTTGCCGGTGCATTCCTCCTTGCCGGCCCCTGTGCCCCGCACTACGTTTCAGGTCATGACAGCCCCGCTTATAGATCCCTTCGCCCGTGCGATCTCTTACCTGCGCGTCTCGGTGACTGACCGCTGCGATTTCCGCTGCACCTATTGCATGACCGAGCACATGCAATTCCTGCCCAAGAAGGAATTGCTGACGCTGGAAGAACTCGACCGGCTGTGCAGCGCCTTCATCGGCCTTGGTGTCGAGAAGCTGCGCATCACCGGCGGAGAGCCCCTGGTGCGGCGCGGCATCATGACCTTCTTCGAGGCGATGGCGCGGCATCTGCAATCGGGCCAGCTGAAGGAGCTGACGCTGACGACCAACGGGTCGCAGCTGAAACGCTTCGCCGCCGATCTGGCCGCCTGCGGGGTGAAGCGGGTGAATGTCTCGCTCGACACGCTGGATGACGAGAAATTCGCCCGTATTACCCGCTGGGGGCGTCTTGCTCAGGTGCGCGAAGGCATCGAGGCGGCGCAGGCCGCGGGGCTGCGGGTCAAGATCAACGTGGTCGCGCTGAAGGGCGTGAACGAGGATGAGCTGTTCCCGATCGTCGAATGGTGCGCCGCCGAGGGCCATGATCTGACCTTCATCGAGGTCATGCCGATGGGCGACATGGGCGAAGAGGACCGGCTTGGCCAATATTGGTCGCTGAAGGATCTGCGCGCTCGTCTGGCCGAACGCTACAGCCTGACCGATCTGGCCGAGCGCAGCGGCGGCCCGGCCCGCTATGTGCGGCTGGAGGAAACCGGTTCGAAGATCGGCTTCATCACGCCGCTGAGCCATAATTTCTGCGAAAGCTGCAACCGCGTGCGCCTGACCTGCACCGGAGAGCTGTACATGTGCCTTGGCCAAGAGGACCGCGCCGATCTGCGCGCGCCGCTGCGCGCCAGCGCCGATGATGCGGTGTTGGAAGACGCGATCCGCGCGGCGATCGCGCAGAAGCCCAAGGGCCATGATTTCGACTATTCGCGCCAGTCCGTCGCAGGCCAGGTCACCCGCCACATGAGCCATACCGGCGGCTGAATCGGTCTCCGCGATCGGGCGCCGCGACTGGCCTGTGCGAAGATTCCTCCGCGAAGACGCCGGGCGGCGGGTCCGGGGACCGGGCCGCCCGACGGTGTTGCCTCAGGCCGCGGGCATGCGGCTTTCGACCATTTCGGCGTACCAGCTGGATCCGAAGGGGATCGCGTTGTCGTCGAAATTATAGGCCGGGTGGTGGACCATCGCGGTATCGCCGTTGCCCAGGAAGATATAGGCGCCGGGCCGCGCGTTCAGCATGAAGCTGAAATCCTCGGCCCCCATCATCGGATTGATCGAGGTATCGACATCGCCGGCCACCGATTGCGCCGCCTGCAGCGCGAATTCGGTGTTCTCCTCGGCGTTCATGGTCACCGGATAGCCGCGCCGGTAGTCGATCTGCGCGGTGGCGCCGAAGGTCTCGGCGGTGCCGGTGACGATCTGCTTGACGCGCTCCTCGACGAAATCCTGCACCTCGGGATCAAGCGTGCGGACGGTGGCGCGCAGGGTCACGGTCTGGGGGATGACGTTGTAGGCCTCGCTTTCGGTGCGAAAGCTGCAGACCGAGACCACCACCTGTTTCAGCGGGTCGACATTGCGGCTGGCGATCGATTGCAGCGCCACAACGATATGCGAGGCCACCAGCGTGGTGTCGATGCAATCATGCGGTTTGGCCGCGTGGCCGCCCTTGCCGGTGATCACCACATCGAACTGGTCGGCCGCCGCCATCATCGCGCCGGGGCGGATCGCGAAGGTGCCCACCGGAATGCCCGGCATGTTGTGCATGCCGTAGACTTCCTGCACGCCGAAACGTTCCATCATGCCGTCGCGCACCATCTCGTCGCCGCCGCCGCCGCCCTCTTCTGCGGGTTGGAAGATCACCACTGCGGTGCCGTCGAAATTGCGCGTCTCGGCCAGATACTTCGCCGCCCCCAGCAGCATCGCGGTGTGGCCGTCATGGCCGCAGGCATGCATCTTGCCCGGGGTTTTCGAGGCATAGGGCAGGCCGGTCGCCTCTTTGATCGGCAGCGCGTCCATGTCGGCGCGCAGGCCCACCACGCGGCCGGCCTTGTCGGTCTTGCCCTTGATCACGCCGACGACGCCGGTGCGGCCGATGCCCTCGACCACCTCGTCGCAGCCGAACTCGCGCAAGCGATCGGTCACCAGCGCCGAGGTGCGGTGGGTGTCGAACAGCAGCTCGGGGTTTTCGTGCAGGTCGCGCCGCCATTCGGTGATCTCGGGCAGCAGTTCGGCGAAGCGGTTCTTGACAGGCATGGATTTGCTCCCTTGAGGGCCGCGCGCGGGGAGGGTGCGGGCCGGTCTCATGTTGGTCGATGATTTTGTTTGCAGGCGAACAAGGCCGCCCTGTGCCAAGGATCGTGGCGCGAAACGGCAAGGGCCGCAAGCCCCCGGTGCCGCGGGGGTGCGTCGGGGGCTGGCGGTCACGTCTGCCCTGTGCCGAGGCCATCTCCGGGTCAGCGCGCCGCCGCGCCGCTTGCGTCGTTCAGCATGGCCTTGCGCTACGCAAAACGGGCCGACCTTTCGGCCGGCCCGTTATGATTGTTCCCGTCACCCGAAAGGCCAGGCGCCTTTCGCGGAAGGCGCCTGATCGCAACCGGGCTCGCCGGTGCTCAGGCGACCTTGCGGCGACGCAGCGCGAGGAGCGCGCCAACCCCGGTCAAAAGCACCCAGCCCGCGGCCGGCAGCGGCACCGCGCCAATCGGCGGCAGCGATCCCTGGTTCAGCAGCGCATAGCGCACCTGCCCACCAGCATGGAGGACCTCGCCGATCCCGTTGCCCCAGAACGACACCTTGGTGAAAGAGCCGGAATCGTCGAAGGCGGCGACGAAGATCTCATAGACGCTCGATGCCGGGTCGGTCTGCGACGGGAAACGCCCCTGCGAACGGGTGGTCGCACTTGCCACCTTGATCGGCGTGCCGCCATCGAAGGAGATGAACAATTCGGTCACCGGGCTGTGGCAGCAGGTCGCCCAGTCGCCAACCTCGAACCCGACCGCGTTCACGGCACTGTCGAAGGTCAGCGTCATGCCGCTGTCGAAATAATCCATCGGGTCGGTGCGCGGGTTGGTGCCGCCACCGGCGGGATCGATGTCGATCACCTGCCCGGACATCGACCTATAGTTCCTGAAACTGAGCGCGCCGCCATCGTTGTTGGTAATCGTATAGGCCCCGCGGTCGATCGAGGTGTTGCCGCCGGTAAGGCCGGTCCAGGTATCCACCCCGACCGTCCCGCCGGCGCCCGTCACCGTGTTGTCGAACGAGGTGCGGCCCGCGGCGATGCCGTCATAGACTGTCGCGATGGTCGCGTTGGCGGTTCCGGCAATGCCGACCGCGAATGCAAATGCGATTAGAAAACTGTATTTCCTGGTCATCGTGCTCTCCAAAAATATACGAGCGGGTGCAGTTGTTTGCCGAAATTGGCAGCGCACACTGGTCATCACGAATACGTGATATGTTGACCACTTTCCTGTCCTGCGGCAATGAGAATGTGGCGGCACGGTGTTCAAAGCGTGGCTAAACCGGGGCAAGTCGCGGCGCCGATGCGGTAGCCGAAGGGTGCGCGCGGTGTCGGTGCCGGGCCGGTTCGCCGGCGCCCGAGGGCGGGGCTTGACCTCCATGTGATAGCTGTCATCGTCGGCATTCAGTGCTTGGGCTGTCCCCGGCGGGACGGCGCCCTAGGTAAATGATCGTGGGCGAGCCGGGGGACGGGCCCGGACGAGAGTGAGACATCCGCTATGAGCTTGCTGGCCGATCTTCTTTCCACCGTCTTTGAGCGCCGGCTGATGCCCTGGGCGGCAGTGCCGGGCGACGGGCGCACGCTGCGCGAGATGTGCGCCGATCTGCTGGACCGCACCGGCGAGGTGACCGGCCAAAGCACCGCGCGCCAGATCCTCGATCTGCATGCGACGCTGGGCGATGACCAGAAGCTGGCCTTCTACCGCCATCTCGCCACCGATCTGGGGGTGGATACCGGCGCGCTGCGGGCCGCGCTCGACGCCTATGAGGCGGGGCAGAACCGCGACAGCTATGGCGCGTTGATGGCCGCGTCCGAGCCCCCCCGGCAAGAGCTGATCCGCCGGCTGAACCGGGCACCCGGCGGCACCGGGGCGCTGGTCAAGATGCGCGCGGATCTGCTGCGTCTGGGCCGCAAGGATCCCGAGTTGAGCGCGCTGGATCTGGATTTCCAGCATCTTTTCGCGTCGTGGTTCAATCGTGGCTTTCTGGTGCTGCGGCCGATCAGCTGGGAAAGCCCGGCGCATATCCTCGAGAAGATCATCCAGTATGAGGCGGTCCATGCGATCGACAGCTGGGAAGACCTGCGCCGCCGTCTGGAACCCGGCGACCGGCGCTGTTTCGCCTTCTTCCACCCCGCCATGCCGGATGAGCCGCTGATCTTCGTCGAGGTGGCGCTGACGCGGAAGGTTCCCGGCTCGGTCCAGGCGCTGCTGGCCGAGGACCGCGCGCCGATGGCCGCGCCCGAGGCCGACACGGCGGTGTTCTATTCGATCTCGAACTGTCAGGCGGGGCTGGCGGGGATCTCGTTCGGCAATTCGCTGATCAAGCAGGTGGCGGCGGATCTGGCGCGCGAATTGCCGGGGCTGACCACCTTCGTCACGCTCTCGCCGATCCCGGGGCTGATGCGCTGGATGCGCGATCAGGGCCTTGCGGCCGAGGCCGAGGTTGAGGACGACATGGCGATGCGCCGGCTGGCCGCGCGCTATCTGACCGAGGCCAAGCGCGACGACGGGCTGCCGCTGGATCCGGTGGCGCGGTTCCATCTGGGCAATGGCGCGCAGGTGCATCAGGTCCATGCAAGGGCCGATCTGTCGAAGAACGGACAGGCCCAATCGGGCGGGGTGATGGTGAACTATCTTTACGCGCTGCCGCGCATCGCCCAGAACCATGAGCGCTTTGTCACCACACATGCCGTCGCCGCCTCGTCCGAGATCCGGACCCTGTCGAAAGCGGCGGATCTGACCCCGGCCTGACCATACGCCTGACCATACGCCTGCGCCCCGTGCACGCAGAGGCGCCTGCGCCCGTGCACGCGGGGGCAGCTTTCCCTGTCCGACAGTCCTTGCCGCAGCCTGCTGGAACGGGTGATCACCGCGCCGCTTCAGCTTCGGTTCAGGAAGTTCAAACAACTGTGAGATATATGTTTTTCGGGAACGCCCTTCGGGGTGACGCGTTGTTTTCATGGACGCTGCGAAGGCGGGCCCCGGACGGGCCTTGGTTTCTTCCAGAGCGTTCGGTCAGGCCTTCGACCTGGCCAAACCGTTTGATCGGCGCAACAGCCGGTCGGTCGGGCGAGTTTGTGAGGTTGTCGGAGCGCAATCGCCGCGCGGGCGCCGGTCAGGTGATGACCGGCGTGGCGCCCCGCCATTGCCAGCAACCCACGGCGCGGCCCACCCGCCGGTGCTCGGTCAAGACGAGAGAAAGGAACTGACAATGTTGAACCGCTTCTCAAAAATCGCAGCCGTCGCCACCATCGCCCTTGGCGCCGCCGCGCCGATGGCCATGGCGGATACCTTCCAGACCGGCACCGTGACTGCCGTCAATCACGACCGGGATACCGTCGCGATCAACGGCGCGACCTACAAGCTGCGCGGCGATGCCGCGGCAACCGCCAAGCTGGGGGTCGGCGAACAGGTGCTCTACAAGGCCGACCGCGACGACGCGACGCCGCAACTGGTGGCGCTGCGGCCCGCACCGGTCAGCTACGAGGCCGATTCCTCGATCAATGTCGTGCCATTCCACGCGCTGCGCGTGCCCATGGGCCTGAGTCAAAGCAGCCATCCGAATGCGCGCTCCGCGTCCGGCACCGAAGCGGTCGGCATTGGCGGCGACCTGTCGGTCGGTGGTGGGGGTGGTCTGGGAAGCCAGAACCACTGATCCTTCCGCAAATGCCGCCGATCGCGGCGCTGCAATGACAGGACCCGCCGGCCCACGCCGGCGGGTCTTTCTTGTATTGCATCGGCGCGCCGGTCCTGGACGCGCATCTTTTTCATGCTGAAGAAACGGGCGCGGTGCCCATCGTTTCGGCGTGGCCGGGGCGAAATCTAGCGTCAGGGCGGGCGGCTGCGCGAACCACCGCCCGGCTTGGTCGCCGGCGGCCTATCGTCGGGCAAAGCCACCACCGCCACGGGCCATGTCAAACCGTCTTTCCATCGTCGTCGTCGAAGCGGATCGCGAACGCGCGCATCTGATCGTGGATAGCCTGCGCGCGGCGGGGGATTACGACATTTCCGCCATCGCCGAGGTCACCGGGCTGGCGCGGCATATTTCGCGCCATGATCCCGATGTGGTGCTGGTCGACATCGCCAACCCGTCGCGCGACATGCTGGAAGAGCTGGCGCTGGCGTCGGGGCCGCTGGAACGCCCGGTGGCGATGTTCGTCGACCGCTCGGACGGCGGGCTGACCAAGGCGGCGGTCGAGGCGGGGGTTTCGGCCTATGTCGTCGACGGGCTGCGCGCCGAGCGGATCAAGCCGATCCTCGATGCCGCGATCGCGCGGTTCCACATGTTCCAGCGCATGCGGGTCGAGCTGGAAACCACCAAGCGCGCGCTGGAGGAACGCAAGGTGATCGACCGCGCCAAGGGTGTCTTGATGAAGGCCCGCGGCATTGACGAGGATGCGGCCTATGCGCTTTTGCGGCGCGCGGCGATGGATCAGGGGCGCAAGGTGTCGGACGTGGCCGAGGCGCTGGTCACCGCGTCGGGGCTGTTGGGATGAGGGCGGCGTCGCTGAGGGCGGGTTTCATCGCGCTGGTCGACGCGGCGCCGCTGATCGTGGCGCGCGAGGTCGGCTTTACCGAGGAAGAGGGGCTGGCGCTGGAGCTGACGCGCGCGCCCAGCTGGTCGACGCTGCGCGACATGCTGGTCTTCGGCCAGATCGAGGCGGCGCATATGTTGTCGGTGCTGCCGGTGGCGATGGCGATGGGGTTGAGCGGCGGCGCGGGGCAGGTTGGGGCGGAGCAGGGCGGCGAAGGGCAGGGCGGCGCGGCGCGGATCGACGCGTTGCAGGTGCTGTCGGTCAACGGCAATTCCATCGGCCTGTCGCGGCCGCTGGCGGATCGGTTACGGGGCCGGGGCCATCCGTTCGATTTTCGCGATGCCACGGCGGCGGGCAGGGCGCTGATCGCCGCCACGTCGACGCGGCTTCGGATCGGCGTGCCGTTTCCCTTCTCGATGCATGCCGAGCTTTTGTATCACTGGCTCGGGGCGCTGGGGGTCACCTCGCCCCAGGCGCTTGACGTGGTCACCGTGCCGCCGCCGCTGATGGCCCGGGCGATGGCCGCGAATGAGATCGACGCCTTTTGCGTCGGCGCGCCCTGGGGCTCTATCGCGGTTGAGCAGGGGGTGGGGGAATTGCTGCTGCCCGGCACCGCCATCCGCGCCTTCGCCCCCGAAAAGGTGCTGGCCGCGCGCCACGACTGGACCGTGGCCGAACCAGAGCTGACCGCCCGGCTGATGCGCGCGCTCTGGCGGGCCGGGCGCTGGATCTCGCGGCCCGAGAACCACGTCACCGTGTCCGAGATCCTGTCGCGGCCCGCCTATCTGGACCTGCCGGCCGAGGTGATCGAACGGTCGCTCTCGGGGCGGCTGGTGATCTCGCCGCGCGGCGAGATCCGCCAGGTCGAGGGCTATCTGGAATTCTTCAAGGGCGCGGCGGGCTATCCCTGGCGCTCGCAGGGCGCGCTGATCGCGCATGCGCTGGCCGCGCGGCTGGGGCTGGACCGGGGCGCGGCGATTGCGGCGGGGCGCGGGGTGTTTCGGACCGACCTTTACCGCGCCAACCTGCGCGATCTGGGCGCCGAGCTGCCCGCCGCGGCCGAGAAGATCGAGGGTGGCATGACCGCGCCGACCCCTGTCGCCTCGGAATCGGGATCGCTGATTCTCGGCCCCGATCGTTTTTTCGATGGCTATGTTTTCGACCCGGACCAGCTGGGATGACGCCAAAACAGGCATTCCACGGCGTCGATGCCGCAGTGCGGCGCCCCGGTACCACGCCACCACCCCCGGCGCGTTGACAGGCGCCAAGCTGTCTGGCTGACTGAGCGCGTGTCCGGGGCAATGGCGTCCCGTTCCCGACATCCACCCTCAAAGTCGCGGGTAGCCGAGCACAGCCGCTCGACCCCTCTGTCCCCCGGACAGAGACGGTCTTGCGGCTTTTTGTCATTTCCGGCCCGCAGGCGCGGGCCTTGAACAGGACGCATCCGAGATGAAACTGACCCTTGCCAAGGCGACCTTGCCCTCACTTCTTGCCGCCGCATTGCTGGCCGGTCCGGCCTTCGCCGACATGCTGAACGTCGAGAAGCCGCAGCTGAAACTGGGCTTCATCAAGCTGACCGACATGGCGCCGCTGGCGATCGCCAAGGAAAAGCATTTTTTCGAGGACGAGGGGCTGAATGTCACGCTTGAGGCCCAGGCCAACTGGAAGGTGCTGCTTGACCGGGTGATCTCGGGGGAATTGGACGGGGCGCAGATGCTGGCCGGGCAGCCGCTGGCGGCGACGCTGGGCTATGGCACCAAGGCGCATATCATCACGCCGTTCTCGATGGATCTGAACGGCAACGCGATCACCGTGTCGAACAGCATCTGGAAGCAGATGCTGCCGAATATCGCCAAAGGGCCGGACGGCAGGCCGCTGCACCCGATCTCGGCCGCGTCGCTGAAGCCGGTGGTTCAGAAATATCGCGACCAGGGCAAGCCGTTCAACATGGGCATGGTGTTCCCGGTCTCGTCGCACAATTACCAGCTGCGCTACTGGCTGGCGGCGGCGGGGATCGATCCGGGTTTCTACAGCCCTACCGATTCCAGCGGCACGATCGACGCCCAGGTGCTGCTGTCGGTGACGCCGCCGCCGCAGATGCCGTCGACGCTCGAATCCGGCACGATCTACGGCTATTGCGTCGGCGAGCCGTGGAACGAGGCCGCAGTGGCCAAGGGCATCGGCGCGCCGGTGGTGACCTCTTACGAGATCTGGAAGAACAACCCCGAGAAGGTCTTTGGCGTCACCGCCGCCTTCGCCAGGAAATACCCCAACACCACGATTGCCCTGACCAAGGCGCTGATCCGCGCTGGGATGTGGCTGGACGCGGATCACGGCAGGAACCGCGCCGAAGCGGTGAAGATCCTGGCCGAGCCGCAATATGTCGGCGCCGACGCGCATGTGATCGCCAATTCGATGACCGGCACGTTTGAGTACGAGAAGGGCGACACCCGCAAGATGCCGGATTTCAACGTCTTCTTCCGGCATGAGGCGACCTATCCGTTCTATTCCGACGCGATCTGGTACCTGACCCAGATGCGCCGCTGGGGCCAGATCGCCGAGGCCCATCCCGACGGCTGGTATGTCGATGTGGCCAAGTCCGTCTACAAGCCGAAAATCTATCTGGAGGCCGCGAAAAGCCTGATCCAGGACGGCGCGGCGACCAAGGACGATTTCCCCTGGAACAGCGACGGTTTCCGCCCCGCGACCTCGGATTTCATCGACCACAAGGCCTACGACGGCCGCAGCCCCAACGCCTATATCGACAGCTTCAAGATCGGGCTGAAGGACAAGCAGAAGGTCGTCGGTGGCGACATCGTCAACTGAGCGCCGCGCATCGCGAGCAGGAAGGGAAATTCCGATGACCGCCATCGACACCGACAGCCTGAAGCCCGGCCGCCGCGCGGCCCGCCGCGAACGGCTCTTCACCCTCATCGGCCGCGCCGACGGCTGGTTCCGACTTGTGGGGCTCGGCTGGCTGACGCCGCTGCTACGCGCCGCCGCCGGCGACGACCCCAAATCCCAGGCGCGCGAAATCTGGCAGCAGCTGGGCGTGCCCGTGGTCGCCATCGCGCTGTTCGTGGGGCTTTGGGCGGCGCTGGCGCCGACGGTCCACACCTCGCTTGGCACCGTCCCCGGGCCGGCGCAGGTCTGGAGCCAGGCGCTGGCGCTGAACGCCGATGCCGCCGCCGAGGCCCAGGAGGCCAAGGCCTTCTACGCCCGCCAGGACGCGCGCAACAAGAAGCTGGTGGCACAGGGCCATCCCGACTGGGCCAAGCATTTTAGCTATGTCGGCGCGCCCACCTATTACGATCAGATCTGGACCTCGATCAGGACGGTGTTCTTCGGCTTCCTGCTGGCCACGCTGATCGCGGTGCCGCTGGGCATCGTGGCGGGCCTGTCGAAGACCGCCAATGCCGCGATGAACCCGCTGATCCAGATCTTCAAGCCGGTCTCGCCGCTGGCCTGGCTGCCGATCGTGACCATGGTGGTCTCGGCGGTCTATGCCACCAATGACGGGATGTTTTCCAAGTCGTTTCTGGTCTCGGCGGTCACGGTGACGCTTTGCTCGCTCTGGCCGACGATCATCAACACGGCGCTTGGCGTGGCCTCGATCGACCAGGATCTGGTGAATGTCTCGAAGGTGCTGAAGATGGGCACCTGGGCCAAGATCACCAAGCTGGTGCTGCCCTCGGCGCTGCCGCTGATCTTCACCGGGCTGCGGCTGTCGCTGGGGGTCGGCTGGATGGTGCTGATCGCGGCCGAGATGCTGGCGCAGAACCCGGGCCTGGGCAAATTCGTCTGGGATGAGTTCCAGAACGGCTCTTCGCAAAGTCTGGCCAGGATCATGGTGGCGGTCGTCACCATTGGCCTCATCGGCTTCGTTCTCGACCGGATCATGTTCGCGATCCAGTCGCTCTTTACCTTCTCTTCGCAGCGGTGAGCGCCATGGGTATCTTAGAACTTTCCAACGTCTCCAAGGGCTTCGGCGAAGGGGGCGCGCGCAAGCAGGTGCTGCGCGACATCTCTCTTTCCGTCGCCGAGGGCGAATTCCTGGCGATCCTGGGCTTCTCGGGCACCGGCAAGTCGACGCTGATCAACCTGCTGGCGGGCCTCGACCGGCCCGACCGCGGCGCCGCGCGCTTCAAGGGCGCCCCGATCGACGGCCCGGGGCCCGAGCGCGGGATGGTGTTCCAGTCCTATTCGCTGATGCCCTGGCTTACGGTGCAGGGCAATGTGGGCCTTGCGGTCGATGCCGTGCACCGCGCCCGGCCCCGGGCCGAACGCGCGCGGCTGACGCGCAAATACATCGACATGGTGGGGCTTTCGCATGCCGCCAGCCGCCGCCCGGCGGAATTGTCCGGCGGCATGCGCCAGCGCGTCGGCATCGCCCGCGCCCTGGCGATGGAGCCGGAGGTGCTGCTGCTCGACGAACCCCTCGGCGCGCTTGACGCGCTGACCCGCGCCAATTTGCAAGACGAGATCGAGCAGATCTGGGAGGCCGACCGCCGCACCGTGGTGATGATCACCAACGATGTCGACGAGGCGATCCTGCTGGCCGACCGCATCATTGCGCTGAACCCCGACGGCACGCTGGGCGCCACGTTTTCGGTGCGTCTGGCCCGCCCGCGCGACCGCGCCGCGATGAACCATGACGCGGGCTTCAAGCGGCTGCGCGCCGAGGTCACCCGCTACCTGATGGACGTGGGCATCGCCGCCCGCGTGGCCGAGACCCGCCGCCTGCCGAAGGTGACCCCAATCCACGCCCTGCCGCGCGCGGTAAGTGAGGCCGCCGCCAGCCCGATCGAGGCGCGCTATCTGGATTATTCGCAATTGCACAAGGTCTATCCCACCCCGAAGGGCCCGCTGACCGTGGTCGAGGATTTCGACCTGAAGGTGCGCAAGGGCGAATTCATCAGCCTGATCGGCCATTCCGGTTGCGGCAAGTCCACCGTGCTGACCATGACGGCGGGGCTGAACGCGGTCTCGAAAGGCGGCATAAAGCTGGACGGGTTCGAGGTTGCCGGCGCGAACCCCGAACGCGCGGTGGTGTTCCAGTCGCCCTCGCTGTTTCCCTGGCTGACGGCGAAGGAGAACGTGGCCGTCGGCGTCGACCGGGTCTATCCCGGCGCCAGCCGGGCCGAGCGGCAGGAAGTGGTGGAATACTACCTTGAACGGGTGGGGCTGGGCGACGCGATGGACCGCCCCGCCGCCCAGATGTCGAACGGCATGCAGCAGCGGGTGGGGATCGCGCGGGCCTTCGCGCTCAGCCCCAAGCTTTTGCTGCTGGATGAACCCTTCGGCATGCTCGACAGCCTGACCCGCTGGGAATTGCAGGACGTGTTGATGGAGGTCTGGTCGCGCACCAAGGTCACCGCCGTCTGCGTCACCCATGACGTGGATGAGGCGATCTTGCTGGCCGACCGCGTGGTGATGATGACCAACGGCCCCCGCGCCACGATCGGCAAGATCATGCAGGTCGACCTGCCGCGCCCGCGCGCCCGCAAGGCGCTGCTGGAGCATCCCGACTACTACGCCTACCGCGAACAGCTGATCGGCTTTCTGGCCGATTACCAACATGGCGCGCAGAAAGAGGAGGCCGCGTGATGGCCCGCAAACTTGTCGTCATCGGGGCTGGCATGGCCTCGGGCCGGATGCTCGAGCACCTGACCGAGACCGCCCCCGAGGCCTTCGACATCACCCTGCTCAACGCCGAGGCGCGGGGCAATTACAACCGCATCATGCTGAGCCCCGTGCTGGCCGGCGACAAGACCTATGACCAGATCGTCACCCATGACGATGCCTGGTATGCGGCGCGCAGCATTGCCTGCCGTTTCGGCGCGCCGGTGACCCGGATCGACCGCGCCGCGAAGACGGTGATCTCGGGTGGGCAGACTACCCCCTACGACAAGCTTGTCATCGCCACCGGCTCGGCCCCGTTCATCATTCCGGTGCCGGGGCGCGAATTGCCCGGCGTGGTCAGCTTTCGCGATCTTGACGATGTCGGCACGATGCAGGCGGCGGCGGCGCGCGGCGGTGCGGCGGTGGTGATCGGCGGCGGCCTGCTGGGGTTGGAGGCCGCGGCGGCGCTGGCCGCGCAGGGCATGCAGGTCAGCGTGATCCACCTGATGGGCCATCTGATGGAGCGTCAGCTTGATCCGGCGGCGGGCTATCTGCTGCAAAAGGAACTGGAAGGCCGCGGCATCACCATCCACTGCCGCGGCGCCACCAAGGCGATCCTGGGCGCGGACCGGGCCGAGGCCGTGCTGCTGGAGGACGGCACGATCTATCCCGCCGATCTGGTGGTGATGGCGGTGGGCATCCGCCCCGAGACCCGGCTGGCGGTCGATGCCCATCTGGAGGTTGAGCGCGGCATAGTGGTGTCGGATCAGATGGTGACGTCGGATCCCGACATCCTGGCGGTGGGCGAATGCACCGAACATCAGGGCCAGCTTTTCGGTCTGGTCGCGCCGCTTTACGATCAGGCGCAGGTGGCGGCTCAGGTGCTGCTGGCCGAACCCGCCGCCTTCCGCCGGCGCCAGACCGCGACCAAGCTGAAGGTCACCGGCTGCGATCTGTTCAGCGCCGGCGATTTCGCGGATGGAGAGGGCCGCGAAGAGATCGTCTTTCGCGACCCCGCGCGCGGCATCTACAAGCGGCTGGTGTTGCAGGGCGACAGGCTGATCGGCGCGGTGATGTATGGCGACACCGCCGATGGCAACTGGTTCTTCGGGCTGATGAAGGAGAGCGCCGACCTGTCCGACATGCGCGAGACGCTGATCTTCGGCCCGGCGTTTCAGGGGGGCGCCCCGGCGGACCCTATGGCGGCCGTTGCAGCCTTGCCGGATGACGCAGAGATCTGCGGCTGCAACGGCGTCAACAAGGGCCGCATCATGGCCGCGATCCAGGGCGGCGCCGGCACGCTGGAGGCGGTGCGCGCCTGCACCAAGGCCAGCGGCTCTTGCGGCACCTGCTCTGGCCTGGTCGAGCAATTGATGGCCGCGACCCTGGGCGAGGCCTTCGCCGCCCCCGCCGCGCGCCCGATCTGCGGCTGCACCGAGCTGACGCATGAGGACGTGCGCCGCCTGATCAAGGCCCGGGCGCTGAAATCCATGCCTGCGGTGATGCAGGAGCTGGGTTGGAAAACCTCCTGCGGCTGCCATGTCTGCCGCCCGGCGCTGAACTTCTATCTGCTGGCCGACTGGCCGCTGGATTACCGCGACGACCCGCAATCGCGGCTGGTGAATGAGCGCAACCACGCGAACATCCAGAAGGACGGCACCTATAGCGTGATGCCGCGCATGTGGGGCGGCATGACCAACCCCGAAGAGCTGCGCGCCATCGCCGATGCGGCCGAGAAATTCGGCGCCGCGGTGAAGGTCACCGGCGGCCAGCGGATCGACCTTCTGGGCATCGCCAAGGCCGATCTGCCCGAGATCTGGGCCGATCTGAACGCCGCCGGTATGGTGTCGGGCCACGCCTATTCCAAGGGGCTGCGCACGGTGAAGACCTGCGTGGGATCGGATTGGTGCCGGTTCGGGACGCAGGATTCCACCGGTCTCGGGATCACGTTGGAAAAGCGGCTTTGGGGGGCATGGACGCCGCACAAGGTGAAGCTGGGCGTCTCGGGCTGCCCAAGGAACTGCGCCGAGGCCACCTGCAAGGATATCGGCGTGGTCTGCGTCGATTCCGGCTATCAGATCGGCGTCGGCGGGGCCGCGGGGATGGATGTGAAGCAGACCGAGCGGCTGGTCGACGTGGCCTCCGAGCAAGAGGCGATCGACTGGATCGTGGCCTTCGTCCAGCTTTACCGTGAGCACGGCAAATATCTCGACCGGCCCTACAAATGGGTGGCGAAGGTGGGCCTTGGCTGGGTGCAAGAGGTGCTTGCGGACGACAGGCGCCGGGCCGAGCTGGTAGCGCGGTTCGACCTGTCGCAGACGATCTATCAAAAGGATCCCTGGGCCGCGCGCACCGATGCCGCGACGCGCCGGGCCTGGTCGCCGCTTGCCGACCTGACCCGGGAGGCCGCCGAATGACCTGGATCGATATCGGCGCGCTCGACGACATCCCGGCGCGCGGCGCCCGCGTGGTCAAGACGGCGCAGGGCTGTGTCGCCGTGTTCCGTACCCAGGATGACCGGGTCTTCGCGCTGGACGACCGCTGCCCCCACAAGGGCGGGCAATTGTCGGAAGGGCTGGTGCATGGCCACCGGGTGACCTGCCCGTTGCACAATTGGGTATTCGATCTGGAAACCGGCCAGGCCCAGGGCGCCGACGAGGGCCAGGTCGCCACCTTCGCCGCGCGTATCGAGGGCGGGCGGATCTGGCTGGATGCGGCACGGCTCCTGCGCCGCGGGGCGGCGTGATGGGCGGTCTGACGGGGCAAGAGCTGCGCACCACCTGCCCCTATTGCGGGGTGGGTTGCGGCATTGTTGCGCGGCCGGACGGGCAGGGCGGCTTCAGCGTCTCCGGCGATCCCGATCATCCGGCGAACCGTGGCCGGCTCTGTTCCAAGGGGGCGGCGCTGGCCGAGACCGCGGGCCCCGAGGGTCGGCTGCTCGGCCCCCGGATCGGCGGCGCGCGGGCCGGCTGGGACAGGGCGCTCGATCTGATCGCGGGGCGTTTTCGGCAGGCGATCGCCGCGCATGGGCCAGACAGCGTGGGGCTTTACGTCTCGGGGCAGTTGCTGACCGAGGATTACTACCTCGCCAACAAGCTGGCGAAGGGCTATTTTGGCACCGCCAATATCGACACCAATTCGCGGCTGTGCATGTCCTCGTCCGTCGCCGGGCATCGCCGCGCCTTTGGCAGCGACACCGTGCCGGGGCAATACGCGGATCTGGAACTGGCCGATCTGGTGGTGCTGGTGGGGTCGAACCTGGCCTGGTGCCATCCGGTGCTGCATCAGCGCCTGGCGGCGGCCCGGGCGGCGCGACCGGCGCTGCGGGTGGTGGTGATCGATCCGCGCCGCACCGCCACCGCGGAGCAGGCCGATCTGCATCTGGCGATTGCCCCCGGGGCGGATGCGGCGCTGTTCAATGGCCTTCTGGCCGAGATCGGCGCGCGCGGCGCGGTCGACGCGGCCTATGTGGGCGCGCATGTCGCGGGCCTTGGCGCCGCGCTGGCAGAGGCGGCGGCGACCGAGCTGTCGGTGACCGGGCTGCCGCGCCGGGAGCTGCGAGATTTCTTCGATCTCTGGATCGGCGCCGAAAAGGTGGTGACGGTTTACAGTCAGGGGGTGAACCAGTCGTCCTCGGGCACCGACAAGGTGAACGCGATCCTCAATTGCCATCTTGCCACCGGGCGGATCGGGCGTCCGGGGATGGGGCCGTTCTCGGTCACCGGTCAGCCCAACGCCATGGGCGGGCGCGAGGTGGGGGGGCTGGCCAACACCCTCGCCTGTCATCTGGAGATCGAAGATGCCGCCCACCGCAGGGCGGTGCAGGACTTCTGGCAAAGCCCGGCGATGGCCGAGCGCCCGGGGCTGAAGGCGGTCGAGATGTTTCGCGCGGCGGGGTCGGGCCAGTTGAAGGCGCTGTGGATCCTGCATTCCAACCCCGCCGTCACCCTGCCCGAGGCCGATGCGGTGCGCGCCGCGATCAAGGCCTGCGATTTCGTCGTCGTCTCGGACATCACTGGCGACACCGATACCGCGCGGCTGGCCGATGTGCTGCTGCCCGCCGCCGGCTGGGGCGAAAAGGACGGCACGGTGACGAATTCCGAGCGCTGCATCTCGCGCCAGCGGCGTTTCCTGACCGCCCCGGGCGAGGCCCGCCCCGATTGGTGGGCGCTGGCGCAGGTGGCGCGGCGGATGGGCTGGGGGGCGGATTTCGACTATGACGGCCCGGCGGCGATCTTTCGCGAATATGCGGCGCTGTCGGGGGTCGCGGGCGCGCTGGGGGGCGATTTCGACATCTCTGCCCGCGCCGGGGTGACGACGGCGGGCTATGACGCGATGGCGCCCTTCACCTGGCCCGAGGCCGCAGGCGGGCAGGGGCGGCGGGGCGGACGCTTCTTTGCCGACGGCGCCTTCCATACCCCCGACGCGCGCGCGCGGATGCTGCCGATCCGGCCCCGCCCGCCCGCCGCGCAGCCGTCCGCCGCCTATCCGCTGCGGCTGAACACCGGGCGGGTGCGCGACCATTGGCACACGATGACGCGGACCGCGAAATCACCCCGCCTCAGCCAGCACATCGCCGAACCCTTCGTGGAAATTCACCCCGAAGACGCCGCCCGGCTGGGCCTTGCCCCCGCCGCGATCGCCGAACTCACCAGCGCCACCGGCCGCGCGCTGCTGCGGGTGGTGGTGACCGACCGGGGGACGCCGGGGCAGGTCTTCGCGCCGATGCACTGGACGGAGGAAACCGCCTCGGCCGGGCGTATCGACGCGCTGGTGGCGGCGGCGGTGGATCCGGTCTCGGGCCAGCCCGAAAGCAAGGCCGCGGTGGTGCATGCCGCACCCTTCGCGGCGGCGTGGTACGGCTTTGCCATCGCGCGCGACGAACCCCTGCCGACGACCGCCTATTGGGCCCGCGCCCGCGCCCGCGGCGGCTGGCGGATGGAGCTGGCCGACCGCGAGCGCCCCGAGGATTGGGAGGACTTCGCCCGGCGCCTCTTCGCCCGCCCCGGGGCTCAGGCGGTCAGCATGATCGACGCGGGCCGCGGTCTGGCCCGGATCGCGTTGGTCGAGGATGGCCGGGTCGCCGCCGCCCTTTTCGCCGCGCCCGGGCCGGTGGCGGTGGCGCGCGCCCATCTGGCCGGGCTGATCGGCGCCCCGGCCGACGGGTCGCTTCTGTCGGGCCGCCCGGGCGCCGAAAGCCCCGATCCCGGCGCCATGATCTGCGCCTGTTTCGATGTCGGCGTGAACACCATCCTGTCGGCGATCCAGGACCGGCGGCTGACCTCGGTCCAGGCGATCGGCCGGGCGCTGCAGGCCGGCACCAACTGCGGCTCTTGCCGGCCGGAACTGGCGGCGCTGCTGGCCGCCGCGCAACCGCGCGAGGCCGCTGAATGAGCCCTTCCCACCGCCACACCCCGCCCGAAAGGACCCCCCGATGACAGCCTTGCCGATCTTCCCGTCCCATCATCCTCGCCCGGCGGCGGGCGCTTCCGGCCGCATCAGCCTGGTCGGCGCGGGTCCCGGCGCGCGCGATCTGCTGACGCTGCGCGCCCTTGCCCGGCTGGAGGAGGCCGATGTGATCTTCTACGACCGGCTGGTCGATCCCGAGATCCTGAATCTGGCCCGCAAGGGGGCGGAACGCGTCTATGTTGGCAAGGCAGTGGGTGCCAGCGCCTGGCCGCAGGAGCAGATCGATGCGGTGATCGTCGCGGCGGCGCGCCGGGGGCGGCGGGTAGTGCGGCTGAAAAGCGGCGATCCTTGCATGTTCGGCCGCGCGACCGAGGAGCTGGCGGCAGCCCGCGCGGCGGGGATCGAGGTCGAGATCGTGCCCGGCGTCACTGCCGCCTCGGCGGCGGGGGCGGCGCTGGGACGGTCGCTGACCGAACGTGGCGCGACCGACCGGGTGGTCTTTGCCACCGGCACCTGCCGCGCGGGCGATCCGTCGCCCGATTGGGGCGCGATGCTGATGCCCGGCACGACGCTGGCGCTTTACATGGGGGTGGCCAAGCTGGCCGAGATCCGCGCGAACCTGCTGGCCGCCGGGGTGCCCGCGACGGCCGAGGTCGAGATCGTCTGCAACGCCTCAAGCGCGCAAGAGCACCTGTGGCGCGGCACGCTGGCCGGGGTGACCCGGGCGGCGCAGGTGGTAAACCCCGCGATCATTCTGGTGCGCCGCCCCAAGCCGGGGGCAGTGGTGTCGCAGGGGCTGACGGCGCAGGTCGCGTCAATCGGCGCCTGAGGGCGGCGAAAGCCGGGGTGGCCGGGCCGTTTCCGGTTGCCCCACCTTACGCGCCCCGCTTCACGCGTCCGGTGTCGCCGCCTTAGCCCTTCACCGACCAGCCGCCGTCGATGATCAGCGTCTGCCCGGTCATCCAGGCCCCGGCGCGCGAGGCCAGAAAGACCGCAGCCCCCGCGATGTCGTCGGGTTCGCCAAGCCGGCCCAGGGCATAGCTTCTGGCCGCGCGTTCGGCGTTCTTGGGGTCTTCCCACAGCGCGCGGGCGAAATCGGTCTTCACGATCGCCGGGGCGATGCCATTGGCGCGGATGTTGTCGCGCCCATAGGCCACCGCCAGATTGCGCACCAGCTGGGTATCCGCCGCCTTGGTGATCGCATACATCCCCAGCTCGTCCGAGCCCTTGAAGGCCGCGATCGACGACACCACGATGATCGCGCCGCCGCCCGCCGCCTGCATCCCCGGCACCACCCGCTTCGCCAGCCGCATGTTTGAGCGGATGTTCACCCGCACGGTCTTGTCGAAGGCGTCGTCGGGCGTGTCGAGGAAGGGGCCGAAATAGGGGTTCACCGCAGCGTTGCAGACCAGGATGTCGACCGGGCCCAGGGCGGCCTCGGTCCGGTCGACCAGCGCGTCGATCGCGGCGTCGTCCGAGATGTTCGCGGCAATCGGCACCGCCGTGCCGCCAGTGGCGGTGATTTCGGCCGCGACTTCCGCGCAGACATCGGCCTTGCGAGACGAGATCACCACCCGCGCCCCCGCCGCCGCCATCGCCCGCGCCGTGGCCAGACCGATCCCCTTGGTCGAGCCGGTTATCAGTGCGGTCTTGCCGCTTAGATCGAACAGGTCCATCTTCCCCCCCGTGGTGCTATGCTTGCAATCTGCGAGACTTAGCGCCTTGGAACTTTGCGACGCAATGAAAAATGCCCTGAACCATATGCGGGCAGAACGCGAGGGAGGAACCCATGAAGGGCCAGATGATGATGCGTCCGCTGCGTATAGCGGACATCCTGGAATATGCGGCACTTATTCATCCGTCAGGAGAGATCGTCTCGGCACGGGTCGAGGGCGATCGCCACCGCCAGACCTATGCTGAAACCGCGGCGCGCACCCGGCAGCTGGCCAACGGGCTGGCCGCGCTGGGGGTCGAGCAGGGCGACCGCGTGGCCACGCTGGCCTGGAACGGCTACCGGCATTTTGAGCTGTATTACGCGATCTCGGGCATCGGCGCGATCTGCCACACGATCAACCCGCGCCTCTCGGCCGAGCAGATGACCTATATCGTCGCCCATGCCGCCGACAGCGTGTTGTTCCTTGACCTCACCTTCGTGCCGCTGGTCGAGAAGCTGAAGGATCAGCTGCCCAAGGACCTGCGCTATGTGATCATGACCGACCGCGCGCATATGCCGGAAAATACCCTGAATGCCCTGTGTTACGAGGAGATCCTCGCAGATCAGCCGACCACGATTGACTGGCCTGAATTCCCCGAGGATACGGCCTCGGCGATGTGCTACACCTCGGGCACGACGGGCAATCCGAAGGGCACGCTTTACACCCACCGCTCGACCGTGATCCACGCGATGCTGATCGCGATCTCGCTGTCGGCGGCGTTGAAGCCGGGGTCGAAAATCCTGCCGGTGGTGCCGCTGTTCCACGTCAACGCCTGGGGGCTGCCCTATGCGGCGCCGCTGACCGGGGCCACGCTGGTGATGCCGGGGCCGGGCCTTGATGGCGCCAGCCTGTTCGATCTGATGAACGATGAGGAGGTGTACTCGGCCTGGGGCGTGCCCACGGTCTGGATGGGCCTGCTGGCCGAGGTGAAGAAGCGCGGGCGCATGCCCAAGGGCTTCAAGGACGTGGTGATCGGCGGCTCGGCCGCGCCGCGCCCGATGATCGAGAAGTTTGAAGATCAGGGCGTAAATGTCTGTCACGCCTGGGGAATGACGGAAATGTCCCCGGTCGGAACCCAGGGCAACCTGCCGGTGCATCTGGAAGACCTTCCGCGCGCCGAACGCATGCGCCTGAAGGCCAAGCAGGGACGTCAGGTCTTTGGGGTCGATCTGAAGATCGTCGATGAGGACGGCCGGCGGCAGCCGCATGATGGCGAGCATCCGGGCATTCTGTATGTGCGCGGCAACACGGTCACCTCGGGCTATTACAAGAATCCCGAAGCCAACGTCGAGGCCTTCGACGATGAGGGCTGGTTCGCCACTGGCGACATCGCGACGATCGACGAAAACGGGTTCCTGACGATCACCGACCGGGCCAAGGACCTGATCAAGTCGGGGGGCGAATGGATTTCCTCGCTCGATCTGGAAAACATCGCGATGGGGCATCCGGACGTGGCCAATTGCGCGGTGATCGCGGTGCCGCATCCGAAATGGGACGAACGCCCCTTGCTGGTCGTGGTGCCGGAAGAGGGTAAGACACCGAAGTTGAGCGAAATCAACGCGATGCTGGCCGAACATTTCGCGAAATGGCAGCTGCCGGATGCGATCGAAATCGTCGACTCGCTGCCGCTGACGGCGACCGGCAAGGTGTCGAAACTGAACCTGCGCAAGCAGTTCGCGGATTACAAGCTGGCCGATGCGGTCTGACATCCGTTCGGCCGAGGTGCGGCTGGGAGGCCAGCCGTTCCACGTTCGGCTGGCTGGGCAAGAGGGGCGTCCCCTCTTGCTCTTCCTTCATGGATTTCCTGAATTTTCAGGGGCTTGGGATGAGATCCTGCCACAGCTTTCGTCGCAATATCTGTGCGTGGCGCCGGATCAGCGCGGCTATGGCAAATCCTGGCGGCCCGAGGGGGTGGAAAACTACCGCGTCTCGGCGCTGGTGGGCGATGCGGCGGGCCTGATCGCGCATTTCGCGCCTCAGGGCCGGGCGGCTGCGGTGATCGGCCATGATTGGGGCGCCTCGGTGGCCTATGCGCTGGCGATCCGGCTGCCGGAGCTGGTCGATCGGCTGGTGATCCTGAACGGGGTGCATCCGGCGATGTTCCAACTGGCGCTGGCGCGTGGCGGGGCCCAGACGGAGGCCAGCCAATACATCACCTGGCTGCGGCGCGAGGGGTCGGAAAATGTATTGGCCCAGGATGGTTACGGCAAACTCCTGTCATTTTTCGGGGCCGGGATGAACCTGGATTGGCTGACCCCCGAACGCCGCGCGGACTATATCGAGGCCTGGGGCGGTGTCGCGGGGTTGCGGGCGATGGTGAACTGGTACCGGGCGACGCCGCTGCTGGTGCCGCCGCCGGGACAGGCGCTGGCCGACAGCGCCCTGCCGCGTATGGACCCCGCCGCGCTGCAGGTGATCATGCCGCATCTGTTGCTTTGGGGGCTGCGCGACACCGCCTTCGCCGAAGAGGCCCGCGCCGGCCTGTCGGAGTATTGCGACGATCTGCGGGTCGTCGATTTCCCTGATGCCGATCACTGGATCGTGCATCAAAAGCCCGATGAGGTGGTCAAGGAGATCCGGGAATTCATGAGCCGCAGCTAGGGGTTGGGACGGGTAGATAAAGCGCTGCAGACCCCATGACCCCGGTCGATTCGGTATGACGTGGCGGCGCGGGGCGCGTTTTGGGCGAAGTCGCCCTTGCCTTCGGTTGCCGCCCGGGCTTTGCTGTCGCCGAGGAAGAAATGAGATCGGGGGGGAGAATGACGCCGGAGGAATTGTTCGGGCTGTCGGGCAAAGTGGCACTGGTCACCGGCGGCGCGTCGGGCATCGGCCGGATGGCGGCCGAGGCGCTGGTACGCGCTGGCGCCCGGGTGCTGATCGCCAGCCGCAAGGGCGACGCCTGCGCCGCCGTCGCGGCCGAGTTGAACGCGCTGGACGCGCCGGGCCGGGCCGAAGGCTTCGCCGCCGATCTCTCGACCGAGGCGGGGGTGGATGCGCTGGCCGCCGAGGTCGGCAAACGCTGCGACGCCCTGCATGTTCTGCTGAACAATTCCGGTCGCTCCTGGGGGGCGCCGCTGGGCGATTTCCCCTATGAGGCCTGGGACAAGGTGCAGCGCCTGAACGTCACCGCGGTGTTCCATCTGACCCAGCGCCTGCTGCCCCTGCTGGAGGCCGCCGCGACCGAGGATGACCCCGCGCGGGTGATCAACCTCGGCTCGGTCATGGGCGAGGTGCCGATGGGCGAGAATGTCTATGCCTATGCGGCCTCAAAAGCCGCGGTGCATCATCTGACGCGGGTGCTGGCGAAAGAGCTGGCGCCGCGCCAGATCACCGTGAACGCGCTGGCGCCGGGGCCGTTCCCGTCGAAGATGACGGCCTTCGCCACCGCCGATCCCGAAATGCGCGCCCATGTGGCTGCCGCCGTGCCGATCGCCCGCGTCGGCCGGCCCGAGGACATCGCCGGCTGCGTGCTGTTTCTGGCCGGCCGCGGCGGTGGCTATGTCACCGGGGCGGTGCTGCCGGTGTCGGGCGGGGTGAATGTCGCCACCGGGCCGAACCTGTTCGCCGAGGCCCAGGAATGAGCACCTCCGAAACGCACAGCATCGCCGAGATGCGCGCCCTGCTGGGGCAGGAGGTCGGCGTCTCGCGCTGGTTCACCATCGATCAGGCCAAGATTGACGCCTTCGCCGACCTGACCGAGGATCACCAGCATATCCACGTCGATCCCGTGCGCGCCGCCGAAGGCCCGTTTGGCACCACCATCGCGCATGGCTTCCTGACGTTGTCGATGCTGTCGGCGATGGCCTATGACGCGCAGCCGAAGCTGGCCAATCTGCGCATGGGCGTGAACTACGGGTTCGAGAAGATCCGCTTTGTGTCGCCGGTGCCCTCGGGGGCGCGGATCCGGGGGCGGTTCGTGCTGGACGCGCTGGAGGAACGCGCGCCGGACGAGGTGCAACTGAGCTATGGCGTCACCGTCGAGGTCGAGGGTCAGCAAAAGCCCGCGCTGGTCGCGGTCTGGCTTGGCCGGCGCTATCTGGAGGTCGCATGATCAGGTTCGATGACCGCGTCGCCATCGTCACCGGCGCGGGGGCCGGGTTGGGGCGGGCGCATGCGCTGGGGCTGGCAGCGCGCGGCGCCCGCGTCGTGGTGAACGATCCCAAGGGCGCGGGCGATGTGGCCGAGGAAATCCGCGCGGCCGGCGGCGAGTCCATCACCCATGCGGGCGATGTGGCGTCGGAATTCGACGTGACCGACATGGTGTCGCGCACCATGGCGCGCTGGGGTCGGATCGACATTCTGGTCAACAACGCCGGCATCCTGCGCGACCGCAGCTTTGCCAAGATGAACCTTGAGGATCTGCGCCGGGTGATGGCGGTACATCTGCTGGGCTCGGCCATCTGCGCCCATGCGGTCTGGCCGATCATGCGCGAACAGCGCTTTGGGCGGGTGGTGTTCACCACCTCTTCCTCGGGGCTTTACGGCAATTTCGGGCAGGCGAATTACGGTGGCGCCAAGGCCGGGATGATCGGGCTGATGAATGTCCTTCATATCGAGGGCGAGAAATACAACATCCGCGTCAATGCCCTGTCTCCGACCGCGCTGACGGCGATGACCGACGGGCTGTTCGATGAGGCCGTGGCCGATGTGCTTAGCCCCGAGTCGATCACCCCGGGCCTTCTGTGGCTGGTCTCGGACGAGGCGCCCAGCCGCTTCATCCTGGCGGCGGGGGGCGGCAGTTTCGCCCGCGTTCTGGTGGCCGAGACGCCGGGGATCTGCCTGACCGGGGGCGAGCTGACGCCCGAAGCCATCGCCGCCCAGGCCGACCGGATCGCCGACGCCGAGGGCGCGCAGGAATTGCAGGGCGCCTTCCTGCAGACCGAGAAATTCGCCCGCCAGGCGCTGGCGGCACTGGGGCGGAAATCCTGACCGACCCCGAGGTGGAGACAGCCATGCCGCGACCCCTTCCCAAGGCGCTGACCGGGCTGCGGCTTCCTGCCGTCGCCTCGCCGATGTTCCTTGTGTCGGGTCCGGATCTGGTGATTGCCCAGTGCAAGGCCGGGATCGTTGGATCCTTCCCCGCCCTGAATGCGCGCGAGGCCGAGGGCGAGCCGATCCTGCTGGAGGCCTGGCTGAAGCGCATCACCGAGGAACTCGACGCCTGGAACCAGGCCAACCCGGACCGCCCCGCCGCGCCGTTTGCGGTGAACCAGATCGTGCACCGCTCGAACATGCGGCTGGAACGCGATCTGGAGATCTGCGCGCGCTGGAAGGTGCCGATCTGGATTACCTCGCTTGGCGCCCGGCCCGAGGTGAACGAGGTCGCGCATTCCTGCGGCGGCATCGCGCTGCATGACGTGATCAACAACACCTATGCCCGAAAGGCGATCGACAAGGGCGCCGACGGGCTGATCGCGGTGGCGGCGGGCGCGGGCGGGCATGCGGGGCCGCAATCGCCCTTCGCGCTGGTGCAGGAAATCCGGGCCTGGTTCGACGGGCCCTTGCTGCTGTCGGGGGCGATTGCCACCGGGGCGGCCTTGCTTGCGGCGCAGGCGGCGGGGGCGGATCTGGGCTATATCGGCTCCCCCTTCATTGCCACGAAAGAGGCCAACGCGCCGGACGATTACAAGCAGATGATTGTCGCCTCTGGCGCCGAGGACATCGTGACATCATCTTTGTTTACAGGGGTTTCGGGGAATTACCTCAAGCCCTCGATCGCGCGGGCCGGGCTGGACCCAGAGGCGCTTGCTTCGGCCGACCCGAGTTCGATGAACTTCGGCGCGGGGCGGTCGAAACCGAAGGCTTGGAAAGAGATCTGGGGCGCGGGCCAGGGTATTGGCGCGGTGCGCGACGTGCTGCCCGCCGCCGCCCTGATCGACCGGATCTCAGGGGAATATCAGGACGCGCTACAGCGCATCGTCGCCCTCGCGGCGGCACGAAAAGGAGAGTGAGATGGAACTGGGCATGAGCGACCGGGTCAAACCGCTGGTCGACAAGGTGCGCGCCATGGTGCGCGACGAGATCGCGCCGCTGAGCGCGGAATTTGAGGCCGAAGTGGGCAAGCACCCCACCGGCGACCGCTTTAAGCACACCGCGCGACAGCTTGAAATCCTTGACACTTTGAAGGCCAAGGCGAAAGAGCGGGGGTTGTGGAACTTCTGGCTGACGGGCAGCGACAAGGGCTATGGCCTGACCACCGTCGAATACGCCTATCTGGCCGAGGAGATGGGCAAGGAAAAGATCGCGGCAGAGGTCTTCAACTGCGCGGCCCCCGACACCGGCAATATGGAGGTGTTTGAGCGCTACGGCTCTGCCGCACATAAGGAACGCTGGCTAAAGCCTTTGCTGGAAGGCGAAATCCGCTCGGCCTATCTGATGACCGAGCCGGGCGTGGCCTCCTCGGACGCGACCAACATGGCGCTGAAGGCCACCCGCGACGGCGACACCTGGGTGCTGAACGGCGAGAAATGGTGGGCTTCGGGCGCCGGCGATCCGCGCTGCAAGGTCTATATCACCATGGCCTGTTCGGACCCCGAGGGCCCCAAGCACGCCCGCCATTCGATGTTCGCCATCGCCGCCGACACGCCCGGCATCGAGGTGCTGCGCCCGATGCAGGTGTTCGGCGAGGATGACGCGCCGCATGGCCACATGCATATCCGCATGACCGACGTGCGCGTCGCGGCCGAGGATCTGATCCTCGGCGAGGGTCGGGGTTTTGAGGTTGCTCAGGGCCGTCTGGGGCCGGGGCGCATCCACCATTGCATGCGCGCCATCGGTCAGGCCGAAAAGGCGCTGGAACTGATGTGCCGCCGCGCCCTCAACCGTGAGGCCTTTGGCAAGAAGCTGGCCGAGCTGGGCGCGAATTACGACATCATCGCCAACGCCCGGATGGAGATTGAGATGGCCCGGCTTCTGTGCCTGAAGGCGGCCTATATGATGGACACGGCTGGGGTGCGCGAGGCCCAGCCCTGGATCAGCCAGATCAAGGTGGTGGCGCCGCAGGTTGCGCTGAAGGTGATCGATGAGGCGATGCAGATGCATGGCGCCATGGGCATCAGCCAGGACACGCCGCTGGCCAATATGTGGACCCATGTGCGCACCCTGCGCCTGGCCGACGGCCCCGATGCCGTCCATCGCCGTCAGGTCGCCCGGACAGAGCTGAAGCGTTACATGAACGAGAAACCGTAAGGGGCTCAAAGAATGCGCGAACTCGTCCTGCTTCGCCATGCGCAGGCGTCCTTTGGGGCGGCGGATTACGATGTCCTCTCGGACCTCGGCCACCGTCAGTCCCTGGCGCTGGGAGAGGCGCTGGCGATGCAGGGCCTGCGCCCCGATCACCTGTGGATCGGGGCACAGCGGCGCCACCGGGAGACGCTGGAAGGCGTGGCCCAGGGCCTCGGCCTCGATCCCGGTCAGGCGCGGACCCATTCGGGCTTGAATGAGTTCGACTTCACTGGCCTCTTGAACGCGCGCTACCGCGGCCAGGATCGCCCCCGGGGCCTGCACGACGACCGCGCCACCCATTTTCGCGAATTGCGCGACACCGTACTCGCCTGGCAGCGCGGCGAGATCGAGGATCCGCCCGAGACATGGGCAGATTTCACCGCCCGCGTCCGCGATGCCCGCGCCGCGATGCTGGCCGAGGAGGGCACGACCTTGGCAGTTTCTTCCGGCGGCGCGATCGGGCGGATGGTGGCCGATGTGCTGGAGGCGCCCGAGGCGCAGATGATCCATCTGCAACTGCAGATCCGCAATTGCGCCGTGGCGCGGTTCATCGGCGGGCGGGCGCGCGACTATCTGGCGGGCTTCAACGAGACCCCGCATATCACCGCGCAGACTGCGCATCTTCTGACCTATAGTTGAGAAAGAAGATGAAAAACGACGCTCAAACCCTAGATATCGAAGCCGTAACCACCTGGATGCAGGCCCATGTTCCGGGCTTTGCCGGCGACCTGACCGCGCAGAAGTTCCAGACTGGCCAATCAAATCCGACCTTTCGGCTGCAATCTTCCTCTGGCACCTACGTTCTGCGCCGCAAACCACCGGGAAAGCTGTTGAAATCCGCCCATGCGGTGGATCGCGAATTCCGCGTGCAACAGGCGCTTGCCGCCACCGATGTGCCGGTCGCCCGGATGTATGCGCTGTGCGAGGATGACAGCATCATCGGCTCGGCCTTCTATGTGATGGATTGCGTCGAGGGCCGCAATTTCGACGATCCGACGATGCCGGGCCTCGACGCCGCCACCCGTGGCGTGGTGATTGATGAGATGAACCGCGTGCTGGCGGCGATCCATTCGGTCGATCTGGCCCAGGTGGGCCTGTCCGATTACGGCCCCGAGGGCAATTACTACCGCCGTCAGATCGACCGCTGGAGCAAGCAATACCGCGCCTCCGAGACCGAAACGATCCCCCAGATGGATGAGCTGATCGCCTGGCTCGACGCCAACGCACCGGGGGATGACGGGCTGCGCACCCTGGTGCATGGCGACTACCGCATTGACAACATGCTGTTTTCAAAGGCGGGGCCCGAGTGCGTGGCGGTGCTGGATTGGGAATTGTCGACCACAGGCCATCCCTTCGCGGATCTGGCGGCGGTGATCATGCAATGGCAGAACCCGCCGGGCGCTGACGGGCGCGGATTGGCGGGTGTCGACCGCAAGGCGCTGGGGCTGCCGACGGATGAGGCCTTCATTGCGGCCTATTGCGACCGCATGGGGCTGCCGGGGATCCCGCGCTTCGGTTTCTATCTGGCGTTTTGTTTCTTCCGCATGGCGGCAATCTTGCAAGGTGTGAAGAAACGGGCGTTGGATGGCAATGCTTCAAACCCGGAAAGGGGCCTGAAAATGGGGGTTTATGTGCCACAATTCGCGCAAGCCGGGCTGAAGGCCGCGGCCGATGTCTGAGGGGCGTTATCAGGGCAAGGTGGTGCAGATCACCGGTGCGGCCAGCGGCTTCGGTGCGCTCGCCGCCCGCCGTTTCGCCGCCGAAGGCGCAGTGCTGGCGCTGTCGGACATCGACGGCGCGGCGCTGACCGCGCTGGCCGGCGCGCTGGAGACCGAGGTGCTGCATGCGCAGCTGGACGTCTCGGACGCCGCAGCGCAGGCCGCCCATGCTCGGGCGATCGTGGCGCGCTTCGGGCGGCTGGACGTGGCGATCAATAACGCGGGCGTCGGCCATGATCTGCAGCCGCTGCACAAGCTTGCCCCCGAGGAATTCGACCGGATGATGGCGGTGAATGCGCGCGGGGTGTTCCTTGGCATGCAGCAGCAGATCACGCTGATGCTGGCCGGCGGGGGCGGCGCGATCCTGAACGTGGCTTCGGCCGCGGGGATCGTCGGCGCGGGCTATCTTTCCGCCTATGCCGCGTCGAAACATGCGGTCGTCGGCCTGACCCGCGCCGCCGCCGACGAGGTGGCGAAAAAGGGCATCCGGGTGAACGCGCTTTGCCCCTCTTTCGCCGCGACCCCGCTGTTCGATGAGATGGCCGATGCCGTCGCCGCCCGCCACGGCGCCAGCCGAGATGAGGCCTATACCCGCATCGCCGCCCGCGTGCCCATGGGCCGCGTCGCACGGCCCGAGGAGGTGGTGCAGGCGATGCTATGGATCTGCTGCGCGGAAAACAGCTTCATGACCGGTCAGGCCGTCGCCATCGACGGGGGGTTGAGCGCGGTATGAATGCCCCCGACATCGACCCCGCGCTGATCGAACAGCCCTATCCGTTGCAGGACCATCTGGGGTTCCGCATCACCGGCTGGCGCCCGGATTGGGCCCGGTTCGAGATCCCGCTGGCGCCCTTCCTGATGAACCGCTACGGCATCCCGCATGGCGGCATCTACACGACGATTCTGGATACGGTGATGGGCTATGCCGGCTGCTACACCGGCGATCCCGCCACCCGCCGCCTGGCGATGACGCTGACGCTGACCACCAGCTTCCTGTCGCGCCCCGAGGGCGATTTGCTGATCGCCGAAGGCACCCGCACCGGCGGCGGCCGCTCGACCTTCTTCGCCGAGGCCGAAGTGCGCGACACAAAGGGCACCATCTGCGCCAAGGGCTCAGGCGCCTTCCGCTACAGGAAGACCTCCTAAGCCCTTTCTTTCTGGTCCAAATATCCCACGGGGGTGCGGGGGTGTGAAACCCCCGCCGCCTAGGCCTGCAACCCCTCCATCACCCGGGTCAGGTGAAAATCCGTATCCCCCAACTGCGCGTCGATCATCACCAGCCGCTTGCCGTAATGCGACACCGCCGCCTCCCAGGTCATGGCGATGCCGCCGTGCATCTGGATTGCCTCTTCCGCCACCAGCCGCGCCGCCCGTCCGATCAGGTTCTTGGCCATCGCGGCACGCCGCCCGGCCTCGGGCCCGTCCAGCGCGTCGGCGGCCAAGATGGTGATGGAACGCGCCTGCTCGATCTCGGTCACCAGATCGACGGCGCGGTGCTGCAGCGCCTGGAACGACCCGATCGGCCGGCCGAACTGCTGGCGGGTGCGCAGATAGTCCAGCAGCAGATCCTTGGTCGCATCCATCGCCCCCACGGCCTCGGCGCAAAGCGCGACGCGGCCGGCGTTCAGTGCGGCCTCGATCGCCTCGGTCGCGTCGGCGATCAGCAGCCGGGCAGGGGTTGCGTCCAGAAAGACCTCGGCCGCGCCGCCGCCGTCGATCATGCCGTAGGGGGTGATCTCGGCGTCGCGGGCCAGCACCTCGAAAAGGCCCAGCCCCGCGTCCGTCTTCGCCGCGACCAGCAGCCGCCCGGCGACATGGCCGCCATAGACCACCGATTTGCGGCCCGTCAGCACCCAGCCGTCGCCCGCTTTCCGGGCCCGGGTTTCCAGCGCGTCCAGATCCCAGGGCGCCTCGGGCTCTCCGATCGCCACCGCGATCTGATCGGTGCCGGCCAGCACCGGGTCCAGCTCTGCACCCGCGGCGGCCAGCAGGCGAAGGCCCATCAGCGCGGGCAGGATGGGTTCGGGACACAGCGCGCGGCCAAGTTCTTCAAACACCGTGGCGATGTCGAAGCCGGAGCCGCCCATGCCGCCGTGATCCTCATCCACCAGCGCATGCAGGATGCCCAGCTCGGCCATCTCGGCCCAGCGGTCGGGCGAATGGTAGGGCGCGTCATAGGCCACCGCGTTGCGCGCGGCGATGTCGTAGCGGTCGGAAAGGTAGCGCGAGAGGGTCTCGGCCAGCATCCGGCGGTCTTCGCTCTGGTCGAAATCCATGGTTACAGCTCCAGCAGGGCTTTGGTGAGGATGTTGCGCTGAATTTCATTCGAGCCGCCAAAGATCGACAGCTTGCGATTGTTGAAATAGCGCGCGGCATCGGCGCGGTGTTCCTCGGGGGCGACGGCGGCGTTGCCGGCCAGCGCCTCGGCCGGGAAGGGCGCCGCTGCCGGGCCGAGGGCGCGGCGGGCCAGATCGTTCAGCTCTTGCCGGATCACCGTGCCCTTGATCTTCAGCATCGAGCTTTCCACCCCCGGCTGCCCGGTCTTCTGCGCCCGTGCCAGCATCCGCAGGTTGGTGATCTTCATCGCTTCCAGATCGATCTCAACCTGCGCCAGCCGCGCGGCATAGAGCGGGTCGTCGATCAGCCGGCGGCCGTTCACCCGGCGCGCGCGGGCCAGCGATTTGACCTCTTCGAAAGCCTGGGTGGAAAAGCCGGTGCCGGCGATATTGGTGCGCTCATGGGTGAGCAGGAACTTGGCGATGGTCCAGCCGGAATTCTCTTCTCCGACAAGGTTTTCCACGGGGACCTTCACGTCGGTGAAGAAGACCTCATTGACCTCATGCCCGCCCTCGATCAGCTTGATCGGCCGCATCTCGATGCCGGGCGTGTCGAGATCGATCAGCAGGAAGGAAATGCCGGCCTGCGGCTTGACCTGGGCGTCGGTACGCACCAGGCAGAAGATGCGGTTGGCGTGCTGGCCCAGCGTCGTCCAGGTCTTCTGACCGTTGACGATGTAATGGTCGCCCTCGCGCACCGCGCGGGTGCGCAGGCTGGCCAGATCCGACCCGGCGCCGGGTTCGGAATAGCCCTGGCACCACCAGTCGGCGCCATCAAGGATGCGCGGCAGGTATTCCGCCTGCTGCGCCTTGCTGCCGAAACGGATCAGCACCGGGCCCAGCATCGCCAGACCGAAGGGGACGGTCCGGGGGGCATGGGCGCGGGCGGATTCCTCCTCGAATATGTGGCGCTGGACCGGGGACCAGCCGGGGCCGCCGAATTCCTCGGGCCAGGTCGTGGCCAGCCAGCCCCTCGCGTTCAGGATCGCGTGCCAGCGGTCGTGATCGGCCTTGCTCAGCGTGTCGCTGCGGCGCACCTTGGCCGCCAGATCCTGCGGCAGGTCGGCGGCCAGAAAGGCGCGCACCTCCTCGTGGAAGGCAAGCTCCTCTTCGGTGAATTGCAGATCCATCACGTCCTCCCTGTCGGTGCCACGCGGCGCGCCCCGCAGATCTTCGCGCCGGTCGGGGCGAAGTCAAGGCGCCGCGCGCGCGGCCGGTGCCGCGCAACGTAACGTTATTTCGCGTGGCGGAACAAGAGGGCGTTAGTCGCGCTTGATCGGCCGTACCAGCCCCTCTTGCGCGACGCTGGCCACAAGGGTGCCATCCTGCGCGTAGAGTGCGCCGCGACAGAAGCCCCGGGCGCCGCCGATATTGGGAGCATCCATCTGGTAAAGATGCCAATTGTCGAAATTCACCGGCCGGTGGAACCACATCGCATGATCCAGACTGGCGGTCATGACCTGCCCGCTCAGCCAGCTTTCACCCAGCGGGCGCAGCGCGGACCCCAGCAGATGCAGATCCGAGGCATAGGCCAGCAGGCAATGCTGCAGCCAGGGCGGCGCGCCGGCAGGGCGCAACAGGCGCACCCAGACGGCGTGGCTGTCAGAGGCGGGGGTCGGGTCAAGCAGGTCATAGGGCGCGATCTCGCGGATCTCGATCGGGGAATCGCGCAGGAAGTCCGAGCGCCGCTGCGCCCCGACGCGCCCCTCCATCCGCCGGGCCAGATCGGCGCGGACCTCGGCGCGCGAGGGCAGGCTTTCGGGATCGGGCAGGCCCGGCGGCATCGGATGCTGCAGGGACGGGCCATCCTCGTCGATCTGGAATGAGGTCGCGAGGTTGAAGATCTGCCGCCCGTGCTGAATGGCGATCACCCGCCGCGTGGTGAAAGAGCCGCCGTCGCGGGCGCGGTCGACTTCATAGATCACCGGGATCTCGGGGTCGCCGGGGCGGATGAAATAGGCATGCAGCGAATGGCAGGCGCGCCCCTCAACCGTGTGATAGGCGGCCGACAGCGCCTGGGCGATGACCTGCCCGCCGAAGATCCGCTTTGAGGTTTCCCCGCCCGAGCCGCGGCCGCGAAACAGGTTGATCTCCAGCCGCTCGATCTCGAGCAGGTCGAGCAGCGTGGCAACCGGATCGGTGGTCTGGGGATCAGTGGATTGGGGGTCGGTTTGGGGCGTGTCGGTATCGGGCATGGGCGGCCTCCTTGCGATGCAACGGGTATAGGCAAGCGCTCGACCCGGTGCAATCGCCGCCCGCGCGGGGCGGGCGGGCCTATAGCGCGGCTTCCTGCACCACCTCCAGCGCCGGCTTTTGCGGGGCGGGGAGCATCCGGGCCTCGGCGATCATCGCGATGATCACCTCGAGATGGCGGCGCAGATCGTATTCGGCGGCGCCCTCGCGGCGGATCGCGTCCAGACGGGATTCCTCGGCGATCAGCTGCGTCAGCGCCGACTCGGGCCCCGGCACCGCGCCCAGCAGCCGCTTCAGATCGCGCGCACGCCGGTAATCGGTCGTGCCCAGCCGGGCGGCGCGGATCAAAAGGCGGGGGCGGCGCAGGTGGGCCATCTGCTGGTGCAACGCATGCATGTCGGTCTCCAGTGTTGGGATGTCTCGGGGTGAAGGCCCAAGTTTCACACGGCACAACCTGGCGTTGCGTTTTTGGTGAAGCAGCGTTTGCACCTTTCAGAAAGGTTTAGGTATTGAAGACAATTATCCAAGAACAGGCGGATATTAACGAGCTGGTAATAAATATTACCAAGGGTTGAGACCGCCTTCGCGACAAAGGTTAACGATATCGGAGGTCCCTGGGCGACATGCATGGCAATCTGACGGCGAATTTCACTTTCCCGGCCTGGCTGCCCGATGCCGCCCGCCTTTATCTGGGTCATACCTAAATCGGCCTGTCGTTGCGCGAGCTGGCGCGGCAGCGGGGGATTCACGCCTCGACGGTACTGCGCCGGGTCCGGCGCTATGAGAACCGTCGTGACGATCCCCTGGTGGACGAGGCGCAGGCGAGACTGGGCCGCGCCTGCAGCGCGCGCCCCCACCACCACCAGAAAAAGGATCCCGACATGACCGCCCCCTTCCGCACCGAAGCCCCGATTGAAGACGACGCCACCCTGCAGCGCGAGGCCCGCCGCATCCTGCGCCGTCTGGCCGAACCGGGCAGCGTGCTGGCGGTGGCGCCTGACATGGACAAGGCCGCAGTGCTGCGCGATCTGCCCGAGGGCCGCACGGCGCGCACCGCAGTGGTGGCGCGCGCCGTCGCCCAGGCCTTTGCGCTGCGCGACTGGATTGCCTGCCGCAAGCAGGGCCGGGTCGCGACCTATGAGATCACCGCCGCTGGCAAGGCGGCGTTGAAGCGAATGCTGGCGGCGGACGGGGCGGCCGAGGCGGGTGCGGAAAACCCGGCGCGAGGCCCGGGTTTCGCCGAGGCCGCTACCCCCTTCGGCGATCAGCACCGCGACTGGGAGGAACGCGACACGGTCGAGGACGGCCGCCGCCAGCGCATGCGCTACAATCTGGCCGAAAGCCCGGTCGCGGCGCTTGCACGGCGGCGCGACCGCGATGGAAAACCGTTCCTGTCGGCCGATCTGGTGCGCGCGGCGGAACGTCTGCGCGAGGATTTCGAGATCGCCCAGATGGGGCCGCGGGTGGCGCAGAACTGGGACCGGTTCCTGACCGGCGGCGATCGCGGCGGCTTTGCCCAGACGCGGGGCCCGGCTGAGGGCCCGCGGGCGGCGCGCGACCGTGTCGCCGCGGCGCCGCGCGATCTGGGCCCGGGGCTGGGTGACATGGCGCTGCGCTGCTGCTGCTATCTTGAGGGGCTGGAGGGCGCGGAAAAGCGTCTGGGCTGGTCGGCGCGCTCGGGCAAGATCGTGCTGCGCATCGCGCTGATGCGGCTGAAGCGGCATTACGACGAAACCGGCGGCAACGATGTGCTGATCGGCTAGGGGGCCAGGCCCACCATCCGGCGAATATCGGCGGGGCTGGCGCCCTCGGCCCGGTATCTGGCCAGCGCGCGGGCATCGTCGCGCTTGGCCAGGCGCTTGCCGGTCTCGTCGCGGATAAGCCTGTGGTGATGGTAGGTTGGCGTCGAAAGCTGAAGCAGTTTCTGAAGCAGGACCTGAAGGAAGGTGATCTGGTAGAGATCGGCGCCACGGACGACTTCGGTGATCCCCTGCGCCGCGTCGTCCAGCACCGCCGCCAGCACATAAGAGACGGTGCCGATCTGCTTGCGCCCCAGCACCGCATCGCCGTGATCCGAGGCCAGGATATCCGCAGTGACCGGGTGAACCCCGGGATGACAGGGCCCGGTTTCGGTGAAGGCGCCCAGCCCGGCGGCGCCTCCGGGCAGCGCGTCGATTGACCGGGCAAGGTCAAGCCGCAGCGCGTCGCCTTCCTTGCGGTCGGACATCGGGCGATGGCGGCAGGTGCCGGGATAGAGGGGCGGCGTTTCGACCCCTTCCTGCGGCGCCGAAAGGGCGGCGCGGATATCGGCACGGGTGCAGCTGCAGGGATAGATCAGGCCGCGCGCTGCAAGGGCGTCGAGTGCACGGTCATAACGCGCGAGATGCTCGGACTGGCGTAAAACTGGCTCTGGCCAGTCAAGGCCGAGCCAGCGCAGGTCGTCGAAAATCTGCGCCTCCCATTCGGGCCGGCTGCGGGCGATGTCGGTATCCTCGATGCGCAGCAGAAAGGTGCCGCTGGCGACGCGGGCCATGTCATGCGCAAGCAGCGCGGAATAGGCGTGCCCCAGATGCAGCGGGCCGGTCGGCGACGGCGCGAACCGGGTCACGAAGCCCATCTTAGCCCTGGGTCGCAAGCCATTGTGAAAAAGCCTCTTTCGCGCGGTCGGTATAGGCCTTGTAGCGGTCCTTCCGGCCTTTGCGCCCGCCCTTGGCGTCGATCGGCGGGAACAATCCGAAATTCACGTTCATCGGCTGGAAGGTCTTGGCATCGGCGCCGCCGGTGATGTGGGTGACCAGCGCGCCCATCGCGGTTTCGGGCGGCGGCGGCGGCAGGTCGCGCCCCTGCGCCTCGGCCACCGCCAGCCGCGCGGCCAGAAGGCCCATCGCAGCGCTTTCGACATAGCCTTCCACCCCGGTCACCTGTCCGGCGAAGCAGATATTGGGCCGCGAGCGCAGTCGCAGACGGTCGTCAAGCAGCGTCGGCGAGTTCAGGAAAGTGTTGCGGTGGATCCCGCCAAGGCGCGCGAAATTGGCGTTCTCAAGGCCGGGAATCATCCGGAAAACATCAGTTTGCGCGCCGTACTTCATCTTGGTCTGGAAGCCCACGATATTGTAGAGCGTCCCCAGCGCATTGTCGCGCCGCAGCTGCACCACGGCATAGGCCTTGTTCGCCGGATCATGGGCATTGGTCAGGCCCACCGGCTTCATCGGCCCATGGCGCAGGGTTTCACGGCCACGTTCGGCCATCACCTCAATCGGCAGGCAGCCGTCGAAATATTTGGCCGTCTCGCCGTCGTGGAATTCGGTCTTGTCGGCGGCCAGAAGCGCATCGATGAAGGCCTCGTACTGCACCTTGGTCATCGGGCAGTTCATATAGGCGGTCTGTTCCTCGACCGTCTCGCCCTTGTCATAGCGCGACTGCATCCAGGCGACCGACATGTCCACGCTCTCGGCATAGACGATCGGCGCGATCGCGTCGAAGAAGGCCAGACTGTCGGCGCCGGTCTCGGCCCGGATCGCCTCGGCCAGCGTGCCGGAGGTCAGGGGGCCGGTGGCGATGATCCAATTTCCGGATGAGGGAAGCTCCGTAACCTCTTCTTCCGACACGGTAATCAGTGGATGCGTACGCAGGCGCGCGGTCACGGCTTCGGAAAAGGCGTCGCGGTCGACGGCCAGAGCACCGCCGGCGGGAAGCTGGTGGGTGCCGGCCATTTCCATGATCAGCCCGCCGGCCGCGCGCATTTCCCAATGCAGCAGGCCCACCGCGTTCTGCTCATCATCGTCCGAGCGGAACGAGTTCGAGCAGACCATTTCGGCAAGATTGCCGGTCTTGTGGGCGAAGGTGCCGACATGGGGGCGCATTTCGTAGATCACCACGGGCAGGCCGGCTTGTGCGGCCTGCCAGGCGGCTTCGGATCCGGCCATGCCGCCGCCGACGATATGAAGAGGTTCTGTCATGACCGCGATCTAGGGCTTTTCGAGGCGAAAGGAAAGGGTGGTCTTCAGTGCAGCGGCGGGGGCTCTGCCCCCTGCACCCCCGGGATATTTCTGCCAGAAAGAATGCGGAAAGGTGCTCCTTGCTTCTTTCTGGTCCAAATATCCCACGGGGGTCCGGGGGTGTGAAACCCCCGGCCGCGGAATCCGGTCTATACCTCGGCCTCGTCGCCGCCCTGGGCCTCATCCTGATCCTCGCCCTGATCGGCGATCCGCGCGACCGAGACGACCTCTTCGCCCTTGGCGGTGTTGAACACCCGCACCCCGCCCGCGTTGCGCGAGCGGAACGAGATGCCATCGACCGGGCAGCGGATCGACTGGCCGGTCGAGGTGGCCAGCATCACCTGATCCGCCATCTCAACGGGGAAGGAGGCGACAAGCCGGCCGCCACGCAGCGCCTTGTCCATTGCCATCACGCCCTGGCCGCCACGGCTGCGTACCGGATAATCGTGCGAGGACGAGATCTTGCCAGCACCTTTTGAGGTAAGCGTCAGGATCAGATCCTCGGACGCCGACATCTCGGCATAGCGTTCGGGGCTAAGCTGTCCTTCGGCCACGGCCTCTTCATCGTCGTCCGGCTCGGACTCATCCTCGGTCACGCCGGCCATCAGGCGGCGCTGTTTGAGATAGGCGGCGCGCTCTTCCGAGGCGGCCTCGAAATGGCGGATGACGGACATCGAGACGACCTCATCATCGCCCAGCAGCCGGATGCCGCGCACGCCGACCGAGGAGCGCGAGTTGAACACCCGTACCTCGGGCACAGGGAAGCGGATCGCGCGGCCCTTGGCGGTGACCAGCATGACATCGTCGTCCTCGGAACAGATGCGGGCGTTGATCAGGCGCACGCCCTCATATTCATCCTCGAACTTCATCGCGATCTTGCCGTTGCGCATGACATTGGTGAAGTCCGACAGGCGGTTACGGCGCACAGTTCCAGCAGAGGTGGCGAAGACGATCTGCAGGTCATCCCATTCCTCGTCGGGGCGGTCGACGGGCATGATCGCGGCAATCGACACGCCCTGCGCGATCGGCAGAATGTTGACGATCGCCTTGCCCTTGGCATTGCGCCCGCCCAGCGGCAGGCGCCAGGTCTTCAGCCTGTAGACCATGCCGTCGGTGGTGAAGAACAAGAGCTGCGTATGGGTGTTGGCGACGAACAGCGTGGTGACGGTGTCGTCCTCTTTCAGCGAGCCACCGGCCAGCCCCTTGCCGCCACGCTTTTGCGCGCGGAAATCGGCCAAAGGCGTGCGCTTGATATAGCCGCCCTCGGTGACGGTGACGACCATGTCCTCGCGCTCGATCAGGTCCTCGTCGTCCATGTCGCCGGCCCAATCGACGATCTCGGTGCGACGGGGGACGGCGAACAGCGCCTTCACCTCGCGCAATTCGTCCGAGATGATCGCCATGATCCGGTCGCGCGAGCGCAGGATGTCGAGGTAATCCTTGATCTTGGCGGCCAGCTCTTCCAGCTCGTCGGTGATTTCCTTGACGCCCATCGCCGTGAGGCGCTGCAGGCGCAGCTCGAGAATCGCGCGGGCCTGGATTTCCGACAGATTGTAGGTGCCGTCGTCGTTCATCGGGTGGCTGGGATCGTCGATCAGCCGGATATAGGGTGCGATGTCGACGGCGGGCCAGCGCCGGGTCATCAGCCGTTCGCGGGCTTCGGCCGGATCGGCCGAAGTGCGGATCGTCGCCACCACCTCGTCGACATTCGACACGGCGACGGCCAGACCGCAGAGCACATGGCTGCGCTCGCGGGCGCGGCGCAGCTCATACGCCGTGCGGCGGGCCACGACGTCCTCGCGGAAGGTGACGAAATAGCTGAGGAAATCGCGCAGGGTCAGCTGTTCGGGCCGGCCGCCGTTCAGCGCCAGCATGTTGCAGCCAAAGCTGATCTGCATCGACGTGAAACGGAACAGCTGGTTCAGCACCACCTCGGGCGTCGCGTCGCGCTTCAGCTCGATCACCACGCGGATGCCGACGCGGTCGCTCTCGTCGGCGATGCCGCTGATGCCCTCGAGCTTCTTCTCGCGCACCAGCTCGGCCATCTTCTCGATCATCGCGGCCTTGTTCACCTGATAGGGGATCTCGTCCAGCACGATCGCGTAGCGGTCCTTGCGGACCTCCTCAATCCGGGTCTTGGCGCGGATGATGACAGAGCCACGGCCTTCGAGATACGCCTTGCGCGCGCCCGCCCGGCCCAGGATCAGCCCGCCGGTGGGGAAGTCGGGGGCGGGGATGTATTCCATCAGCGCCTCGGTCGACAGGTCGGGGGTCTCGATCAGCGCCAGCGTCGCGTCGATCACCTCGCCCAGATTGTGCGGCGGGATGTTGGTGGCCATGCCGACGGCGATGCCGCCGGCGCCGTTGACCAGCATGTTGGGGAAGCGGGCGGGCAGAACCGCGGGTTCGCGGTCCTTGCCGTCGTAGTTGTCCTGAAAATCGACGGTGTCCTTGTCGATGTCGGCCAGCAGAAAGTTTGCCGGCTTGTCCATCCGGACCTCGGTGTAGCGCATGGCCGCGGCCTTGTCGCCGTCCATCGAGCCGAAGTTGCCCTGGCCATCCAGCAGCGGCAGCGACATCGAGAAATGCTGCGCCATCCGCACCAGCGCGTCATAGATCGCGCTGTCGCCGTGCGGGTGGTATTTACCCATCACGTCGCCCACAGGCCGCGCCGATTTGCGGTAGGGCTTGTCGCTGGTGTTGCCGACCTCGTTCATCGCGAACAGGATGCGGCGGTGCACCGGCTTCAGGCCGTCGCGAAGATCGGGGATCGCGCGCGAGACGATCACGCTCATCGCATAATCGAGATAGGCGGTGCGCATCTCGTCAGAGATCGAGACGCTCGGACCTGCGTAGACCGGACGTTCCGGCGCGTTTTCGTCTTCGCTTTCAGGGGTTTCTGGCGTGTCGCTCACTTCAGCCGCTCTTTCGTTCCGGGCCTGCTATATCTGGTTGGCGGCACTATAGCTTAGCCTAGGTCTGGGGTGCAATGGCGAAGGCCGTGGCAATTGGCAGCCACGATAGAGGACTGCCAACATACTGTTTTCATTGCAAATTAATTCCGCTCTGGCAGGATGATTCCAGGCAGGCCAGAGCAGGAGGTGAAAATGCCGAGAAGCGAGACGGAATTGATGCTGAAGGGCTACGGGCTGACGACCGCCGAGCTGTACTACCGTATGCCGGATTATCGCAGTGTTCTCAACAGCTTCGTCTGGCAGGAGTATGACCTTGCGCCAGATTATCCGCAATTGTTCAAGTTCATCGAATTCTGGCAGGAGAAGATCGAGGGGCCGCTGCATTCGGTGCGCTTCACCCACCGCAGCCTGATCGGCCCCGGCGAGTGGCGCAATGTGGTGGGGGAATTCCCGATCCACTAGGCGGGGTCACCGACCGTCCGGCCGACATCAGGGCGGCCTTGAGGCTGCGGTCGGGGCCGGGCTTGGGCGCGGTCAGCCCCGGAATTCGAGGGCCGGGCGGGGTTTCTTCAGTGCGGCGGCCACCCAGATCGCGATCAGCAGGATCGACAGCACCGCGTTCCAGGCCGGCATGGTCAGGCCCAGGAACTGAAAGTTGATCTCGTTGCAGCGCTCGATCGGGGCCGACATCAGCTTGGCCAGCGCGTCCTGCGAGGACAGCCCGCCGAAGCTTTGCGTCGCGGTGCATTCGGTGAAGCCGGTCCACCATTTCATCTGCGTGCCCCATTGGTAGATGCCGGTGGCGGCGCTGGCCAGCATCGCCAGGGCGCCCAGCCAGCCGATGCCGCGATAGGGCAGGATCAGCCCGGCGAGGGCGATCAGGATCGCGCCGCCATGGGCATAGCGCTGGGTCATGCACAGCTCGCACGGCGGCAGGCCACCGAAGATCTGGAACCCGAAGGCGCCGGCCAGAAGCGCGGCCGAGCCGAGCCCGGCAAGAAGGTAAAGGCGGTCGCGTGTCATAGGTACCTCACGGCTGCAAAGCCCCCGATCAGAAGGAGGACGGCAAGAGAGAAGACTAACCCCAATCGGCGCTCAATGAAATCGCGTACCGGCGCTCCGAAGATGCGCAAGAGTGCGGCAACCACGAAGAACCGCGCGCCACGCGCCACGATTGAGGCGGCCATGAAGACCCAGATGTTCAGATGGGTCCAGCCCGAGACGATGGTGATCACCTTGTAGGGGAAGGGGGTGACGCCGGCGACCAGCACGGCCCAGGCGCCGTAGTGGTTGAAACGCGCGGCGAATTCCTCGGCGGCCTGCATCTTGCCGTAGAACTGCAGGATCGGCTCTCCGACCTGCTGGAACAGCAGCGCGCCGATCGCATAGCCCAGCATTCCCCCCAGCACTGACCCCAGCAACGCCACCGTCGCCACCCGCCAGGCGCGGGTGGGGCGGGCGATGACCATCGGGATGATCAGCACGTCGGGCGGGATCGGAAAGACCGAGCTTTCGATGAAGGCGACGACGAACAGCGCCCAATAGGCGTGCCGGGATTGCGCCAGCGAGATCGTCCAATCGTAGGTCTTGCGCAGCATCCGGGCCTCTTTCGGGTCCGCAAGGGTTCGACCACGGCGGCGCCCAAAGGTCAAGATCGCGTGCATGGCTGGCGCCGCGTTTGAGTATTTGGACCAAGATGAAGCCAGCAGAGGTTTTTCGGGTCTTGGGCTGGCGGCGGGGCTGGCGTCGTCCGCGGCGCCCGCGCGATTTGTCACCCCTCAAGAAAACGCTGGCCAGCCTGTTGTCACGAAAAGTAATGTTGTGCGTGATCGCGCGTGATCGGCGCCGGTCGCGAGGAAAGCGATGGCGGCGCGGCGCGCGAAGACGCCGGCGCGGCCGAAGGGAGGAAAGATGACATTCATGTTCAAGGCGGCCCTTGCGGGGGCCGTGGCCCTTGCGGTTTCGGCCAGTGCGGGCTTTGCGGCCGAGGTCACGCTGCGCTGCCAGCATTTCCTGTCGCCCAAGGGCTCGGTCCCGATGTTCTTCATGGAACCCTGGGCCAAGAAGGTCGAGGCGGATTCGGGTGGCCGCATCAAGGTAGAGCTTTATCCCGCGATGCAGTTGGGCGGCAAGCCGCCGGCGCTGTATGACCAGATCCGCGACGGGGTGATCGATTGCGGCTGGGCGCTGCCGGCCTATACGCCGGGGCGCTTTCCCGGCGCCGCGACGATGGAGCTGCCGTTCCTGACCTCGACCTCGGCCGAGGCCTCGTCGAAGGCGGCGTGGGATTTCACCCAGAAATACCTGCTGAAGGAATTCGCCGACGTGCATCTGATCGCGGTGCATGTGCATGGGCCGGGGATTGTTTTCAAGAAGGGCGCGCCGGTCAAGACGCTGGCCGATTTCAAGGGGTTGAAGCTGCGCGGGCCCTCGCGGCTGGCCAATGCGATGCTGGAGAAGCTGGGCGCCACGCCGGTGGGGATGCCGGTGCCGGCCTTCCCCGAGGCGCTGTCGAAAGGGGTTGTCGATGGCGGGGTGATTCCGTGGGAGGTGGCGCCGGGGCTGAAGATCACCGAGCTGGCCAATTCCGCCACCCAGATCGGCGGCAGCCATGACATGTATAACACCTTCTTCCTTTGGGCGATGAACCGCCAAGTCTATGACAAGCTGCCCGACGATCTGAAGAAGGTTCTGGATGCCAATTCCGGGCTGGAGACCTCGGCCCTGGCCGGACGGGCGATGGACAAGGGCGACGCGATCGGCCGCAAGCAGGGCGAAAAGCAGGGGATGGACATCTACACGATGGACGAGGGCACCCGCGCCGGCCTGCAAAAGATCGGCGTCGAGGTGACGGCGGACTGGCTGGCCGAGACCACCAAGCAGGGCCTGCCGGCGCAGGCGATGATGGACGACGCCAAGGCGCTGGTCGCCAAATATACCGATTGAGCGACGCGTCCCGTCCGGGGTGAAAACCGGGCGGGGCGGCCGCTTGGGTGACGGGGTTGCGAGCGGAAGCGGGGGAAGGCATGTCACTGGCAGGCGCGGCAGAGGCCCGGGCGGGTCGATGGGTGGAGGCGCTGGCGCGCGGCTTCGCGATTGCGGGGGGTGTGGTGCTGACGGCGGCGGCGGTGATCACCTCGGCCTCGATCATCGGGCGGGCGCTGCTGCCGCTGGGGTTGGGACCGATCAAGGGCGATTACGAACTGGTCGGCATCGGCTGCGCGCTGGCGGTCTTTGCCTTCCTGCCCTGGTGCCAGTTGCGGCGCGGCCATGTGACGGTGGATATCTTCATCTCGGCCCTGCCGCTGCGGGCGCAGGCCTTTCTGGGCTTTCTGGGCGATACGCTGATCACGCTTGTGGCCGGGGTGATCCTGTGGCGGCTGTATCTGGGGTTTGGCGAGAAGGTCCCCTATGGCGACGAGGCGCTGCGCCGGGCGCTGGCCTTCGGGGCGCGGCCCTATTTCGCCGAAAGCACCTATGAGCTGGCGATCCCTATCTGGATCCCCTACGGGCTGGCGCTGATCGGGGCGGGGGTGTTCTTTCTGGTCAGCCTCTACACCATGTGGCGCAGCCTGAACTGGGTGCTGGACGGGCAGGAAGGCAAGCCATGACCGGGCTGGAGCTTGCGCTTGTCGCCTTCGGGCTGATGCTGCTGGCGATCTTCCTGCGGGTGCCGATCGCGGTGGCGATGGGGATGGCGGGGTTTTTCGGCACCTGGTATGTGCTGGGCAGGCCCGCCGCGCCGCTGGCGCAGATGAAGACCCTGGCCTATGAGACCTTCGCCTCATATTCGCTGTCGATCGTGCCGCTGTTTCTGCTGATGGGGCAGTTCGCGACGCGATCGGGGATGTCGGCGGCGCTGTTCGGGGCGGCCTCGGACTGGCTGGGCCACAGGCGGGGCGGCATGGCGATGGCGGCCGTCGGCGCCTGTGCGGGCTTCGGCGCGGTTTGCGGCTCGTCGCTGGCGACGGCCTCGACCATGGGGCAGGTGGCGCTGCCCGAGATGCGCAAGCGCGGCTATTCCGATGCGCTCTCTACCGGGGTGTTGGCGGCGGGGGGCACGCTGGGCATCCTGATCCCGCCGTCGGTGGTGCTGGTGATCTATGCGATCCTGGCGCAGCAGAACATTGTCAAGATGTTCGTGGCCGCGCTGATCCCCGGCATTCTGGCGGCGCTTGGCTATATGCTGACCGTCGCGATCTATGTGCGCGTCAGCCCTGGCGCCGCCACAAGGGCCGCGCGCAAACCCTATGCCGAGCGGTTTCGTGGCCTCGTGCGGGTCTGGCCGGTGGTCGTGATCTTCGGTCTGGTGATGGGCGGCATCGCCGGCGACTGGAACTGGGTGCAACCCGGGGTGCAGGCGCTGTTCACGCCGACCGAGGGCGCGGCGGTCGGCGCGGTGCTGGCCGGCGGCTACGGGGTGATGACACGCACGCTGGGCTGGGGCGGGTTTCTCGAATCCGTGCTGCAGACGGCGATCTCGACCGGCATGATCTTTCTGATCCTGCTGGGCGCGCAGCTGTTCAACGCCTTCCTCGCGCTGACCCGGGCGCCCGAGGCGCTGACCGATTGGGTCTCTCACGCGGGGCTGTCGCCCTATATGGTGCTGCTGGCGATCCTGGTTTGCTATCTGCTTTTCGGCTGCGTGATGGACAGCCTGTCGATGATCCTGCTGACGATCCCGATCTTCTTTCCGATCATCGAGGGGCTGGATTTCGGCCTGACGGGCGAGGAAACCGCGATCTGGTTCGGGGTGCTGGCGCTGATCGTGGTCGAGGTGGGGTTGATCACGCCGCCCGTGGGCATGAACCTTTTCATCATCAACAACGTCGCCCGCGACATCCCGATCACCAGCACCTATCGCGGCGTCGCGCCCTTCGTGCTGTCGGATCTGGCGCGCGTGGCCCTGCTGGTGGGCTTTCCGGGCCTCACCCTGTGGCTGGTAAGGCTGATGTTCTGAGATTGACGAGACGCCAAGGCGCGGCTATTCCCGCGCAAGGGGCCCGAGTGGCGGAATGGTAGACGCAGCGGATTCAAAATCCGCCGCCGCAAGGCATGTCGGTTCGAATCCGACCTCGGGCACCAATTTCTTCTGTGAAATAGCTTGCCGGGCCCCGGATCCGTCGCTTTTCAAAGCCTGAAGAGGGCGGTGGCATCTGTCGGTGCCTGTGGCACCCCTGCGGCGCTCGCTGAGCCTGCCGAACAGGATTGCCGTCTGCCCGGCCACATGCACCCGGATCGCCGATTGGGGCGCCGTCTTGGTGCATCGAGGCCGGCGGGGCGGATAGATTATCAACGCCAGCTCAACGAAAAAGGGCGCCCGAGGGCGCCCTGCTCCAAATCCGGATTGACCGTTCAGGCGAGCTGAAGGTTCGTCGCGGATTCCCGACCGTCGCGACCGGATTCGACGTCATAGGTGACTTTCTGGTCGTCGCTCACCGTGGTGAGGCCGGCGCGCTCAACGGCCGAAATGTGCAGAAAGACGTCCTTGCCGCCCGAGTCGGGTGCAATGAAGCCGAAGCCTTTGGTGGTGTTGAACCATTTCACGGTGCCATTGGCCATCGTGAGATCTCCTTTAGTTTTCAACCTGTTCGCAGAAGTGCAACAGCGTGGCGCGGTCGGCCAAGATCGAATTCGCTGAAGTCCGGAAGGGAAAGCAGGGGATCGAAATGGAAACGTAGCCCGCGCTGAATGACACACCCCGGACGGCTTGTCGATGATTGATTGCGCCTGAGGAGGCGAGCAAAACCGGCCGCCAGTTCCGCCAAAGCCGCAATTCGCGGCAAGTTGGACGAAGGTCGCCCGGCCGCGGGCGCCGTCGGGGCCTGCGTCACGCGCTGCCGTTACCGCTTGCAAGACGGGGGCAAGCTGTCGCCGTTCCCGCGTCGGTTCTGGAACGGGGGGGGGCGGGATGAGATCGTTCGTCGGATTGGCGGAGCTGTCCTCAACGCCATGTACAACGAAAAAGGGCGCCCGAAGGCGCCCTGTTCCAAATCCGGATTGACCGTTCAAGCGAGCTTGAGGTTGGTCGCAGATTCGCGGCCGTCACGGCCGGATTCGACGTCATAGGTGACTTTCTGATCGTCGCTCACGGTGGTGAGGCCGGCGCGCTCAACGGCCGAGATATGCAGAAAGATGTCCTTGCCGCCCGATTCGGGAGCAATGAAGCCGAAGCCTTTGGAGGCGTTGAACCATTTCACGGTGCCATTGGCCATCGTGAGATCTCCTTTAGTTTTCAACCTGTTCGCATAAGTGCAACAGCGTGGCGCGGTTGGCCAAGATCGAATTCGCTGAAGTCCGAAAGGGAAAGCAGGGGATCGAAATGGAAACGTAGCCCTGACAAAATGACAGACCGGAGGCGGCTTGTCGATGATTCATCGCGTCTGGCAACGGATCGAGTTGCAAATCATCGCCGCCCTCACAAGGCCTTGGCGGCCAACCACCGGCGGTGGCCTGCTTACTGCTATACGAAGTTACGTGACCTGATCAGCAGGCGCAAAGCGTAGCTTGAGGTGCCAGACCCTGTGCTGTGGGGGGGAGTACCCCAAACGGCGGCAATCGGATGCCGCCGTGGCAACGTTTAAGGCCAGCTTCGTCCTCAGCCATCAACGCGGCGGATCAGGACTGGCCGCGAACGAAGGTGCCCTTGGCGACGCTATGGAAGTCGCCACGGCGAATACCGATATCGGCCAGATCACGGTCGGACATCGCCGACAGTTCACGCACAGTCTTGAGGTAGTCCTGCCGGCGCTCGTAGGCGTCCCGGACGCGTTCGAGCGAGGCGTGAAGGTTGAACGGGGCGGCGCGATGGCGGGCGGGGCTACCAATCTGCAGGGCGGTCATTTTCATATCCTCTGTCAATCAACTCGTGTCCCTGAAACATGGGCTGTCAGGGGCTGCCCCACCACACCCAATAGAAGAATGCCGCAATGCAGCAATTGCATTGCTCGGCCCACGGGTGACGCCGCTCATTTCGGGCGACCGCCTGCTGGAACCGGCCTGACCGCCGGTTTCGCGCGCGAAACCTCGCCGAGGGCGCTGCTCCGGCGGCCGTGGGGCAGGGGCTGGCAATTGACGCCCCGCCGATAGCCACGTAGCTGAGCGGGGCGCCGGCGCTTTCGCCGGATCACAGGAGATGCCCGATGCTGCAGCGCCGCCCGCTCTTCGCCGGTCTTGTACTGGCGCTGGCGACGCTGGTCTCGGTGCTGTGGATCGACCGCCCGCTGGCTTTGTTCTTCGCGCAGTTCCACCTTGGCCACGCGGTCTTCACCAATCCCTCGCTGACCCTGCCGGTGATGATCGTGATCGCCTGGGCGGGCGTGCTGACGGGGGCCGAATTTCTGGTGGCCCGACGCCCCATGCCGCGCTGGATCGAAGCCGGGATGCTGGCGGGGATCGCGCTACTGGCCAGCCTGTGGCTGACCCATGAGGTGCTGAAGCCGATCTTCGGCCGCTCGGTGCCCAGCCTGCTGATCCAGCGCGGGCAATACGGCTTTCACTGGTTCCACCACGGCCACCCCTTTGGCTCTTTCCCCTCGGGGCATACCGATCAGGCGGCGGCGATCCTGACGGTCGCCTGGCTATACTTTCCGCGCTGGCGCTGGGTCTATCTCGGTCTGCTGGGGCTGCTGGCGCTGGCGCTGATGCTGGGGCAGTGGCATTTTCTCGGCGACATTCTGGCTGGCGCCATGGTGGGGGCCGGGGCCGGGGCCCTTGCGGTGCGGCTGTGGCGCGTGGCGCGCGGCGGGGCAGGGCGGTGGCGCGCCTCGGCGTGGGGCAGGGCCGGGTCTTTGGCGAAGGATGTGCGATTGCAACCCTCGCAACAGGAGGAGTGATCCGACAACCCCGCGCGGCGTTCGCCCGACAAAGGCTGCGCGCGACGGGTATCCCCCGGTCGGCCGCGCGTCTGGCGGGGCGGTCTTCCGCGTCGCGGCGGTTCAGATGGTCGTTTGCCCGCCGGGTCTCGGCGGGCAAGGCCTCAGCCCTCTTCGACCTCTTCGGTGATTGTCGCCGCGAAGTTGGAGAAGAACGCGGCCGAAAGCTTCTTGGCCGTGCCAAGGATCAACCGGCTGCCCAACTGGGCGATCTTGCCGCCGATGTCGGCCTTGGCGGTATAGCGCAGGCGGGTGCCGCCGGCCTCTTCGATCAGTTCGACATCGGCGCCGCCTCTGGCAAAGCCTGCCACGCCGCCATTGCCCTCGCCGGTGATGGACATCCGTTCCGGCGCGCCGCTTCGGTCAAGCGTCACCTGCCCGCCGAACCGCGCCTTCACCGGGCCGACCTTCAGCACCACCTTGGCGGTGAATTCGTCGTCCGACAGCCGGGTCAGTTCCTCGCAGCCCGGGATCGAGGCTTTCAGAACCTCCGGATCCATCAACGCGGCATAGACCTTGTCGCGCGGGGCAGAGATGAGGATTTCGTCGCTCAGTTCCATGTGGGTTCCTTCTTCACAGCAGGGAAACGGGTTCAACGGCGGACAAACGGGTTCCGCATCAGGGCCGGCCGCCATCGCGGCGCATGATCCGGACGATCTCGGCCAGGATCGACAGCGCGATCTCATCGGGGGTGATCGCGCCGATATCCAGACCGGCCGGCACCTTGAGCGCGGCCAGCGCCTCGCGTTCCACCCCGGCCTTTTCCAGTGCCGCCCGCAGTGCCGCCCCCTTGGCATGCGACCCCACGAAGGCGACATATTCGGCGCCCGAGGCCAGCGCCGCGCGCAGCGCCGCCTCGTCGCCGCGGCCCTGGGTCGAGACCACGACATAGCGGCGCCCGGCGGGGGCGGCTTCCAGCGCATAGCCCTCGATCCGCCGCTCGGCCTCGGCAAAGGCGGGCTGATCCTCGGGCGGCGCGGTGATGGTGCGCGAAAATCCCATCCGGGCGCCAAGATCTGCCAGCGCCACCGCCACCGGGCTGGCCCCCATGATCACCAGTTCGGGCTGCGGCATGATCGGCTCCACAAAGACATCCATCGTGCCCTTCGACGGGCACATGTTCGAGGCAAAGCGGATCCCGTCGCGGGTCTCGCCGGCGCTTACGCCCTGGGCGCCCAGAAGGTCCTTGGGCTGGATCGAGACCAGGCGCGGCTGGCCGTCGGCGATCGCGTCATGGGCGGCTTTCAGGACCGCCGCGCGGGCGCAACCGCCGCCGATCCAGCCTTCGGAAATCGTGCCGTCGGGCCGGATCACCGCCTTGGCGCCGGCCTTGGCGGCGGTGGCGGCGACGGTGCGCACGACGGTGGCCAGCGCAAAGGCCTCGCCCCGCGCCTTGAGGTCGGAAACGAGGCTGTGGATATCTGCGGGTTTCATCGCATCCTCCTTCAGAGACGGGCGAATTCGGGTTCGAGCGCGGCCAGCGCGGCCAGCGTGTTTGCCGGCGCGAAGAGGTCCAGATGCGGCAGCGCGGCGGCCATGCCGCGCGCGATGGGCTGGTAATCCTTCCACCCCTTCAGCGGGTTGAGCCAGACAATCCGGCAGCCGCGCCGTTTCAGCCGGGCAAGCTCTGCGGCCAGCTTTTCGGGCGGGTCGGTGTCGTAGCCATCCGACAGGATCAGCACCACGCTGCGCCCGCCCACCGCCCGCGCCGCATGGGCCCGGTTGAAGCCCGCCAGCGCCGAGGCAAGCCGCGTCCCGCCGCCGAAGCCCTGCGCCATCAGCGTCAGCTTGGTCACCGAGCGCATCGGATCGGGGTCGCGCAGGGCGTCGGTGATGCGGATGCAGCGCAAATGGATCAGATAGGCATCGGTCCGCAGATCCGCCGCGACGAGCCCCTTGAGAAAAGCCAGGAAGACCCGCGCGTAAGGACCCATCGACCCCGACACGTCGCAAAGCGCCACCAGCCGCGCCGGACGGTCCGGGCGGCGGCGGTGGAAAAGCTTCAGGGGCACGCCGCCGGTCGCCACGCTTGCCCGCGCGATGCGCCGCAGGTCGAGCTGCGCGCCGCGGCGATCGGCCCGGCGCCGGCGCGAGCGGCGGTCGCGGATCGCCCGGGCGATCGCGGTGGCGATGGCTTCGGCCTCGGCGATCGCCTCGGGCGTCACGAATTCGCGCAGGTCGGTGCGGGCGATCGTCTCGATCCGCGCGGCGACAAGGCGACCCTTGCCGCCGGTCTCGGCCGCGCCCTCGCCGCCATCGGGCACCTCGGGCTGGCCCGCACCGCCGGGGGCGGGCTGGTCCTGCGGCAGGGCGGGCCGGGTGTTGCGCGCGCGCGGGTTCGGGGCGCGCGGAATGGGTGGCGCACCGGTGCGGGCGCGGCGCGTATTGCGCCAATAGGCGTCGAAGAGGTCGTCGAAACGGTGGCTTTCCTCCTGCGTCCCGGCGAAGACCGCGCGCAGGGCCAGCCGCGCCTCGGCCGGGTCCGCCGCCGCGACAAGCGCGAGCGCGGCGAGCGCGGTCGCCGTCTCGGCCACGCCGGGGCGCAGCCCGTTCAGCCGCAGATGGGCGGCGAAATCCGCCATCCGGTCGGCGGGACCCGCGGCGCGGGTGGCAAAGCGCGTGATGCTGGATGCGGCGGGGCTCATGCCGCCCGTCCCGCCAGACGCTGCGCCACCTCGGTCGGAACCGAGGCATAGTCGGTCCGGGTCTTCAGCAGCGTCACCAGGGTGGCCTGCAACACCTCGGGGTCGGCCGCGAGGTCGTTCACCCCCAGCCCCGAAAGTGCCGCGGCGAAATCGAGCATCTCGGCCACGCCGGGGGTCTTTTCCAGCTCTTCCCGGCGCAAGGCCTGAACGAAGCCGACGATCTGCCCCGCCAGCGCCGTCTCGATGCCGGGATGGCGGGCGGCGAGGATTGCCAGTTCCGTCCGCCGGTCGGGATAGTCGATCCAGGAATAGAGGCAACGGCGGCGCAGCGCGTCCGACAGATCGCGGGTGCCGTTCGCCGTCAGGATCACATGGGGCCGCGTGCGAGCGGTAATGGTGCCGAGTTCGGGAATGGTGATCTGGAATTCGGACAGGATTTCCAAAAGATAGGCCTCGAATTCCTCGTCGGCGCGGTCGATCTCGTCGATCAGCAGCACCACCGGGACCTCGGATTGCAGCGCCTGCAGAAGCGGCCGCGCCATCAGGTAATCTTCCGAGAAGATGCGCGCCTCGGCCTCGGGGCCGGTCACGCCGCCCTCGGCCGCGGCGCGGATCGCCAGAAGCTGGCGCTGGTAGTTCCATTCGTAGATCGCGTGGCTTGCGTCCAGCCCCTCGTAGCATTGCAGCCGGATCAGCGGCGCGCCCTTCAGCGCGGCCAGCGTGGTCGCGACCTCGGTCTTGCCGACGCCCGCCGCGCCTTCCAGCAGCAGCGGCCGCCCCAGCGACAGCGCGAGGTGAAGCGCCATGGCCAGCGCGTCGCTGGCAATGTAGCCGCGGGTGGCAAGGTCCGATTGCAGGTCGCGCCAGGCGTTCATGGGCAGGCTCCGTATGAGGGCGGCATGCGTGGCGGCATACGTGGTGTCGGGGGCGGCAGCCTTGCGCCGCCGCCCGAGCCGCCGCCCGAGCCGCCGCCAGTGCGACCCTCAGGCATGCAGGCCAAGGCCATCGGCGATCTTCCAGATGCGCGCGTGGTCATGCGGCATATGGGCATGGATATGGCCGAAGGCGCGGAACGCGTCCTGCACCGCGTTGGAATAGGCCGGAACCGAGCCCACGTTCGGGCTTTCGCCCACCCCCTTGGCACCGATCGGGTGATGCGGGCTGGGGGTTTCGGTATGATCCGTGGTGTAGTGGGGCGTCTCGACCGCCGTGGGCAGGAAGAAATCCATCAGCGTGCCGGTCTTGACGTTGCCCATTTCGTCATAGGCCAGCTCCTGCCCCATGGCGATGGCAAGGCCTTCGGTGGCGCCGCCGTGGACCTGACCCTCGATCACCATCGGGTTGATCCGGGTGCCGCAATCGTCGAGCGCATAGAACTGGCGGATCTCCCACACGCCGGTGTCGACGTCGATTTCCATCACGCAGATGTAGGCGCCGAACGGATAGGTCATGTTCGGCGGGTCGTAGTAGCTGACCGCCTCCAGCCCCGGCTCCAGCCCCGGGATCGCCTGATTGTAGGAGGCGAAGGCGATTTCCTTCATCGTCTTGAACCGCTCGGGGGCGCCCTTGATGACGAAGCGGTCGACATCGAATTCGACATCGTCGTCATGCACCTCAAGCAGATAGGCCGCGATCATCTGGGCCTTGGCGCGGATCTTGCGGCCCGCCATCGCGGTGGCGGCGCCGGCAACCGGGGTCGAGCGCGACCCATAGGTGCCCAGACCGTAGGGCGCAGTGTCGGTGTCGCCCTCCTCGACGGTGATGTCATCGGCGGGGATGCCGATCTCGCTGGCGAGGATCTGGGCGAAGGTGGTGGCGTGGCCCTGGCCCTGGCTGATCGTGCCGAGCCGGGCGATGGCGCTGCCGGTGGGGTGGATGCGGATCTCGCAGCTGTCGAACATGCCGAGGCCGAGGATGTCGCAATTCTTCACCGGGCCGGCGCCGACGATCTCGGTGAAGAAGCTCAGCCCGATCCCGAGCAGCTTGCGGGTCTCGCCCCGCTTGAAGGCCGCGACCCGTTCGGCCTGTTCGCGCCGCAGGGCGTCGTAGCCGACCGCCTTCAGCGCCTTGTCCCAGGCGGTGTGGTAATCGCCGGAATCGTATTCCCAGCCGAGGGCGGAATGGTAGGGGAACTGCTCCTTGCGGATGAAGTTCTTCGCCCGCAGTTCCGCCGCGTCGATGCCAAGCTTGATGGCCAGCACCTCGATCATCCGCTCGATGAAATAGGCAGCCTCCGTCACCCGGAACGAGCAGCGATAGGCGACGCCGCCGGGGGCCTTGTTGGTATAGACCCCGTCGACCGAGAGATGGGCGATCGGGATGTCGTAGCTGCCGGTGCAGATGTTGAAGAATCCGGCCGGGAACTTGGTGGGATCCGCGCAGGCGTCGAAGCCGCCATGATCGGCGGTCACGTGGCAATCGAGCGCGGTGATCTTGCCGTCCTTGGTGGCGGCGATCTTGCCCTTCATCCAGTAGTCGCGGGCGAAGGCCGTCGACATCAGGTTCTCCATCCGGTCCTCGATCCATTTCACCGGCTTGCCGGTGACGATCGAGGCGACGATCGAGCAGATATACCCCGGATAGACCCCCACCTTGTTGCCGAAGCCGCCGCCGATGTCGGGGCTGACCACGCGGATGTTGTGTTCGGCGATGCCCGAGATCAGCGAGGCCACGGTGCGCACCGCATGCGGCGCCTGGAAGGTGCCCCAGAGGGTCAGCTTGCCGTTCACCTTGTCCATGCTCGCGACGCAGCCGCAGGTCTCCAGCGGGCAGGGATGGGTGCGGTGGTAATAGATCATCTCTTCGGCCACCACCTCGGCATCGGCGATGGCGGCCTCGGTTCCGTCCTCGTCGCCCATCTCCCAGGTGAAGATGTGGTTGTGGTGCTTGCGCGGGCCGTGGGCGCCCTCGGTCTGGCCCTGCAGATCCTCGCGCAGCACCGGGGCGTCGGGGGCCAGCGCCTTGAACGGGTCGGTGACGACGGGAAGCTCTTCATAGGTGACCTCGACCAGTTCCACCGCGTCGGCGGCAGCGTAGCGGTCGGTGGCCACGACGAAGGCGACCTCCTGGCCCTGGAACAGCACCTTGCCGTCGGCCAGCACCATCTGCTTGTCGCCGGCGAGAGTCGGCATCCAGTGCAGGCCCAGCGGCCGCAGATCGTCGGCCGTCAGCACGGCAACCACGCCGGGCAGCGCCTTGGCGGCCTCCGCGTCGATCGCGGTGACGCGGGCATGGGCATAGGGCGAGCGCACGAAATCGCCAAACAGCATGTCCGGCAGCTTCATGTCGTCGACGTAATTGCCCTTGCCCTGGGTGAAGCGCGCGTCCTCGACGCGGCGGCGGGACGTGCCGAGGCCCTTGAGGCCGGCGATGCGCTCGTCCCGGCTGGGTGCGTGATCGTTCATTGCGCGGCCTCCTTTGCGCTGTTCATCTCGGCGGCGGCGGCGAGCACGGCCTTGACGATGTTCTGGTATCCGGTGCAGCGGCAGAGGTTGCCGGCCATGCCGAAGCGGACCTCTTCCTCGGTCGGGTCCGGGTTCTCCTGCAAGAACCGCCAGGCGCGGATGATCATGCCCGGCGTGCAGAAACCGCATTGCAGCCCGTGATGTTCGCGGAACATCGTCTGCAGGACGTGCAGATCGTCGGGCGCGCTCAGCCCCTCGATGGTGGTGATCGTGGCGCCGTCGGCCTGGGCGGCCAGCACGGTGCAGGATTTCACCGACTTGCCGTTCATGTCGATCGTGCAGACCCCGCAATGGGTGGTCTCGCAGCCGATATGGGGGCCGGTGATGTTCAGCCGCTCACGCAGCACATGGATGAGCAGCTCGCGCGGCTCGGCCAGACAATCGACCGCCGTGCCGTTGACCGTCAGTTTCAGATGCATCTTGGTCATTCTTCCCTCCCTCTCAGGCCCGCGACCAGGCGGTGGCGATGGCCTCGGCCAGCAGCCTGCCGGCGACATGGCGCTTGAAATCGACGGGCCCGCGGTTGTCCTCGACCGGCGAGATCGCCTCTTGCATGGCGGCGACGGCGGCCTTGACCGCGGCGGGGCTGCAATCGGTGCCCACCAGCGCCGCGCCCGCGTCCTGTGCCCAGACCGGCGTGTCGGCGAGGTTGGTCATCGCGATGCTGGCTGAGGCGCATTTGCCGCCCGACTTCACCAGTGCGACGGCGGTGGCGGCGGTGGCGTAATCGCCGATCTTGCGCTTTTGCTTCACATAGGCGGCGCCGCCCTCGGGCGCGGTAAAGCGGACGGCAAGCAGGATCTCGTCATCGGCGCGGGCGGTCACATAGGCGCTGTCATAGAAGTCGCGCGCCGCCACGTCGCGCGGACCGCCCGGACCCTCGATCTCGTAGGTCGCGTCAAGGCATTGCATCAGCGCGGGCAGGTCGTTGCCGGGGTCGCCATTGGCGACATTGCCGCCGATGGTGCCGAGGTTGCGCACCTGCGGGTCGGCGATCTGCAATGCGGCCTCGGCAAGCACCGGCACCGCCGCGGCCAGTGCCCGGTCGGCAAGGATTTCCGCCTGCGTCACCATCGCGCCGATGCGGATGTCACGCCCCGAGACGCGGATCCCGCGCAGGCTTTCGACGCCCTGAAGGTCGATCAGATGGTCGATCGCGGTTAGGCGCAGCTTCATCATCGGGATCAGGCTGTGCCCGCCCGCGACGACCCGGGCATCGTCGCCGTACTCGCCGAGGATCTTCAGCGCCGAGGCGATATCGGCCGGCCGGTGATAGGTGAATGGTGCGGGGATCATCGGGTCTCCTCCCTGACTGTCCGATCGAATGGACCGCGGCGGATTTTGGCGCCGCGTCCGGTCAGGTTACGCCACCGGCGGGCGGCGCGATGCGGCAGTTCATGCACGGCGTGCCAGTTTCACGAACGGCGATCTGTCCGCACGAACGGCGATTGAGGGCGGATTTGTCGCGACGCGAAGGGCAGGGGCCAGCGCCCCGGGCGCGGCTTCGACACCGGCGCGACGCGATCAGATGGCCAGCGCCTCGCGCAGCGCGGCGACGCGATTGCGGCTGACCGGTACGCGTTCCAGCAGCCGGATGCCGGAAAACAGGCAGATGCCGCCATCGCGGTGGCGCTCGAACGCGGAGACGCGCGTCAGATTGACCAGATAGCTGCGATGCGCGCGCAGGAAGCTATGATCCGTGAGTCGCCGCTCGGCCTCGGAAATCGACCACGGGCAGAAGAACTTGTCCTCGCAGCAATAGGCGATGGTGTAATGCCCCTCGGCCCTGAGGACGGCGATCTCGGCACCGTCAACGAATTCGGTATGGCCGCGGCGCTCGATCGGAACGCGGACGCCGCGGCCCGGCCCGGCCACGGCATGGGCCGCGGCGGCAATCAGCATGTCCTTGCGCGCCTCTCCGCCCGTGGCGGTCGCGGCGGCATTGGCCGGTGGCGGGTCCTTGCTCGGGGCGCTATTCGGTACCTCGTGCGGCACCTCGTGCGGCACCTCGTTCGGGGCCTCGCTCGGGGCCTTGCCGGGCGGCTCGGCCGGGGCGACGACGAAGGTGGCGCCGGTCAGGAGGAAGGCGCCGCAGATCATGAAGGCGCTCAGCAGCACCACCAGCGCCAGTTCCTGATTGTCGAACATCGGCGACAGTCCCGTGCCCGCCCCGATCCTGTAGATGCGGGTGCCCGCCATCGCGGTGAAATGCACGACGACAACGGTCGAGCCCAGCAGCAACGTGCCGAGCAGCAGGTTGCGGCGGCTGCGGCGGCCATAGGCCGTCATCACCGCGGCGGTTCCCATGATCGGCCCAAGCACCGCGGCGGCGGCGATGCTTGGCACCGAATAGACCTGGCGGTACTGCTTCATCGCCGCCATGCCGGTGTAGTGCATGACCAGGATGCCCAGCCCCAGCACAAGCCCGGCGACAACCAGATGGGCCGGCGTCCGGCGCCCGAAATGCAGGATCAGCAGCGCTAGCCCCGACAGCAGGATCGCAATCAGCAACGAGGCCAGCGTGGTCAGCACGTCATAGGAGACCGGCACCGGCAGGGTGGCCGCCAGCATGGCGGTGAAATGCATCGACCAGATGCCGTCGCCCAAGGCGATCGCGGCCATGGCGATGCGAAGCTGCCGCATCCCGGTGGTCATCGCCGACAGGCCGCGCGTCAGCCACAATCCGGTGAACGCCGCCATCATCGAAATGGCGATCGAGGCGAGCACAAGGCCCACATTATAGCTGAAGTCGAGCATCCCCGTTTCCCTTGCGCTCCCTCTCCGCCGCGGCGGAGCCTCCCAAGGTACGGGATGGAGACTAGCACAGAGAGGCGATCATGGAAGGGCTTGGTTCGGTCAGGGCCAGTAGCCCCCAAAATCGCCTTTCGTGCGGCCATGCCTGCGGCACACCGCGGCGGTCGACAGCCCGTTCGGCGCTTTAATTGATCCCCGGATCAATTGCTTAAGGCTTGAACCCTGCGCCTTGATCATCCCGATTATCTGTCGTCGGGGCCTACGCGGCCTCACTTGGGGGTCAGCGCCGAGAGGCCCGGCGCGGTCTGGATGCCGTCGCCGCCCTGACCGGCGAGCCAGAAGAGGCCCTCCTGCTGCGGGTCGTAGCCGACCACCGGGGTGCGGTCGGGCGCGAAGCTGCGCAGCCCCGCCCAGCTGCGCGCTACCCGTGTCACCTGCCTTGTCGGTGATCCACCTGTCCCGCGGGCAGTTCGGCACGCATCCGCTCGACGAAATCGGGGCACGTCCACCGGCGGCGCCACCTGTATAGCGGTCCCCGGCGGCTGGCGCGCGGTTTCGCTGAAGGCGGAAGGGCCCGCGCGGCAGCGCCTGAGACACGACATCACGCGCCCTTCGGCTCCGGCTTGAACCGTAGAAGCCGCAGCGCGTTCATCGTGACCAGCACGGTCGCCCCGGTATCGGCCATCACCGCGAGCCAGAGGCCGGTAAGGCCGATCAGCGTGGTCACGAGGAAGATCCCCTTCAGACCCAGTGCAATCGCCACGTTCTGGCGGATATTCGCCATCGTCGCCCGGGCCAGACGGATCTGTCCAGCGACGTCCAGCACACGGTCGCGCAGCAGCGCACCATCCGCCGTCTCAAGCGCGACATGGGTGCCCGATCCCATGGCGATGCCCACATGCGCACTTGCCAGTGCCGGGGCGTCGTTGATGCCGTCGCCCACCATCATCACCTGCGCGTCCCGCGCGAGGTCGCGCACCGCCGTCACCTTGTCCTCGGGCAGCAGCCCGGCGCGGGCCTCAATGCCGAGAGCATCGGCGATCGCGCGGGCCGTCACCGGGTTGTCGCCGGTCAGCATGACCGACCTGATCCCCATGCTCCTCAGCGCCGCGACCGCGTCGCCGGCATCGGCGCGCGGCTCGTCGCGAAGCGCGATCAGGCCAAGCAGCCGATCCTTCGCGAAGACGGTGACGACGGTCTTGCCGGCTTGTTCCAGCGCCTCGATCGTGGTGCGATCCGTATCGCCCAGCACCCCGGCCTCGCTGGCCAGTCGCGGCGCGCCGACGTGCCATGTCGTGCCCGCGATCACGGCCCGGGCGCCCCGGCCCGGGATTGCCGCGGCCTCCGTGACCTGCGCGACGGCGACGCCTTCCGCCTCGGCCCGCGCAAGGATCGCCTGCCCGAGCGGGTGGCTGCTGCCGGTCTCGACCGCCGCCGCGGTGGCGAGGAGCGTGGCGGTGTCGCCGTGCAATGGCACGACATCGGTGACCTGCGGGCGCCCTTCGGTCAGCGTGCCGGTCTTGTCGAAGGCGACCAGCGTGGTCTTGGCCGCGGCCTCCGTGACCGCGCCGCCCTTCATCAGCAGGCCGTGCCGGGCCCCGGAGGAGAGCCCGGCGGCGATCGCGGCGGGGACCGAGATCACCAGCGCGCAGGGGCAGCCGATCAGCAGGAGCGCGAGGCCACGGTAGATCCACGTCTCCCACGGCGCGCCGAAGGCAAGCGGCGGCAGGATTGCGGCGAGCAGCGCCACCCCCACCACCGTCGGCATGTAGACGCGGCTGAAACGGTCGATGAAGCGTTCAACCGGGGCGCGGACGCTCTCGGCCTCTTCCACGAGGTGCAGGATGCGGGAAATTGTGTTGTCCTCGGCGGCCTTGTCAACACGGATGCGCAGTTCCGCCTCGGTGTTGATCGAGCCGGCGAAGACCTTGTCGCCCGGTTCCTTCAGCACAGGCACGCTTTCGCCCGTCACCGGGCTTTCATCGACGCCCGAGGTGCCGCTTACCACGCTGCCGTCTGCCGGGATGCGGTCGCCCGGGCGGGCCTGCACGACCTGCCCGATGGCAAGGCTTTCTGCCGGAACCTCGCGGATGCGCGTGCCGGTGACCAGCCGCGCGGTCTTCGGCACCAGCGCGGCCAGCGCGCGGATGGAGCCACGCGCGCGGGACGCGGCAAGGCCCTCCAGCATCTCGCCCACCGCGAACAGGAAGACCACGAGCGCCGCCTCTTCCGCGGCGCCGACAAAGAGGGCGCCGGTCGCCGCGATGCTCATCAGCATCTCGATGGTGAAGGGCATTCGCGCCCGGGCCATCAGCGCGGCGCGCTTCACCACGGGCGCGACGGCGATCAGGGTGGACAGCACGAAGACCCAATGCGCGATCGTTCCGCCTAAGAGAAGTTCGACGATCCAGGCCAAGCCCAGCAACGCGCCGGTCCCGACAAGATGCCGGCCCTTGGCGGTCGCATACCAGGTGGGATCGGAACGGGCTGCGGGGGTATGCGCCAGATCCTGCGCGTCGGATTCAGCGGCCTGCAGGGACGCAAAGGCACCTTCCGGCAGCACAAACCCGCCCGTCGGCTTTTGCGGCGCGGCGCCCTTGGCCGAGATGCCATAGCCCAGGCGCCGCACTGCCTTCTCCACGGTCTCGCGAGAGGTCCTGCCGGCGTCCAGCCGCAGCCGCAGCCGTTCGTTCATCAGCGTCACCTCGACCGCCTCGACGCCGGGCAGCGCCTCGACCGCACCGCGCACCTTCGCCGCGCAGGAGCCGCAATCCATTCCGGTGACACGCCATTCCTCAAGCTCGACTGCGTCGGTCATCAGCTGCCCTTGTTCCGCTTCGGTTTCTCGACAGCCGACAAGATAAGAGCTACAGCTACTATAGCTTCAAGGGGAAACTTAGGTTTCTCTTCACTGTGATGAACGGGCGACATGCACACGATCGGAACATTGGCGCGGCGCACCGGCGCCAAGGTGCAGACCATCCGCTATTATGAGCAGATCGGCCTGATGCCCGAACCGGGACGCAGCGCGGGCGGCCAGCGGCGCTATGGCGATGCCGATCTCGACCGGCTGGCCTTCATCCGCCATTCGCGCCAGCTGGGCTTTCCGCTCGACGCGATCCGCGAACTGCTGGACCTGTCCGACCATCCCGACCGCGACTGCGGCGCGGCGGATTCGATCGCCCGGCGACAATTGCGCGAGGTCGAGAACCGCATGGCGCGGCTCGAGGCGCTCAAGCGCGAGTTGCAGCGGATGATCGGCGAGTGCCGGGGCGGGACGACCTCTGATTGCCGGGTGCTGGAGGTGCTGCGCGACCATTCGGAATGCCTTGCCGACAACCACGACGATGTCGGCTGATAGCTGGCCACCAAACCTAGGTCGAAGAATCGACATGGCATTCAGGAGGGTGAAGAAAACGACCGCGGCGGGTTCTGGAAATTTTCCAAGCGGTTCAAGGAACTTACCTTGGAAGGACCGTGAAAGTCCGAAGACCTGTTGATTGCCGTGTCGGAGCGACGCTCTTTCTTCAAGGCAGGCTACAACTGGCCTGTTGCTCGCATCGCCAACCTGACGCCTGCAAAGCCTTCTAAAGCAGGCGGTGGGTTGTTAGTAGATATTGTGGGCTGCCAGTTTTCCCGAATGAATCAGGGATTTTTGGCTCCGGCGGTAGGGATCGAACCTACGACCAATTGATTAACAGTCAACTGCTCTACCGCTGAGCTACGCCGGAACACGGGGGCGATATAGCAAGCGGGTTCGGGGGCGTCCAGAGGGATTTTGCGAAAATCTCACACCTTCCGCCCGGGCGCTATCAGCCAAGCCGGAAACGCGACGTCAGCAGCGCGGTATCCTCGGCCGCCACCACGTTTTTATCCATCAAATCAATCAAATGCGACAAGACGTTGCGAGACGCCGCGGGCAATAGCTGCGGCGCCACGTCGGTGTAAATCATTCGCGTCAGCGACTCGATCGTCGCCGGCGCCACGCTCAATGCGTCAAGGATCTCGGCCTCGCGCGAGTTGCGATGGGCGATCAACGCGTCCAGCCGCGCGGCAGGCTCGGTGACCGGCGCGCCATGGCCGGGGTGCAGCCGCCGGGCATCCAGCGCACGCAGCCGCGCGAGAGAGGCCATATAGGCGCCCAGATCGCCCTCGGGCGGCGAGATCAGCGAGCTGGCCCAGCCCATCACCAGATCGCCGCTGAAAATCTCCTCGCCCCAGGCAAAGCACAGGTGGTTGCCCAGATGCCCAGGCGTCCACAGCGCCCGCAGCGCCCAGTCGCCGCCCTCGATCACGGCGCCGTCGGCCAGCGTCTCATCGGGGGCGAAATCGGCATCCACCCCCTCGCCGCCGCCGGTCACGCCCTGGGCCGCGAGGCGCTGCATCAGGGGCCGCATGCCCGACCGGCTGTCGCCAAAGGCCAGCACCGGGGCGCCGGTGGCCCGGGCCAGATCGCGCGCCAGCGGCGAATGGTCCACATGGGAATGGGTGACAAAGATATGGCTGATCCGCTCACCCGGCGCGAGGGCGGCGAGAATCGCGGACAGGTGGTCGGGCAGGGCGGGGCCGGGGTCGATCACCGCGACCGCGCCGGTGCCCACCAGAAAGGTGTTGGTGCCGCGGAAGGTCATCGGCGAAGGGTTCGGCGCCAGCACCCGGCGTAGGCCCGGCGACAGCGTCTCACACCGGCCGGGGACGGGGTTGAAGCCGGCGGGATCGAAGGGGGTTGGCATCGCTTTGCGACCTTTCTAATGGCGCGGCGGGCGGCTAGGGTTTGGCCATGAAACCGCGGCTTCTCAAACGCATCCTGCCACGCAGCCTGCAGGGCAGGGCGGCGCTGATCCTGATCTTGCCGGTGATCGTCATCCAACTGGTTGTCGCGGTGGTAATCATCCAGCGCTATTTCGAGGGCGTCACCCGGCAGATGACGGGCAATATCGCCATCGAGGTTGCCCATCTCACGCGTGAGGTCAATGGGGCGCCCTCATTGGCCGCCGCGCAGCGTGTGGGCGGTGATCTTGGCCGGGCGCTGAAGATGCGCGTCGAGCTGCCTGCCACGGGGCCCACGGGCGACAGCCGGGTGTTCTACGATCTTTCGGGGCAGCAGGTGATCACCTCGCTCGACAAGAGCCTGGCGCGGGTGCGCGGCGTCGATCTTTACAGCAATTCGCGCGAGGTGCGGATGCTGATCGGCACAAGCTGGGGGCCGATGCGGGTGGTGTTCTCGCGCTATCGGGTGTCGGCGTCGAATCCGCATCAGCTGTTGGTGCTGATGATCTTCACCTCGGCGCTGATGACGCTGATCGCCTATCTGTTCCTGCGCAATCAGCTGCACCCGATCACCCGGCTGGCCGCCGCGGCCGAGGAATTCGGCAAGGGCCGCACCGTGCCCTACCGGCCGCGCGGCGCGATCGAGGTGCGGGCAGCGGGGCGCGCCTTTCTTGACATGCGCGCCCGGATCGAGCGGCAGATCGAGCAGCGCACCCTGATGCTGTCGGGCGTCAGCCACGATCTGCGCACGCCGCTGACCCGGATGAAGCTGAGCCTGGCGCTGATGGAGGACGACGAGGAGGCGCAGGCGCTGTTGCGCGATGTGGAGCATATGGAACGGCTTCTGGATGCCTTCCTGTCCTTCGCCCGCGGCGACGCGATGGAAGAGGTCACCGAGGTCGACGCGCTCGATCTGGTCGCCCATGTGGTCGAGAACGCGCGCCGCGCCGGGCAGGAGGTGACGCTGAAGCCCCTTGATCTGCCCGAGGGCGAGATCGCGCGCGCCAAGCTGCGGCCGCAGGCGGTGGCCCGTGCGGTGGAAAATCTGGTGGGCAATGCGGTGCGCTACGGGAGCCGCGCCGAGGTGGAGGTGGCGCTGGCGCCGAACCTGCTGCGCATCGTGGTCGAGGACGACGGCCCCGGCATCCCCGAGGCGCGCCGCGAGGAGGCGCTGCGGCCCTTCACCCGTCTCGACGAGGCGCGCGATCCGAACCAGGGCGGCGGGGTCGGGCTGGGCCTGTCGATCGCCGCCGACACCGCGCATAGCCACGGCGGCCGGCTGCTGCTGGGCGACAGTGCCCTGGGCGGGCTGCGGGCCGAGCTGGTGCTGGCGCGCTGAGGCGGGTCGGGGGGCGACAGGCGCCCGGTCCTTTTGTGCCCGGTACGCGCCGGCCCGTCCCCACGGGCTGGCGCTTTGCTGCATCCGATCACGCCTCGGCTCAGCCAGTACCTTGCCGCGATAAATGGCGACGCTTCTACGCCGGGGTGCGCCATCCCACGGGCCACCCCGGGGAACCACCCCACGCCCGGCTGGCCCAGCCCCCCCCAATGCAAAAGGGCGGACCCTGCGGTCCGCCCTTCGCGTTTCGCCCTTGGGGCGCGTCACTTTTCTGGGATCAGGCCCCTTGGGCTGAAGCGCAGCACCAACAGCAGGATCAAGCCCATGGTCATCAGTCGCATGTGCTGCGTCGAGTTCAGCAAATGCGCCTTCAGCGGCCAGGCCGAGGGCATCGGATCGGTGATCAGATGCATCAGCATGTCACCCAGCGGCTCGACCTCGACCCAGAGGAACCAGATCAGAAGGCCGCCCAGCACCGCGCCCCAGTTGTTGCCAGAGCCGCCGACGATCACCATCACCCAGATCAGGAAGGTCCAGCGCAGCGGCTGGTAGGTGGTGGGCACGAACTGACCCGAATAGGTGGTCATCATCGCACCGGCGACGCCGATCACCGCCGCGCCCAGAACGAAGACCTGCAGGTGACGGCGCTTGACGTCCTTGCCCATCGCCTCCGAGGCGTCCTCGTTGTCGCGGATCGCGCGCATCATCCGCCCCCAGGGCGATTTCAGCGCCAGTTCCGCCAGCGTCAGCACCAGCGCCAGGATCACAAGGAAGATCGCCACATAGCCCAGCTTCACCGTGATCGACGAGAAGGTCACCGGGTTCAGCCCCCAGCTTTGGCACAGCGCCAGGAAGGCGTGGCTTTGCTGCAGGTTCACCTCCAGCGGCACCGGCCAGGGGCGCGGCAGGCCGATCACGTTCTTCACGCCGCGATCCAGCCAATCCTCGTTCTTCAGCACGGTGATGATGATCTCGGCGATGCCCAGCGTGGCGATCGCCAGATAATCCGAGCGCAGCCCCAGCGCAGTCTTGGCCACCAGCCAGGCCGCACCGGCGGCGATCGCGCCACCCACGGGCCATGCGGCCCAGACCGACAGCTCCAGCGCCGTTTCCTGGCTCAGCCCCAGATGCTGCAACACCCAGGCGAGGCCAAGCCCGCCGATATTGCCACCGCTCGACGGGTTGATCGCCTCAACCGCGCTGACCGCCGGGTCGAAGACCGCGCGGTAAAGGACGAAGCCCGCGATCAGCACCGCGACGACCACAACGCCTCGGGTGCGGCCCTTGGGCATCCGGTTCCAGATCGCGATCGCCAGCGCGATCGCCGCCGCGCCGATCGCCAGGCCGATCGGGATCAGCCAGCCGCCGGCGGCCCAGGCCGCGGGCCGCAGGGGCGTCGCGACCAGCACCATGGCCAGCCCGCCCAGCGCGCTGAAGCCCATGACACCGACGTTGAAGAGGCCCGCATAGCCCCATTGCATGTTCACGCCCAGCGCGGTCACGGCCGAGATCAGCCCGACCACCAGCATGTCCAGCGCGACGTTCCAGCTTTGCAGGAAGCCCGCGATGCCGAACAGGATCGTCACGCCGACGAACAGGGAAACATTCTTCATGGTGCTGTTCATACCGATTTCCCCTTGAACAGCCCTGTCGGTTTGAACAGGAGCACGATGATCAGGATCGCGAAGGAGACGGCGTATTTGTAATCCGTCCCCATCAGCTGGACGAGGCCCGAAGGCTGCAGCCCCGCCGGCAGCCAGTATTTCAGCACCAGCTTGAAGGCATAGGTCACCGCGACTTCGGAATAGGCGACCAGAAAGCCGCCACCGATGGCGCCGAGCGGGTTGCCGAGGCCGCCAACCACGGCCGAGGCGAAGATCGGCAGCAGCAGCTGGAAGTAGGTGAACGGCTTGAACGACTTGTCGAGGCCGTAAAGCACCCCCGCCACCGTGGTCAGGATTGCCACAAGGATCCAGGTGATCGTCACCACGCGCTCGGGGTTGATCCCCGACAGCAGCGCCAGATCCTCGTTATCGGAAAACGCCCGCATCGATTTGCCCGACCGCGTGCGGTTGAGAAACCAGAACAGCGCCGCCACCACGACCACCGCGGTGACCACGGTGATCACCTGCGTCGTGCGCAGCGCCAGCCCCTGATCAAGGCCGGTCGCATCCTTGAAGGCGAAGGGGTTGATGATGACGCGGGTGCCGTCGTCGAAATTCTGCTCGCCGGTGCCGATGATGAAGCGCACCAGCCCGTTCATGATGAACATCACGCCCATCGAGACGATCACCAGGATCACCGGGGCCGCCTTCTGTTTTCGATAGAAGCGATAGACCAGGCGGTCCGTGCCCAAGAGGAACAGCGCCGTCACCACGATGCCGATCGGCATCGCCAGCAGTGCCGTGGGCAGCGGCCCAAGGCTGATCCCCCAGCTCTGGAACAGCCAGGTGAACAGGATCGTGACCATCGTTCCGAAGGCCATCGTGTCGCCATGGGCGAAGTTGGAAAACCGCAGGATCCCGTAGACCAGCGTCACCCCCAGCGCGCCAAGCGCAAGCTGAGAGCCATAGGTCGTGGCCGGGATGATCACGTAGTTCAGAAGAACCACCAGACCGTTCAGGAAATCGTGCATCTCAGCCCCCCAGGAAAGATTTGCGGACCTCCGGATTGGCAAGCAGCGCCTCTCCGGTGTCGGTGTAGCGGTTGGCGCCCTGGACCAGCACATAGCCCTTGTCGGCGATCTCCAGCGCCTGACGGGCGTTCTGTTCGACCATCAGGATCGAGATGCCGGTGCGCGCCACCTCGATGATCCGGTCGAACAGCTCGTCCATCACGATCGGGCTGACGCCGGCGGTGGGCTCGTCCAGCATCAGAAGCTTGGGCTGGGTCATCAGCGCCCGTCCCACGGCAACCTGCTGTCGCTGGCCGCCCGACAGTTCGCCCGCCGCCTGCCGACGCTTGTCGCGCAGGATCGGGAACAGATGGTAGATCTGCTCCATTGTGGTGCGAATGTCGTCGCGGCGCAGGAAGGCGCCCATTTCCAGGTTCTCTTCCACCGTCATCGAGGTGAAGATGTTCTGGGTCTGTGGCACGAAGGCCATGCCCTTCGCCACCCGGTCCTGGGGGCTGAGGTCGGTGATGTCGGTGCCGTCCAGCACCACGCGTCCCTTGCGCAGCTTGAGCATCCCGAAGACCGCTTTCATGGCGGTCGATTTGCCGGCCCCGTTGGGGCCCACGATCACGGCGATTTCACCCTTTTCGACGGCAATGGTGCAGTCGTGCAGGATGTCCGCGGCACCATAGCCGCCGGTCATCGCCTCTCCGATCAGGAATGGCATATTTCCTATCCCTCTGAAATGGTTTGCGAATACTGCCGTCCAATGCGCGCGTGCCGGGGGGGTTCCCCGCCTGCCGCTCGCACGGACCTGGCCCCGGCCAAATGGCCCGGGGCCAACGGGCTCACGCCCCGGCCTCCGCTTTCGCCTTGTTCTTCAATCCGGTGCCAAGATAGGCCTCGATCACCGCCTCATTTTCCATGATATGCGCGGCCGAGCCTTCGGCCAGCACACGGCCCTCGGCCATCACGATCACCGGATCGCAAAGCCGTCCGATGAAATCCATGTCATGCTCGATCACGCAGAACGTGTAGCCGCGTTCCTTGTTCAGCCGCACGATCGCATCGCCGATGGTGTTCAGAAGCGTCCGGTTCACGCCCGCGCCGACCTCATCGAGGAAGACGATCTTGGCGTCGACCATCATTGTCCGGCCCAGCTCCAGCAGCTTCTTCTGGCCGCCCGAGATGTTTCCGGCCTTCTCGTCGGCGATATGGCCGATGGTCAGGAATTCCAGCACCTCATCGGCCTTGCGGGCCAGCTCTCGTTCATCCGCGGCGATCTGCTTGCGGCGGAACCAGGCGTTCCACAGCGTCTCGCCGTGCTGGGACGCGGGCACCATCATCAGGTTCTCGCGCACCGTCATCGAGCTGAACTCATGCGCAATCTGGAAGGTGCGCAGCAGGCCCTTGTGGAACAGTTCATGCGGCGGCAGGCCGGTGATGTCCTCACCGTCCATCATCACCCGGCCGGAGGTCGGCGGCAGGCGTCCCGCGATCACGTTGAACAGTGTCGTCTTGCCGGCCCCGTTCGGCCCGATCAACCCGGTGATAGATCCGGTCTCGATCCGCAACGACGCGCCGTCAACCGCGTGGAAACCCCCGAAATGTTTGTGAAGATCCTCTACGACGATCATTCTCGTCTCCCTGTGGCCCCTGTTGGTCCAGCTTTGCCGCGCGTCGTCATGCAAAGCGGGGCAGGGGCGCCTTTGGTTGGCTGTTCGCTTATGACAACGGCCCAGGGAAATCCCCGGGCCGCTGCATGTTCAGACGCACATCATTACATGTACTTGATGGTGTACCGCTTGCCGTTCTTGAAACCGTAGATGCGGTAGTTGCCTTCCGCTTCGCCCGGACCGACCAGTTCCACCGCCGAGGCGCCGACATAGTCGATCTTCTTGCCTTCCTTGATCAGCTTTAGGGCCTTGCCCAGCTGACCCGGGTAGATCTTGACGCCCGGAGCGTTGGCGACATCCATCACCTTGGTCTTGTAGACGTTCGAGTCGGTCGACTTCGCTTCCTGCATCGCCAGCATGATCAGCGCCGCCGCATCGTAGCTTTCCGCCGCGAAGGACGAGGTGCCGTCGAAGCCGGCCTTCTTGGCCATGTCGAAGAAGTCCTTGGCGCCCGGGCTGTCGGTGCCGGGGACGTCGCCGATCGACTTGTCCAGCGCCTTGCCGAAGGCTTTCGGCAGGGTCGGGCCGTACATCCCGTCGGGGAAGAAGAACTTGTTGAAGGCGCCGGTGTCGAGCGCCGCCTGAACGATGCCCTTGCCGCCCTGGTCGGCATAGCCCGCGTCGACCAGAATGTCGCCGCCAGCCGCCGCAAGCGAACCGACTTCGGCCGAGTAGTCGGCCTTGCCGTCTTCATGCGGGACCGAGATGGTCACCTTGCCGCCAGCCGCCTCGTAGGCTTTCTTGAAGCTGTCGGCCAGACCCTTGCCATAGTCGTTGTTGGTGTAGGTCAGCGCGGCGGTCTTGATGCCGTCGTCAAGCAGCACCTTGGCGATCACCTGGCCCTGACGGGCATCCGAGGGCGCGGTGCGGAAGAACAGGCCGTCATCCGGCGCGGTCGACAGCGCGGGCGAGGTGGCTGAGGGCGAAATCATCACCACGCCGTTCGGGCGGGCGACGTTCTGCAGGATCGAGCCGGTCGCACCCGAGCACATCGCGCCCATGATGCCGCTGATGTGGTCGGCGGTGACAAGACGTTCGGCGGTCGCAACCGCGGCGGTCGAGTCGATGCAGGTCGAATCACCCTTCACGCCGACGATCTTGTCGCCATTGAAGAACGCGCCCGACTTGTTGACTTCGGCGATCGCCATCTTGGCAGCGTCAGCCATCGGCGGAGCCGTGGATTCGAGCGGGCCGGTAAAGCCAAGCACGATACCGATCTTGACCTCTTTCGCCATTGCGCCCGATGCGCAAAGCGACATCGCCGCAGAGGCGAGAAGCAGTTTTTTCATTTTTTGATCTCCCATGTTGGATCGTAATCCGACGCAACCCTAGAGTCCCGAACAGCAAAAGGGAAGGTATCCGGATGGATGCCGTAACAGATGTGAATGGAACCGAACGTGCTTGTTCAGTACGGGCCCACAAGCCTGTGTTTAAAGGCGTAAATTCGCGTTCTTCGCCTAAATCGACAGCCGCGCGCCGTGTGATCCGCGTTCACGATACGGTGTGGTGTCATAATGTGCGCGGTAGCATTTGGAGAAATGCGAGGGCGAGGCAAAGCCGCAGGCCAGCGCGACGTTGATCACGCTCATGTCCGTCTGCATCAGCAGGTTGCGCGCCTTCTGCAGGCGCAGTTCCATGTAGTAGCGTTTGGGGCTGCGATTCAGGTAGCGGCGGAACAGGCGTTCCAGCTGGCGGGTGGACATGCCGACCTCGCGCGCCAGATCGGCGGGGCTGATCGGATCCTCGATCGCCGCCTCCATCCGCTGGATCACCCCGGCAAGCTTGGGGTGGCGCACGCCGATCCGGGTGGGGATCGACAGCCGCTGAGTGTCCTGGTCGGTGCGGATCGCGGAATAGATCAACTGATCGGCAACCGCGTTGGCCAGGTCGGGGCCGTGATCGTCGGCGATGATCTGCAGCATTAGGTCGATCGAGGCGGTGCCGCCAGCCGTCGACATCCGCGTCCCGTCCACCACGAAGACCGATTTGGTCAGGTTCACGTCCTCGAATTCCTCAAGGAAGCCATCCTGATTCTCCCAGTGGATGGTGGCGCGCCTGCCGTCCAGAAGGCCCGCCCGCGCCATTGTATAGGCGCCGGTGCAAAGCCCGCCCACGATAATTCCGCGCCGCGCCTCGCGCCGCAGCCAGTTGATCACCGGCTTCGTCGTCGCCTTCTGCACGTCGATCCCGCCGCAGATCATCACCACGTCGTCGCGGCGCATCTCCTCCAGCCCGATGTTCAGCTTGAATGAGGCGCCGTTCGAACAGGTGGCGAATTCGCCGCTTTCGCCGGACAATACCCAGGAATAGATCTCGCGCCCGGCCATGCGGTTGGCGATGCGCAGCGGCTCGACCGCGCCGGCGAAGCTGAGCATGGTGAAGTTGTCGAGCAGAAGGAAGACGAAGCGCCGCGGCGGCCGGTCGCCCTCGGGGCGGGACTGTCGGGTGGCGGGGATCGTGCGGCTGGGCATTACGCGACCTGTTGATGTCGTTTCCCAAACACGGAAACAGGAATCGCAGGCACCGTCCAGTGGTGTTTCAAGATCGGCCGGTCAGCCGGCATCCCTTTCCCAAAGCGGGCGCAGCCGGTCGGGATAGGCCGCGTAGAGCGCCTTCCACCGCGCGGCCTGTCGCGGCCGTCCGACCTGTTCGGTCGTCGCCTCCCAGGCGTTTTCGACGTTTTTCAGCGCCACCTCGGGGCGGATCGCGCCCGACAGGCTGCGCAGCAGCCAGAAGGTCAGCGCGTCGAAATATTCGTTGCGCCGCGCGACGTAAAGGTCGGGGATCGGCGCGGTCATGGCGCGCTGATGTTCGCGCAGGAAGGAGTTGCCGTAGACCTCGATGATCCGGGGATCGCTGTAATGCTCCTTGCGGAACGGGTCGAAATAGCCCTCGGGGGCGGCGACCGCGTCGCTGGAGGTCTTGGCGCCCACCGCGAACTGGCAAAAGCGATAGGCGAGATCGGGTTCCGGGCAATGCCGGGCGACCACATAGGACCAGCCCCAGTTGAAATAGGCCAGCGGCATGGGCTTGCCATCCACCATGGCGCCGGGCAGCGGGCCGTTGGCGACCCGGCCGCGCATCCCCGCGCCGGGCAGGTTCAGGCTTTTCTGCGTGCCGCCCCAGCCGATGCTGGCATAGATGTCGCCGGCGTTGTAGCGCGCCCAATTGTCGAACAGGCCCAGCTTGCTACCCGTCAGATGGGCATCCGCCGCGATCATCGCCTCCAGCGCGACCAGCTCCGGGGCAGAGGCCAGCCGGGGATGGAAGTCTGCGTCGAAAGGCAGCCCCCCCGCGGCATGAAAGCGGGCCCACCATTCCCAGGCCGCATAGGTCTCGGTGCGGTAAAGACAGCCGCCAAAGCGCCCCTGGTCGGGACGATGGAAAAAAGCCATCTGGCGATCCAGCTCTTGCCAGGTCTGGGGGATCGCCAGCGGCGTGCCGGTCTGATCGGCATAGCGCGCCTGTTCGTCCGGATCCTCAAGCATGCCGCGGTGGTAGAACATCAGATAGACATCGCCGTCGGTCTGAAACCCCCAATGCTCGCCATCGAAATCGTCGCCCGCGCGGTAGAGCTCGCCCTCGGCCAGCGCCCTGCCGCCCAGACGCGCGTCGATGTCGCCCAGCGGAAGGATCGCGCCGGAATCGGCCAGATCGGGGATTCCGAAGGTCGCCGGAAGGGCGATGTCGACGCCAAGCTCGGGCAGGATCGATTCCAGTGTCAGTGTCGCGTTGATGTCGTCGAGATCGACGACGATCATCTCGGACCGGCAACCATGGGTGCGCTCGAACCCGGCGATCACCGGCGCCACGTTGGCCTGCGATCCGTCCGGCACGAGAATGCGCAACGGCCGGCCCAGCCGCCCGCAGGCCGTCTGGGTCAAATCCCGCGCGCGCAGGGTCTGAGAGCCGGCAGCCCAGGCCCCGGCCGTCAGCAGAACATTGCGCCGTGTCGGCATGATGGACCTCGTGGCTTCAGGGTTCTAAAAAACCTTCATCGCCGCAAGAAACAAACAAACCGTTAAGACTTTGCGCCTAAGCCCTGAAGAGACGAGATCGGAACGGGTTGGATCGGGATGCGCGGCTCACTTCTGGGAATGATGCGCGTCAGCATCGCCCTTTGCTTGCTGGCAAGCATCGGGGCTCTGGCGGGGAAATGGTCGATATTGTCGCAGACCGAGCGTCGCGCGGCGGATCTTTCGGCCCGGATTGCCCCATTGGTCGAACGCATCCAAGTGGTGCCCGAAATCGTGACCGGCCTGCATGACGCGGTGCTGCAGGTGCGCAAGAGCACCTCTGTCGAGCAGCTCGAACAGCTAGAGCAAGGCCTGCGCGCGCTGCAGGCAAGACACGCGCTGCACCGCACCGAGCAAAGCAGACAATTGCCGCAGCTTTTCGCCCGGCTGATCGCGCTGCAGCGCCAGATCGTGGTGGAACGCGCCGCCGTCAACGCGATCTTCGCGGCGGAAGCCAGGCGGCTGGAGGATCTGTCGGTCGCGCTGACCGCAGAGCTTTCGCGCGCCGTCCTGTTGCTTGCCGAGGCCGAGCCCAGCGCCGGCAGCGCCGCGCAGCGCGCCCACCTCGCGCGCCGTCTGGCCGCGCTGACCGGGCTCGAGACGGACTTGTCGGGGCTGATTATCCACAGCTGGAACGCCGGGCAGCTTGCGCCCCAAGCCGCGCTGGCGTTGAAGCCGCGCATCGTGCGCGAAGTCGATAGCCTGACCGCGCATCTCAGCCGGATGCCGGAAGGGGCGCAGCGGCGCGCCTTTGCCGGCCAGATCGCCCGCTTCCGCCGCGCCGTCCTGGGCCCCGGCCACGCTTTCGCGCGCATCCGCGCCTTGCAGCAGACCCAAGAGACCCGCGACCACGCCGCCGCCGAGGCCAAGCAGAATGTCGACGCGCTGAGCACCTGGTCCGAGACCTCGGCCGCCGAGGCCGCGACGGCCTTTCGCCAGGCGGCCGAGAAGAACCGCGTGACCGTGCGGCATCTGCGCAATTTCGATCTGGTCGCGGGGGTCGTCTTCTGGATGGGCTGCATCGTGCTGCTGTGGGTGCTGGTCGAACGCAAGCTGTTCGCCCGGATCGAGGCGCTGGTGGCGCATAAACGAGAGATGGCGGTGGGCGATCTGTCGCGTCCCGTGGTGATCGGCGGTGAGGATGAGTTCGGCGAGCTGGAACATGCCGTTGAGCGTTCGCGCGTCACCGCGGGGGCGCTGGCCGATGCCAATGCGCAATTGCACGCCGTGCTTGACGGTGCGCCGGACGGCATTCTGACCGTCGGCGAAGATGCCGCCATCCTCGACGCCAATCCGGCCACCGCGCGGATCTTCGGTTGTGCCGCGGATGAGATGATCGGCCGGAGTATCGAGATCCTGTTGCCCGCGCGCGATCGTGGCTGCCATCTGGAGCATTTCTCGGGCGTGCAAGCCGACGGCCCGGACGACCCGGACATGGTTCTGCGTGAGGTGACCGGCCTGCGCCGCAACGGCGAGGAATTCCCCCTCGAAGTGTCGCTGAGCCTGGCCGAAACCTCCGGGCGGAAAGTGTACATCGGCATGATCCGCGACATCTCGGCCCGCAAGGCGGCCGAGGACAGGCTGCTTGCGGCGCTGGCGGAGCTGGAGCGATCCAACGCCGATCTGGACGATTTTGCCTATGTCGCCTCGCATGACCTGAAGGCGCCGCTTCGGGTGATCGACAATGTGTCGGGCTGGCTGGAGGAGGACCTGGCCGAGCATCTGACCGATGACACGCGCGAAAGCATGGATCTGCTTCGCGGGCGGGTACGCAGGATGGAAAAGCTTCTGGACGATCTGCTGGCCTATTCGCGGGTCGGTCGGGTGAAAGAGATCAGCCGGATGGTTTCTGGCACCGAGCTAATCGAGGATGTGCGTGGCCTGACCAACCTGCCCGACGGTTTTCGGCTGGAGACCCGGGGCGATTTCGCCGCGCTGCGCTTGCCGAACATGCCGTTGCGCAATGTGCTTCTCAATCTGGTTTCGAATGCGTTGAAGCACCACGACAGGCCGGCCGGCGAGGTGCGGATCTCGGTCACCGAGGCGGGCGATCAGTTGCGCTTTGAAGTGGCCGATGACGGCCCCGGGATCGCGCCCGAATTTCATGAACGGGTGCTGCGGATGTTCCACACGCTTCGGCCTCGCGATGAAGTCGAGGGCAGCGGCATGGGCTTGGCCATGGTGAAGAAATACGTCGAGGTCGCGGGCGGCAGGCTGGAAATCCTGTCCGATGGTGTCCGGGGAACCCAGTTCGGGTTCACCTGGCCCAAAGCGGCCGGCGGCTCCACACAGGAAGGAAAAGCCGCATGAACCTTGAACGCGAAGACAAGCAGACCGAGCCGATGACGGTGCTGCTGGTGGAGGACGACGATGGCGACGCCAAGGCGGTGCGCCGCGCGTTCGACGGATCGCGCATCGCCAACCCGGTCATCCGCGTGCGCGACGGGGTCGAGGCATTGGCGCTGTTGCGCGGCGAGGCGGGCATAGCCCCAGAAGAGCCGATGTTCCTGCTGGTCGACCTGAACATGCCGCGCATGAACGGTCTGGAACTGGTGCGCGCGATCCGCGCCGACCCGCGGCTGACCCATCACATCATCTTCGTTCTGACCACCTCGCGCGATCCGCAGGATATACGCGAGGCCTATGCCAGCCATGTCGCCGGCTACATCCTGAAACAGGACGCCGGCCGCGACTTCCGGGCGCTGGTCCATACGTTGGGCGATTACTGGACCTGCGTGCAAAAGCCCATCGCGGATGGCGCGCCCTAGGACGGCCGGCGCGGGGCGGACCCGGGCGCGTTGAGGGCTGGGCCGCGTTCAGGGCAGGGCGGCGTCAGGGCAGGGTGAAGCGAAAGACAGAGCCCCCGCCCTCGGCGGCGTCGCACCAGATACGGCCATTGTGAAGGACCACGAATTTCTTGCAGGTCGCAAGGCCCAGGCCGGTGCCCTGAACCTCGGATCTGCCGGGCAGGCGCTTGAACGGCTCGAAGACCCGTTCGCGAAATTCTTCGGCAATGCCGATGCCGTTGTCGCGCAGCTCGAACAAGACCGAGGTGCCATCCTGGTCGGTCACGTCGATCCGGATTTCGGGAATGGCCGTGCCGCGATACTTGATCGCGTTGGCGACAAGGTTCTGCACCACCTGCGCGATCTGCGGCGCGTTGCAGGTCACCTTGCGAAGCGCCGGCTGGGCATGGATCTCAATTTGCGCGCCGCTACGGCGGATCTCGTCGTCGATGGCGGTAAGCGCGCGGTCAAGGATCTCTGCCACCCCGACCGGGATATGTTCGACCTCACGGTCCAGACGGATATGCTGTTCAAGGCTGGTGACAGTGTCCATCATCTGGCGCGCGGCCTTTCCCAGCAGGCGCAGCCCTTCGCGCGCCTCCGGGGCATCGCCGGCCTCGAAATCCTCGGAGATCTGGTCGCTCAGGAAGCTTGCCGCACGGATCGGTGCCTTGAAATCATGCACCAACACCTCGGAAAAAAGGGTCAGATCCCGGCGCTGTTCCTCCAGCTTCCAGCGCTCGCGGGCCGCGCGCACGCCATTTTGCAGCATCCTGCCCACCGCATTGTGGCTAAGCGCGTTCTTCGGGATGTAATCCGTCGCGCCCGCCTGAATCGCGGATTTCGCCAGCACCTCGTCGCCCTGTCCGGTCATGATGAAGATTGCGGACCACGGCCAGCGCGCGCGCAATTCCTCGATGCATTCCAGCCCGGTCCGCCCCGGCAGCAGATGATCCAGAAAGATCGCATCGGGCTGGTCCTGATCCGCCACCAAGGCTTCGTCGACCGAGGCCGCCTCGGTCACGCGGGCCTCCGCCGAGCAGGAGCCGATCAGCCGGCGCACCAGCTTGCGGTCGGCCGCGTCGTCGTCGATCAGCAGAACGAAGGTCGGTGCGATGTCGGGCGTCATTGCAGGCGACCTTGCAGGCTGGCGTGCATGTTGGGCAGCTCCGCCAGGGCCCAGTAGCGGTTGAGCGTTTCCAGAAGGTCTTCGAAGTTGCGTCCCACCCGGCCTTTCACGAAATAGCCCGCGACGTTCATCTCATGCGCCGCCGAGACATCGACCGCGTCGCTAGAGGTCGTCAGGACGAAGACCACCGTGCGGCGAAGCGCCGAATCCTGCCGCAGGGCCTTCAGGAATTCGATCCCGTTCATGCGCGGCATGTTCAGGTCCAGCAAGACGACATAGCGTTCGGGGCAGGCGGCGGCATCATTGCGCATCAGGTCCAGCGCTTCCTGCCCGTCCTTCGCATGCAGGGTCCGCTCGGCGATCCGCGCCCTGCGCATCGCTCGGAGCAGCGCCTTGGCGTCGCCCAGGTCATCCTCGACCAGAAGGACATTGAGTGTCTCTCGCGACATCATGCTTGCCTCGCTGACCATAGAACCCAGCGCACCGGACCACCCTTACTGCAGGCGAGCTTTCGGCGCCGAGGGCTTCTTGCCGCCGCCGATGTCGTCCAGCAGATCCGCGACGCTGGTCAGAAAGCCATAGATGTCCTGGCAGTTCTCTTCCAGCGTCACCAGGCTTTCGGTGAGCGCGGGGTTCAGGGTGCCCTCCTGCCGCATCGCGCGGGCGCGCCGCAGGGTGGTGGACAGCACCTTGCGGATCTCGGGGCCGCAGGTTGCCGCAAAGCGGCGCACGGCGGTTCGCACCTCATGTCGCGAGGATTGCGCCTCGGCGACCGCCGAGATCAGGATCTTGCGCTCAAACGCCGAACTGATCGATTTGCGCACCGCTTCGACCGAAAGCTGTTCCTTGATCAGGTAGTCGGCGCAACCCCGCCGCATCGCCTCGACCGCGACATCGCAGCGGTCGACGCTGGTGACCATGATCGGCAGGGCATCGGCCTGATCCTCATGCGCGGCAAGGATCTTGAGCGCGTCCAGCCCGGTTTCGATCGCCAGGTTGTAGTCGATGAAGACCAGATGCATCTCGGCCTCGTCAATCCGGTCGCGGAACGAGCTGAGATCCTCGGCCTCGTAAAAGGTACAGGCCAGCCCGGCCTTGCGCACCAGCCGGCTGATCCGCATGCGGTCGGTTTCCAGATCGTCGAGGATCAGGACGTTGAGCGCCTGGCCCGGCACCAGATCCTCATTCAGCGATCCAGTCTGCAACGCGAGGGTGGTCATCTTGCTGGGTCTCCTTGGCGGTGCGATGGCTGACAGGCGGCCGCTCCGCCCCGCGACAGGCCGCTTCCGGGACTATCGGCGCGGTGGGTCAAGAATCCGTTAACGCGGATCAGATGGGCCGACGGACCCCCGAGGCGGGGCCGCGTAAAGGTTGTCTTAAGGCTTGGCTGTCATTTCTGACGCAGGCGCTGCCCGCGGATCGCTGCGGGCGGCGGAACGCATCAGGGTCCAGGGTAAGGCACATGTTGGCAAGGGCACAGGATCGGCCGGGTTCGCAAGCGATCTTGATCGTCGAGGACAGCCTTCTTGATCAGCGCATCATGGCGCGGGTGGTGCGGCGCTGCCACGCCTCGGTGCCGCTGGTCGTGGCCGACACTCTGGCCGCGGCGCGCCGGGAACTGGCACGCCAGAGCATCCGCCACATCTTTCTCGACAACGCGCTTCCGGACGGCAAGGGGGCGGATTTCGTGATGGAACTGGTCGAAAGCGGGCTGATCCGGCAGATCCCGGTGACGTTGGTCACCGACGCGCCTTCGCCTTTCATGTTCGCCAAGGCCAGGCATGCGGGGATCACCGTGTTGCAGAAGGCGGAATTCGTGCCCGCGCGGGTCGAGGCGCTGCTTTCGGCCTGAGCACAGGGGCGCTCGCGCCCTGCGCTGGAGGGCCCGTGCCGGGCGGCGACGGGGCCTGGCATGAGGGTCCGCGTGACGGACCAGGCATCACTCACATACCCTGATACTCCTGCAGCCGGGCTTTGCGCTTTGCATGCGGGCGGCTGTCGCGTATAACCCGGCCCCGACCGGCAGGCCGCGCGGTGCCGTGACCTGCGATCCGAAGACTGGACCCGAGACTGGAGAAGACGATGACCAAGGGCTGGACCAAATCCGACTGGCGCAAGAAGCCGCGGGTGCAGATGCCCGATTATCCCGACGCCGAGGCCGTGAAGGCGGTCGAGGCCGCGCTTTCGCGGATGCCGCCGCTGGTCTTCGCGGGCGAGGCGCGCAGGCTCAAGCAGAAGCTGGGCGCGGTCTCGGAAGGCCGGGCCTTCCTGTTGCAGGGCGGCGATTGCGCCGAAAGTTTCGCCGAATTCTCGGCCGACAACATTCGCGACACCTTCAAGGTGCTGCTTCAGATGGCGGTGGTGCTGACCTATGGCGCCAAGGTGCCGGTAGTAAAGCTGGGCCGCATGGCCGGGCAATTCGCCAAGCCGCGCTCGGCCCCCACCGAGACGGTGCAGGGGGTGGAACTGCCCAGCTACCGCGGCGACATCATCAACGGCTTCGACTTCACCGAAGCCGCCCGTGTCCCCGATCCCAACCGCATGCTGCAAGGCTATACCCAGGCGGCGGCCTCGCTGAACCTGTTGCGCGCCTTTTCGACCGGCGGCTTCGCCGATATCCACCGGGTGCATTCCTGGACCCTGGGATTCGCCGAGGACGACAAGGCCGAACGCTACCGCGAACTGTCGAACCGGATCGGCGACGCGCTTGATTTCATGACCGCGGCGGGGGTGAACGGCACCACCAACAGCGCCATGTCGACGGTGGATTTCTACACCTCGCACGAGGCGCTGCTGCTGGAATACGAAGAGGCGCTGTGCCGGGTCGATTCGACCACCGGCCTGCCGGTGGCGGGCTCGGGCCACCTGATCTGGATCGGCGACCGCACCCGCCAGCCCGACGGCGCGCATGTCGAATTCTGCCGCGGCGTGCAGAACCCGATCGGCCTGAAATGCGGCCCCTCGATGGAGGTGAGCGACCTCAAGCGCCTGATCGAGGCGCTGAACCCGGCAAATGAGGCCGGCCGCCTGACCCTGATCGCCCGCTTCGGCGCGGGCCAGGTGGGCGATCACCTGCCCAGGCTGATCCGCGCTGTGCAGGAGATGGGCGCCAAGGTCGTCTGGTCTTGCGATCCGATGCATGGCAACACGATCAAATCCCCCAGCGGTTTCAAGACCCGGCCGTTCGAGAGCGTGCTGCGCGAGGTGCGCGAATTCTTCGCCATCCACAACGCGGAAGGCACCATCCCCGGCGGCGTGCATTTCGAGATGACCGGCAAGGACGTGACCGAATGCACCGGCGGCGTGCGCGCGGTGACGGATGAGGACCTGTCCTCGCGCTATCACACCGCCTGCGACCCGCGCCTGAATGCCTCGCAATCGCTGGAACTTGCCTTCCTGGTGGCCGAGGAACTGTCGAGCCGCCACGAGATGCAGCGCGCCGCCGCGCTCTGACGGCCGCGCCGCAGGCGTATTTGGCGAAACAATGAAAGGGCAGGGGGATCTCCTCTGCCCTTCATCTTGGTCCAAATACTCACGGCACGGCGCTTGCCAAGGGGCGGGGCCTGAGGCAAGAGGCGCGCATGGAACAGCCCCCTGACATCCTTTGCGTCGGTTCGGTCCTGTGGGACATCATCGGCCGCTCGCCCTCGACGCTGCGGCTCGGTTCGGACGTGCCGGGGCGGATCACCCGGCTGCCTGGGGGCGTCGCGATGAACATCGCCCATACTCTGGCGCGTTTCGGACGGCGGCCAGCGGTGCTGACCGCGATCGGCCGCGATGCCGAGGGCGAGGCACTGGTCGCCGCCTGCCGGCCGCTAGGGGTGTCGACCGATTTCGCCTATCGCTCGGCCGATCTGCCGACCGATCGCTACATGGCGATCGAGGGCGGCGCCGGGCTGGTGGCGGCGATCGCCGACGCCCATTCGCTGGAGGCCGCGGGGGCAAAGATCCTGGCGCCGCTGGCCGACGGGCGATTGGGCAGTGCCGAGGCGCCCTGGCAGGGGCCGGTGGCGCTGGACGGCAATCTGACCCAGGCGCTGCTGGCCGAGATCGCGCAAAGCCCGCTGTTCGCCCGCGCCGATCTGCGCATCGCGCCGGCCTCTCCGGGCAAGGCCGAGCGGCTGATGCCGTTGCTCGACCATCCGCGGGCCACGCTCTACGTCAATCTCGAGGAGGCGGGGCTTTTGTGCCAGTCCCGCTTCACGGGGGCCGAGGCCGCGGCCGAAGCGCTGCTGGCGCGGGGCGCGCGGCGGGTTCTGGTCACCGATGGCGGGCGGCTTTGCGCGGACGGGGGCGACGGAGAGATCCTGTGCCGCACGCCGCCTTCGGTGATGGTGCGGCGGGTGACCGGCGCGGGCGATACCTTCATGGCCGCCCATATCGTCGCCGAGGATCGCGGGTTGCCGCGCGCCGAGGCGCTGGCTCAGGCGCTGCAGGCGGCGGCGGATTACGTCTCGGGCGAGGTCGGATAGCGCGGCGGGTCAGGGCGGCGCGTCAAGCATCGGGCTTGGGCGTGTCGTCATCCTTGGCGCCGCGCCCCATCGTCAGCCCCGCCAGCAGCGCCGCCGCGAAGGCCAGCAGGGGCGCGTTGCGCAGGATCGGCGTGACCTCTAGGATTGCGAGGCGCAGGGCGCGCACTTCAGCCGCGCGACGGGCGGCGGCGGCGCGGCGGGCGCGGCGGCGCGATGCGGCCAGTGCCGCCCAGCAGATCAGGCAGATCAATAGCGCCAAGCCCGCGCTGATCGCCAGCGCGGCCAGCTTGCCCAGCCAATCGGCCAATGCCACCACGCCAAGCGCCACGGCAAAGCCCGCCGCCAGCACCGCGAACAGCGCCAGCACAAGGCGCAGCGCGGCCTCGCGGGTCAGATCCCCGCGCAGGGCATCCACCTCTTCACGGGCGAGACTGGCGAACAGCGCCGCGATCTTGCGCATCGCGGCCTACCGGCGCCGTAGAATCAGGCCAAGCGCCAGCCCGCCCAGGGCGGCGATCCCCAGTGTCTGCCAGGGGTGGTCTTGCGTCTGGGCAAGCACGCGGCTTTCGAGCGAAGTCCATTCGCCCCGCGCCCGGTCGGCGGCGCGACCGGCGGCGTCGGTGCCGCGCGCCACGCCCTCGGCCAGTTTCGCCTTGGCGCCTTCGCGGGCGACGGTGGCGCTATCCTGGCCCAGCTGACCGATCAGCGCGATGACATTGCTCATCTCGCTGCGCAGCGCCGCCACCTCGGCGGCCAGATCGGGGGTTTCGGGGGTGGACTCGGTCGCCTTCGTCGCCATCGGAATCTCCTTCGAAATGAAATACGTTATGACATGAACGCCCGCGCGGGCGGACGGTTCCGTGGCCGCTTGCCGGCCCGCTCCTCCGGTCCGGCCCGAAGGGGCGCTTTCGCGGCTAGCGCTTGAACGGCGACGCGGGGGCTGCGATAGGCATGGAAGATCAGAAACCGGGGGCGCCGATGTTGCAGCCAGACTATTCCGAAGAAGTGCGCGTTGCAAAGGCTTCGGGCAAGCCGCTTGTGGCGTTGGAATCGACCATCATCACCCATGGCATGCCCTATCCCCAGAATGTGGAAACCGCCCGCGCCGTCGAGGCCGAGATCCGCGACGCGGGCGCGGTGCCGGCCACCATCGCGGTGCTCGGGGGGCGGCTGCATGTCGGGCTGGAGCCGGCTGAGCTGGAGCAGCTGGCGCGTGCCGACGCGGTGATGAAGCTTTCACGCGCCGATCTGGCGGCCTGTATCGCGGCGGGCAGGACCGGGGCCACGACAGTGGCGGGGACGATGATCGCGGCGCATCTGGCGGGGATTTCGGTCTTTGCCACCGGCGGCATCGGCGGCGTCCACCGGGGGGCAGAGCTGAGCTTTGACATCTCGGCCGATCTGCGCGAGCTGGCGCTGACGCCGGTGACGGTGGTGGCGGCAGGGGCGAAGGCGATCCTCGATCTGCCGAAGACGCTCGAGGTGCTGGAAACCCTGGGCGTGCCGGTGATCGCCTATGGCCAGGACGATTTCCCGGCCTTCTGGTCGCAGAGCTCGGGCCTGGCAGCACCGCTGCGCATGGACAGCGCCGCCGAGATCGCCGCCGCCCATCTGGCGCGCGGCGCGCTGGGGCTGGCGGGCGGGCAGCTGGTGGCCAATCCGGTGCCGCCCAAGGCCGAGATCGCGCGCGCCGAGATCACCCCGGCGATCGAGGCCGCCCTGGCCGAGGCCGCCGCGCAGGGCATTGCGGCAAAGGCGGTGACGCCCTTCCTGCTGGACCGGATCTTTGCGCTGACCGAGGGCCGCTCGTTGGCGGCCAATATCGCGCTGGTGCGCAACAATGCGCGGCTGGCGGCGGAGATCGCCAAGGAGATCGCCACCCGGCAAGGATGAAAACCCGCCTGCGTATTTGGGGAACAATGAAAGCACGGAAGGGCGCTGGATCGATGTGGCCTTCATCTTGGGAAAAATACTCCGCGGGGGTCCGGGGGGGGCGTAACCCCCGGCGCCGACGCCTGCAAGGGGCCCGCAACCGCCCCATTGCCGCCGCCTGGCGTGCAGCCTAAAGTCGGGCCGATCCAAGGGACGCCAGATGACCAACACCGAAGACCCCGCCCCCCGCAAGCGCCGCCGGTTCGGCCGTCTGCGCAATTCCTTCCTGACCGGGCTGGTGGTGGTGCTGCCGATCGGGCTGACGCTATATCTGATCTGGACGGTCACCGGCTGGATCGACAGCTGGGTGCTGCCGTTCGTGCCGAAACCGCTGCAGCCCGGCAGCCTGCTGGGCGACTGGCTGGGGCCGAAATTCGCGGTCAATATCCGCGGCGTGGGGGTCATCGTCTTTCTGGTCTTCACGACGCTGGTGGGCTGGCTGGCGAAGGGGCTGATCGGGCGATCTCTGCTGGGCTGGGGCGAGCGTCTGGTGAACCGCATGCCGGTGGTGCGCTCGATCTATGCCGGGCTCAAGCAGATCGCCGAGACCGTCTTTGCCCAGTCCGAGACCAATTTCGACAAGGCCTGTCTGGTGGAATATCCGCGCCGGGGGATCTGGGCGATCGGCTTCGTGTCGACCAATGCGAAGGGCGAGATCGCGCGGCGCATTCTGGCCGAGGAGCCGATCGTATCGGTCTTCCTGCCGACCACGCCGAACCCGACCTCGGGCTTTTTGCTGTTTCTGCCGTCCTCGGACGTCATCTTGCTGGACATGAAGGTCGAGGACGCTGCGAAGCTGATCATCTCGGCGGGGCTGGTCTATCCCAATCCCAAGGATCCGACCAAACCGCCCGCCAAGGCCGCGCGCTGAGATGTTCAAGGCCGCGCTGACGGGCTTCCTGACCGGGGGCTCGCTGATCCTGGCGATCGGCGCGCAGAATGCCTTTGTGCTGCGTCAGGGGCTGCTCAGGGCGCATGTGCTGCCGCTGGTGCTGCTTTGCGCGCTGGCCGATGCGGTGCTGATCTCGGCCGGGGTGCTGGGATTCGGGGCGGTGGTGGCGCTTTGGCCGGCGCTGCCGCGGCTTTTGTCGCTGGCGGGGGCGGCGTTTCTGGCGGTCTATGGCGCGCAGCGGCTGCTGGCGGCCTGGAAGGGCGATTACGCGCTGGTACTGAAGGGCGAAAGTGCCGGGCTGTGGCCGACGCTGGCGGCGGGGGCGGCCTTCACCTGGCTGAACCCGCATGTCTATCTGGACACGCTGGGGCTGATCGGCGCGGTCTCAACCCAGTTTCACGGCGACGGGCTGAAGGCGGCCTTCGGGCTGGGGGCGGTCACAGCCTCTTTCGCGTTCTTCTTCTCGCTGGGGTTCGGGGCGCGGTTCCTGGCGCCGGTGATGACCTCGCGCCGGGCCTGGCAGGTGCTGGACCTGTTGATCGGGGCGATCATGTGGGGGCTGGCGTTTGAGCTGGGGCGCGGGGCGCTCTAGGCCCCGCGCGCCGCCCAAGGCTACATCGCCGTCCAGCCGCCATCGACGCTGATCGTGGTGCCGGTGATCTGCGCCGCCGCATCCGAGCACAGGAAGGCCGCCGTGCCGCCGATCTCTTCGACCGTGGCGAACTGGCGCGAGGGCTGTCGGTCCAGCATCACCTCCCGGATCACCGTCTCGCGGTCCATCCCGTGGGTCTTCATCTGATCGGGGATCTGCGCCTCGACCAGCGGCGTCAGCACATAGCCCGGGCAGATCGCGTTGCAGGTGACACCCTTGCCCGCGGCCTCGAGCGCCACGGTCTTGGTCAGCCCGACGATGCCGTGCTTGGCCGCGACATAGGCCGATTTGAAGGGCGAGGCCGTCAGCCCATGCGCCGAGGCGATGTTGACGATCCGGCCCCAGCCTTTTTCGCGCATTCCCGGCAGGGCGGCAGCGGTGGTGTGGAACGACGACGTGAGGTTGATCGCGATGATCCGGTCCCATTGCACGACCGGGAAATCCTCGATCGCGGCGACATGCTGGATGCCGGCGTTGTTCACGAGAATGTCACAACCGCCAGCGGCCTCGATCAGGCCCCGACAGGCCGTACCGTCGGACATGTCGGCAGCAATGTAGCGCGCGGTGATTCGGTGCGCCTTCGCGATTCGCGCGGCCAGCGCATGGTCGGCCTCGGTGTCGGTGAAGGAGTTCAGCACCACCTCGGCGCCCGCGGCGGCCAGCGCCTCGGCCACGCCCAGCCCGATACCAGATGTCGATCCGGTGATGATCGCCCGTTTGCCCTGAAGGCTCATGTTCCGTTCTCCCCTATGTTTGCGGCGCGCAAGATAGGCAGGGGTTTCGCCGGACGCCAGAGGTCAGCACCGCCGCGCGGAACTTCGCCCAGGCGCCACGCGGACCCTTGCGGCGGCGCCGCGATCCGGGGCATCTGCGACGCAGAAGCGGCGGCGAAATTCAGCGGAATACGGGGCCAAAAAAAACGCCCGCACAAGGCGGGCGTCAAGTCATTGAGGCAGGTTTCATACAGGCAAGAAACCTATCGAGCAGTGGGTTCTTTATACGCATACTTGATGCGCTCTCCAAGCTAAAAGTTTGAAAACCCTCACAAGCCCCGGTAGCTTGGGGTCCAACAAAAACAAGAGCAGACGGATTGTTTCACTGATGACGCCGGAATTTTTCCGATTTGTGCGCGGGCTTGGGCTGGCGGTTGCGCTGGCACTCGGGGCCGGCGGGGCGGTGGCGGATCAGGCGGGGCAGGGGGCGGATCCGGGTGCCACCAAGGCCGCTCTTGCCGGCGCGCATGGCATTGCTATGTATGGCGCCCCGGCGCTACCACAGGATTTTGTGTCGCTGCCCTATGCCAACCCGAACGCGCCTAAGGGCGGGTCGATCCGGGTGGGCGATGTTTCCAGCTTCGATTCACTCAATCCCTTCACCCTGAAGGGGCGCGCGCCCTACCAGTTGACGCATCTGACGGTGCAGTCGCTGATGACGCGCTCGCTCGATGAACCTTTCACCCTCTATCCCGAGCTGGCCGAATCGGTGAGCACCGATTCCAGCCGCAGCTGGGTGGAATTCACCCTCAACCCCAAGGCCCGATTCTCGGACGGCAAGCCGGTGACGGTGGCCGACGTTCTGTGGTCGTTCAAGGCGCTGGCCAAGGTGAACCCGCTTTACGCCGGGGCCTGGGCGAAGGTCGCCAGCGCCACCCAGGTGGGGCCGCGCACAGTGCGCTTCACCTTCAACACGCCGGACCGGGAATTGCCGCTGATCCTGGGCCTGCGCCCGGTGCTGGAAAAGGCGCAGTGGGAGGGCCGCGATCTGGGCGCCTCGGGACTGATGGTGCCGATCGGATCGGGGCCCTATGTGGTCAAATCCTTCTCGCCCGGGCGCTACATCGTCTACCAGAAGAACCCGCATTGGTGGGCGCGCGATCTGCCGGTGAACCGCGGGCGGTTCAACTTCGCCACCATCCGCTACGAATATTTCGGCGACGCCAACGCGATGTTCGAATCCTTCAAGGCGGGCGATCTGGATTTCTACCGTGAACCCAGCCCGGCGAAGTGGAAGACCAATTTCAACTTTCCCGCCGTGCGCGCCGGACAGGTGGTGCTAAGCGAGATCCCTTCGAAACGGCCTTCGGGGATCCAGGGGCTGGTGATGAACACCCGCCGGCCCGAGTTCAAGGATTGGCGGGTGCGTCAGGCGCTGATCGACGCCTTCAACTTCGATTTCATCAACCGCACCGTGAACGGCGGGGCCGATCCGCGCATCACCTCCTATTACTCGAACTCGGTGCTGGGAATGCGGCCCGGCCCGGCCACCGGGCGGGTGCGCGCGCTGCTGGAGCCGTTCAAGACCCAGCTGCCGCCCGGGGCGCTGTCGGGCTACAGCCTGCCAACCTCGACCCTGTCCGAGATGGACCGCGGCGCGATCCGCAAGGCGATGAAACTGCTGGCCGAGGCCGGCTGGAAGGTGCGCCATGGCGAGCTGACCAATGCCGAGGGCCAGCCGTTCCGCTTCACCATCCTGCTGTCGCAGGGCCAGCAGCAGGCGGTGGGGTCGGCGGCCTCGATCTATGTGCGTGCGCTGAGGCGGCTGGGGATCACCGCCCACATCACCACCGTCGACAGCGCCCAATATGTCGAGCGCACCAATCGCTATGATTTCGACATGACGTGGTATGTCCGCGCGCTCAGCCTCAGCCCCGGGAATGAGCAGATGCTGTATTGGGGCCATGAGGGCGTGACCGAGCCGGGCACCCGCAACTGGATGGGGATGAACTCGCCCCCGGCCGAGGCGATGATCGCCACCATGCTGGACACCAAGGACCCGGCCGAATTCGCCGCCGCCGTGCGTGCCCTCGACCGAATCCTGACGGCCGGGCGCTATGTGATCCCGTTCTGGTATTCCAAGGTGTCTAGGATTGCCCATTCGCGCCAACTCAAATACCCTGAACACCTGCCCGCCTATGGGGATTGGCCCGGCTTTTTCCCTGATGTCTGGTGGTATGAGGACTGAGAGCATGAAAAAGAACCTGATCCTACTGATCGCCCTGATCGGGCTGTCTGCCTGCAACACGGTCGCCGGTGTCGGCCAGGACGTGACAGGCGGCGCCCACACCGTGCAGGGCTGGTTCCGCGGCTAAGCCGGCGCAACCGCGGCGATCGGGCAACGGAGGCGGTGCGAAACCGCTCAAAACCTGTGCTGTGCGCGGAACCGAGCCGATGTGGTGCAGCTTACTCTCGACGAACGCCCGGCAAAGTGTGCGGCTGGCACAGTGGGGCGGTCAGGGTGGAGGCGAGGGGCGGCATGGATCAATTGAGCGACATCAACGATCTGCTTGAAGCACGATGCGTCGACGAAGTCTGGGCGCTTTTGATTGAACGGATGCGCGAATACGGCTTCGATCGCCTGCTGTACATCTATGCGCGCATCAATCCCGGCAATCAGCTGGGCGAACCCGGCAATGCGCTGATGCTGTCGAACCATTCCAAGGCCTATCTCGACCGCTTTGTCGGCGACAGCCTTTATCGCAACGCGCCGATGGTGCGTTGGGCGAACGAGAACCAGGGCGTGTGCAACTGGCGCTGCATCGACGAGATGCTGGAAACCGGCAATGTCACCGCGGCCGAGCGTCAGGTGATCGCCTTCAACCGGCAGCACGGGGTGTTTGCGGGGATGTCGATCAGCTTCGCGGCGCTTGCGGTGCGCGCCAAGGGTGGCATCGGGCTGGTGGCGCATGCCGGGCTGGGCCATGATGATGTCGATCGGATCTGGCAGCGCCACGGGGCCGAGATCCTGGCCCTGACCCGGGTCGCGCATCTGCGGATCATCTCGCTGCCCCATCCTCAGGCCCGCGTGATGCTGAGCCCGCGCCAGCGCGAGGCGCTGGAATGGGTGGCCGAGGGCAAGACCACGCTGGATATCGCGGTGCTGATGGGGGTGTCTGTCGCGACGGTCGAGAAGCACCTGCGACTCGCGCGCGAATCGCTGAACGTCGACAACACGGCACAGGCGGTGGCCAAGGCGACGATAATGAATCAGATATTTACCATGGATGTCTGAAGCCCGATCCAGGCGGACCTCAGACCTGACCTTTTAGTCAGGTAGGGTTTTCCAGACTGGCTAGACGTAACGTAAACTGCCAAAGTGTTTACGTTCCGTGAGTGGTGGCATTGGCCAAGGGACGTACGGTCCGGACCGCAGTGTGATTTCACTGTAGGCGGGCCGTTCCGGGGGTTACCGGAGCATTGGCCTGCCGGGTGTATAGTCCATCCGACAGGTCAATTCCGACGACGCGTTGCCGACCTCAGGGTCGGCCTGCGTAGAAGGGGCGGTGCGGTCCGGTCGGCCGCACCGTTTTTTATGGATCAACCTTATGCAGGCGAATTGGCTGCCCGGGTGTCGTTCCGGTGCAGGCCCCTCGGTCCCCGGCCGGCGTTGCCGCCCAGGGGCGTGACGGCCTTGGCCACGGGGCAGGGGCTGCCACCAAACGTTGCCGCCAAAAGACGCGACCGATTCCAAACGCACCCCGTTCCAAACGCAAACGGCGCAGCCCCGGGGGGCCGCGCCGCAGATGTGTCAAAGGGCAGGGGGGATCAGCCGGCCAGGGTCTTGGCGACCTCGGCGGCGAAATCCTCTTCCTTCTTCTCGACGCCTTCGCCCACTTCCATGCGGACGAAACCGGTGATCTCGACGCCCGCATCCTTGGCCGCCTGGCCTACGGTGATGTCGGGGTTGATCACGAATTGCTGGCTCAGCAGCGTGACCTCGGCCACGAACTTCTTCATCCGGCCTTCGATCATCTTCTCGATCACCGCTTCGGGCTTGCCCGACTCGCGCGCGATCTCGATCTGCACCTGACGCTCTTTCTCGACGACCGAGGGATCCAGATCGGCCTCGGACAGCGCCGCCGGATTGGTCGCGGCGACATGCATCGCAACCTGCTTGCCGATCTCCTGCGCCTTGGCCGCATCGCCCTTCAGCGCGACCAGCACGCCGATCTTGCCCATGCCGTCAGCGGCGGCGTTGTGCACATAATGCACCACCGTGTCGCCCTCAAGCACATGCATCCGGCGCAGCGCCATGTTCTCGCCGATGCGCGCGATCGCGTCGGTCAGCACCTGCTCGACCGGCTTGCCGTTCAGATGGGTCGCCTTGAGAACCTCAAGGTCTTCGCCGGTCTGCAGCGCGACCTCGGTGATCTCGGCCACCAGCTTCTGGAAATCGGCGTTCTTCGCGACGAAGTCGGTTTCCGAGTTCAGCTCGATCGTGACGCCGCGGCCGTCCTTGACGGCGATGCCCACGAGGCCCTCGGCCGCGGTGCGGCCAGCCTTCTTGGCCGCCTTCGCCAGACCCTTGGTGCGCAGCCAGTCGACCGCAGCTTCCATGTCGCCGTCGGTTTCGGTCAGCGCCTTCTTGGCATCCATCATGCCTGCGCCGGTGCTCTCGCGCAGTTCCTTCACCATGCTCGCGGTGATCGCCATAGCGGCCTCCTGCTATATTGAAATAAGGGTTTGCCGGGCGGGCCTACACCCCCCCGGCGACAGTCGTGTGACGGGGCCTCAGGCCTCGGCGGCGACCACTTCCTCGGCCGGCGCCTCTTCGAGCGCGCCCAGGTCGACGCCAGCGGCGCCCATCTGTGCGGTCATGCCGTCCAGCGCGGCGCGGCTGACCAGATCGCAGTAGAGCGCGATCGCGCGGGCCGCATCGTCATTGCCCGGGATGATGTAGTCGATGCCCTTGGGCGAGCAGTTGGTGTCGACGATCGCGACCACCGGGATGCCCAGCTTCTTGGCCTCGAGGATCGCCAGATCCTCCTTGTTCACGTCGATCACGAACAGCGCGTCGGGCACGCCGCCCATTTCGCGGATGCCGCCCAGGCTGGCCTGCAGCTTGGTCTGCTCGCGCTCCATGCCCAGACGCTCTTTCTTGGTCAGGCCCTCGGCGCCCTGCGACAGCAGCTCATCAAGCTGCTTCAGGCGCTGGATCGACTTCGACACGGTCTGCCAGTTGGTCAGCGTGCCGCCCAGCCAGCGGTGGTTCATGTAGTATTGCGCGCATTTCTCGGCGGCTTCGGCGACCGGCTTCGAGGCCTGACGCTTGGTGCCGACGAACAGGATGCGGCCGTTCTTGGCCACGGTATCGCGGATGAAATTCAGCGCGGCGTCCAGCATCGGGACCGTTTGCGTCAGGTCGAGGATGTGGATGCCGTTGCGGTCGCCGTAGATGTATTCGCCCATCTTCGGGTTCCAGCGCTGGGTCTGGTGGCCATAGTGAACGCCAGCTTCAAGCAGCTGACGCATGGAGAATTCAGGGAGCGCCATGTCCAAGGGTCCTTTCCGGTTTGCGCCTCGGCAGGGCCGTTTCAGGGTTTCCCCCAACCGGCGGACGTGCGGGGATTTCTCCCCCGTACGCCCAGGCCCTGCCTGTGAAGTGCCGCGCGTATAGCCGGGGCGGATGGGCATTGCAAGGGGTTCCGGCCCGGCGCCGTGCCGCGCCGCCGCCATGGGGACCGGCGAAGCGGCTCAGAGGCCGTTCATCGGGACCTTCAGATAGGTGGTGCCGTTGTCCTCGGGTTCGGGCATCCGGCCGGCGCGCATGTTGACCTGCAGCGAGGGGATGATCAGCCGGGGCATGCCCAGCTCCTTGTCGCGGGCCTCGCGCATCTGGACGAATTCGGCCGAGGACTTGCCGGCGCCGACATGGACATTGCGCGCCTTCTCTTCGGCCACGGTGGTTTCCCAGGCGAAATCCTCGCGCCCCGGGGCGCCGTAATCGTGGCAGACGAAGATGCGGGTCTCATCCGGCAGGGTCAGGATCTTCTGGATCGAGGCATAGAGCGCTTCGGCTGAACCGCCGGGGAAATCGCAGCGCGCGGTGCCGAAATCGGGCATGAACAGCGTGTCGCCCACGAAGGCCGCTTCGCCGATCACATAGGTCAGGCAGGCCGGCGTATGGCCCGGCGTGTGCAGCACCCGGCCCGTCAGCCCGCCGATGGAGAAACTGTCGCCCTCGGCAAAGAGCTTGTCGAACTGGCTGCCGTCACGCTGAAAACGGGTGCCTTCATTGAAGATCTTGCCAAAGACGTCCTGCACCATGCGGATCTTCTCACCGATGCCGATCTTGCCGCCCAGACGCTCCTGAATATAGGGCGCGGCGGACAGGTGGTCGGCGTGAACATGGGTTTCCAGCACCCATTCCACCTTCAGCCCGTGCTTTTGCACATGGGCGACGATCGCATCGGCCGAGCGCGTGTCGGTCCGCCCCGAGGGATAGTCGAAATCCAGCACGGAATCGATCACCGCGCAGGCGTCGCTATCGGGATCCTTCACCACATAAGAGACGGTATTCGTCGCCTCGTCGAAGAAGGCGAAGACATCGGGCCGCGGCAGGGCGGCCTGGGCATCAGCCCGGGCGGGGGCGTTCTGGGTGTCGGTCATGGCGGTATCGGTCATGGAATTCTCCTTTCCCGTTCTTCTACGGATATAGGGTGCGCGAGACGCAATCCAAGACGTGAATTTGAAACGCCGGCGGGGACTTGCCGGATCAGCCGGCCTTGCCCGCCAGCAGATGCGGCAGCGCGCGGTCGGCGAAGCCGCCCCAGTCCGAGAAGGCAAAGCTGTGCGGCAGCGCCTCGATGGGCGCGAGCCGGTAGCCTTCGGTGTAAAGCGCAAAGGCCGCGCCGGCATTGGCAGCGGTCTCGGCATCCACCTCGCTGTCGCCGACATAGAGCAGCGGCCCGCCGCCCAGCTGCTCATGCGCGTGATGCAGCATCGCGGGGTCGGGCTTGCGGCTGGGCAGGCTGTCGCCGCCCAGCACCACCTCGAACCGATCGAGCAGCCCGACATGCGCCAGCGCGGCGATCGCGGGGCCGTGCGGCTTGTTGGTGCAGATCCCCAGCCGGCAGCCCCGAGCGGCCAGCGCGGCCAGCGCCTGCGGCACGCCGGGGTAGAGGGTGTTGCCCTCGACATCGGTCTGATAGCGCGCCAGCAAGGCGGTCTCGACCCGCGCGAACAGCGCGCCCTCCGGGTCCTCGCCCTGCGCCTCCAGCACCTGGCGGATCAGGTTCGGCACGCCGCGACCGACGAAACTGCGCACCTCCGAAAGGCCAAGCTGCGGATAGCCCAGATCGGACATCACCGCGTTGACGATGGCATGGATCGCGGGGATCGAGTCGATCAGCGTGCCGTCAAGATCGAAGATAAGGGCAGGTGCGGCGGTCATGGGGCGGCTTTCGGGTTCAGGCTTCAGGGGGTCAGGCTTCGGGCACGAAACGGTCGCCATCGGCGGTTTTCTCGGCCCGGCCGATGCCGGCCCCCGGCAGGTGGAAGCCGATCAGCCGCATCTTGTCCTGCGCCAGTTGATCAAGCAGCGCCACGCGGGCCTTCGCGGCCCGGTCGGGATCCTGATCGCTGCCCGAAGGCCAGCCGGGCCGCAGAAATCCCAGATGCGCATTGGTCACCGCATCGCCCAGTACCATGACGCTGTCGCGCCCCTGATGCAGCACATAGGACATATGCCCGGGGGTATGGCCATGGCTGGCGCGGGCGGTGACGCCGGGCAGGATCTCCTGTCCGTCCTGCACCTCGGTGATCCGCTCGGCCAGCAGATCGAGCCGCCGCCGCACACCCACGGCAAAGGCCTGCCGCGCCGCGCCGATCCCGCCCAGGGTGTCGGGATCGCGCCAATAGGCGAATTCCGCGGCGCCCATCAGATACTGGGCCCCGGAGAACAGCGGATCGCCGAAATCGTCGAGCACGCCCCACAGGTGATCGGGATGGCCATGGGTAAAGACCACATGGGTGACATCGCCGGGTGCAACCCCGACCGCATCGAGCGCCGCGCTCAGCTTGCCCGCGGTGGGCTGGAAATCGCGGCCCGAGCCTGCGTCGAAAAGCACCGTATTGGTGCCGTCGCGCAGCAGCGTCAGGTTGCAGGGCGGCGCAAAGATTTGCCCCGTAACCCCTTGGCTAGACAGAATTTCATCGGCATCCGGCTGCGGCGCGTCGCCCAGAACGAAGGTCCGCGGAAGCACCAGATGGCCATCGCTCAGCGTCTCGATCCGGGTCTGGCCGATCTCGAGCGTGACGCCGGCCCAGACCGGACGCGCCAGCACCAGCAAACCTGCGGCCGCGCAGGCGCCAAGCATCTGTCTGCGGGTGATTTTCATCGCATCCTCCCCGGTCCTCCTCGCGGCCGCAGGACGCATGGCTGGGGCAGGGCGGTCAGGCCCGGGCCGCCTCGGCCGCGTCGCGGATCGCCTTGATATTGGCGCCGTAAACCTCTGGCTTGTCAACAGAACCGCCCTTGAAGACGGCGGATCCCGCCACCAGAACGTCGGCGCCCGCGGCCACCACCAGCGGCGCGGTGTCTGGCGTGACGCCGCCATCGATCTGGATATGCACCTCACGATCGCACAGCATCTTCCTGATCTTGCGGGTTTTCTCAATACCGGAGTGGATGAATTTCTGGCCACCAAAGCCCGGGTTCACCGTCATCACCAGCACCAGATCAACCAGATCGAGCACATCCGCCACCGCTTCGGCCGGTGTGCCCGGGTTCAGCACGACGCCGGCCTTGACGCCCTGGGCGCGGATCGCCTGCAGCGTGCGGTGAATATGGGGTCCAGCCTCGACATGGGCGCTGATCAGATCGGCGCCGGCTTCGGCATAGGCCTCGATATAGGCGTCGACCGGGGCGATCATCAGATGCACGTCCATGAAGGTTTTCACATGCGGCCGGAAGGCCTTCACCGCCGGCGGGCCGAAGGTGAGGTTCGGCACGAAATGGCCATCCATCACGTCGACATGCACCCAATCGGCCCCTTGGGCCTCGATCGCGCGGATCTCGGCGCCGAAATTGGCGAAATCGGCGGAAAGGATCGAGGGGGCGATCTTGACGGAACGGTCGAAGCTCATGGTCGGGTCTCCCTGGGCGCGAATGATGCATTCATTTAGAAGAGATCATAGCCCGGCGTCCAGCCGCTGCGGGGGATTGTCGCGCGAGAGCGATGTAAGAGCGTAAAAACAATGCCATAGGCGACTTATCTGATGTAATATGGGTTCAGTTTTCTAATCCGTCCATCTCCACTAACTACATAATACCAGTTATGGGTACTAAATGGCATTTGAAGGCACATTCTAAACTGGGTTGCGACAAATCCCCTATCTTGCTGAAAAGCACGGAGAAGGAAGATGACCCACACAGAGCTGGATTTGCGCGAGCGGCGCGCGATCGAGGACATGTTGAATGCGAAGATGCCGGTCAGCAGGATAGCCACTGAACTCGGCAGGCATCGGTCTAGTGTGTCTATCGCGAGCTCAAGCGCAACAGCTTCGTCGACAAGGAACTGCCGTATCTTAGCGGCTACTACGGTATGGTCGCCCAGAAATCTGCAGCGAGGCGTCGCGCCAGACGCTGCAAGCTCATCCGGTTCCCAGACCTTCGAAGGGCGGTGATCACTCAGTTGAAGGAGGGCTGGTCCCCGGAGCAGATCGCAGGTCGCCTGACGTTCGAGTGCCAGGCACAGCGCGTCAGTCACGAGACAATCTACACCTATGTCTACGGTCCGGACGGCCAGTCGACAGAACTCTCGCGTCATCTTCCCAACCGCCGGAAGAAGCGGCAGCCGCGCTATGCCCGCAGGCCGCGAGGCCTTGTTTTTCCGCCCGAACGCTCGATCCATCAGCGCCCGGACCATGTAAACACCCGCGAGACGTTCGGGGAATGGGAAGGCGACCTGATGATCTTCGAACGCGCACAGGGCAATGCCAACATCGCATAGCTGGTCGAACGAAAGACCCGGTTCGCCGTCCTGTTCCGCAACAACGACAGGAGCACCACACACCTGATGAACCGGTTGATGGCCGTCATGGAGCCTCTGCCCCAGCCTGCCCGAAGATCCATCACCTTCGACCGGGGCATCGAGTTCTGCAGCTGGCGCAAACTGAAGCCCGGGATCGGCACCGAGGCCTGGTTCTGCGATCCGCAGGCACCTTGGCAAAAGGGATCGGTCGAGAACCTGAACAAGCGGGCCCGGCGCTATCTGCCACGCGACACGTTCGTGGCGGCGCTCTCAAATCGCGAAATGAAGGCGATTTGCGACCGCCTGAACGGAACCCCAAGGAGGTGCCTCGGGTGGCGAACACCGACCGAGGCGTTCAGGGACGAGATGATGAAGCTGAGATAGTGGACCTGTCGCAGCGATCCTTGAGCCTACAGAAACCGCACGCTCATGCCATCGCGTATGCGCTCGCTATTTTCTCTCTGGCGCAAATATCCCACAGGGGTCCGGGGGTGTGAAACCCCCGGCGACGAGGCCTGCAAATGACAAAGGGGCCCGCAACCTGCGGGCCCCTGCCAAATCGTCGTAAGTCCGAAAGATCAGCGCTTCGAGAACTGGAAGCTCTTGCGGGCCTTCGCCTTGCCGTATTTCTTCCGCTCGACGACGCGGCTGTCGCGGGTCAGGAAGCCCGCCGCCTTCAGCGCCGCGCGCAGCGTGGGATCGTACAGCTGCAGCGCCTTCGAGATGCCGTGCTTCACGGCGCCCGCCTGACCCGACAGCCCGCCGCCCTTGACGGTGGCCATCACGTCGAACTGGCCTTCGACATTCGCCACCGTGAACGGCTGGCGCAGGATCATCTGCAGCACCGGGCGCGCGAAGTAGACGCCGTAGTCGACGAACTCGCCCTTGTTGTTGCGGATCAGGACCTTGCCGGTGCCCGGCTTGATCCAGACGCGCGCAATGGCGTCCTTGCGCTTGCCGGTCGCGTAGGCCCGGCCCTGCGCATCGCGCATGGGTTCGGGCAGGCTGTCGGTGTCGGTCGTCAACACGGCCACATCGCCGGCCTCGACCGAGACGGCGTCTTTCAGCGCGTCGAGGGATTTGATTTCTTCGGCCATATCATGCGCTCCGGGTGTTCTTCGGGTTCAGCGGCTTGAGGTCGAGCACGTCGGGGTTCTGCGCCTCATGCGGATGCTCGGCCCCCGCGTAAACGCGCAGGTTGGTCATCTGCTGACGGCTCAGCTTGCCGCCCGGCAGCATCCGCTTGATCGCCAGAGTCACGATCCGCTCGGGATGCGCGCCTTCCAGGATCTGCTCTGCGGTACGGCTCTTGATGCCGCCCGGGTGGCCGGTGTGCCAGTAATAGGTCTTGTCGGTGCGCTTCTTGCCGGTCATCTGCACCTTGTCGGCGTTGATGACGATCACGTTGTCGCCCATGTCCATATGGGGCGTGAAGGACGGCTTGTGCTTGCCGCGCAGGCGCATGGCGACGATCGAGGCAAGACGGCCCAGAACGATGCCTTCGGCGTCGATCAGGATCCATTTCTTGTCGATATCCGCCGGAGTCGCGGTGAAGGTTTTCATTGTCGGCCCTATTCGATGAGGGTTTGCGGGACATCCCGCGTTGGATAGCCGACTTCTACGGGATTTACGGCGCCAGTCAAGAGGGATTGCTGGTGATAAAATGCGTTAAAACAATGTCTTGCGAATTAGGTATCCAAATACCCCATGTAATTACAGCCGCGCTGCCCGCCGAAACGTCGCTCAGCGCAGGATCGGCGGTTTCGAGGGGTCCGAGCCCGGCGCCACTGGGCCGCGTGCCGCCGGCGCCTCGGGCTGGGGCAGATCGAACCGCAAAGCCACCTTGGAAAGCCGCGCGACGATCGGGGCATCCTCGGTCAAAAAGACCACGTCGACGGCGCCTTCCTCGGCGCCCGAAAAGTGCACGGCCTCACTCGCGGCCCGCGCCAGCGCCGGCTGCGCGGCCTCGACCGCCTCGACAAAGGCCAGCCAATGGCCGCGCGTGCCGTCCTCATACTCGACCCCGGCCAGCAGCGCGGAGCGCGCCAGCCCGCCCGCCTTCGCCAGCGCCGCATCCAGCGCCGACAGCAGCCCTTCGGGCAGGCCCGCGGGCTTGTGGAAGGCCACTGGACGGGCCTCGGCCTCTTCCGGCGCGGAGCCCAGGGTTTCGGCCAGCCAATCCAGCGCCTCGGGCGCCAGCAGCGTCGACGAGGGCGCGACCCCCAGGTTCACCCCCAACCCGACCCCCTGCCCGGCCAGCTGCGCCACCACCACCCGGCCCGGCAGCGCCACGTAGGGCGCCGGCGCCCCGGTGAATTCGGTCAGCCGCTCCTCTTCGTCGAAGGCCAGCACCACGGGGCCATCGTCCAACGGGAAGACCCGCGGCGCGATGGTCTCGCCCCGGGCCTCTTCCTCAAGCAGTACGAACAGCTCGCCATCGGCAAGCCGGGCGTAGAATGCCAGCCGCGCGGCGCCGTCTTCGGGCGCGGCCTCCATCGCCTCATGGGCGGCATCGAGAAGCGTCGCGTGAGAGGGTTCGGGCGGGGCTTCGGGCGGGGTCATGGCGTCTCCAGTATCCGGGCGACCTCCTGGCGCAGGACCGGCAGCAGCTCGGCCTCGAACCAAGGGTTGCGTTTCAGCCATGCGGTATTGCGCCAGGACGGATGGGGCAAGGGCAGAATACGCGGGCCGGGGCTGTTGCGCCCCAGCACGGCGCGCCAATCGGCGACCACCTCGCCAACCTTGCGCTTCTCGCCCAGATGCCAGCGCTGCGCGGCGGCGCCGATCGTCAGGATCAAGTCCACCCGCGGCAGCGCCGCCAGCACCCGCATATGCCAGGTGCGCGCGCAGATCGGCGGCGGCGGCAGATCCGATCCCTTCGCGTCATAGCCCGGAAAGCAGAAGGCCATCGGCACCACGGCGATGCGGTCGCGGTCGTAGAACGTGGCCTCATCCACCCCCATCCAGTCGCGCAGCCGGTCCCCCGAGCGGTCAGCAAAGGGCCGCCCGGCCTCATGCACCCGCAGCCCCGGCGCCTGCCCCGCGATCAGCAGCCGGGCCGAGCCTTGAAACCACGCCACCGGCCGCGGCTCATGCTGCGTGGCGGTCGCGGCAAAACGCCCGGCGCACAGCCGGCACGCGCCGATCTCGCGCGCAAGGATGACATCGGCCTCACTCATCCCCGCAGGCTGACGGCCCGGCGCCCCGGGGGCAAGCCCCCTTCCCTTTCATTGTCCCAAAATACGCCCGCGGCGCCCGCGACCACACGAACCCTTGGCACAAGTTCCAAACTTCCGACATAATGCCGCCGGAAAGGCCCCTTAGCGGTAGGATCAATGACAGACCCTTGCAGGGCAACAGGCCCCTCACCGGGCCGGCGCGATGAGGCAGTGCCATGATCGAGTTCGAGAACGTGTCCAAATCCTTTTGGACCGGAAAACAGCGCAAGGTCATTCTCGACCAGGCGTCGTTCCGGGTGGATCTGGGCAATTCGCTGGGCATCCTGGCCCCGAACGGCACCGGCAAGACCACGATCATCAACATGATGGCGGGGCTCGAGAAACCCGATGAAGGCCGGGTGGTCCGGACTTCGCGCATCTCCTTCCCGCTGGGCTTCATGGGCGGCGTGGTGTCGCGCCACACGGCAACCGAGAACGCGCGCTACATCGCCAAGCTCTACGGTCTCGACCCCGATTACGTCGAGGCCTTCTGCCGTTGGCTGTGCGGCATCAACGAATATTTCGACATGCCGATCGGCACCTACAGCCAGGGAATGCGCTCGCGGTTCTCCTTCGCGCTGATGCTGGCGCTGGAATTCGACATCTACCTGATCGATGAGGGCATGCCCTCGACCACGGATGTCGAATTCAACCGCAAGGCCGGTAATATCCTGCGCGAGCGGCTGGAAACCGCGACGGTGGTGATCGTCTCGCACCGCGCCAAGACATTGGAAAAGTTCTGCCGTTCGGCCGCCGTGCTGCGCGATGGCCATTTGTACATGTTCGACACTCTTGAGGAAGCGAAGCGTCTGTATGACTACGAAACCCAAGGTTAAGAAGTTCCGCGTCCGCCGTGACGGCCCGCTTGCCGCGATGGCCGACGGCGCCCGCCGCACGCGCCTCGCACGTCAGGATTCCGACGAGGATGACGAAGACGACGGCTTCGGCGAACAGCGGTTTCCCACCGCCGGGCCCGCTGCCCCCGACAGCGTGCTGGCCCCGCGCGAGGTGGCCTCCGAGACCGCGATCGACAGCATCCGGCGCGAAGGGCTGACGGGTCGGCAGTTGCGCATGGCGCGCCGCATGGCGCAGCGCAACGGCATCTCCGTGACCTCGGATTTCGACGCCGTGCGCCAGCTTCGCACCCGTGGCATCGACCCGTTCCAGCGCAGCAGCATTCTGGAACTGGTCGTGGCCGAGGATGGCGATGGCGGCCAGGGCGGCGCCGGCCTGCCGGCGCGCGCGGATCAGGGCCCGCAGCGGCTGCCCGCGACGATCAAGCCCGCCCAGGTGCCCTCGACCGAGGTGAACACCCCCACCGAAAACCCCGAAAGCCTGCGGGCGCGCGACATCATGCGCATCCAGCGCGACATCGCCCGCCGCCGCCGCCGCCGGATGGTGCTGATGGGCGCTCGGCTGGCCTTCTTCGTGGCGCTGCCGACCTTCCTGGCGGGGTTCTATTTCTACAAGGTGGCGACGCCGCTTTACGCCTCCTATTCCTCCTTCGTGATCGAGAAGGCCCAGCCCGGCGCCGCCACTGCGGGGCAGTTGGGCGGGCTGGTGGCCGGTACGACCTTCGCCAATTCCCAGGATTCGATCAACGTCCAGGAATATCTGCAGTCGCGCGACGCGATGAGCCGGCTCGACAAGGACAACGGCTTCAGACGGGCCTTCCAGGGCCCCAAGATCGACCCGATCCTGCGCCTGCCCGCCAAAACCACGAACGAGGAAACCTACGCTCTTTACCGGCGCATGGTGAAGATCGGCTACGACCCGACCGAGGGCTCGGTCAAGATGCAGGTGATCGCCCCCTCGGGCCAGGAGGCCGCCGATTTCTCGCGGGCGTTGATCTCCTATGCCGAGCAGCAGGTCGACCACATGACCCAGCGCATCCGCGAGGATCAGATGACCGGCGCGCGGCAAAGTTACGTCAATGCTGAGAAGACGCTGGCGGCGGCGCAAAAGAAGGTCGTGAACCTTCAGCAGAAGTTCAAGGTGCTCAGCTCGACCATCGAGGAGACGCTGCTGACCAGCCAGATCACCGCGCTCGACACCCAGCTGAACCAGGACCGGCTGACCATGCAGGAGCTGATGTCGAACCCCAGCCCGCCGCAGGCGCGGGTGCAGCCGCTGCAGCGCCGGATCGACAATATCGAGGCCCGCATCAGGACCCTGCGCAATCGCATGACCCAGCCCACCTCTCAGGGGGTGTCGCTGGCCACGGTGCAATCCGACCTGCTTTCGGCCCAGGCCGATGTGCAGACCCGGCAAATGATGCTGTCGCAATCTCTGCAGGCGCTTGAGACCGCCCGGGTCCAGGCCAACAGCCAGGTGCGCTATCTGTCGTTGTCGGTCTCGCCGGTGGCCGCCGACCATCCCACCTATCCACGCGCCTTCGAGAACACGCTGGTGGCCTTCCTGATCTTCGCAGGCCTCTATCTGATGGTGTCGATGACGGTCTCCATCCTGCGCGAACAGGTCTCGGGCTAGGCGCCCTGCCCTGCCGCCGGCGCCGGGGGTTTCACACCCCCGGACCCCCGTGGGATATTTAGACCAAAGAGAAAGCAGAAGAGCGCCCCTTGCTTTCTCTTTGGCCTAAATATCCCGGGGGTGCAGGGGGCAGCGCCCCCGCCGCCATGCCAGCCCCCTCTCGATGGTCTTTCGCCAATGAAAAAGGCGGCGCAGGATGCCTGCGCCGCCTTTCTTTTTCGGGTGATCCCTGGGATCACATGCCGATCATGTGCATCCCCGGCATCATCCGGTAGTTCATGTTCAGAACCACCCAGATCGTGCCCGCTGCCATGATGAACAGCAAAAGGCCCGAGAACAGCAGCAGATGCAGGTCTTCGCGCCGCTCGGGGCTCAGGTCGACGTGCAGGAAGTAGCGCACATGCACCACGATCTGGATCAGGCCCAGAACCGCGATCAGCCACAGCGCGGCCCCGGTCGACATGCCGAAGATCACCGCGCTGAACGGGATCACCGTCAGCACCAGCGCCAGCCCCAGGCCGGTGACATAGCCCTTGAGGTCGTGCTTGTAGGCTTCTTCTTTGCTCAGGTTCTTAGGGGTCGACATTACGCAAGCCCTCCGAGGTAGACGACAGAGAAGATCCCGACCCAGATCAGGTCGAGGAAGTGCCAAAACAGCGCCAGGCGCGCCAGGCGCGACTTGGTCAGGTCATCGACACCGTTCTTGGCGATCGTGATAATCATGATCAGCAGCCAGATAGAGCCGCTGGTCACGTGGATCCCGTGCAACGGCACCAGCCCGAAGAAGGCCGACAGGAAACCCGAGCGCTGCGGCACGGCGCCGTCGTGGAACATGGTGATGAATTCCTTCAGCTCGAAGCCGAGGAAAGTCGCACCCAGCAGCAGCGTGACGATCAGCCAGGTCAGGATCTCGCGCTTCGGGCGGTCGTACTTGATCGCGATCGAGGCAAGCCCGAAGGTGAAGGTCGACAGCAGCAGTGCCGCCGTCTCGATCACCACACCCGACATCTCGAACACGTCCTTCGGCCCCGGCCCGCCGGCAAGCGAAGGCTTGCCGAGCATGGTGCCGTAGGTCGCGAAGAAACATCCGAACAGGATGAGGTCGCTCATCATGAACAGCCAGAAGCCCGAAAGCTGGGTGGCTGCCCGGTCGTGGTGGTGCCCCTCGGCGGCCCCATAGGCAATGCCCGGGGCCTGGTAGGTGGCGTCGGTTGCGCTGCTCATTGGGCCGCCTCCATGTACTCGTGCGCCGCAACGCCGAGGTTCGCTTGCTTGAGTTCCAGATCACGCGTCACCGGGGTGATCGCGCGGACCTTTTCCAGCCAGGCCTCATGCTCGGCCTGAATTTCTGCGGCAGGCACCGTGTGCGGATGCCGGTCGCCACGGATGGCGCGCCCGATGAACGACAGCGCCATGATCGCGAAGCTGGCCAGCGCCATCCACCAGATGTGCCACACCATGCCGAAACCGAAGCCCGAGCCGAACACCGCCATCACCACGCCCATCATCGTGTCGCCGGGCAGATGGATGTCGGAATAGGTTTTCGGGGCCTGGTAACCGGCGCCCGCTTCCTTCGCCACGGCAAAGGCTTCACGCGCGTTGATGTGCGGGATCGCCGGGAAGTTGTAGTGCGGTGCCGGCGAGGGCGTGGCCCATTCCAGCGTACGCGCGCCCCAGGGATCGCCACCGATGTCGCGGGTCGTTTCGCGGTCGCGGATCGAGACGTAAAGCTGCACGCACAGCGCGAACAGCGCAAAGCTCAGCACCGCCGCGCCCAGACCCGAGAGCAGCATCCACGGCTCAAACGCCGGGTTGGTGAACGACACGGTCCGCCGGGTCATGCCCATCAGGCCCACCACATAGAGCGGGAAGAAGGTCAGCCCGAAGCCGATCGACCAGCACCAGCAGGAGATGTAGCCCCAGGTATCGTTCAGCCGGAAGCCGAACATCTTGGGGAACCAGTAGGTGTAGCCGGCCAGCATCCCGAAGAACACGCCCGGGATCAGCACGTTGTGGAAGTGCGCCACCAGGAACAGGGTGTTGTGAACCTGGAAGTCGATCGACGGGTTCGCCAGGATGATCCCCGACAGGCCGCCCAGCACGAACAGCACCATGAAGTTCGTGGTGTAGAGCATCGGCACGGTGAACCGCACCCGGCCGCGATACATCGTGGCCATCCAGTCGTAGATCTTCACCCCGGTTGGAATCCCGATCAGCATCGTCGCGATACCGAAGATCGCGTTGACGTTGGCATCCTGGCCCATGGTGAAGAAGTGGTGCAGCCACACGGTGAACGACAGCACCGCGATCGCCATCGTCGCGACCACCAGCGAGCCGTAGCCGTAAAGGCGCTTGCCCGAGAAGGTGGCGGTCACTTCCGAATAGACGCCGAAGGCCGGCAGGATGAGGATGTAGACCTCGGGGTGACCGAACAGCCAGAACAGGTTGGCGTAGTTCATCATGTTGCCGCCGAGGGCGTTGGTGAAGAAGTGGAACCCGGCGTAGCGGTCCAGCACCAGCATGACCGAGGCCACCGTCAGCGGCGGCATCGCGAAGACCATCAGGATCGCGGTGCACAGCGCCGTCCAGGTGAACATCGGCATGCGGAAGAAGGTCATGCCCGGGGCACGTTCCTTGTAGATCGTGACGACGAAGTTCATCCCCGTCAGCGTCGCGCCAAGACCCGTCAGCGTGACCGACCACAGCCAGTAGTCAGGCCCCGGTCCGGGCTGGAAACTGACCCCGGTATAGGGCGGATAGGCAGTCCAGCCACCGGTCGAGAAGTCGCCGAAGACCAGCGACACCATGACCAGCACGGCGCCCGCGATCGTCAGACCCAGCGAGACCGAGTTCAGCATCGGGAAGGACACGTCGCGCGCCCCGATCTGCAGCGGCACCGCCACGTTCATCAGGCCGGTCAGGAACGGCATCAGCATGAAGAAGATCATGATCGTGCCGTGGGTCGAGAAGAGCTGCGCGTAGTGGTCGGCGCTCAGGAAGCCGCCGTGCAGCCCGTCGGCCTGCTGGGCGCGCATCAGAACGCCCTCGATCACGCCGCGTACCAGCATGATGAAGGCCAGCACGATATACATGATGCCGATCTTCTTGTGGTCGATCGAGCGGAACCAATTGTCCCACAGCGGCTTCCACCAGCCCATGTAGGTCAGCAATGCGAAGACGAAGATCCCGCCCAGCACGACCGCCCAGGCGGCGCCCGAGAGGATGATCAGGTTGGTGCTGACCGGATGAAGGAAAACCTTCAGCGGGTCGATGGCGTCAAGGGTCAGACGCCCGAAGAGAAATGATGTGTGTTCCATGCTTATCCTGCCATCCTACTCGGTCTTGGCGTTGCCCATCTGGGCGTTGTACTGGACCGAGCCGGGTTGTTCGTGTTGCGGGACCGGCTTCATGTAGCGGTCGACGATATTCATAAAGAACCCCGGCGCGACGTTGTTGAACCAGGTCACGCCATCGGGCATCGCGTTGTTGCCGAAGGTTGCCCGCACCTGCTTGGGCGTCGAGCTGATCGCCAGCCGCTTGTAGGCCATCGGATTCAGCGCCACGCCATCGGCCTGCACCTTCTTCATCCAGGCCTTGAAGTCGTCGGGCGATACCGCCTTGGCGACGAAATGCTGATCGTGGAAGCCTTCGCCGTTGTACTGGGTGTTCATGCCGTCGAAGCTGCCGACCTTGTAGGCCGCCATGTTCAGCTTGGTCACCATCGCGGGCATGGTGTAGATCTGCCCCACCAGCGCCGGAATGGTGAAGCTTTGCATCACCGTGTCCGAGGTCAACTGCATGCTGACCGGACGGTCTTGCGGGAACACCATCTCGCCCACCGTCGCGACGTGATAGTCGGGATAGATGAACAGCCATTTCCAGTCGAGGCCGACGACCTGCACCCGCAGCGGCGCCTTGTCGGACGCGATCGCGCGGTAGGGATCCAGCTTGTGGGTGTCGATCCACAGCAGCGTCGACAGCGCCAGCACGATCACCGCAGGAATCAGCCACATCGCCCATTCAAGCAGGTGGTCGAAGTCCCAATGCGGCCTGTAGGTCGCCTTCTTGTTCGAATAGCGATAGTGCCAGGCAAGCCACGGCACCCCCACGATCACGGGCAACACCACGATCATCGAGATCCAGGTCACCTGCCAGAAATGGCCCCATTGGTTGGCCGCGACCGGCCCCTGCGGATCCGAAAATCCGAAATCATGCACGACACAGCCGGAAAGCAGCATCGGTGCTACCAAAAGTGCCGGCACGCCAACGCGGCGAACGATCCGCCGGGCCGTTGGCGGCAGCCATGGGGTTCGTCCCTGTCCCAAGCGCATTTCGCGTCCCTCCATCAATCCTGCAAAAAGTTTGCCCCTTAAAGGTGTAGGGGGTCCGGCTTCGCAAGGCTACGACATGTCGCAGGGGGGCGGATCTTGTTCAAAATTATGTGTAGAGGAAGTGACTTGTCGCCGAGCGGCATGCGACTGATCAGTCGCGACACTGCCTTCGCACCCCGTGTGACGCGACGGAAACAGCCCATGCGACAAGGCGCTCGCCGCGATCTGGCGGCGCGAACTTTGGAAATGTTTCAAGCCTCACGGGGGTTTCGCCGCGCAGCACCGTGCCGCCCGAGACCGCCTGAGCGAATGGTGATGAGATGTCAGTTTCCGCCATCCGCCGGGATCGCCGCCGGCGCGATGCGATTCGCCCCACTGCCAGTTCGCGGGCAAATGACGGCGACCGGTGCCCGATTTCCTGCGCGCCGATCACGTCGATGTGAAAATTTCCTTGCCGCACCCTGCTGGCCCGCTATGCAGAAGTATGGCCCCCGCGCGCGGCTGTGCCGCCCGCCGTCCCCCCAAGCGGAGCACCGACATGATCCAAGCGACACGCCGACTCGCCACCCTGACCTGGGGCGCCGCCCTCTCGCTTGGCCTCTCGCTTGGCCCCACCGCCGCGGCGGCGGCTGAAACGGTCAAGCTGACCTTGCTGGGCGTCGGCGACATCTACAATTTCGACGGCGACGGCCATCGCGGCGGTTTTGCCCGGCTCAACGCCGTGGCGCGGGCCGAACGGGCGGCGCATCCGAACGTGCTCTATGTCTTCGATGGCGATATGCTGTCGCCCTCGCTGCTGTCGGGGATAGACCATGGGCAGAACACGGTCGATCTGACGAATCTGGTGCCCTTCGATCTGGCGGTGCCGGGAAATCACGAATTCGACTTCGGACCGGCGAATTTCCGCGCCAAGATGGCGGCCTCTGCCTACCCATGGGCCGCGATCAACATCGCCCAGCCCGGGGGCACGCCGCTGCCGGGCCTTGGCGGGGTGATGTGGAAGACGATCCAGGGGCTGAAAGTGGCGCTGATCCCGGTGGCGCAAGATACCTCGCCCGAGGTCTCGGACACCGGCGATCTGGTTTTCGCGCCCACGGTGAAGACCGGCATTGCCGCCGCCCGGGCCGCACGCAAGCAGGGCGCGGATCTGGTGATCGGCGTGGTCCAGACCGATCAAGCCAACGACCGCGCCCTGATCGCCAGCCACGCCTTCGATGTGGTGCTGTCGGGCGACGACCATCTGAACGCCACCTTCTACGACGGCATCACCGCCTATGTCGAAACCTCGATCGACGCGCGCTTCCTGCAGCCGCTGGATCTGACCATCGAGGTGACCGAGAAGGACGGCAAGCGCCGGATCCGCTGGACCCCGGATTTTCGCTGGATCGACACCGCCGATGTGACGCCCGACCCGGCCTCGGAGGCGCTGGTGGTGAAGTTCCGGCAGGAGCTGGACAAGACGCTGGGCCAGCCGATCGGCACGACCGAGGGGATGCTCGATTCGCGGCGCAACGTGGTGCGCAGTCAGGAAAGCGCGATGGGGGATCTGATCGCCGAGGCGTTGAAGATGCGCAGCGGCGCGCAGGTAGTGCTGCTGAACGGCGGCGGCATTCGCGGCGACCGGATCTATGAGGCGGGCACCCTTCTGACCCGCAAGGACATCCTGACCGAGCTGCCCTTTGGCAACAAGACGGTGGTGACGGAACTGCCGGGGCGCCAGATCCTGGCGGCGCTGGAAAACGGCTTCAGCCAGGCCAGCAAGGGCGCCGGTCGGTTTCCGCAGATCGCCGGGATGCGGGTGGTGTGGGATCCCAGCGCGCCGCCGATGAAACGTGTCACCAAGGTAGAGGTGGCAGGCCAGCCGCTGGATCCCGACCGGATCTATACCCTGGCCACCAACGATTACATTCTGGCGGGCGGCGATGGCTATGCGGCCCTCGGCGGTGGTCGGGTGATCGTCGACAAGGGCAACGGTCCGCTGATGGCCAATGACGTGATCGCCTATATCCGCGCACTCAAGACGGTGAATATCCATACCGACGGGCGGATCTTGAAGCTGGGCGATTGACCGCGGCGCGCGCCGGGCGGCAGCGGGCCGTCCGGCGAAGGCGGATCTGGGGACGCGGCGGGCCTACTGAAACCCCAATCGCGCCTTGAGCGCCTCGAGGCGCCGGCTCGGGTGGGGCGGTTCGGGCTCTGCCGTGGGTTTGGCGAACAGTGACACCCGCGGCGCCTCTCGACGGCGCAGCGGCATCGGCAGGCTGGAGAGCCGCGCGAAGGGGCCGATGGGGGGCGCGGCATCCATTGCGGTTTTCTCGGTATTGAGGGGCCGGGCACGGACCAGCGGCTTGCCGGTGAAGCTGATCCAGAACACATCGGCGATCAGGACGAAGACCCGCAGCACCAGCACCGAAAGCACCGCAAGCGCCGCCAGCGCGATATCGCCGCGCACAAGCAGGATCGTCGCCGCACAAAGCGCGCCGAGGCCAATCCTTCCGAACGTTGTTTGTCCCATAGGCCGACCTCCCGGTCTGCGCCCCCACAAACAGCATCATATCCGAATAGAATCGGATCAGCCAGTGGGTTGCAACCGTTCCGCGAAAATCTGTTGCAGCCTGCGCCAGTGACGCTCGGCCCCGGCGGCGTTGTAGACCCCGTGGTCGGACACGCACCAGCCATGGTCCATGCCGGGGAAATTCTCGATCATGTGGTCGACGCCGGCCTCGCGCAGGGTGCGGGCCAGAAGCGCCGATTGCTCGGGCGGGAAGCCGCGGTCCACCCCGGCCGAGCCGACATAGATGAAGGCCTTCATCTTCGCGGCGCTCAGATGCGGGCTGTCGGGGGCGTCGCTGGCCAGCCCGCCGCCATGAAAGCTGGCGGCGACGGCGACGCGCACCGGGGCCGCGATGGCGGCGGTCAGCGCCCGCGCGCCGCCCATGCAATAGCCCACCACCCCCACCGGGCCGATGCCGCCATGCGCCACCAAGGCATCGATGAAGGCGCCGGTGTCGCGGGCGGTCATCTCCTGGGGGGTCGCATCGCGCAGGCGCAACAGCTCTGCGCGGGTATTGTCGTCGTCAAAGGCGGTGGCCGCGTCGAACGGCCCGTAATTGCCCACGCGGTAGAACAGATCCGGCACCAGCACCCGGTAGCCCCAGCTTGCGATGCGCTCGGCCATCGCCCAAAGCGCCGGGCGCGGGCCGAAGATATCCATGTAGAGCAGAACCCCGGGGCAGCCCTCTTCGCCGAAGATCCGCGCGGGGGCGGTGCCGTCCTCGGTGACGATGGTCAGGTCTTCTGCGTGCATGGGGCTATCCTCTTTGCTCTCGACAGGGTCAAGGTAAGGCCGAAGCCGGCGCTGTCACCCCCGGCGCGCGGCGCGCACGAAAGGGTGATCCGGCCCGGGCCGACGGATCCCCTACCCCGCGAAGGCCTCTTCCTGCAACTTGCGCCATTCCATCTTCCCCGAGGGAGAGCGCGGCAGCGCCGCAAGGAAGCGCACCTCGGCCGGCACCTTGTAGGCCGCCATCCGGCCCCGGCACCAGGCGATCAGCGCCTCCGCGTTCAGCCCCTTCTCCGCCCCCGGCCCCTCCTCGGCCCCGGGCCGCGCCACCACCCAGGCCAGCACGCTTTCGCCGCGGCGCGGATCGGGTTTGGCGGTGATGCAGACCTCGGCCACCTGCGGATGATCGTGAAGCATCTCCTCGACCTCGGCCGGCCAGACCTTGTAGCCCGAGGCGTTGATCATCCGCTTCAGCCGGTCGGTGATGTAGAAATACCCGTCCGTATCCATATAGCCGATGTCGCCCGAGCGCAGGAACGCCCGGTCCTCCAGCGTGACGAAGGCCGCTTTGGTGGCCTGGGGGTTGTTCCAGTAGCCGAGGAATATCTGCGGCCCGGCGATGATGATCTCGCCCACCTCGCCCGGCGGCAGTTTCGCCCCGGTGTCCAGGTCGATCACCCGCGAGTCGACATCGAAGATCGGGATGCCCAGACAATGCAACTGCGGCGCCTGGGGCGGGTTGATATGGGTGGCGCCCATCGCCTCGGACATGCCGTAGCCTTCGATATAGTCGAGCCCGGTCAAGGCCTTCAGCCGCCCAGCCACCGACGCAGGCATTGCCGCCCCGCCGCCGCCGATCGCGTCGAGGCTGGACAGGTCATAGCTGTCCACCTCGGGGTCGTTGATCAGGTCGATCGCCATCGTGGTGATCGAGCGCCAGCGCCCCACCCGGTAGCGCGCGATCAGATCGGCGGCAAGCTTGCGGTCCCAGCGGGTCATCATCACCATGGTCTGGCCCGCAAGGATCGGCCCGTTCATCGAGTTCTGCATGCCGGTGACATGGAACAGCGGCAGCGACACCAGCGTCGGCTTGTCGCCGGTTTCGGGCGTCCAGGCGACGCCGCCGACGATCGTTGCCATCACCGTGCGGTGGGAATGCATGCAGCCCTTGGGGTGGCCGGTCGAGCCCGAGGAATAGGGGATCACCGCCAGATCACCCGGTCCTGCGGTGATCGGGCCGGGATCGCGCGCATCAGACAGCGCCTCGACCCAGGGGGTGATGCGCGGGCCGTAATGCGCGCGCCCGGGCTGGTCCAGCGGCGCGGGCAATCGGTGCGGGAAACCCGGGTCGGCGGCGTCGGCATAGGCGGCGACCAGACAGGCCTGAAGCCCCCCGTTCGGCCCGGCGTTTGGTCCCCCGTCCGGGCCCCCGTCTAACCCGGCGCCCAGCAGCGGGCGCAGAAAGTCCAGCAGCTCCTGCCCCGCGACCGCGACGCGTGCGCCGGTGTCGGCGACCAGATGCGCCATCTCGGCCGCGCGGTTCATCGGGTTGACCGGCACCACCACCGCATCGGCGCGCAGGATGCCATAATAGGCGGCCACATATTGCGGCGAATTCTGCATATACAGCAGCACCCGGTCGCCCTTGGCCACGCCCTGCCGCTTCAGCCAGCCCGCGACGGCCCGCGCCTGACCGGCCAGCCGGCCATAGCTGAGCGTGCGGCCATAGTAATGGATCGCCGGGGTCTCGGGCGCGCGGGCGGCGGTGTCCTCAAGGTTCTGCGCCACCGATTGGGCGGGCAGATCCACCTGATAGGGCACGCCCTCGGGCCAGTGCCGGTAATGTCGGGTGTTCCTCATGCCGCGGCCCTTCCCCCCACAAAATCGCCCGCCGACCGAAAGCCTGCCCCCGGTCCGGGGTCAGGTCAAGCAGGGCGCGGTGACGCCTTGCGCCACGCCCGGCCACGCCGGACCCAACGGGCCCCAACCGGATCACTCGGCCGGGACGGTCCTTTCCTCGGGCGTCACGCGCGAGGCCAGCAGCAGATACATCGCCGGCACCACGAACAGCGTGAACAGCGTGCCGACCGACATGCCGGTGAAGATCACCAGCCCCATCGCATAGCGCCCCGCCGCCCCCGCGCCCGACGCCAGCACCAGCGGCAGCACGCCAAAGACCATCGCCGCCGTGGTCATCAGGATCGGCCGCAGCCGGGTCGAGGCCGCCTCCAGCACTGCCTCTAGCTTGGTCATCCCGCGCGCCTGCGCGGCATTGGCGAATTGCACGATCAGGATCCCGTGTTTCGAGATCAGCCCCATCAGGGTGACGATCCCCACCTCGGTGTAGATGTTGATGGTGGAGAAGCCGAGGAACAGGAAGCTGACCGCCCCGAACAGCGCCAGCGGCACCGAGATCAGGATCACCACCGGGTCGCGGAAGCTTTCAAACAGCGCCGCCAGTGCCAGGAAGACGATGATGACCGAGAACATCATCGTCACCAGAAAGCCGCCCGATTCCTGCATGAACTGACGTGACTGGCCGGCGTAATCGGCGCTGTAGCCCGAGGGCGCCACCTGCTTCAGCGTCGCGCGCAGATAGGCCAGCGTCGCCCCCTGCGACCCCGCCGCCACGCCCTGGATGGTGGCGGAATTGAGCTGCTGGAAATGGCTGATCGACTCGGGTCCGACGCTCATGCTCAGATGCGCGACGCTGCGCAGGGTCACCGGGCCGTGCGGCGTCGGGATGTGCAGGTTCAGGATGTCCGAGGGGTTCAGCCGGTCGGCGCGGCGCACCTGGGGGATCACCTCATAGGCGCGCCCGTCGATGGTGAAATAATTCACCCGCGCCCCGGACAAGGCCGCGCTCAGCGCCTGACCGACCTGCTGCTTGGTCAGGCCAAGGGCGGCCACCTTGTCGGCATCAATGATCAGGTTGGCCTGCGGCTCGTCGATCTTCAGATCGCTGTCGATATAGTAGAACTTGTGGTCCTTCTTCGCCTTGGCCATCACCTTCTGGACCACCTCGTTGAGGTTCTGGAACGGCTGCGTCGTCTTGATCACGAATTGCACCGGCAGCCCCGAGGCCCCGGGCAGCGAGGGGAACTGGAACGCCACCACCTTCGCCCCGGCGATGCCGTTCCATTCGCCCTGCAACTGGCGCTGTACCTGCGTCGCGCTGCGGCTGCGCTGGTCATAGGGCTTCAGAATGATGCCGCTGATCCCCTGGTTGACGGTCGGCACGCCCGAGAGCTGAAAGGCATGCGCATATTCGGGCAGCTTCTTCGCGATGCCGAAAAGCTGGGCGTTATAGGCCAGCATCTGATCCGAGGTCGCGGTCGGCGGCCCCTTGACCATCGCGGCGACGATGCCCTGATCCTCGGTCGGGGCCAGCTGCTTTTGCGTCATGGTGAACATCACGCCCAGAAGCCCGATCATGATCACCGCCATCACGATCAGCACCGAATAGGTCTGCATCAGGCTGGCCAGCGCGCGCATATAGCCGTGGCGCACGGCCTCGAACACCCGGTCGATGTGGCGCGCCATCCAGGTGTTGTCCTGCGAGGGCTTGAACAGCCGCGCGCAAAGCATCGGCGACAGCGTCAGCGCCACCACCCCCGACATGATCACCGCCGCCGCCAGGGTAAAGGCGAATTGCACGAACAGCGCGCCCGTCAGCCCGCCCTGAAAGCCGATCGGCAGATAGACCGCGACCAGCACCAGCGTCATCGCCAGGATCGGGCTGCCAAGTTCGCGCGCCGCCAGAAAGGCCGATTGCCTTGGCGTCTTGCCTTCGTCCTTCATGTGGCGGTCGACATTCTCGACCACGATGATCGCGTCATCGACCACCAACCCGATCGCCAGCACCAGCGCCAGCAGTGTCAGCAGGTTGATCGAATAGCCCAGAAGCTGCATCCCGAAAGCCGCGCCGATCATCGACAGCGGCATCGCCACCAGCGGCACCACCACGGCGCGAAAGCTGCCGAGGAACAGGAAGATCACCACCGTCACGATCGCCAGCGCCTCGACCAGGGTCTTCAGCACCTCGAAGATCGAGGCGTTGATGAAGGCGGTGGAATCATAGACGATCTTGCCGGTCAGCCCCTGCGGCAGCTGCGCCCGGATCGCCGGAAAGGCGTGCCGCACCCGGGCCGCGACGCTCAGGATATTGGCGTCCGGCGCCACCTTGATGCCGACAAAGACCGAGCGGATGCCATCAAACGCCACGTTCAGGTCGTAGTTCTGCGAGCCCAGCGACACGTTCGCCACATCGCCCAGCCGCACCACCGAGGTGCCGTCATGCTTGATGATCAGGTTTCGAAATGCCTTGACGCTGTGCAGGCTGGTATCGGCGGTCAGCGGCACGCTCACCCACTGGCCCCGGGTCGACCCAAGCGCGGAAAGATAGTTGTTCTGCGACAGCGCGGCATAGACATCGGCGGCGGTAACCCCGTGGCCGGCCATCCGCGTCGGATCCAGCCAGGCGCGCAGCGCGAAGGTGCGCCCGCCCAGGATCTCGGCTGCCTGCACCCCCTGCACCGCGTTCAGCTTCGGCACCACGACGCGGTTGAGGTAATCGGTGACATCGTTCTGCGCCATGGTCTTGCTGTAGAAGCCCAGATACATCGCGTCGGTGGTATGCCCGGCCGAGATCTTGATCACCGGCGTCTGCGCCGCCGCCGGAAGCTGGTTCTTGACCGCGTTGATCTGCGCGTTGATCTCGGTCAGCGCCTTGGTCGCGGCATAGTCCAGCCGCAGCTGCGCGGTGATCGTCGAGACCCCCGCCGTGCTGGACGAGGACATGTAATCGATCCCCTGCGCCTGGGCGATCGAGGCCTCCAGCGGCTGGGTGATGAACCCGGCGACGGTGGCGGCATCGGCGCCCGGATAGATCGTCGAGACCGTCACCGTGGCGGATTGGGTTTCTGGGTACTGGCTGACCGGCAGGCTGAACAGCGCGCGCAGGCCGAGGACGACGACCAGCAGGCTGATCACCATCGCCAGGACGGGACGGCGGATGAAGATGTCGGTGAAATTCATTGGCCGGTCACTGTTCCACCGGCTTGGGGTTGGCCGCATCGGGCGGCTGGACCGAATTGTCGATCTTCACCGCGGCGCCGGGGCTCAGCTTCAGCTGGCCGCTGGTCACCACCGTCTCGCCCGGCTTCAACCCGGTCAGCACCGCCACCTGATCGCCCCGCGTGGGCCCGGTGGTGACAAAGACCTGATGCACGATCTTGCCGCCGCCCTGTTTCGGCGATGCCACCACGAAGACCGAGGCGCCATAGGAATTATAGGTGATCGCCGAGGACGGCAGCGTCAGCAATTGCCGCGGCTTGCCGGTCTCTACCTCGGTGTGGACGAACATGCCGGGCCGAAGCAGCCCGTCCGGGTTGGGAATCGTCGCGCGCACCGTGACGTTGCGGGTGTTCAGATCGATCTTGGAGTTGATCGCGGTGATCTGGCCGTGAAACACATGGCCCGGAAAGGCATCGACCAGAACCGAGACCGGCTGACCGGGCGAAAGCCGTGCGATGTCGATCTGCGGCACCACGAAATCGTCGTGCATGGCGCTCAGATCCTGCAGGCTGGCGATCTGAGTGCCAGGGGTCAGATACTGGCCCAGATTGACCTGCACGATCCCCAGCCGCCCGGCAAAGGGCGCGATCAGCGTCTTTTGCGCGATCAGCGCCTTTTGCTGATCGACCAGCGCCTCTTTGCCCTTCAGGTTGGCCTTGTCGGTGTCGATCGTGGATTGGGCCACGTTCTGTCCGGTCATCAGCCGCCGGTCGCGATCCAGCGTCGTGCCGGCCAGATCCGCCGCCGCCTGCAGCGATTCAAGCTGTGCCTTCTCGGGCGCGGCATCCAGCGTGACCAGCACCTCGCCGGCCTTCACCTGGGCGCCGGACTTCACCGTGATGGTCTTGACCACCCCCGCCACCTGGGTCGCCAGATCGACGCCATGCACCGCCGACAGCGTCCCCACCGCCTTCATCTGCGGCTGCCAGGCGCTGGGCTGCACCACCATGTCGGACACCGTCGCTGCGCCGGGCTTCGGCACGCTCGCCATCAGCGCCTTGATATGCAGATAGAAGCCGAAGCCCAACGCCACCCCCAGCACCGCCAGAAGCCCCAGCATCGCCAGCATGCGCTTCCAGGTCGAGGGCGGGCGCCTGGCGGCCCGGGCAGAGGGTGCGGCTTGGCTCACCTGTTGATCCCCAACTTGGTCCGAGTCCTGACCGCGAGGGCGCGGTGGTCTCTCAAAATCCCGGCCGCAAAAACATCCCGTCACAGGACGGTGCGGCGCCCGGGTCGGATCCGGTGTAGCCGTGATCACGCCGGAACAGAATGCACGCGCCGCGTGTCTTGCGATCACATATTGGCGATCATCCCCGGGGTGCCCCCTGCGTCACCGCGCCGCCCGGCCCCGGCGCCGCCGATCTGGCCCCGATCTGGCCCGGATCTGGCCCCGCCCGCGCCCCCATGCTAGGCACAGCACAAGGGGCGCCGACGGCTGTGATGGCGGCGGCCCCAGCGGAGGGCAGGATGGCCAGACCAGACAGCGACCAGACGGGTGAATTCCTGCTGCGCTCGGACCCCGGCGATCCGGCGCTATCGACCGAGGTCTCGGGTCTGGACCAGAACGGCCAGCCGGTCACCACGCGGGTGGTCACCGAAAAGCCGCTGACGCTGTTCCTGAACCGGCAAGAGATCGTCACCATGATGACGATCGGCGATCACCCGGACCTTCTGGCGGTGGGCTATCTGCTGAACCAGAAGATGCTGCGCCCCGATGACAAGATCACCGCCGTCGACCACGACCGCGAGCTGGACGTGATCGTCGTGCGCACCGCGCGCGAGACCGATTACGAGGCCAAGCTGCAAAAGAAGGTGCGCACCTCGGGCTGCGCGCAGGGCACCGTCTTCGGCGACGTGATGGACAGTTTCGACGGCACCCGGCTCGCTCCCGGCGCGGTGCTGCGTATCTCTTGGCTCTATGCGCTGACGCACAAGATCAACACCGCCCCCAGCCTTTATCTGGAGGCCGGGGCTATCCATGGCTGCGTCCTCTGCGAAGCCGACCGGCCGCTTGTCTACATGGAGGACGTGGGTCGCCACAACGCGGTGGACAAGATCGCGGGCTGGATGTTCCTGAACCACGTCGCAGGAGCGGACAAGATCTTCTACACCACCGGGCGGCTGACATCAGAGATGGTGATCAAGACGGTGATGATGGGCATCCCGATCCTGGTGTCGCGCTCGGGCTTCACCGCCTGGGGGGTGGATCTGGCGCGCAAGGCGGGGCTGACGCTGATCGGCCGGGCACGCGGGAAGCGGTTCATCGCACTTGCCGGCGAAGAGCGGATCGTTTTCGACGGCGACCCCGATGAGGCGGTGGAAGACACCCCCCGCCAGCGCCGCAAATCCGCGGGAAAGGACGACGCATGACCATCGCCGGGCTGGTGCTTTCGGGCGGGCTGTCGCGCCGCATGGGCGGCGGCGAAAAGGCGCTGCGAGGCTTGGGCGGGCGGCCGATGATCGCCCATGTGATCGACCGCCTGGCGCCGCAGGTCGGCGCCATCGCGATCAATGCCAATGCCGATCCGGCGCTTTACGCGGGCTTCGGCCTGCCGATCCTGCCCGACATCCACCCGGGGCACGCCGGGCCGCTGGCAGGGGTGCTGACCGGGCTGGACTGGGCAGCAAAGTTGCCCGGCATCACCCATATCGCCAGCGCCGCGACCGACACGCCGTTCTTCCCGCGCGATCTGGTGGCGCGGATGGCGCAGGATCTGGGGCAAGATCTGCCGGGGGATACGGCGCCCGGGCGCATCGTGCTGGCGCGCTCGCCCCAGGGGCGGCATCCGGTCTTCGGTCTCTGGCCGGTGTCGCTGCGCGACGACCTTGCGTATTGGCTGGCCCATTCCGAGACGATGAAGGTGCTGGCCTGGACCGACCGCCACGACACCGTCTTTGCCGATTTCGCGCCCGAGGGCCCCGGCGCCCCCGACCCCTTCTTCAACACCAATACGCCCGAAGACCTGGCCCTGGCCGAGACCTATCTGGAGGCCCGGCCATGACCCCGGTCTTCGGCATCACCGGCTGGAAGAATTCCGGCAAGACCACGATGACCGAACGGCTGGTCACCGAATTCACCCGCCGCGGCCTGCGCGTGGCCACCGTGAAACACGCCCACCACGGCTTTGACATCGACCGCGAAGGCACCGACAGCCACCGCCATCGCTGCGCCGGCGCGGCAGAGGTCGCCATCGTCTCCGCGCGCCGCTGGGCGCTGATGCATGAAGTGCAGGGAGATGCGGAGCCGACGCTGGACGCGATCCTCGCCCGCCTCTCGCCCTGCGATCTGGTGCTGGTCGAGGGCTACAAGCGCGAGGCCCAGCCGAAGATCGAGGTCCGCCGCAGCGGTGCGCGTGAACAGACCCCGATCGCGCCGGGCGATCCCAGCATCCGCGCCATCGCCGCAGATCATCCGGTCGACAGCGCCCTGCCGGTCTTCACCCTCGACGACATCCCGGCGATCGCCGATCTGATCGCGGCCGAGCTGGGGCTTGCGACATGAGCGGCGCCAAGCTTCTGAACGATTGCTTTTTGCATGACAGCGAGCGGCTGCGCCACGACGACGCCGTGGCGCTGATCACCTCGCGCCTCGCCTGTGTCACGGGGGTGGAAGCGGTGCCGCTGCTCGCCGCCACCGGCCGCTGGCTGGCCGCGCCGATCGCCGCGCCGCGCAATGTGCCGCTGCACCGCAATGCGGCGGTCGACGGCTATGCCTTTGCCGCCCCCGCACCCAAAGCGCCCCTGCCCGTCACCGCCCGCATCGCCGCCGGTGCCACCGCGCCAGATCGCCTCGCCCCCGGCACGGCGGCGCGCATCTTCACCGGCGCGCCGCTGCCCGAGGGCGCCGACAGCGTGGCCATGCAGGAAGATTGCGTAATCGGCGACGGCGACGTCACCCTGCCCCAGGGCCTGAAGCCCGGCGCCAACGTCCGTCAGGCGGGCGAGGACGTGACCGAAGGCGCAAAGGTGTTGTCTGCCGGCGCACGGCTGCGGCCGCAAGACATCGCCGCGCTGGCCTCCTTCGGGCTGGGCACGGTGCCGGTCCATGCGCCGCTGCGCGTGGCAATCTTGTCGAATGGCGACGAATTGCGCGCGCCGGGCGCGACCCTCGCCCCCGGTCAGGTCTACGATTCCAACCGCGCCATGCTGGCCGCGCTGGCCGCCACCCTGCCCTGCGCCATCACCGACCTCGGTATCCTGCCCGACGACGCCCCACAGATCGAAGCCGCCATCGCGACGGCGGCGCAAAGCCATGACCTGATCCTCACCTCCGGCGGCGTGTCACGCGGCGAAGAGGACCACATCGTCGCCGCGATCGACCGGCTGGGCACCCGCCACCTGTGGCAGATCGCGGTGAAACCGGGCCGCCCGATGAGCTTTGGCCAGATCGGCGATTGCGTCTTTCTGGGCCTGCCCGGCAACCCGGTCGCGGCCTTCGTGTGCTTTCTGCTCTACGTCCGCCCGGCGATCACGGCCCTCGGCGGCGGCCCCGGGGCCGAGCCCCTGCGCTACCGCGTCCCCGCCGGCTTCTCGCAGACGAAAAAGCCCGGCCGCCGCGAATTCTGGCGCGGCTGGCTGGAAGACACGCCCAACGGCCCGGTCGCCATGAAATTCCCCCGCGACGGCTCTGGCCTGATCTCGGGCCTGCGCCAAGCCACCGGCCTGATCGAGGTGCTCGAAGATGAAACCGCCGTGACGATGGGCACCCCCGTCCGCTTCCTGCCCTTCGACCAGTTCGGCATCCCGGGCTGACCCGGGCGCCCCTTCCCTTTCATCTTGGCGAAAATACTCTGCGGGGGTCGCCATTTTCGCGCCATTGGTCCAAGCGACAATGGCGACGGGGGGGCGCACCCCCCCCCGCCTCTCCTACTTCGGATTAGGGAAGAACAACTGCTGGCCATCGACATGATAGGCCGCGATCACCGCCTGTCCGTGTTTCGACAGCAGCCAGTCCTCGAACTGCGTCGCCAGCTTGGCCTTCACCGAAGGGCAGCGCTTGGGGTTGATCAGCATCACCCCATATTGGTTGAACAATCGCGGATCGCCCTGCACATCGATGCCGAAATCGCCCTTGTTCTTGAAGCTGATCCAGGTCGAGCGGTCGGTCAGCGTATAGGCCCCCATGCCGACGCTCGCGTTCAGCGTCGCCCCCATGCCCGATCCGGTTTCGCGGTACCAGCCGCCCGAGCCGGTCTTGGGGTCGATCCCCGCCGCCTTCCACAGCCGCATCTCGGCCCTGTTGGTACCCGAGTCGTCGCCGCGCGAGGCAAACAGCGCCTTCTTCGCCACGATCTTCTTCAGCGCCGCCTCGACATCCGCCATCCCCTTGATCCCGGCGGGATCCGAGGCCGGGCCGACGATGACGAAATCATTGTACATCAGGTCGTGGCGGTCGACGCCGTAGCCATCCTTGACGAATTTCAGCTCGGCCGACTTGGCGTGGACCACCAGCATGTCGCCGTCGCAATTCATCCCGTTCTTCAGCGCCTGTCCGGTGCCGACCGCGACCACGTTGACGGTAACGCCGGTCTCTTTCTTGTAGATCGGCAGCATATAATCATAGAGACCCGAATTCTGCGTCGAGGTCGTCGATTGCACCAGGACCTGCGGCCCCTCGGCCCGGGCGGGGCCGGGCAGAACGGCACCGGAAAAGGCGATCGTGGCAACGCTAACGGTGCCCAGGACGGCACTCTTGACGGACATGGTAATTTCCTCCGGATTATCATTCGGGGGGCGTCAAAGAAGGATCCGCCCCTCCAGATAGGCTAACGCCGATTCCGATTGCGGACCAAGGAAGAACTGCGCCGCCGGGCGATGTTCCGCGATCCGGCCCCGGTGCAGGAAGGCCACGTCATCGGCCAGACGCCGGGCCTGGCCGATGTCATGGGTGATGAAGATCACCTTGGTGCCGGCCTCGGCGGCCTCGGTCACGATCCGCTCGATCGCCAGCACCGAGGCGGGGTCAAGGCTGGCGGTCGCCTCGTCCAGCAGCAGCACCTGCGGCCGGATCGCCAGCGCCCGGGCCAGCGCCAGACGCTGCTGCTCGCCGCCCGACAGCAGGCGCGCGGGCTGGCGGGCGTGGGCTTCCAACCCCACCCGGGCCAGCATCTCGGCGCAGCGCTCGCGCCGGGCGGCACGGCTTAACCCCCTGGCCTTGAGGACGAAATCCACATTCGCCGCGACCGAGCGGCGCAGCAGCACCGGCTTTTGAAACACCAGCGCCTGGGTCGCACGGGTGGCCGGGCCGCAGGGCACCTCGCCCCAGCTTATCCAGCCATGCGAGGGCGCGATCAGCCCGTGGATCAGCCGCAGGAACAGGCTTTTGCCGGCGCCGTTCTGGCCCATCACCATGGTCACGCCGCCCGCGGGCAGCGCGAGGTGGTCGATATCCACCAGCCGCCGGCCCTGGGCGTCCAGCGCCAGCCCCTCGACCCGCAGCGCGCCGGGGCGGGCGCGGTCGCGGGGGCTCGGCTCTGGCAGGCGGGCGGCGGGTGGCGCGGCGGATGGCTCGGCGGCGGGCGGCGCAGAGCGGGGGCGCAGGCTTTCAGGCATAGGCCTGCCGCTCGGCCATGGCGCGCAGGCCCCCGGCCGCCAGATTGACGCCCAGCGCGATCGACATCAGGATGATCCCCAGCGCCAGCGCCATCCCCAGATCGCCCTTCGAGGTTTCCAGCGCGATTGCGGTGGTCATCACCCGGGTCAGATGGTCGATATTGCCGCCGACGATGATCACCGCGCCGACCTCGGCCACCGCGCGGCCAAAACCGGCCAGCGCCACGGTCACCAGCCCATAGCGCCCGTCGACGATCAGCGCCGCCGCGGCGCGCAGCCGCGAGATCCCGAAGGAGCGGAATTGTTCGTCATATTCGGTATAAAGCCCCTCCAGCACCTGCCGCGCCAGCGCCGCGACGATCGGCGCGATCAGCAGGGTCTGGGCGATGATCATCGCGGTCGGCGTATACAGCAGGCCCAGCCAGCCCATTGGCCCGGCGCGCGACAGCGACAGATAGACAAGCAGGCCGATCACCACCGGCGGCAGGCCCATCATCGCGTTCAGCACCGCCACCACCACGCCGCGCCCCCAGAACGGCCGCACCACCAGAAAGGCGCCCAGCGGCAGGCCGATCAGGCACGACAGCGTCAGCGCCGAAAAGCTGACCTTCAGCGACAGCAGCACGATCTCTACCAGGTTGTCGTTGCCGGTCGCGATCAGGTGGAAGGCCAGGCCGAAGGCGGCGCCGAAATCCTGCATCGGTTCAGCCCCCCGCCATCCGGGCTTCCTGACCCAGCCGATCCCAGACCCGCGCGGCGATGTCGCGGTAGATCGCGGCCTGAGGCCCGTCGGGCGCGGCGATCACGATCGGGGTGCCGTCGTCGGAATGCGAACGGATGGTGATTTCCAGCGGTACCTCGCCCAGAAAGGGCACGCCGATGCGCGCGGCCTCGTCGCGGGCGCCGCCATGGCCGAAGATGTCGTGGCGGCTGCCGCAATCGGGGCAGATGAAGGTGGACATGTTCTCGATCAGGCCGAGGATCGGCACTTCGACCCGGCGAAACATGTTCAGCCCCTTGCGCGCGTCGATCAGCGCCAGATCCTGTGGGGTGGACACGATCACCGCCCCCGCCAGCGGCACCGATTGCGCCATCGTCAGCTGGGCGTCGCCAGTGCCCGGCGGCATGTCGACGATCAACACGTCCAACGTGCCCCAGTTCACCTCTCGCAGCATCTGGGTCAGTGCCTGCATGACCATCGGCCCGCGCCAGATCATCGGCTCTTCTTCGTCGACCATGAAGCCCATCGACATCACCTTCAGCCCGTAAGCCTCTAGCGGTTCGATGATATTTCCCTCGCCCGCGTCGGGCCGGCCCGAGATGCGCAACAGCCGCGGCATCGAGGGGCCATAGATGTCGGCATCCAGAATGCCGATGCGCAGCCCTTGCGCCGCCAGCGCCAGCGCGAGGTTCACCGAGGTGGTGGATTTGCCGACACCGCCCTTGCCCGAGGCCACCGCGACGATCGCCCCGATCCCCGGCACCGGCGCCTTCGGTGCGGGGCCGGCCTGACGCGGGGCACGGCCCAGCATCGGCGGCGGCAGGTCTCCGGCCTGATCGGAGGTCGGCGCGGGGCGGACCGGTTTGGTATCGGCGGGGGCTTCGCGCGCCTCCTGCGCGGCGGTCAGGGTGACGATGGCGCGCGCCACGCCTTCGGCCGCGCGCGCCGCCTTCTCGGCCGCCGCACGCAGCGGTTCCAGCTGCGCGGCCAGCGGCGCCGGCACGGTGACCGAAAAGGTGACCTTGTCGCCCTCGATCAGCAGATCCGACACAAGGCCCAGATCGACGACATTCCCGCTCAGCTCGGGCCCCTTCACACGGCGCAATTGCGCCAGCACCTTTTCGGCTTCGATCGTCACGCGCTCAGACCTCCAGTCGGCGGCGCAACGAGACCCGGCGCGGGGCCTCCGGCGCGTCGGGCTCGGTTTCGGGCACGGCATCCGCACGCGGTTCGGGGGCCTCGTCGACGGCCTCCGGCGCCGGATCGGGGGCCGGATCGGAGGCCGGATCGGAGGCCGCAACAACTTCATCCTCCGGCTCTGGCACTGGCTCTGGCGCGGCCTCGGCCCCCGGGCCTTCGACCGGGTCCCGAGGCGCCACCCCTTCGGTCAGCTCCTGCGCCTTCTCGGCATAGCCCTTCACCGCGTCCCAGGCCGATTTGTAGACCCGATGGGCGGGGTTGTTGTAATCCTCATCGTAATCGTTCAGCCCGTCGAGATTGGCCAGCAGCGGGTCCGAGCCGAAGAACTGCCGCAGCGCCCGGCGGCGCAGCAAAGCCGGCACGCCGCGCTTCAGAAAGACCGAAAAATCATCGCCGTAGCGCGCGACATCCAGATCCACCGCCTCGGCGGCAAGGCGGTTGGCCTCTTCCTCTTCCAGCCGCGCGGCCTCGGCGGCCTCATGCGCCGCGTCTTCAGCCGCCTGCTCTGCCGCATCGGGGGCGGGCGCGGTGTCTTCCACCTGCGATACGCGCTTGCGGCGCGACCAGCGAGAGGCGAAGCCTTCGGGTTCGTCAGCCATCCAGCCCCCCTCCTCCGCCGCGCTTGCGTTCCAGAAAGATCGGCTGCTTGCCGAATTTCTGTTCCTCGATGTCCAGCTTGTCGCGCCGACGCTTCACGAATTTCTTCTCGACATGATAGCTGTCGAGAAACTCGATCATCGCCGCCTCGATCTCGGGCGGCATCGGCAGGCGTTCGACGATGTCCTCGGATCCGACCTCGCAATCTTGCGCCTCATGCGGCGAGGCGGTGACCAGATGGACGAACCAGTCCAGCGGATGCAGCGCCTCGGTATCGCGGCGCAGCACCACGTAAAGCGCGGGCACGCGGCTGTCGAAATTCTCGACATAGGCCTCGGTGTCGGCGGGGTAACAGACCATTTCGAACCGGCCCATGTAGTAGCGCGTCATCCGGTCGTCCGAGACCAGAACGTCGCCCGCCTGCAGATCGGCGGGCGCCAGCATCACGCCGACCGGGATCCAGTAATCCTTCGCCCAGCGAGACACCGATTGACGGCGCTCGGCGATGACGCCCAGCCTGATGGTCATCTCCCGCGACACTTCGCCGGACCTCCCAGTTCTTTGCGGGGCAAGTCTATGCCTCCTGCAATTCTGAGCATAAGCTGATGACATAAGACAACAAGGGTATTGCGATGACCGGTGACTCAACGCGTCTGTTCCTGTGCAATTGCGAGGGCTCGATGGAGGTCGCGCCGGGGGGCCTTGGCAAGGCCTTGGCAAGGCTTGCGGAAGGCGGCGGGGGGGCGGCGCCCGAGGTCTCTTACCACCGCCATCTGTGCCGCGCCGAGCTGGACAAGTTCGAGACCGCGCTGAAGCGCCGCACCCCGGTCTGCGTGGCCTGCACCCAGGAAAGTGCGCTGTTTGCCGAGGTCGCCGAAGAGTCCGGCCATGAGGATCTGCGTTTCGCCAACATCCGCGAGGCCGCCGGCTGGGCCGAGCAGGGCGCCGATGCCGCGCCGAAGATGGCGGCGCTGCTGGCGGCCGCCCTGCGCCCCGCCGCCCCTGCCCGCCTGCGCGAGGTCGAAAGCGACGGTCTGTGTCTGGTGATTGGCGCGGGCCAGGCGGCCTTTGACGCCGCCGCACGGCTGAATCGGACGCTTTCGGTGACCCTTCTGCTTGGCGATCCGGGTGACCTTATCTTGCCGCAAGTGCTGGATTTTTCGATCTTTTCAGGCCGTGCGGTGCGCGCACAAGGCTCGCTTGGCGGGTTCGATCTGGTGATCGACGGCTATGCCGCACTTCTGCCCTCGTCGCGCGGCACGGCGGATTTCACCTTGGCCCGCGACGGCGCCAAGACCCGTTGCAGCGTGATCTTCGACATGTCGGGCGAGGCCCCTCTGTTTCCCCGCCCCGAGGGGCGCGACGGCTATTTGCGCGCCGATCCCCGCGACCGCGCCGCGGTGGCCGAGGCGATCTTTGATGCCTCTGATCTGGTGGGCAGTTTCGAGAAGCCGATCTATGTGCGCTATGACGCGGCGACCTGCGCGCACGAGCGCTCAAAAATCACCGGCTGCAGCAAATGCCTTGACCATTGCCCGGCGGGGGCGATCCTGCCGGATGGCGACGGGGTGAAGGTTGATCCCGGGATCTGCGGCGGCTGCGGCAATTGCGCCGCGCATTGCCCGACGGGGGCGATTTCCTACGCCTATCCCCAGCGCGCCGATCTGATCGCGCAGGTGCAGGGGCTGGCGCGCAGCTATCTGGCGGCGGGCGGCAAGGCGCCGGTGCTGCTGCTGCATGATGCCGCCCACGGCACGCCGCTGATCGGTGCCATGGCGCGCTATGGCCGTGGCCTGCCCGCCCGGGTGATCCCCTGGCAGCTGCATTCGTCCAGCGGCGTCGGCCACGATCTGATCGCCGCCGCGCTGGCCGCCGGTTTCACCCAGGTGGTGGTGCTGGGCGACCCGGCCAAGGCCGAGGAATTCGCCGCCCTTCAGGCCGAGGCCGCGCTGACCGAGGCGCTGATCGCCGGCTTCGGGCTGAAGGGCGGGCGGCTGGTCACGCTGCTGGAATCCGATCCCGACGTGGTCGAGGCGGCGCTGCACACCCTGCCGGCGCTGGCCGAAATCACCCGCGCCGCCCCCACCGCGCTGGGCACCAAGCGAGAGGTCGCGCGCGCCGCGCTGACCGCGCTGGCCGAGGCCGGCAAGCCCCCGGCGCCGGTCTTCGCGCTGCCCGCGACCGCCCCCTATGGCGCGGTCGAGGTCAACACCGACGCCTGCACCCTGTGTCTGGCCTGCGTCACCGCCTGCCCGGCGGACGCGCTGCGCGACACGCCGGACCGGCCGCAGCTGCGCTTTGTCGAGGCCGCCTGCGTGCAATGCGGCCTTTGCGCCGCAACCTGCCCCGAGGATGCGATCACGCTGGCGCCGCGGATGAACCTGACCCCCGGCGCGATGCAGCCCGTCACGTTGAATGAGGACGAACCGGCCGAGTGCATTTCCTGCGGCAAGCCGTTCGCGGCGGACGGGATGCTGCGCGCGGTGGAACGCAAGCTGGCCGGCAAGCACCGGATGTTCGCCTCGGACGATGCCGCCCGGCTGCTGCGGATGTGCGAAGGCTGCCGGCTGACGGAATTGTCGAAGGGCGGCGCCGATCCCTTCGCCATCGCCCATCCGCGCCGCACCCGCACCACCGACGACTACCTTGAGGCCGACAAGCGCGGCCTGACGATCGACGATTTCCTGTCGGAGGATTAGCGCCTAGTCGGCGGGCAGCAACGGCAGGCCGACCAGCAGGTTTTGCGGCTTCATCCGCAGCCGGTCGGCCGCATCGACCGCAAGGCCCAGAAACACCGGCCGGTCGCGCATCCGCTCGATCACGCGGTCGCCCTCGGCGATCTCCATGCGAAAGAGCGCAGCAATCCGCCCCTGCCCCTCGGCCGGCAATTCGCGGCCCTCATATAGTGCGTTGAGGATGCGCGTGGCCTCGGCGTCAAGGCCGACATGCCAGGGCCAGCGCTCATCTCGCACCGCCTTCAGCGGCTGGATCTTGACCGTCAGCCCCAGAAAATGCGCCACCCAGCGTTCGATCAGCCGGGCGAATGCGTCCTGTCCCGGCTCTGCATAGCGGAAATCGAGGGCGAAATCGAAGCGGTCGGCGCGGTCCCAATAGGCGCCCGCGTTGCGCGTGGTCAGCTTGTCCAGCTCGACCTCGCGCGGGGCGGCCAAGGGCACCAGAGCGCCGGCCTGAGCGCGGGTCTCGACCACCTCGGCGTCGGCCAGCAGGAATTGTTCCTCCTCGGTCACGGCCTGCTGATCGCGAAAGAAGATCTCGGCGGCGCGGGCGGTGACGGCGTCGGATTCGTCGCGCAACAGGTTCGCCAGAATCAGATGCGCAAGCTGGCCAATGAACAGCGGCGGTACCTGCGGCGCGCCGGGCCGGAACAGCGCGGCATAGCCCGCCTCGACCGAGCCCGCCGCCAGCAGATGATCGCGAAACCGCAGCACCAGCGCGTAGTTGGCGGCAGTGTCGCGGTCGGCGATGGCGGTCAGATCGGCCGCGGCCACCGCGATATCGGGGCGCTCCATCAGCCGGTCGAAAAGCGCGCGCTCGGCGGCGCAGCTTTCCGCGACCGGGTGGATTTCGGGCCGGGTGTAATAGGCGCGCAGCAGGTCCGGCGCCACCGCCAGCCAGCCGTTTTCCAGCCGGTGGGTCAGGTGCAGACCCGCAGACTTCCAGACGATCCGGTTGCTCATTCCACCCCCATCGCTTCCGCCAGCCCCTGCCGCTTGCCGCCTTCCAGCACCGCCGCCCCCGCCTCATCGATGCCGGTCAGCGCCGCGCCCGCGACCGCAGCCCCCGGCCCCAGACGGCCAAACAGCGCCACCGCGACCGGGCCGAAACCCTCATGCTGCCAGCCATCGTGCCAGGCCAGGAAATGCCGCGCGACGGCGCCGATCAGATGCGCCGCGGTGACATCGCCTGCGCCTTCCTCATGCAGCGCGGTCACCTGCGCCGCGCGGCCCGGTTCGGCGCGCAGCCCCTCGGGCAGCCGCAGCGCGAGGCGCAAGGACAGCACCATCCATTCGGGCACGTCGCCCGCGCCGCAGCCCTTGGGCAAAGTCACCTCCAACTGGCCCAACTCGCCCCCGTTGGCGAGGAACGTCGCCGGCCAGTTCAGGCCGATGGCGATATTGGGCGGGCCGCTATGGGCCAGCGCGTCGCAGACTGCCACCGCCATCAGCGGCACCATCTGCAATGCCTGATCGCGCGGCACCTCGGGTTCCAGCACCAGCGCCAGTTCCGCGGCCTCCGTGCCCTCCGCCCAGCACAGATCCCCCGCGCCCAGCCGCCCCTCGGACAGGCCGGCCAGCGCCGCCGCCTTGGGGTCGGCGGCGACCGGATGGCCGCTTAGCAGCGGGGGAAAATCGGGCGAGGTCACGCGGTTGGGCACCGGGGCGGATTCAGGGCAGGTCTATCTGGCCTTCAACCACATGGTTCAGATCGGTGCCCTCGGCCGTCAGCACGACCTTCACCTTCAGCGGGCCCGCGCCGGCGCCGCCCGCACGCACCAGATCCTCAATCTGCTGCTGAGAGGTCACGCCGACCTGTTTCAGAAACTTGCGCATCGACATGTTGAAGCTGTCTTCACTCATCTCTCACCCCTAATTTTCCAACCGGTCGGCCAGCACCTCGACCAGGCTTTGCACCTTTTGCGGCCAGTGCAGCACCTCGCGACTTTCGTCCATCGTCAGCCGGCAATTGGCGCAGGCCGAGACGAAGGTCTTCGCCCCGGTGGCCTCGACCTGATTGATCTTGATCTGGAACACCGCGTGACGCAAGTCGGCCGCCGTTCCGATCGCCTGCACCCCGCCGCCGCCGCCGCAACACCAGTTGTGGTTGCCGGTGGGGTCCATCTCGCGCACGTCGCTTGAATAGGCGGCGAGGATCTCGCGCGCGTCCGCGGTGGCGCCGCCGCGGCGCGAGATCTGGCAGGGGTCGTGATAGGTGACTGACTCTTCGGTCTTTCTCAGCTTCAGCTTGCCGTCGCGGATCATCTGCGCCACGAACTCGGTGATATGGACCACCTCAAACGGCAGCGGACGGCCCAGAATGTTGGCCCCGGTCCAGCGCATCGCGCCGTAGGCATGGCCGCATTCGGGGATCACCAGAAGCTTTGCACCCACCGATTCCGCCGCGTCGACAAGCCGGGTGATCATGATCTTCGCGATGTCGCCCCGACCGGCAAGATAGCCGAAATTGGTGGCCTCATAGCCCTTGGTGCTGATCGTCCAGTCCACCCCGGCGGCATTCATCAGCTTTGCGACGGCGACGATCGAGTCCGGATATTTCATCATCTCGATCGACGAGACGGTGACCAGCACATCGGCGGTTTCGCTGTCCAGCGGGATCTCGACCTCGTTGTCGTCGGACAGCCATTCGATCCGGTCGCGCAGCACCTCGGCGGTCAGGCCCAGCGGGCTGCCCTTGTCGCGCGAAGTCTCGGCCGCCTGCAACAGGTCCGGCGGCCCAAGCCCCGCCGCGACAAAGGCCTGACGCGACAAAGCCACGACCGAGGCGATGTCGATCCCCATCGGGCAGACCTCGGTGCAGCGGCCGCACAGGGTGCAACTGTCGAAGATAAGCTCTTCATATTCTTGTAGATATTCCGGCGTCAGCTCGGGCGGCACGAGGCCCAGCATCCGCTTTACGCCCGACAGCGGCGCCTTGTGGCGCTTGTAGACCCGGGTGATCGGCTGCAGCTTCAGCGCGGGGGTGTATTTGGGGTCCTGCGTGACCTCATGAAAATGGCAGGCCTGGCTGCATTGGCCGCAATGGATGCAGGCGTCCAGATAGCTGCCGATATGGCTGCCGCAGCCCTGGATGAAGTGGTCGATCGCCGCCTGAGCGTCGATCTTGCGCTCCGGCGCAGGCGGGGGCGTGGCGGGCCCGGTGTCGGGAAGATCCTTCATGGCGTTACCCCGCGGCGGCCGTAGGTCGCGCCGGTATAAGCCCGGGCGAAGAGGAAGGTGAAAGCGTGCATCAGGCGGCTGAAGGGGAAGTAGATCATCAGCGCCTCGACACACAGCAGATGCAGCGCGCGCAGGCTGTCATGCGCCTCTTGCAGCGCCAGGCAGCCGGTCAGCATGACGACGAACACCAGCCAGGTGGCGATGTGGTCGTCGGCATCGCTGAGCCGGCGCATCACCGGGTCGGTCATCCGCCGCAGCCACATCAGGATCAGCCCGGCAAAGGCCGCCTCGGCCGCGATCAGAAAGCCCCAGCGCGGCAGCGGCGTCCAGCCAAACCCGGTCAACCCCTTGATGAAGGCGACATGCGGCGCGGCAAAGAACAGCAGCACGAAAAGCCCAAGGTGAAAGCCGTAGCCGGTGAGGAAATGATAGAGGGTGCGCTTGAGGTTACCGCCATGCGGCACGGAATGCAGCGCGATCGCCTTCAGCGCCCCGCCCAGACCCGAGGCCCGCGCGACGCTGCGGTCGGTGCTGCGGCCCAGCCGCAGGATCCCGATCAGCCGCCACAGCACCCCGATCACGAAGACCGCCGAGGCCAGATACCACAGCGGCCCCTGGGTAAGTTCTAGAAAGCTCATCTCCGGTCCCTCCTAGACGTCGCCAGCCGCGGCACGAACCTCGGCGCGGCTGGTATCGGTGCTGGCCCCGGCCTTGTGGTCCTCGTACCACAGGTCGTGGTGTTCCCAGGCCCAGGTCTCGTCGACGGTGCCGCGGGTCATGCCCTCGAGCGCGCCTTCCATGCCGATGGTGCCCAGGTAGATATGCCCCAGCCCGAAGGCGATGAAGGCGGTGGCAGCGATCGCATGGACCAGGGTTGCCCATTGCATCAATATGCGTTCGGGCGGCACCTCGGCCGAGGCGCCTTGCAGGAAGCCCGGCAGATGGTCGGGAAACAGCAGCAAAAGCCCCGACAGCGACAGCGCAAGGCCGCAAAGGCTTGCCCACCAGAACCATGACTTTTCGCCGAAATTGTAGCGGCCGGAACTGGCGTGTCCGCCCAGCATGCCGCCACCCTTCAGCAGCCATTTCAGATCGACCCAGCGAAAGCCGTTGCCGCGCGCGAAGGTGAAGAACAGCGCCCCGATCGAGACGATGAAGATCGGCCCGAACAGGTTGTGGCCCTGCAGCGCCGCGCTGGCCAGCACCGCGAAGGCGCCGGGCCCGATCAGCGGCAAAAGGAAGGGTCGGCCAAAGAGGATGATCAGCCCCGTCACCCCCAACAGGATGAACAGCGAGGCCACGAACCAATGCACCACCCGTTCGACCAGCGAGAACCGCGGGATCACCCGGCCCGAGCGCGGGGCCTTCAGCTTGATGCGGCCACGGATCGCATAATAGACCACCAGCACCGCCAGCACCCCGGCCAGCACCTTCCAGGCGATCGGCAGCACCCATCGGTCGCGGATCAGCCGCCAATCGTCACCCTGCGACTGGATCAGCACGCCGGACCCGGCGCGCAGATCCTGGCTGTTGCCGGCGGCCCCCTTGCGGATGTTGTGCCAGATCGTGCCATCGGACAGATTGCCAAGCACCCCGCCCTGCATGTCCGGCCCCGGCGGCAGGATGTTGGTTGTGGCATTGGCAGGTGGGCGCACGGTCTGCGCCGCCGCCGGCCCGGCCCAGGCGAGGGCCAGGGCGACGGTCACGAAAACGGCCAGAAGCAGCGCCATGACCCCGGCCATCAGCCAAGCGGCAACAGGGCGCGCGGCAGGATGCGCGGCTGCGCGAAGGGCCGAGGCGTTCAGCGCGATCGGACTGGGCATATTCATTCTTCCCCGAGCAGGTAGACCAAGGGGCCGGGGGTGCCCAAACGGCCCCCCGGCGACCCGGCTTGAACGTCCGGCAACCTAGTTGCCGCCGGGGTTCTTTTCCTGATAGGCCGTGCCCCAGCCCCAGGCTCCGGCGCCGAAACCGCGCGCTACGATCCGCTCGCGGTAGATCGAGGAAATCGTGTCACCGTCCCCCGCCAGCAGCGCCTTGGTCGAGCACATCTCGGCGCAGATCGGCAGCTTGCCCTCGGCGATCCGGTTGCGGCCATATTTCTCGAACTCGGCGCTTGATCCGTCGGGTTCCGGGCCACCGGCGCAGAAGGTGCACTTGTCCATCTTGCCGCGCGAGCCGAAGCTTGACGCCTGCGGATATTGCGGCGCACCGAACGGGCAGGCGTAGAAGCAATAGCCGCAGCCGATGCACAGGTCCTTGTTGTGCAACACGATGCCTTCCGCGGTGTGGTAGAAGCAATCCACCGGGCAGACCGCCATGCAGGGCGCGTCCGAGCAATGCATGCAGGCGACCGAGATCGAGCGCTCGCCGGGCTTGCCGTCATGGATGGTGACGACGCGCCGGCGGTTGATGCCCCAGGGGACCTCATTCTCGTTCTTGCAGGCGGTGACGCAGGCCTCGCATTCGATGCAACGCTCGGCGTCACAGAGGAATTTCATCCGTGCCATGGTGTCAAATCCTCCTTATGCCCGCTCAAGTCGGCAAAGCGTGGTCTTGGTTTCCTGCATCTGCGTGACCATGTCGTAGCCATAGGTCTGGGCCGTGTTGCAGGCCTCGCCGATGACGATCGGGTCGGCGCCGTCGGGGTATTTGTCGCGCAGATCGGTGCCCTCGAACACGCCGCCGAAGTGGAACGGCGTGAACACCACACCGCGCCCCACCCGTTCGGTCACCATCGCCTGGATCCGGATCTTGCTGCCTTCGGGCGAATGCAGCCAGACCATCTCCTTGTCGCGGATGCCCAGGTTGTTGGCGTCGAAAGTGTTGATCTCGACGAACATGGTCTGCTGCAATTCCGCCAGCCAGGGGTTTGACCGGGTCTCGTCGCCGCCGCCCTCATATTCCACCAGACGCCCCGAGGTCATGATCAGCGGGAAATCCTTGGAATAATCGATCTTCTGGATCGACTCGAAAGCGGTGGGCAGGCGCCAGAAGGTCTTGTCGGCGACGGTGGGATAATCGGCCACCAGCTTGCGATCCGGCGCGTAAAGCGGCTCTCGGTGCAGCGGCACCGGATCGGGGAAGGTCCAGACCACCGCGCGGGCCTTGGCGTTGCCGTAGGGGGCGCAGCCATGCTTGATCGCGACGCGCTGGATGCCGCCCGACAGGTCGAGCTTCCAGTTAACCCCGTCGACTTTCTTGTCATAGTCGGAGGGGATGTCACCCTGTTGCGATGTCTCGCCGACTTCGTCCTGCGAAGGCTGCTTTTCAAGGATGCCGGCGACATATTCGATCGTGCGCCGTTCATAGGCGGTCAGGTCCTTGTCCCAACCGAGACCGCGCAGCATGCCCATGGTGAACTCGGGGTAGCCGTCCTGGATTTCCGAGCCGACGGGATAGCTGTCTTCGGCCAGAAGGTTCTCGCCGTTGCGCTCCACCCCGAAGCGGGCGCGGAAGCCCATGCCACCCTTCGCCACCGGCGTGGTGATGTCATAAAGCACGCACGACCCGGTATGCGCCATCTCAGGGGTGCCCCAGCAGGGCCAGGGCAGGCCGTAGAACTCGCCGTCATGCGGGCCGCCGACGGCGCGCAGGGTCGTCCTGTCGAAGGTATATTGGTGCTCCATATGTGATTTCAGCCGCTCGGGCGATTGCCCGGTCATGCCGATCGTCCACATGCCGCGGTTCCACTCGCGGGTCACATCCTCGATGTTGGGGATCGTGCCCTCGACCTTGATGTTGCGGAACATCTTGTCGGCAAAGCCCAGCTTCTTGGCGAAGAGATACATGATCTCGTGGTCGACCTTGCTGTCGAACAGCGGCTCAATCACCTTCTCGCGCCACTGGATCGAGCGGTTCGAGGCGGTGACCGAGCCGTAGGTCTCAAACTGGGTGGTGGCGGGCAGCAGGTAGACGCCGTCCTGGCGGTCCTGCAGCACGGCGGTCATCGTCGGATAGGGGTCGATCACCACCAGCGTGTCGAGCATCCCCATCGCCTTGCGCATCTCCGGCAGACGGGTCTGCGAGTTCGGCGCATGGCCCCAGAACACCATCACCTTGGTGTTGTCGGGCTGTTCGATGTTCTCCTTGGCCTCCAGCACGCCGTCGATCCAGCGCGACACCGGAATCCCGGTCTCGTTCATCATCGCCTTCGACTTGCCGTCCTTGCCCTTCATCGTGGCGAACCGGCCCTTGAGCCAGCCAAGATCCTCCTGCCAGACCCGCGCCCAATGGGCCCAGGACCCGGCGGACAGGCCGTAATAGCCCGGCAGCGTGTCGGCCAGCACGCCCAGGTCGGTCGCGCCCTGCACGTTGTCATGGCCGCGGAAGATGTTGGCGCCGCCGCCGCTCTTGCCGATATTGCCAAGCGCCAGTTGCAGGATCGAATAGGCCCGCGTGTTGGACGAGCCGTTGGTGTGCTGGGTGCCGCCCATGCACCACACCAGCGTGGCGGGGCGGTTGTTGGCCAGCGTCCGCGCGACACGTTCAAGCTGCGAGCCCGGCGCGCCGGTGACGCGCTCCACCTCGGCGGGGGTCCATTTGTCGACCTCCTGCCTGATCTGATCCATGCCCCAGACCCGCTGGCGGATGTAATTCTTGTCCTCCCAGCCGTTCTTGAAGATGTGGTAGAGGATGCCCCAGACCAGCGCCACGTCGGTGCCCGGGCGGAAGCGGACGAATTCGTCGGCATGGGCCGCGGTGCGGGTAAAGCGCGGGTCGCAAACGATCAGCGGCGCGTTGTTCTCTTCCTTGGCCTTCAGCAGATGTAGCAGCGACACCGGATGCGCCTCGGCCGGGTTGGAGCCGAACAGGATGATGGCGCGGGAATTGTGGATGTCGTTGAAGCTGTTGGTCATGGCGCCGTAGCCCCAGGTGTTCGCCACACCCGCGACCGTGGTCGAATGGCAGATCCGCGCCTGATGGTCGACGTTGTTCGTGCCCCAATAGGCCGCGAACTTGCGCATCAGATAGGCCTGCTCGTTCGAATGCTTGGCCGAGCCCAGCCAATAGACGGAATCCGGCCCCGAGGTGTCGCGCACCTTCAGCATCCGGTCGCCGATCTCGTTGATCGCCTCGTCCCAGCCGACCTTTTGCCACTTGCCGCCGACCAGTTTCATCGGATGCTTCAGCCGGCGCTCGCCATGCGCATGTTCGCGCACCGCAGCGCCCTTGGCGCAGTGACCACCCAGGTTGAAGGGGGAATCGATGCCGATCCCCTGCCGCGTCCAGACCCCGTGATCAAGCTCGGCGATCACCGTGCAGCCAACCGCACAATGCGTGCAGATGGTCTTTTTGCTGACCAGCTTCGGGGCCTCGGTTGCGGTGGCGGTCTGAGCTTCGGCGCGCGAGACCATGCCGCCCGAAAGGGCAGTCACGGCCGCGGCCCCACCAATGGTGAGACCCGAGCGCTTGAGGAAGGTGCGGCGGTCGATCGCCGCGGTTCCGAGCTCAGCCCTGGCCGACGACAGCCGGGAGCCTCTCGCTACCCCATTTGTCTTCTTCCTGAGCATCTTACTCTCCGTCTGAAATGTCTTTCCCCGCCAGCGGTTCTAAGGCGGCGGGCCCTGTCGAACTCCGTCGCCTTCAGAACCGGGCGGCGGCGTAATAGGTCTTCACATGGGCGGTTTCGCGGTAGCCCGCCGCATCGGCGCGGGGCACGGCTGCCGCCGCCTCGGCCACCTCGGGTGCGGCGCCGGTGACCAGCGCGGCCCCTCCGGCAAGCGTTCCGAGACCGGCAAAGCGCAGAAAGCTGCGGCGATCCGTGCGCGCGCCTTTGCTGTCCTCTTTCGTCATGGTCTTCCTCCAGTGACGCCCGTCCCCTCGGATCGCGACCGGCCGGCGTCAGGGCCGGGCCGCGAAAATCACATGGCTACATCTCGAAGGCCTGGGCCTCGACGGCCATGAACAGCCGCCCGGCCCGCCCCACCGGCGCGTAAAGCCGCGCTTGGGGCAGGTCTTCGAGATCGCTAAAGAAGTGGCTCGCCCAGGCGCCGATATGGCGGGCGAAGAAATCCGATTGCACCGACAGCGGCTGGGGGGCGGAAAAATCGCCCTCGATCAGGCCGGCCATCATCTCCATCAGCGCGGCGATGTGGTCTTCGGGTTCGACCACGCCCGCGCGGCGGGCAATGCCCAGCGGGGCCATGTCGGCGCGCAGCCGGGCCAGCGGCTTTTCATGCAGGAACCCGGTCAGGTATACACCGAGTCCTGCGGAAGCCGAATTTGATGGCTTGACGGCTGGGCTTGGAACGATTCAGCTATGCCCATGATCCGCCCTGGTTTTCTTTCTTCAGCAGACCGCCTCGAGCTTGAGGCTTGCGT
>CAJYAD010000005.1 GCA_913064775.1 uncultured Albidovulum sp. | reverse complement strand
ACGCAAGCCTCAAGCTCGAGGCGGTCTGCTGAAGAAAGAAAACCAGGGCGGATCATGGGCATAGCTGAATCGTTCCAAGCCCAGCCGTCAAGCCATCAAATTCGGCTTCCGCAGGACTCGGTGTATAGTCGTATTTTGAGCAAGCAAGAAGCGCGATGGTGCTGCAAGTCTACAGTATCCTTCGTGGTCCCCGCGCTTCTTATTCTCGGACGTCCAGAAAGGACAGATCCATGACCCCTGCACAGAGCAAGACCGCGAGCAAGATGAGCTCGGTCAAGGCGGCCTGTGACAAGGCGCCCGCTGGATCGAAGAAGGATGCGGCGCTGAAGCATTTCCAGGCGGCCGAAAAGGCCAGTACCGCCAGGGATGACGCCCGGGCGAACAAGGAACTGGATGCCGCAACCCGCGCGCTTGCGTAACGTTCAGTGACGGACAGGATCACCTGCGCCTGCCGGCGCACGGCCCTGTCATTTCAGCAGCGGTCCGATCTGATCCAGATAGGCGGGATCGAACTCTGCCAATTCGACCAGCCGGTTGTAGTCATGGAAAGTCACATGCCCATCCCGGAAGGTGACAAGCCCAGAGTCGCGAAGCTGCCGCAGCACCCGGTTCACATGGACCGCGCTCAGCCCCAGCGCATCGGCGAGGTGATATTGCGTCAGCGGGCAATCGTATCCCGCCTTGCTGCCCATCTTGACCAGCGCCAGCCTCGACCCCAGCTCCAGCAGGAAATGCGCCATGCGCGCTTCGGCGTCACGCCGACCGATGCAGACCAGATGCTCGACCACCATCGCCTCGTCCCGCGACACCGCCCAGAGAATGGCCAACGCCAGCCGAGGCGCTTGCGCGAACACCTCGAGAAGGTCGCCCGGCAGCACCTCGGCGGCCTGAATTTCGCCGATCGGCTCAAAACTGTGGTCCGAGGTGCGCAACAGCACGCTGCGCAACCCGAGAAAATCCCCCGGCACCTGGATGTCGACGATCTGGCGCGTCCCGTCGGGCTGGATCTTGTAGGAACAGACCCAACCCACCGACAGGATGTAGGCGGCTTGCCCCGCCTGGCCCTGATGCACCATGTCGCGCCCCGAGGCAAAAGAGCGGCGGCGCCGGTGCAGTCGCTCGATCACGGCCAGATCGGCCTTTGACAGGGCGACAAAGGCCGAGAGCTTGCGACTAAGCGGGATGTTCTCGACTTTTGTCATGGCCTCTCCCGATTGGTAGCGCCATAGAGCAAAAACTGGCCCGAAGGCTGCTCTCGATCAGCCCAGCATAAAGCATATCCTGCGATGAGTGGAAACATATCGCGTTGGCAGTTCTGCCGGAACGCGATCCGACGAAGGGAACAGCGCGGATGCCCACGGCAAGTAACCTTGCAGGACTGGCGGCTCTTTCGATCTGCGAAGCGCTCCTGCTGGCCATGAACGACCACAAGTTGCTGCCGGAAGACGAGATCATGGGGGTTCTGCGCGATGCCACGGCGGCACATGAGAACGCCGCCGGGACCGACGCGGAAAGGGAAACCCACCAGGCCGTCGCGGATCTGATCACCGCGATCATCGCTGGCGGGAACTCGGTTCGACGGTCGTGAGGCCGGGGGCAGATCGCGCCCCGGGGCGTGGCGTGGTTGTCCGGGGCCACCGGGTTTCGCGGTCGGGTCGGGGTGCGCCACGCAAGCTGACTTCTGGATTGATCACGGTGCCCGAACCCCAAATGGACCGCCTCAGCTAACCGGAAAGCGCGCGGGGTGCCGATCCGCTGGGCCAGGGGGTCGGCTTTGCCGCGTAGCGGGCGGGCCGACAGGTTCCTTATCGTGGCAAGCGCCCGCAAGGCGGGTCGCAATCGCGAACGCGGCCCTCAGAACAGCGGCCCGGCGGCGCCCAGCAGCAGATCGGCCGGGGCGCTTTGCGCAAGGACCCGGCGCGCGTTCACCAGATCATTTCCGCGCGCCCGCGCGACGGCCTGATCGCGCGAAAGACCGTGGTCCAGCCACCGCTTCGTCAGCCGGCGCTCCAGCGTCGGGATCGGCGGCGCCAGCATCACCGTCGCATCGAACAGGTCCTTCAGCGGCGCCCAGCCCCCGGTGCGCAGCAGCAGGTAATTGCCTTCCACCACGACGACCGGGGTTGTGGCCGGCACCAGACCCGCGCTGGCGACCGCGCGATCCCGCGCGCGATCGAAAAGCGGATAGCGGATGTCCGCGCCGCCCTGCCGCAGATCGCGCAAAAGCGACGCGAAGCCTTCGATATCAAAGGTCTCGGGTGCGCCCTTCACCGCGCGCAGGCCGCGCGTGTCGAGCACGCTGTTGTCCAGATGAAACCCGTCCATCGGCACCAGACGCGCCGCGTCCGCTTGCCCCGCCCGGCGGTTCAGCCCGGCTGCGACCTTGTCCCCGAGGGTGGATTTGCCCGAGCCGGGCGGCCCGGCGATGCCGATCATGATGCGCCCCGCACCGCGCGGGATCCGGTCGATCAGGGACAGCACGGCGGCGGCGTGGCTGCGCGCCTTCGTCATGGTCAGGCGGCCCTTTCGGGTTGCTTGGCGCCGGTCATGAAGGCGACCGCGTCGGACATGTCGTACTCCTTCGGGTCGATCACGCACAGCCGCCGTCCCAGCCGGTGCACATGGATGCGGTCGGCCACCTCGAACACATGCGGCATGTTGTGGGAAATCAGGATGATCGGCAGGCCGCGCGCCTTCACATCAAGGATCAGCTCCAGCACCTTGCGGCTTTCCTTGACCCCCAGCGCGGCGGTCGGTTCATCCATGATCACCACCTTCGAGCCGAAGGCCGCCGCCCGCGCCACCGCGACGCCCTGGCGCTGGCCGCCCGACAGCGTCTCGATCGGCTGGTTGATGTTCTGGATCGTCATCAGGCCCAGCTCGGTCAGCTTTTCGCGCGCGATCTTCGCCATGCGGTCATGATCAAGCTGGCGCAGCCACTTGCCGGCGAAGCCCGGCTTGCGCAGCTCACGCCCCATGAACATGTTGTCGGTGATCGACAGCGCCGGCGACATCGCCAGGGTCTGATAGACCGTCTCGATCCCGTGCTTTCGGGCGTCGATGGGCGATGAAAAGCTGATCGGCTGGCCGTTCAGGAACATCTCGCCCTCGTCGGGGGTCACCGCGCCTGACAGCGCCTTGATCAGGGTCGACTTGCCCGCCCCGTTGTCGCCGATGACAGCCAGGATCTCGCCGGGGTAGAGGTCGAAATCGCACTGGTCCAGCGCGGTCACGCGGCCATAGCGTTTCACCAGGTTGCGGCCCTTGAGAATGGATTCCATCACGCAGACACCTTTCTGATCCACTGGTCCACCGCGACCGCCAGGATGATGAGCAGGCCGATCAACAGATAGGTCCATTGCGGATCGGTCCCGTACATGTTGAGGCCAAGGGTGAAGACCCCGACGATCAGCGCCCCGAACATCATCCCCAGGATCGAGCCGCGCCCGCCGAACAGCGAGATCCCCCCGATCACCGTCGCGGTGATGGCGTTGATGTTCTCGAACTGGCCCGAGTTGGGGGAGATCGCGCCAACCCGGCCGATCAGCACCCAGCCGGCCAGCGCGCAGATCAGCCCCGCCAGCGTATAGACCGAGATCAGCACCCGCTTGACCTTGACCCCCGCCAGTTCGGCCGCGTCCGGATCATCGCCCACGGCATAGACATGGCGGCCCCAGGCGGTGTGGCGCAGCACATAGGCCAGCAGTAGCACCAGCGCGATCATGGTCAGCGCGCCATAGGTCAGGATCGCCCCGCCAATCTGGATCTGGCCGCCGAAGAAGTTCAGCAAGGGCGCCCGGGCGGCGATCTGGTCCGACCCGATGGTCTGGTTGCCCGAATACAGATAATTGGCCGCCAGCACGATCTGCCACATCCCCAGCGTCACGATGAAGGGCGGCAGCTTGGCGCGGGCCACCAGCGTGCCGTTGATGAAACCGATCAGCGCCCCGATGCCCAGGCCCCCCAGCACCGCGACCGGGGCGGGCAGCCCGTAGGTGAAGGCGAATTGCCCCATGATCACCGAGCAGATCACCATGATCGCGCCGACCGAAAGCTCGATCCCCGCGGTCAGGATCACCAGCGCCTCGGCCGCCCCGACGATCCCGGTGACCGCGACTTGCTTGAGGATCAGCGTCAGCGCGAAGGCGGAAAAGAACGACGGACCCACAAGAAGCCCGAACCCCGCGACCGAGGCGAAGACCACGAAAAGCGGCACCAGCGAGGGCGTCATGTGCAGCCGGTGCTGAACGCGATGCCGCAGCGACCGGTCCTGAGCGAATTCCGCGATCTGGGGCTCGGCCAGCGTGGCCGATTGCTCAAAGCCCCGCGCGTCATCGGGCGATGGCGCCATGTTCCCTCCCAAGGCCTCCTCCGGGCCGGTCCAGGACGGGGCGGCGCGCGGGCCGCCCCGACGTTGCATTGTCAGGCCGGGGTCTTAGCCCCAGCAGAGCGCCAGGCCCTTCTTGACGGTGATAGAGGGCACGCCCTTTTGCGGATCCTTGGTGATCAGGTTGGTGCCGGTGTCGTAGAAATCCTTGCCCGGCGTGGCCTTCGGTTTCGCGCCGGTCTCGACATATTTGTAGACCGCCTCGACCCCGAGCTTGGCCATCATCAGCGGATATTGCTGTGCGGTCGCGCCGATGATGCCTTTCTGGACATCGCGCACCCCGCGGCAAGAGCCGTCGATCGCGACGATCGTCACCCCCTTCGCCTTGCCGACCGATTTCAGCGCCTGATAGGCCCCCTCGGCGGCCGGTTCGTTGATCGCATAGACAAGGTTGATGTTCGGGTTTCTCGCCAGCAGCGTCTCCATCGCCTTCTGGCCACCCTCGATCGAGCCGCCGGTCACCGCATGGCCGACGATGCGCGGATCGGTCTCATCGCCCCATTTGTCGGGGTTCTTGATGTCGATGCCGAAGCCTTTCATGAAGCCCTGGTCACGCTCGACCCCGACGGTCGGCTGCGAAACGGCGAGATCAAGGAAGGCGATCTTCGCGTCCTTGGCCTTCTTGCCCAGCTTGGCCTTGGCCCATTCGCCATCCAGTTCGGCGGCGTGGAAATTGTCGGTGGCAAAGGTCATGTCGGCGGCATTTGCCGGGTCCAGCGGCGTGTCGAGCGCGATCACCAGTAGCCCCGCCTTGCGCGCCTTCTCAAGCGTCGGCACGATCGCCTTGGTCGAAGAGGCGGTGATCAGGATCCCCTTGGCACCGCTGGCCATGCAGGCCTCGACCGCGTTCACCTGGCTCTGGTTGTCGCCGTCATATTTGCCGGCATAGCTTTTCAGCTGCATGCCCAGCTTCTTGGCCTCGGCCTGGGCGCCTTCCTTCATCTTGACGAAATAGGGATTCGAGTCCGTCTTGGTGATCAGACAGGCCGTAACCCCGGCCGCCATGGCAGGCGACGCCAGGCCCAGGGCGATGGCGGCCGAGGCGATGGCCCCAACGGCGATGGCCCCTGCAGCCCGGGTTCTTGCGGCACCGGTTCTTGCGATGTTCATGTTCCTCTCCCTTGCGATAGATCCCGGGGCCGATCAATACTTGCGAATGAAGTTATTACGCGTACCAAGGCGTGCCAGCATCTTCGAACCCCCTGCCGCATCTGCCGTCGATATTTGCTGTTTCCTCCCGCAAACACGGTATTTCTGCCGTATAGTCCTGTGACGGCATCTGTCAATAAACACTTTCGAATGAATTATTGAAATGTATGTCAGCGATCGTTCTTGTTCGCGTCTCGCGGGCTGACTATGCTCGTTTCGGGGTATCGGAAATGAAACTGGACGCGCGGTGTGAACAAAGACGAACTGCTCAAGGCGACGCCGCTCCGGGGGTCCAATCAGGTATCGGTGCGGGGGTTCAATGAACGCCTGGTGCTGCATCTGATCCGCCAGCATGGCACCTGCACCAAGGCCGAGGCGACGCTTGCCACCGGTCTGTCCGCGAACGCCGTATCGGTGATCTTCAACGCCTTGCAGGCCGACGGGCTGCTGCTGCGGGGTGATCCGATCCGTGGCCGGGTGGGGCAGCCCTCGGTGCCGATGCGCATCAATCCCGAGGCCCGCCACTTCATCGGGCTGAAGATCGGCCGGCGCGGTTTCGACATGATCGTGGTCGATTTTTCCGGCGCGATGATCGCGCGGCGCACGCAGTCGCACAGCTACCCGACCCCGGCGGGGCTGCTTGACTTCGTCCGTGTCAACCTGCGCCCGTTGCTGCGCACGGCCAGAAAGCGGCGCGACCAGATTGCGGCCTTCGGCGTGGCGATGCCGTCCGAGCTGTGGCACTGGAGCCGGGATTTCGACGCCCCGCGCGCCGAGATGGAGGCCTGGCGCGACTTCGACGTCGCATCGGCCCTGCGGGATCTGGTTCCGGGCGAGATTTCGGTCGAGAACGATGGCACCTGTGCCTGCCGGGCGGAACTGGTTTTCGGGCCGCAGCGCAAGCCGCAGGATTTCATCTACTTCTTCGTCGGCACCTTCATCGGCGGCGGGATCGTCCTGAACGGCAGCGTGTTCCCCGGGCAGCGCGGCAATGCTGGCGGCTTCGGCCCGCTGCGCATCCCCGGCGCCCCCGAAGGCGACCGGCTGATCGATCATGCGTCGCTGTTCGTGCTAGGGCGGATGCTTGCCGAGCAGGGCGATGACCCGGGGCGGCTGGATGATGACGGCACCGATTGGCGCAGCCTCGATCCCGCCCTGACGGCCTGGATCGACCGCGCCGGGCGGGGGCTTGCGCATGCGATCGTGTCGACCCAGGCGGTGATCGAATTCGACGCGGTGGTGATCGACGGCGCCTTCCCGGCCGAGGTCCGCACCCGGCTGATCCAGGCGGTCGCGCGGCATCTCGACCAGCTTGACCTGCGGGGGATCTTTCGGCCCGAGATCGGGGCCGGGCATTTCGGCGGCGTCGCCCGCGCGCTGGGCGGCGCGGCCTTCCACGTCGCGGCGAACTGGATGGTCGATCAGAACACGCTGCTTCGGAAAGTGGCGCTGGAGCGGGCGCAGTGACGATCGGGCGGCGCGTCCCACAACGCCCGCGCCTCCGACTTTCCCTGCCTCAGGTGCTTGGGCTTCGAGGTCACGGCCTGCGAATTGACCGGGATCGCCGCCCCCGGGGTGCCGTGGCGTTCGGCTGAAATCCCGACTGGCGCCGAAAGGGTCGGCTCAGCCGCGCGCTTCCAGCGTCAGCCCGGGGGCGAGCCCATCTTCGAATCCGGTCCAGCCGGGCTGCAGATAGGCGACCTTTTCGACCATGCCCTTCAGGTGCCAATCGAGGAAGGCGCGGGCGAAATGCTGGGCGATGTTGTTCATCGCGACGCCGTCCCAGACCGCATCGGCGTAATGCCCGAAGGGTGGCCAGTCGAGATGGGTGGAAGGCTCCCACGCCTCTTGCGGGGCGGGGATCGGGGCGGCGGCATTGTGACCGGCGGCCTGGAAACTCAGAAGCCAGGTCGGCCCGCCGGTTTCCGCGAAAATGCGGCGTATGCCGTCCTCATAGCCCGACACATGATCCTGGGTGCCGGCCATGATCAGGCAGGGCAGCCGCAGCTTGCCAAGCCCGGCGGCATCCCACACATCGCGCGGCCGACCCCAGGGGCCGATCGGCAGGATCGCCTTGAGGCGCCCCAGCGGCACCGGGGCGCGGTGCCTTTCCCACAGGCCATGCGGCGGCGCCATCTCCGAGGTCAGGGCCGCGTCCGAAATTCCCGCGCCCGCCAGCACCAGCGCGCCGTAGCCGCCCATGGAATAGCCGATCACCGCGTAATCGCCGCCCAGCGTCTCGGCCACGAAGGCCACGTCCAGCGGGCGGTGGATCAGCGTCGCGGCAAAGGCCTTGCCCGCCAGATAGGCCGCATCGCCGTAGGTCGAATGCAGATGGTCGATACTGGCGACGCGGTAGCCATGCCCGGCCAGGAATTCGCCAAAATGGCTTAGCAGCATCCGGTTGCCGGGATAGCCATGCGACAGGATCACCAGCGGGAACTCACCCGAAGCCTCGGGCGCGTCGCGGGTGGCGGCGCCGTGCAGCGTCAGGCTGCGGTGGCCGTCACGCAACAGCGTCGGGTACCGCGCCGCCCCCGCGCCGGGTTGGGCCGCGGGATACCAATATTCCACCGTCAGCGCGCGGTCGGCCAGCGCGCCCGGCGCGCCGAAGACATCGGGCTGCGCGGGATTGACCAATTTCAGCGTCCGGACGCCGACCGGATGGTCACCCCTGCGGGCCAGTTCGGGGGCGTCGGGGCGGGTGCGGTCGATGCGATTGGTCATCTGCTCTGGGTCTCCTCGGTCGTCGCCCCTCGGCGCACGGCTGCTGTCGTGCCATATGGACCCCAGCCGCGCGCCGCAGTCCAGCGCCGATCGGACGGTCGGGGCCGCGTGTCATTCCACGGGGGATCGGCCCGTCGATCCCCGTGTGTCGATCCCCGGGTGTCAGGCGAAACCATGGAACGGTTCCCTTTGGCACGCGTTGACCGACGACCCGACCGGCGCTCGCCGGGTCTCGCATTGGCGAGGTATTCCCCTTGCATCAGAAAAGGAGCACATCACATGGCCCAGGAATTCGATCTAATCGTGATCGGCGGCGGCACCGGCGGCAATGGGGTCGCCCGAACCGCGGCGGCAGCCGGATGGAAGGTGGCAAGCGTCGATTGCCTGCCCCATGGCGGCACCTGCGCGCTGCGCGGCTGCGACCCCAAGAAGATGCTGATCGCGCCGACCGAGGGCATCGACTGGATCCATGCGATGAAGGGCAAGGGGCTGGAGGGCGACATCTCGGCCAGATGGCCCGACATGGTGGCCTTCAAGCGCACCTTCACCGACAACATGCCGCCGCGCATCGAAAAGGGGTTGGAGAAGGCCGGCGTCACTGTCCTGCATGGATCGGCGCGCTTCACCGGGCCCGATACCGCAGAGATCGACGGCAAACCCTACCGGGCGAAGCATTTCCACATCGCCACCGGGGCCCGGCCGATGACGCTGGACATCCCCGGCGAAGAGCACCTCCTTACCAGCACCGATTTCCTGGAGATGCCCGAGCTGCCTGCCCGGCTGGCCTTCGTCGGGGGCGGCTTCATCGCGATGGAATTCGCGCATATCTCGAAGCGTGCCGGCGCGGCCGAGGTCACGGTGCTGGAGATGGCGGATCGGCCGCTGGGCAATTTCGATCCCGACATGGTCGAGATGCTTGTCGCGGCGACCGCCGACCTTGGGGTCGAGGTGAAGACCGGCGCCAAGGTGCTTGAGATCCGCAAGACCGGGGCCGGCTTCGAGGTCGATTATCAGCTCGCCTCCGGCACCCGCACCATGGCTTGCGACGCGGTGGTCCATGCCACCGGCCGGGTTCCCAATATCGACGAGCTGAACCTTGACGCCGCCGGGGTCGAGCATTCGCGCAAAGGCATCAAGGTCTCGGCCTATATGCGCACCACCAACAGGGCCATCTTCGCGGCTGGCGATTGCGCCGAGTCCGGCCCGAACCTGACGCCCGTATCTGCGAACGAGGGCCGCATCGCGGGCAAGAATCTGCTGGCCGGCAAGGATGAGCGCGCCGTGGATTATCCGCCGATCCCCAGCGTGGTCTTCACCCTGCCGCAGGCCGCGATGGTCGGTCTGTCCGAGGCCGGGGCGCGCGACAAGGGGCTGGATTTCGAGACCCATTTCGAGAAGACCGATGGCTGGTATTCCTCGATGCGGGTCGGCGCCAGATGGTCCGGCTTCAAGGTTCTTGTCGAGAATGGCAGCGGCAAGATCCTTGGCGCGCATCTTCTCGGGCCCGGCGCCGAAGAGCAGATTAACCTGTTCGCCATGGCGATGAAGGCGGGGCTGACGGCGAACCAGATCAAGGGGCTGATCTTCGCCTATCCAAGCTATGCCTCGGACATCGGGTCGATGGTCTAGGCGTTCGATCGCGGCGGCCGGGATCAGGTCGATGGCGGGAGTGCTGCACCTCCTCCGGCGGGGGCTGCGGTGCAGGGCCCCGGCTTCGATCAGGCCCCGACGCGCGGCCCGACGTGCGGCCCGGCGCTCGGGTTCACGGTGGCGCAAATTCCCGTTCGATCCGTGGGAACCATCGGCGCGCGCGCGCGTTTCGCCTGTAGGTCCCGCCGGCGGCGCGCTTCGCCGGATGAGATCGCGTGTGGCCCCGGGGGGCCGTCGGAACCGAGGGAGACGACCATGAAATTCACCTATATCGCGATCCCGCTTGCCTGTCTGTCGCTGGCCGGCTGTGTCGAAAATCAGGGCGGCCAAAGCTATGCCCAGCCCTCTGCGCAGCAAACGCAGGTGCGTAGCGGCACGATCGTCGGCAGCCGCAATGTCGAGCTGCAGACCACCAACCCGAACGACCAGGTCGCCGGCACCCTGATGGGCGCTGCCCTCGGGGGTGTCATCGGCAACCAGTTCGGCAAGGGCAGCGGCAATACCGCGGCGACGATCATCGGTGCCGGCGCGGGTGCGGCGGTGGGCGGCAACATGGCCGCGAAGAACGCCACCAAGGTCACCTATCGCCGCGCCTGGGAGGTCCGCATGCGGGACGGCCAGCATATTCTGGTGCTCAAGCAGGGTGGCCGCTTCCGCGTCGGCGAGCGCGTGCGCGTCGTCGGCTCTGGCGGCGATGCCCATCTCGAACATTATTGAGCGTCTCTGATCACGCGGCGGGGCATCCAGGCCCCGCCGCTTTTTCATGCGCCCGCCGCATCCGGAGGCCGGGTACGCTGCGGTCGGCAAGCGGGGCAGGCGCCTTGACACTCTGGCGCAAAAACCACCCTCGCGTGCGCATTTCACGCCAAAGCTTGCGCCGGGCCGCGGGCTCGGGCACCTAGGGGCCATGGCCAAGTCTGCCCCAGCCTTCACCTGTTCCGCCTGTGGCGCCGCCCAAAGCAAATGGGCCGGCCGCTGCGACGCCTGCGGCGCCTGGAACACGATCATCGAAGAGGCCCCGCTCAGCGCCGGCCCCGGCGCGAAAAGCCTGGGCGCGCAGCGCGGCCGCGCCATCGAACTGACCGATCTTGCCACCGAAGAGGCGCCGCCGCCGCGCGCCCTGAGCGGCATGGATGAGCTGGACCGCGTGCTGGGCGGGGGCCTTGTGCCGGCCTCGGCGCTGCTGGTGGGCGGCGATCCGGGGATCGGCAAGTCGACGCTGCTGTTGCAGGCCGCGGCCGCCTTTGCCCGCACCGGGATCAAGTGCCTCTATGTCTCGGGCGAGGAGGCCTCGGCCCAGGTCCGGATGCGCGCCGCGCGCCTTGGCCTGACCGACGCGCCGGTGAAGCTGGGGGCCGAGACCAACCTGCGCAATATCCTGACCACGCTGGACGTCGAGCGCCCGGCGCTGGCGATCATCGATTCGATTCAGACGATGTGGTCGGACAGCGTCGACAGCGCGCCCGGCTCGGTCGCGCAGGTCCGCGCCGCCTGTCATGAGCTGGTCAGTTTTGCCAAGCGCCGTGGCACCTCGGTGATCCTGGTGGGGCATGTCACCAAGGACGGCCAGATCGCCGGGCCGCGGGTGGTCGAGCATATGGTCGACACGGTGCTCTATTTCGAGGGTGAGCGCGGCCATCAGTTTCGCATCCTGCGCGCCGTCAAGAACCGCTTCGGCGCCGCCGATGAGATCGGCGTGTTCGAGATGACCGGGCAGGGGCTGGCGCAGGTGACGAACCCCTCGGCGCTGTTTCTGTCCGAGCGCGGCCAGTCCAGCCCCGGATCGGCGGTTTTCGCCGGGATCGAGGGCACGCGGCCGGTGCTGACCGAGATTCAGGCGCTGGTGGCGGCGTCGCCGCTGGGCACGCCGCGGCGCACGGTGGTGGGGCTCGATTCGGGGCGGCTCTCGACCATCCTTGCGGTGCTGGAAGCGCGCTGCGGCATTCCCTTCGCGGGGCTTGATGTGTTTCTGAACGTGGCGGGCGGGATGCGGGTTTCCGAACCGGCGGCCGATCTGGCCGTGGCGGCGGCGATCCTGTCGGCGCGCGAGGACGCGCCGCTGCCGCCCGATATGGTGCTGTTCGGGGAAATCAGCCTGTCGGGGGCGCTGCGGCCGGTGGGGCAGACCGAAAACAGGTTGAAAGAAGCACGAAAACTTGGTTTCTCACAGGCGATCGCGCCATCGCGCTCGAAGACAGGCGCGGAAGATGGCATGCGGGTGCGGCAGATGCAGGACCTGACCGCATTCGTCGGAGAGATCTTCGGGGCCGGCTGAGGCCGGGGAAGGGAAGACGGGCATGGACGGTTTCAATATCATCGACGCGGTCGTGATCGGCGTCATCTTGCTGTCTGCGATCCTCGCCTATGCGCGGGGTTTCGTGCGTGAGGTGATGGCGATCGTGGGCTGGGTCGCGGCGGCGTTTGTTGCCTATTACTTCGCGCCGCAGGCGGAGCCGCTGATCCGGGAAATCCCCGTACTCAACAAGTTCCTCGAAGGATCGTGCGAATTGACGCTGCTGGCGGCCTTCGCGGTGGTCTTCGCGCTGGCGCTGGTGGTGCTGGCCTTCTTCACGCCGCTGCTGTCGTCTCTGGTGCGGCATTCGCTGCTGAGCGGCTTCGACCGGGCGCTGGGCTTCCTTTACGGGGTGGCGCGCGGGGTCCTTTTGGTGGCGGTGGCGCTGATCGTCTATCAGCGCGCGATGGCGGATCAGGCAATCCCGCTGGTGTCGGACAGCCAGACCGCGCATGTCTTCGCGCAGTTCGAGAAGAAGATCAACGCCGACATCCCGGACCAGATCCCGGCTTGGCTGGAGCAGATCTACGTGGGCATCGCCGGCAAATGCGGTGAGGCGAAGCCTTCCGCCAACGAACTGACCGCGCCGCCGGCCACCGGCACCGGCAACTGAGATCCTGAAAGGCGGCCGGCCGGGGGCGGGGGCGCTGCCCCCGAGGCCGGCGCCGCACGGGCTGGCCCACGCCTTGCGCAGCCCCCGGAGTATTTTTGCCAAGGTGAAAAGCTGTGCGTCGCGGCCTTCTCGGGTGCGGCCGGGGTTTCGACGGGCGGCGCCGGATCACGGGATCGGGGGGCGTGCGATAGTTTCGTGACACTGCCCGGCGAACCCTTTACACGGACCCTGCAACCCGCCCAAGCATTCGGAGACCTCGCCATATGCGCGCGTTCCCAGCCCAGCCTCCTGCAAATCCCTTCGACGACGACAAGCTGAAGGAGGAATGCGGCGTCTTCGGCGTCATCGGCGTTGCCGATGCCGCGAATTTCGTCGCCCTCGGCATGCATGCCCTTCAGCACCGCGGCCAGGAGGCCGGCGGTATCGTCACCCATGATCCCGAGACCGGCTTCAATTCGGCCCGGCGTTTCGGCTATGTGCGCGACACGTTCACCAAGGCCGATGTGATGGCGACGCTGCCCGGCAGCATCGGCATCGGCCATGTGCGCTATTCCACCGCCGGATCGAAGGGCAACACCGCAATCCGCGACGTGCAGCCCTTCTTTGGCGAATTTTCCATGGGTGGCTGCGCCGTCGCCCATAACGGCAATATCACCAATGCCGCCGCCCTGCGCCGCGAGTTGATCGAGCGCGGCTCGATCTTCCAGTCGTCGTCGGACAGCGAATGCATCATCCATCTGATGGCGCGCTCGATCCAGCGCAACATCCCCGAGCGGATGAAGGATGCGCTGCGCCGGGTGGAAGGCGCCTTTTCCATCGTCGCGATGACCCGGACCAAGCTGATCGGGGTGCGCGATGCGCTGGGGGTGCGGCCGCTGGTGCTGGGCAAGCTGGGCGAAAGCGGCGGCTGGTGCCTGTCGTCCGAGACCTGCGGGCTGGACATCATCGGGGCCGAGTTCATCCGCGAGATCGAGCCCGGCGAGATGGTGGTGATCGACGCCAAGGGGGTGGAAAGCTTCCATCCGTTCGACCGCCGCCCCTCGCGGTTTTGCATTTTCGAGCATGTCTATTTCTCGCGCCCCGATTCGATCCTCGGCGGGCGTTCGGTCTATGAGACCCGGCGCGCCATCGGGGTGGAGCTGGCGCGCGAGGCGCCGGTCGATGCCGATCTGGTCTGCCCGGTACCCGACAGCGGCACCCCGGCGGCGATCGGCTTTGCGGCGGAAAGCGGCATTCCCTACGGCATGGGGATCATCCGCAACCAGTACATGGGCCGGACCTTCATCGAGCCGACCGAGCAGATCCGCAACATGGGTGTGCGGCTGAAGCTGAACGTGAACCGCGCGCTGGTGCGCGGCAAGCGGGTGATTCTGGTCGACGATTCGGTCGTGCGCGGCACCACCAGCCGCAAGATCAAGGACATGATCCTGGATGCCGGCGCGGCCGAGGTGCATTTTCGCATCGCCTCCCCGCCGACCGCCTGGCCCTGTTTCTACGGCGTCGACACGCCGGAGCGCTCGAAGCTGCTGGCGGCGACGATGACCGAGGAAGAGATGCGCGTCTGGATCGGCATCGACAGCCTCAGGTTCATCTCGCTCGACGGGCTGTACCGCGCGGTGGGCGAGGCCGGTGGGCGCGACCCGAAGGCGCCGCGCTATTGCGATGCCTGTTTCTCGGGCGAATATCCGGTGGCGCCGTCGGACATGATCGAGAAGGGGTTCGAGATGAAGGCGGCAGAGTGATCTTGCGGTTTCGCAGGCATCATTTCCTCTGTTCGCTGGGGTTTCAGGGCAAGGGCTATTCCGAAGCTTTCACCGCCAATATGGACGCGGTGGTCAACGGTCGTCTGCGCGCCCCGCAAGGTGCGGCGGAGGAGATCGAGGTAGTGGCCGGGGCCGATGCGATCTGCGCCCCATGCCCCGAACGGCGCGGCGAGGGCTGCGCCAAACAGGCCCGCATCGATAGGCTGGACGCGGCCCATGGGGCGGCGCTGGGGCTGGCGCCGGGGGATCGGATCAGCTGGGGGGACGCGCTGGCGCGGATCCGGGCGCGGGTGCAGCCGGGAGATCTGGCGCGGATTTGCAAGGGCTGCGGCTGGTTGGAGCTGGGCCTGTGCGAGGCGGCGCTGGGGCAGTTGCACGCGGGTGAGGGCTAGGCGCGAAGCGTCGCAGTCTTCAAGTTGCGCTTGTGTGACCCGCGCCGGGCTGGCAGATCGGTGGCATGAGCTCCGAACACACATCCGACCGAATTGCCCCCCGTATCGCCCCCGGTGTCGCCCCCCGTATTGCCCTCGTCACCGGCGCCTCTCGCGGTCTTGGCTTTGCGCTGGCCGAGGAATTGGGCGCGGCGGGTTGGCATGTGGTTGCCGTGGCGCGCACAATCGGCGGGCTTGAGGAGCTGGACGACAGGATCAAGGCGCGCGGCGGCAGTGCCACGCTGGCGCCGATGGACATCACCGAAGAGGATGCGATGCGCCACCTCTGCCGCTCGATCTATGATCGTTGGGGGCAGGCGGGGCTGTGGGTGCATACGGCGATCCATGCCGCGCCGCTGGCGCCCGCGGCCCATGTCGACGCCAAGGACTTCGACGCCTCGATCAAGGTCAACGCCACCGCCACCGCGCGGCTGATCCCGATGGTGGAACCGCTGCTGAATGCGCATGGCGCGGGCATTGCGCTGTTCTTCGACGACCCGCGCGCCGGGCAGAAGTTCTTTGGCGCCTATGGCGCGTCGAAGGCCGCACAGATCGCGCAGGCGCGGTCGTGGCAGGCCGAGACGGTGCATACCGGCCCCCGCGTGCTGATCGAGACGCCGGCGCCGATGCCCACCGCGGTGCGCGCCCGCTTCTTTCCCGGCGAGGACCGCGAAAGCGACAAGCTGACCCCCTGCGAGGTCGAGGCGCGCCGGATCATCGCGGCTCTTTGAACAGCCGGGCCGAGGCCAGCGAGATCGCCAGCGATGCCAGCACGCAGCCGGTGAACAGGTAAAGCCCCCAATCGGTGCGCACCGTGCCCAGCCCCACGCCCTTCACCACGACGATGTACAGCGCGATCAGGAAGACATCCGCCATCGCCAGCTTGCCCAGCAGATGCAGTGCCGGCATCACCCGGGCCGACAGCAGGCCGAAATGCAAGAGCGCCAGGCCGATGGTCTTCAGATAGGGCGCGAAGACCGCCAGGAAGGTGACCAGCAGCGCCAGCCCCACATCGCTGCCCCACAGGGATTGCAGCCCCGACATCACCGAGATCCGCGACAGCCCGAACAGCGGCAGAAGCCCCGCCCGCATCAGCGGCGCGAACCAGGCGATCGGGAAGGCCACCAGCAGCGCCAGATTGGCCGCGATCAGCACGGCCCTCATCGCGCGGCCCTATTTGAAAGGCGACTTGGGCTGCATCTGGACGACATTGGGGGGCGGGCTGGTCTGGACATCCTCGAAGTCATAGCCGAGGCCGGGCAGCACGTCACGCAGGTCGCGCTCCAACCGGGCGATCTGGCGGGCGGCGGCGGTCTCATCGGCCTCGACATCCAGCAACCAGCGCTTCAGCTCATCGCAGGCGTAGTGGGCCAGTTGGATGCGGTCCTTCAGCGTGTCGACCTCTTGCTGGCGCTGGGTCAGGAAGGTCTTGGCGCGGTCGACCTTCTCGTCGGAATAGACCCGGGCCAGATCGCGCGACAGATGGCTCATCTCGGCGGCCAGTTGCAGCAGCTCGGGTTCCAGATGGCCAAGGTCGGGATGCTGGCGCAGATGCTCCATGCGTTCGCGCATCGCCTCGAATTCCGCCGACAGCGAGAAGGTGCCGGCGCGGTCGGCGGCATGGGCCGCGTTATAAGCGCGCGCCACGTCGTCCAGGCCAATGCGGAAATCGCGGTGGCTGCGTTCCAGCCGCATCATCCGCCCGTTCGCGGGCAGAAAGAAGCACAGACCCAGAAGGAAGACCGTCGCCGCGATCTGCAGCCACATACCCGCCTGGGGAAGCGGCGTGGCACCGAAGCGGGCCTCAACGTGCAGCCAGGGCAGGTGGCCCAGCGCGGCCAGCACGGTGGCGCCCAGCAGGGTCAGGGTCAGCGCCACCAGCGCCGCCAGGGCCAGGGATTGCAGAATGGATTGCGCGCGCCGCAACGCGACTTCCGCAGAAATGATCATAAGAATACCCTCACCAATGGTGCAAGGATCCCATCTCGGGCCGGATCTGGCAACACTCTTGCGCGGATCGGGGTGGGAAGGGGGCACATAAGGCGGCGATGCCGGCGATCCGGTCAGCGCCCCGGTCTGAGCCCAGGTTAGCGCCCCAGTCAGCGGACCGCGGCGATCGGACCCTCGGCGCGGCCGTGGATGAACTGATCGAGATAGGGATCGCCGGAATGGTCCAGATCGGCCACCGGGCCGGTCCATTTGATCACCCCGTCATGCAGCATCGCCACCTTGTCGGCGATCGCCCGGACCGAGGTCATGTCATGGGTGATGGTCATCGCCGTGGCGCCCATCTCCACCACGATCTCGCGGATCAATTCGTTGATCACGCCGGCCATGATCGGGTCGAGGCCGGTGGTGGGTTCGTCGAAGAAGATGATCTCGGGCTCGGCGGCGATGGCGCGGGCCAGGCCCACGCGCTTTTGCATGCCGCCCGACAGCTCGGCCGGGAACAGATCGGCGACCTCGGGCTTCAGGCCGACGCGGCGCAGCTTTTCGATGGCGATCTCGCGGGCCTCGGCCTTCGGGCGCTTGGCGGCGCCGCGCTGCAGCCGGAAGGCCACGTTCTGCCAGACCGAGAGGCTGTCGAACAGCGCGCCGCCCTGAAACAGCATCCCGAAACGGGCAAGAAAGGCATCGCGGTCGGCGCGCATCACGTCCTGCCCGTCTAGCGTGATCTTTCCCGCATCGGGCGTGACCAGCCCCAGGACGCATTTCAGCGCCACCGACTTGCCGGTGCCCGAGCCGCCGATGATCACCATCGATTCGCCCGTCGGCACGGTCAGGTCAACGCCCCGAAGCACCTTGTTGCGGCCAAAGGCCTTATGAACGCCTTGCAATTGTATCATTGGGTGAAGAACAGCGATGTAAGCAGGAAGTTCGCCGCCAGGATCGCCACGGCGGCGGCCTGCACGGCGGCTTTGGTGGCGCGGCCGACGCCCTGGGCGCCACGGCCCGATTGCATGCCGTGGTAGCAGCCCATCAGCGCGACGATGAAGCCGAAGACCGCGCCCTTGATCATCCCCGAGACCACGTCCCAGCTTTGCAGATAGTCGACGGTGTTCTTCAGATAGGTCGCCGGATTGAAGCCCAGCTGATGCACGCCGACCAGATAGCCGCCGTAGATGCCGATGGAATCGCCCACCGCCACCAGCAGCGGCATCACCAGCACCGCCGCCAGAATCCGCGGGGTGACCAGATATTTCAGCGGATTTGTCGACAGCGTGGTCAGCGCGTCGATCTGCTCGGTCACCTTCATCGTGCCGATCTCGGCGGCGATCGAACTGGCCACGCGGGCGGCGACCATGAGGCCGCCCAGCACCGGGCCAAGTTCGCGCACCATGCCGATGGCGACGATCGAGGGCACCACGCTTTCGGCGTTGAAACGCGCGCCGCCGGAATAGATCTGCAAGGCCAGCGCGCCGCCGGTGAAAAGCGCGGTTAGTCCCACGACCGGCAGGCTGAACCAGCCGATCGCCAGCACCGCCTGCAGGAATTCGCGCGGATAGAATGGGGGCCGCACCAGATGCGATACCGCCCGGCCGCCGAACAGCGCGATGCGCCCGATCGCGGCAAAGGCCGCCAGCGTCAGCCGCCCGATCCCGGCCACCGGCGCCACCAGAGCCGTCATTGACCGCCCCCGACGTAGCGCCGCAGGTAGCGCGAGCCAAGGCTGGTGAGCACCTCGTATCCGACGGTGCCGGCATCTTCGGCCAGATCGTCGATGGTCTGCTGCGGGCCAAGGATGTCCAGCGCGTCGGGCACCTCGGGCAGGTGGCTGACGTCGACGGTGATCAGATCCATCGACACGCGGCCGACCAGCGGGCAGGGCACGTCGCCGGCCCAAAGCGTGGCGCGGTTGGTCAGGCTGCGAAACAGCCCGTCGGCATAACCCGCGGCGACGGTGGCGATGGTGGTATCAACCTCGGCGATCCAGGCGTTGCCGTAGCCCACGCTTTCACCGGCCGCGACCTCGCGCAGCTGGACCACCGGCAGGGCGGCGCGCAGCACCGGGCGGGCGCCCTCGAACGGCAGGCCGCCGTAAAGGCCGATGCCCGGGCGGGTCAGCTCGAAATGGTAATCCGGACCCAGCAGGATGCCGCCGGTCGCCGCCAGCGAGCGCGGGATGCCGGTGCCCTCGGTCAGCTCGATGAAGGTCTGCAGCTGGCGGGTGTTCATCTCGTGGTCGGGCTCGTCGGCGCAGGCGAGGTGGCTCATCAGCAGCTCGGGGCCGGCGGCCATGACGATCTCGGCCACCGCGGCCCATTCGCCGGCTTCCATCCCCAGCCGGTTCATGCCGGTATCAAGCTGTACGCCGAAGGGATGGCCGGGCAGGGTTTCGATATGCCGGGTCAGCTGTTCGACGGAATTGAGCATCGGCGTCAGGTCGAGATCGCGGATCATGTCGGTGTCGCCCGCCATGTGGCCGCCGAAGACGTTGATCTGCGGCCCCTGACCCAGGGCCTCGCGCACAGCGGCGCCTTCCTCGGCGATCGCGACGAAGAAGCGCCGCGCGCCGGCCTTGGCCAGCGTTCGTGCCACCCGGGCGGCGCCCAGGCCATAGCCGTCTGCCTTGACCACCGCCCCGGTCTGGGTCGGGCCGTCGGTCATGCGGTCAAGCGCGCGCCAGTTGGCGGCGAGGGCGTCGAGGTCGATGGAAAGCGTCGCGGAACTCATTCGGTGGTTTTGACAGGGTGGCGCGCAAGGTCAAGTGCAAAGGCGGGGCGGGGATGCATTGAAAGGCCCCGGACTACGCGCATTTCCGCCCGGTACGCGCCGAAGGCGCAGGGCGGGCAGGCGCCTTGATGCGCGCGATCACGGCGGAAATCCAGGCAGTCCCTTGCCACCGTAAATGGCGACGCTCACAAGGCGGAAGGCGCCAGCCCACGGGCAGGCGCGCGCCCGGCTCAGCCCGGCAGGACGTTGGTGCGCCAAAGCGTGACCTTCAGCCCGCCATGGGCCGCGGGCGGGCCCGGCGGCAGGAACGGCAGGCCGGTGGCCTGTGCAAGGCTGCGCTCCGAGGTCACGAGGCCCACGCGCCAGCCGGCGAAGCCCGCGCGCAGCACCTCGCCCAGCCGGGCGTGCAGGGCATAGAGCGGGCCCTTGTTGCCGATCCGCGCGCCGTAAGGCGGGTTGATGATCACAAGGCCCGGCGGGCCCTCGGGGCGGGGCAGCTCGGAGATCGAGCCATGGGCGAAGCGGGTGATTTCGGTCACGCCCGCCCGCGCGGCATTCGCCTGGCTCATGCGGATCGCGCCGGCGTCACGGTCGAAGCCCAGAAAGCGCAGATTGGTGTCGCGCGGCAGGGTCGCGGATTTCAGCGCGGCCCAGGCGGCGGGGTCGAAGGAGGGCAGGACCTCGAACGCGAAGCGGCGGCTGCGGCCGGGGTTTAACCCCAGGGCGATTTCGGCGGCCTCGATCGGGAAGGTGCCAGAGCCGCACATCGGATCAAGCACCGGCTCTTGCCCGCTATAGCCGCATTGGCGCAGGAACAGGGCGGCAAGGGTTTCGCGCATCGGCGCCTTGCCCACCGCCTCCTTGAAGCCGCGCCGGTGCAGCGGCGCGCCCGAGCTGTCGAGGCTGAAGGTGACCAGATCGTCGTCGATCCGCACCAGAAGGCGCAGGGCGTCGGCGTCGTCCTCGGTGTCCGCGTCGTCGTCTGCGGCGGCGGGTTTGCGGGCGCCGATCGTGTCGGCCAGCGCCTTTTCCACGCGCTGAATGGCGGCGCCAGCGTGGTAGATTTTCGAGCGCCGGCAGGTGGCCTCGACCTTCACCGCCACGTCGCGGGGCAGGAAATCGGCGAAGGGAAAGCGGTGCGCGCGCTTGTCGAGCTGCGCCAGATGGACGGCGTGAAAGCCACCCAGCCGCACCAGCACCCGGCCCGCGCCGCGCAGCACCAGATTCGCGCGCCAGACCTCGGACCAGTCGCCCCGGGTCTCGACCCCGCCGGGCTGTGCGCGGGGGGTGGCGAAGCCGGCGGCCTCGGCCTCGGCGCGCAGCACCTCTTCAAGGCCCGGAGGCGCGGCAAGAAAGATGTCGAATTCGGTGTCCATCGCGCTTCCATAGCGCGGGGCGCGGTGCGGCGCGACGGGATTCTCGCCCGCCGCGCCAGTTGTCTCGCTGCTTGGCGGCCTCAGGCCCGGACGGCGCGTTTGCCGTCGAGGTCGGGCAGGAACACCGCCAGTAGCCCCAGCGCCGGCAGGAAGGCGCAGATGTGATAGACCGCGACGATCCCAATCCGGTCGGCCAGCACGCCCAGCAGCGCCGCCCCCAGCCCGCCGATCCCGAAGGCCAGCCCGAAGAACAGCCCCGAAACCGTGCCCACCCGGCCCGGCATCAGTTCCTGCCCGTAGACCACGATCGCCGGGAAGGCCGAGGACAGGATCAGCCCGACGATGCCGCTTAGCACCACGGTGGCCTCCAGCGGCACATAGGGCAGCGCCAGGGTGAAGGGCAGGGTGCCCAGGATCGACACCCAGATCACCCGCTTGCGCCCGATCCGGTCACCGATCGGGCCACCGATCATCGTGCCCACCGTCATCCCGGCAAGGAACACGAACAGATCCATCTGCGCGGCATGTTCCGAGATCCCGAAGCGCTGGATCAGGTAGAAGATGTAATAGGAGGTGATCGAGGCGATGTAGAAGAATTTCGACATGATCAGCAAGATCAGCACGGTCATCACCCGGCGCACCATGGCGGGATCGTGCTGTGCAGGTGCGGCCACCGGCCCGGCGGCCTTGCGCGCCTTCAGGTGCAGGGCATACCAGCGCCCCAGCGCGGTCATCACCACGATGCCGACCAGCGTCGAGATCGCGAACCACGCCAGTGTCGGGCGCCCGTGCGGCAGCACGAAATAGGCGATCAACAGCGGCCCGATCGCCGTGCCGGTGTTGCCGCCGATCTGAAAGAGCGATTGCGCCAGCCCATGCGACCCCCGCCCGGCCAGCCGCGCCAGCCGCGCGGTTTCCGGGTGGAAGATCGACGAGCCCAGCCCCAGAAGCACCGCCCCCGTCAGCAGCATCGCGTAATTGGCTGCGAAGGCCAGCGTCAGCAGGCCCGCGAAGGAACTGGCCATGCCGAAGGGCAGCGAATAGGGCATCGGATGGCGGTCGGTGTAGCGCCCGACCAGCGGCTGCAGCAGCGAGGCCGTGACCTGGAAGGTCAGGGTCAGCAGGCCGATCTGCGCGAAGCTCAGGCTGAAGCCGCCCTTGAACAGCGGATAAGAGGCCAGAAACAGCGATTGCGTCATGTCGTTGATGAAATGGCTCAGGCTGGCGCCGCCCAGCACCAGATAGGCGGGGCGCGCGCGGGCGGGGCCGGGAAGCGGGCTGGCGGGATTGGTGGCGGTAGCGGTCATCTTCGGCGTCCTGTTCTGAAGTCTGGTCAGATCTATGCGGCTGGACCAAGGCCCGCAACCGGGATAGGGTCAAGTTTCTACGCGATTGGGCCAAACCGCCGGGCGAAGGCCCAAGGATGGCAGGGGCAGAGGATCCGATGGCAGAGGAACCGCGAGGCGGGGCAGTACAAGAGTTCCCCCACGACCACGATGTCAGCCGCCCGGATCTGCGCCGCCCGGTGGTGGCGCGCGGCATCGATTATCCCGACCACGCGGTGATTGCGCCGCATTCCCACGCCCGGGCGCAGCTTTTCTATGCCTCGCGCGGCGCGGTGCTGGTCGAGACCGATCAGGGCGCCTGGATGATGCCGCCGCAGCACGGGCTGTGGATCCCGCCGGGGGTGGAACACCGGGTGCGCACGCTGGGGCGGGTGCAGATGCGCAGCCTCTATTTCACCCCCGCCGCCGTCCCCGACATGCCCCGTGTCTGCGAGGTTCTGGGCATGTCGCCCCTGATGCGCCACCTGCTGGCCGAGGCGGTGACGCTGCCGGCGGAATATGACGTGAATGGCCGCGACGGGCTGGTGATGGCGCTGATCCAGGCGGAACTGCCGCGCCTGCCGGAGCTGCCGCTGTCACTGCCCTTGCCCGACGATCCGGCGCTGGCGGCGCGCTGCCGGGCGTTTCTGGAGGCGCCGACGCCGCATGACACGATCGACGATTGGGCCCGGGCGGCGGGCATGAGCCGGCGCAGCTTCACCCGCCATTTCCGCGCCGAGACCGGCCTCAGCTTTGTCACCTGGCGCCAGCAGGCCAGCGTCATGGCGGCGCTGCCTCAGCTGGCGGCGGGGCGCGACGTGACCGGGGTGGCCTTCGATCTGGGCTATTCCAATCCGGCGGCCTTCAGCGCGATGTTCGCCCGCACCCTTGGCGCCCCGCCGCGCGCCTATCTCGAAAGCCTCGGCGCGCCACGATAAGGGGCCACGGCCCTTTCGCGACCCCAAGCGCGCCCGGTGCCCGCCGGGCCCGGTCGCGGCAGGTTTGGCTCTGGTCTTCGCCGGGGCCTCGGTGCAGGCTGGGCGACGCGGCAAAGCTGAGGACGCGGGATGAGCGCAGTTGGATTCGACAGCCCCGCCCCGCAGCGCCGGGGCAGGATGCGCGATTGGCGCGGCCTCGCCGCGCTTTGCGTACCGGGGGCGGGCGGCGCGGGCTATCCGATGCTGGTGTCGGAATTCCCGGGCGCCGAACGCGCGCCGGCGCCGTTTGAGACCGAGGGAAAGACCCGCCGCCTGATTTTCGGCAAGGCGCCACCGCCACGCGGGACCGGGTGCGCGCCTTCGGGCGGGTGTGGAATTTCGACAGCCGCTCGGCCGAGATCTGCCAGATCGACTGGAAGGCCCCCGGGCGCTGCCGCGCCAGGGCCCAACATATGAGGAGAGCAAGATGTCAAATGATTTCAATGCGCTGATCGTCGAAAAGGATGACGAGGGCAAGACCCGCGCCGCCGTCGGCCGGGTCACTGCGGACCAATTGCCCGAGGGCGAGGTGCTGGTCGCGGTCGACTATTCGACGCTGAATTACAAGGACGGCCTATGCATCGGGCCGGGCGGCGGGCTGGTGCGCAGCTACCCGCATGTGCCGGGGATCGATTTCGCCGGCACGGTCGAGACCTCCTCGGACGCGCGCTACAAGCCCGGTGACAAGGTGGTGCTGACCGGCTGGCGGGTGGGCGAGAACCGCTGGGGTGGCTATGCCCAGAAGGCGCGGGTGAAGGCCGACATGCTGGTGCCGCTGCCCGAGGGGCTGACCACGCGTCAGGCGATGGCGGTGGGCACGGCGGGCTTCACCTCCATGCTGGCGGTGATGGCGCTTGAAGATCACGGCGTAACCCCTTCAAGCGGCACGGTTCTGGTGACTGGTGCTGCGGGCGGGGTGGGGTCTGTCGCGGTGGCGATTCTGGCCAAGCTTGGCTATCAGGTCGCGGCGGTCACCGGGCGGCCCGAACAGGCCGAGTACCTCAAATCCCTGGGCGCGGCTGAGATCGTCGCGCGTGACGAGTTGACCGAGGTGACGAAAAAGCCGCTGGAGGCGGAGCGCTGGGCCGGCGCTATCGACGCGGTGGCGGGCGCGATGCTGGGCCGGGTGCTGAAGCAGATCCACTATGGCGGCTCGGTCGCTGCGATCGGGCTGGCGGGCGGCGCGGCGATCGAGGGCGCGTTGATTACCCCCTTCATCTTGCGCGGGGTGAACCTCTTGGGCATCGACAGCGTGATGCAGCCCTATGACAACCGCACCCGCGCCTGGGGCCGCATCGCCCGCGACCTGCCGATGGCGAAGCTTGAAGCGATGGTCCAGCCCGCGACGCTGTCCGATCTGTCCGGCCTCGGGCGCGATATCCTCAAGGGTCAGGTGAAGGGCCGCGTCGTCGTCGACCTCAACGCCTGACCTCCCCCTGACCACCCCCTTCTGCGGCGTGGGCAACAGGCCCCGCCGCGCGCGACGGAGATTCCATGGAACTTGATCTCGCCCATGTCCGCGGCCTTTTCCCGGCCTTTTCCGAACCCCTGCTTCAGGGTCAAGCCTTCTTTGAAAATGCTGGCGGTTCATATACTTGCGCGCCAGTCCTCAACCGGCTTTTTCGCTATTATACCGAACGCAAGGTGCAGCCCTACGCGCCCTATGCCGCCTCGCAACTCGCGGGCGCCGAGATGGACGAGGCCCGCGCCCGCCTCGCCGCGCTGATGGGCGTGGAAACCGATGAGGTCAGCTTTGGCCCCTCGACCACGCAGAACACCTATGTGCTGGCCCAGGCCTTCCGCCAATGGCTGCCCGAGGGCGGCGCGATCGTGGTGACCGATCAGGATCATGAGGCCAATTCCGGTCCCTGGCGGCGGCTGGCGCAGGACGGCATCGAGATCCGCGAATGGAAGATCGACCCCGAGACCGGGCATCTCGACCCCGCCGCCCTGACGCCGCTGCTGGCCGACGGCAAGGTGCGGCTGGTCTGTTTCCCGCATTGTTCCAACGTGGTGGCCGAGGTCAATCCGGTGGCCGAGATCGTGCAGATCATCCATGCGGCCGGCGCCTACGCCTGTGTCGACGGGGTCAGCTATGCGCCGCACGGATTGCCCGATGTGGGCGCGCTGGGGGCCGATATCTACCTGTTCTCGGCCTACAAGACCTATGGCCCGCATCAGGGCATCATGGTGATCCGCCGGGACCTGGGCCAGGTGCTGCCGAACCAGGGCCATCATTTCAACGGTGATACGCTTTACAAACGCTTCACCCCGGCGGGGCCGGACCATGCCCAGGTGGCCGCCTGCGCGGGCATCGCCGATTATATCGACGGGCTGGCCGCCCATCACGGCGGGGGCGAGGCGCCGCCAGTGCAGCGTGCCGCCCTGGCCCATGATCTGATGCGCGCGCATGAGGTGGCGCTGTTGCAGCCGCTTCTGGATTATCTGAGCGCGCGCAATGACATACGCCTTCTGGGCTCGCGTCGGGCCGAGGCCCGCGCCCCCACTGTCGCCATCGCCTGCCACCGCCCGGGCGAGGCCGTGGCGTCGGATCTTGCGCCCCACGGGATCATGGCGGGGGGCGGCGATTTCTATGCCGTCCGGCCGCTTGCGGCGATGGGGATTGATCCGGCCCATGGCGTGCTGCGGATGTCCTTCGTTCACTACACCAGCGCCGAGGAGGTGAGCCGCCTGATCGCGGCGCTCGACAAGGTGCTCTGAGGTCAAGGAGAGTGATGAAAGCCCCGATCCTGTGCTGGATCCGCCGCGATCTGCGGCTGGCCGACAACCAGATGCTCAGCGCCGCTGCCGGGACCGGGCGCCCGGTGATCCCGGTCTTCCTCCTCGACCCGGAGGCCCAGGCGCTGGGCGCCGCGCCGAAATGGCGGCTGGGGCAGGGGTTGGCGGTGTTTGCAGATGGGCTGCAGGCGCTGGGCAGCCGTCTGATCCTGCGCCGCGGCCCGGCGGTTGAGGGGCTGCGCGCCCTGATCGACGAGACCGGCGCGGATACGGTGTGGTGGCACCGGCTCTATGACGGGGCCTCGGTCGCGCGCGACAGGGCGGTGAAATCCGCGCTGACCGAGGCGGGGATCGACGCCCGAAGCTTCCCCGGCCATGTGCTGTTCGAGCCCTGGAAAGTCGAGACCGGCAGCGGCGGCCCCTACCGTGTCTACAGCCCGTTCTGGCGCGCGGTGCGGGGGCGGCCGGTGGGGGCATCGCTGCGCGCCCCGGCCACGCTGGTCCCGCCGGCGGCCTGGCCCGGCAGTGACGATCTGGCCGATTGGCGCCTTGGCGCGGCGATGAACCGCGGTGCCGGGGTGGTGGCGAAATATGCCCGCGTCGGCGCGGCGGCGGCGCAGGCGCGGCTGGACGAGTTCCTGCATGGGGCGGTGACGGATTATGCTCGTCTGCGCGATTTTCCCGGGGCGGCGGCGACCTCGGGCCTGTCCGAGAACCTGACCTATGGCGAGATCTCGCCGCGTCAGATCTGGAACGCGGGGCTGGCGGCGCTGGAGGTCGGCGCGGGCGGGGCCGAGACCTTTCTGAAGGAACTGGCCTGGCGTGAGTTTGCCTATCATCTGATCTACCATTTCCCGGCGATCGAGCGCGACAACTGGCGCCCCGAATGGGATGCCTTCCCCTGGCGCGGCGACAACGCCGATGCCGAGGCCTGGCGCCGGGGCCGGACCGGAGAGCCGCTGGTCGATGCCGCGATGCGCGAGCTGTTGGTGACCGGCACCATGCACAACCGCGCCCGGATGATCGCGGCCTCTTACCTGACCAAGCATCTGCTGACCCACTGGCGTGTGGGTCTGGACTGGTTCGCGGATTGTCTGATCGACTGGGACCCGGCCTCGAACGCGATGGGCTGGCAATGGGTGGCGGGATCGGGCCCCGACGCCGCCCCCTATTTCCGCGTCTTCAACCCCGCGACACAGGCGGAAAAGTTCGACAAGTCCGGCGCGTACCGGCGGAATTTCCTGCATGAGGGCCAGTCCGACCCCCCCGAGGCCGCGTGCGATTTCCTGGCCGCGGCGCCTCGCCTCTGGGGTCTGTCGCGCGGCGATGAATATCCCGCGCGGCGGATCGAACTGGCCGAGGGCCGGGCGCGGGCGCTGGCGGCCTATCAGGCCGGCAAGGGCGGCGGGGTTTGAAGCGGGCGCGCGGCGTGGCTGATTGAACCGCGGTGTCGGTGAGTATTTTCGCCAAGGTGAAGATGCAGGGATGCGATGTGGCGAGTTCTGGGGAATGCTTGCCGTCTGCGTCATGCCCCCTTGCGCCGCGGCGCCGGGCGACGGAAACTGGCGCCGATCCCCAAGCCGGAGCCGCCATGCCCACTGCCGCCAAGCTTGTTTCCGCCGTGCTCTTCGTCCTGGTCGGCTATGCCACCGCGCAGTTGATCGAGATCCAGGCCGCGCAGGGCCGTTTCGTCCCCTATATCCAGCCCGCGCAGATGTTCGGTGCCTTCAGCGTCATTTCCGCCGTTGTCGGCGGGTTGTGCGGCTGGTTCGTGACCGGCGGCCGGGTGGGGCAGGGTATGGGCGCGTCCTTCGGCTTCGGGGTGCGGACGTCGGCCACCCTGGTGTTCTTCCTGCTGATCGCCTTCGCGATCCGCGAGATGATCCGGCACGCAATGAGCATGCTCTACCACGGGCCGTTCGACGCGATCCAGGCGGTGTTCGGGCTGGCCGCGGGCTATGCGCATGTGCTGCTTTCGCCGCTGGTGCTGGCGGTGCTGGTGGGCGGCGGCGGTATCGCCGGGATGCTGGCCGAGGCCAGCGCGCGACGCTGGCGCTGATGGTGGATTTCTTCTTCTACGGCACCCTGTGCCACAGGCCGCTGCTGCAGGCCGTGCTGGGGCGCGCGGTGCATCCCGAACCGGCGCGGCTGGCCGATCACGCCGTCCATTGGGCCCAGGGCCAGGGCTTTCCGCTGATCGTGGCGCGCGCGGGCGCGGCGGCGCAGGGTGAGTTGCTGCGCGGCCTGACCGAGGCCGAGGCGGCGCGGCTGGATTTCTACGAAGGCGGCTTTGGCTATGATTGCAAGAGCGTCTCGGTCGAGGCCGGCAGCGGCGCGGTGCGCGCACGGGTCTACATGCCGGCGCCGGGCCTCTGGCAGCCGGGCGCACCCTGGTCGCTGCACGATTGGGTGACGCGCTGGGGTGCGGTGGTGACCGAGGCCGCGCGGGGCTACATGGCCGCATATGCCCGCCTGCCCGCCGAGGAAGCCCGGGCGGGCTATCGCCGGGAACTGGCGCGTGCCGCCGACCGGCTGCGCGCCCGTGCCACGCCTGCGCCGACAGGTCTGCGCCGCGCCCAGGCCTCCGACGATCTGGACCTGCTGTCCATCGACCAGCCCTGGGCGGGCTTCTTCGCGATTGAGGAATGGCGGTTTCGCCACCGCCGCTTCGACGGCGACATGGGGCCGCCGATCCTGCGCGAGGTCTTCGTCACCCCCGATGCGGTGACCGTGCTGCCCTATGACCCGGCGCGCGACCGGGTGCTGCTGGTCGAGCAATTCCGCCCCGGCCCGGCCGCGCGCGGCGATCCGCAAAGCTGGCAGATCGAGGCGGTCGCCGGGATGATCGACCCGGGCGAGACGCCCGAGGAAACCGCGCGGCGCGAGACCCTGGAAGAGGCCGGCCTTGCCCTGGGCGCGCTGCACCGGGTGGCGGGCTATTACCCCAGCCCCGGGGCGCATACCGAATATGTGACCTCCTATATCGGCATCGCCGATCTGCCCGACGGTGTCGCGGGCCTTGGCGGGCTGCCGCAAGAGCATGAGGATATCCGCAGCCATCTGATGTCCTTCGAGGCCCTGATGGCGCTGATCGAAAGCGGCGAGGCGGCGTCGGGGCCACTGATCGTCTCGGCGCTTTGGCTTGCGCAAGCGCGGCCCCGGTTGCGCGCCGCCGCGACCCGCTAGGGCCGGGCCGCGCGCGCCCCTGAGGTCCGGCCGGCCGGGGGCGGGCAGGGGGGCAGGGTTGCGGCCGGGCTGGGGGCCCGTGCCGGGGGCGAACCGTCGGTTGCGGCCTGCGGCGAATTTCCTGCCCCGGGGGGCAGATCCGCGCTTGACGGCACGCGCGGGTCTGCGTAATACCGCGCTCACGCTTGGACGATCCGGGCGGGGCGCGCGGTTGTAGCTCAGTTGGTTAGAGTACCGGCCTGTCACGCCGGGGGTCGCGGGTTCGAGCCCCGTCAACCGCGCCACCGCCCCGGATCGCCAAGCCGTTTGCCTTTCACAAAGGCCGCGCGCGGTTGTAGCTCAGTCGGTTAGAGTACCGGCCTGTCACGCCGGGGGTCGCGGGTTCGAGCCCCGTCAACCGCGCCATTTCTTCCCGATCCTCCGGTCAACTCGATCCCCTGGTCCCCGCTGCCTTTGGCCAATGCGTCGCATTTATGACAGGCGCGTGCGCAACTGCCATGCCCTCTTCCACGCCCGCGCGGGCCGGTCTATATGTCGCGGATGTTCAATGATCTGCTCCGCGGCCTTCTGGCCCCTTCGCCCGCCCGGCTGCCCGAGCCGGATGCCAAGCTGGCCCTTGCCGCGCTTTTGGTGCGGGTGGCCCGCTCGGACGGCGATTACGCCGAGGCCGAGATCGTCCTGATCGACCGCGTGCTGGCCAAGCGCCACGGCCTGTCTCCTTTCGAGGCCGCGAAGCTGCGCCGCGACGCCGAGGAGCTGGAGCGTCAGGCCCCCGATACCGTGCGTTTCACCCGCGCGCTGAAGGACGCCGTGCCCTATGACCACCGCGTCGAGGTGCTAGAGGCGCTGTGGTCGGTGGTGCTGGCCGACGGGGTGCGCGACGAAGAAGAGGATTCAGTCCTGCGTCTGGTCGCGAACCTTCTGGGCGTGAACGATGTCGACAGCAACATGGCGCGCATGCGGGTGGCAGAGGGCCGTACATGATCGCGGCCCTGCCGATGTACGACCGTCCCGAAAACGCCGCCGCCCATGATGCGCTGTGGGCCGCCACCCGTGACGGTCTGCGCCGCCGCGGCCTGAGCGCCCCCGACGCGCTGGACCGGGCGGCGGACCTCTGGCAAGGCTGGACCGCGCCGGATCTGGTGCTGGGCCAGACCTGCGGGCTGCCGTTTCGCAGCCGCCTGCATGACCGGGTGACACTGGTCGCGACGCTTGATTACGCGCTGCCCGACACGCCGCCGGGCCATTACCGCAGCCTTTTCATCACCCGCCGGGACGAACCCGGCGAGATCGCCGATTTCGCCGTCCGCCGCTTTGCCTACAACCAACCCGACAGCCATTCCGGCTGGGCCGCGGCGCAGATCACCGCGGCCGGGCTGGGCTTTCGCTTCACGCCCGCGCTTGAAACCGGCGGCCATCGCGCCTCGGCCCGCGCGCTGTCCGAGGGCCGCGCCGACATCGCCGCGCTCGACTGGATCACTTGGCGCGGCATCGCGCGGTGGGAGCCGGAGCTTGCCCGCAGCCTGCGCGTCGTCGGGGCCTCTGATCCCGCCCCGGGTCTGGCGCTGATCGCCGCCCCCGACGCCGATGCAGGCGCGTGTTTCGACGCCGTGGCAGAGGCCGTCGCGGCGCTTTCGCCCAAGGATCGCGACACCCTTGGCCTTGCGGGTGTGCTGCAGATCCCCGCCGCCGCTTACCTTGCCATCCCCACGCCGCCCGGACCCTGAGACAGGAATCCCATGCCCCCTGACATCTCGACCAAAGACTGGCTTCGCAAACATCCCGAGGTACGCACCATCCGCGTGGCCGCCGCCGACCTCAACGGTCAGGCGCGCGGCAAGCGCATCCCCGCCCGCTTCTCCGACAAGGTGGTGGCCGAGGGCACGCGCTTTCCGATGTCGGTGCTCAACCTCGACATCTGGGGCGAGGATATCGACGACAGCCCGCTGATCTTCGACAGCGGCGATGCCGACGGGGTGCTGCGCCCGACGGAACGCGGCTTCGTGCCGATGCCCTGGCTGGACGCGCCGACCGCCTTGCTGCCGATCTGGATGTATCGCGAGAACGGCCAGCCCTATGACGGCGACCCGCGCCATGCGCTGGCGGGCGTGCTGCGCGGCTTTCGCCGCCACGGCCTGACCCCGGTGGTGGCGACGGAGCTGGAATTCTTCCTGATCGACGACAGCGGGCGCAAGCTGCAGGTGCCGCTCAGCCCGCGCTCGGGCAAGCGCAGGAAGGCGGCCGAGACGCTGTCGATCCGGGCGCTCGACGCGTTCGATAGCTTCTTCACCGACCTCTACGACGCGGCCGAGGCGATGGATATTCCCGCCGATACCGCGATCTCGGAAACCGGCCTGGGCCAGTTTGAGATCAACATGGTCCACACCCCCGACGCGCTGCGCGCCGCCGATGACGCGTGGCTCTTCAAGATGCTGGTCAAGGGGTTGGCGCGGCGGCACGGTTTTGCCGCTTCCTTCATGGCGAAACCCTATGCCGAATACGCCGGCAACGGGCTGCACACCCATTTCTCGCTGCTCGACGCCGAGGGCGAGAATGTCTTCGACGATGGCGGCCCGAAAGGCTCGGACACCCTGCGCCACGCGGTCGGCGGCTGTCTGGCGGCGATGCATGAAAGCGGGCTGATCTTCGCCCCCCATGCCAACAGCTATGAGCGCCTGGTGCCCGAGATGCACGCCCCCACCTCGATCGCCTGGGGCTATGAGAACCGCACCGCGGCGCTGCGCATCCCGGCCGGCAACCCGGCGGCGCGGCGCATCGAGCACCGGGTCTCGGGCGGCGACGTGAACCCCTACCTCATGCTGGCCGCGATTCTGGGCGCCGCGCTGATCGGCATCGAGGACAAGATCGAGCCGCCCGAGCCGATCACCGGCAACGCCTATGCCCAGGGCCTTCCGCAGATCCCTGCCGACTGGCAGGAGGCGATCGACGATTTCGAAAGCTCCGAAACGGTCGCCCGGATCTTCCCGTCGGAACTGATCCGCAACTACGTGCTAACCAAGCGGCAGGAACTGCACTACATGGCCGAACTCACCGCCGAAGAGCGGCTGGAGGTCTATCTCGACACTGTCTGACGGGCACATGGCAGGCCGGGGCGCGAACGTTCCTTCGCTTTCTTTCTGGCGGAAATATCCCGGGGGGTCGCCGTTGGAAGCGCCGTCGCCATTGGTGCTCGGACCGATGGCGCACCAATCGCAACTCCGAGCGACACTGGCGACGGGGCAGCGCCCCCGCCGCCAGCCCCGCCCCTAGGCCCCTAGGTCTGCGCGCCGAACAGCTCTGCCGCCGCGTCGAAGAACCGCGCGCGGGTTTCGGGGCCTTCCATCATGATCTCGTGCTCTGCGCCGGGCACCCGTTCCAGCCGCCCGCCGGGCCAGCGCGCCGCCAGCGCCTCGATCGCGGGGACCGAAACGATGCGCTCGTTGCCGCCCAGAAAGGTCTGCATCGTCAGCGTCGGGGGCTGAAGGTGGCGCAGCTGGCGGCATTCGCGCAGCGCCTCGTTCAGCCAATGCATGCTGGGACTGCCCAATGCCAGTTCGGGATGGGCGCGCATCTGGGTCTGCATCAGCGCATACATCTCGGGGTCGGTGGTCAGCTGGTTGTCCTCGAAGGGTGCGTCCAGCACATAGGTGGCGGGCCCGCCGCCGGGGGTATAGCGCGCGCCGAGGCCAATGTTGCGCAGCGCGTAGGACAGGGTCCAGGCCAGGGGCCGCATCGTGCGCGGCATGGCGATGCCCCACATTGGCGCCGAGAACAGCGCCGCGCGCACCTCCAGCCCCTGATGCAGCGACCGCAGCCCGATCGCGCCGCCCATCGAATGCGCCAGCAGATAGAGCGGCCCGGCAAGCCCAAGGCCGGGCAGGCTGCCGAGCACCGCGCGCAGATCGCGCTGATAGTCGAGGAAGCGCCCGACATGGCCAGTCTCGCGATCGGGCAGCAGGCGGTCGGCGAGCCCCTGACCGCGCCAGTCGATCACCACCGTGGCATAGCCGCGCGCCGCCAGATCGGCCGCGGCGCCGGCGTATTTCTCGACATATTCGCTGCGGCCGGGAAACAGCAGCACCGTGCCCCGCGCCCCCGCCGTCCAATAGCCCGCCCGCAGCCGCACGCCGTCGTCGGCGGTCAGCCACAGGCAATGATCGGGCGCGGGCGCACCCGCGACATCCGCGTGAAACGGCGCGGGGGAAAGCGCGGCGGCATCCATGGCCTAGGCCAGGGCCGAGCCCAGCTGCATCGCCAGCCCCATGTTGCCGTCGACGCTCAGCCGGCCGCCCATGAAGGCCGCGGTCGGGTTCAGCTCTCCGTCGAGGATCGCCTTGAAGGTGTCGGCGTCGGCGGTCAGCGTCACGTCGGCCTCTTCGTCGCCCGCGCGTACGCCGGCGCCGTCAATCATCAGCGCGCCCTCGCCGGTGATCACGAACTTCGCGCTGCCGTCAAAGCCGCCGGACAATTTGCTTTGCAGGGCGGCCACGGCCCCGTCGATCACGTCGCTCATTCTTATTCCTCCGGTTGTGGCGCCGGGGCCACTGGCTTTTCCCGGCGTCTGGGCTACACTCTGTCCCGTTATGGGAACTCGCGGCAGATATCTCAACCATATCCTTGCGGCAGGCATTCTGGCGATGGCTTTTGCCTGCCCGGCCGTGGCCCAGACCGCCGGCACCGCCGAAATGGCCCGGCCCGACATTCCCAGCCTGCTGCAGGAATTGAAGTCCAACGATCCCAGCATCTGGCGCAAGGCGCAGGCCGACATCCTGCGCGAATGGTCGTCCTCAGGCTCTTCGTCGATGGATCTGCTGCTGGAACGCGGGCGCAAGGCGCTGGAACACGACAATACCGATGCCGCGATCGACCATCTGACCGCGCTGATCGACCATGCGCCGGATTTCGCCGAAGGCTACAACATGCGCGCCATGGCCTATTATGAGGCGGGACTGTTCGGCCCGGCGCTGGCCGATCTGGGCCATGCGCTGCAGCTCAACCCGCATCAGTTCGGCGCGCTGGCGGGGCTGGGGATGATTCTGGAAGACAGCGGATTCGACAAGCCGGCGCTGGCGGCCTACAAGGCCTCGGCGGCGATCGACCCGCATCAGCCGTCGGTGAACAAGGCCATCGCTCGGCTGACCAGGAAGGCCGAGGGCGAGGAAATCTAAGGCAATCCCATGTTGCAGCGCCCGGGCAGGGTGACGGCGGTCCTTGGGCCGACGAACACCGGCAAGACCCATTATGCGATCGAGCGGATGCTGGCCTATCGCACCGGCGTCATCGGCCTGCCGCTGCGCCTTCTGGCGCGCGAGGTCTATGACCGGATCGTGGCGCTGCGCGGCCCCTCGGTGGTGGCGCTGGTCACCGGCGAAGAGCGGATCGTGCCCGACCGCACCCAGTATTGGGTCTGCACGGTCGAGGCCATGCCGATGGCCATTGGCGCCGATTTCGTCGCCATCGACGAGATCCAGCTGTGCGCCGACCCCGACCGCGGCCATGTCTTCACCGAGCGGCTGCTGGGCGCGCGGGGCCTGCACGAGACCCTGTTTCTGGGCGCCGACACGATGCGCCCGGCGATCGCGGCGCTGGTGCCGGGGGTGCAGTTCGTCGCCCGAGAGAGATTCTCGGAGCTGACCTATTCAGGTTCGAAAAAGATAAGCCGGATGCCGACGAGGGCAGCGATCGTCGGGTTTTCGGTTGAAAATGTCTATGCGATCGCGGAACTTATCCGGCGCCAGAAGGGCGGCTGCGCGGTGGTGATGGGGGCGCTCAGCCCGCGCACCCGCAACGCTCAGGTCGATATCTACCAAAATGGCGATGTCGATTATCTGGTCGCCACCGATGCGATCGGGATGGGGCTGAACCTCGATGTCCGCCACATCGCCTTTTCGGCGCTGTCGAAGTTTGATGGCCACCGGATGCGCCCGCTGCATGTCCCCGAGATCGCCCAGATCGCCGGCCGCGCCGGGCGCTACATGCAGCCCGGCACCTTCGGTGTCACCGGCGAGGCGCGGCCGCTGGATGCCGAGGTGATCGAGGCGGTCGAGAACCACCAATTCGCCCCGGTACGCAAGCTGCACTGGCGCAACGGGGGGCTCGATTTCGGCAGCCCCGACCGGCTGATCGCCTCGCTTGAGAGCTTCACCTCGGACGAATGGCTGACGCGGGTGCGCGAGTCCGACGATCTGCGCGCGCTCAAGGCGCTGACTGCGATGGAGGAGGTGCGCGACCGGGTTCGCGGCGCCCCCGACGTGACGCAGCTGTGGGACATTTGCCGAATTCCCGATTTTCGCGGCATCTCGCCGGGGGAACATGCGGCCCTTCTGGCGCGGATCCACAGCTTCGTGCATGATGGTGGGCGCATCCCCACCGACTGGCTGGCGCGGCGGGTGGCGCAGATCGACCGGACCGCTGGCGACATCGACACGCTGTCGAAACGGCTGGCGTTTATCCGCACCTGGACCTATGTCGCGCAACGCTCTGGCTGGATCGATGACGAAAGCCATTGGCGCGGCGAGACGCGCGCTGTAGAAGACCGCCTGTCGGATGCGCTGCACGGCGCGCTGACCCAAAGATTTGTCGACCGGCGCACATCCGTGCTTTTGCGCCGGCTGAAGCAGAAGGAGACCCTCGTGGCCGAGGTGAACGACAAGGGCGAGGTAACGGTCGAAGGCGAATATATCGGCCGGATCGAGGGGTTCCGCTTTCGCCGGGACGAGAAGGCGACCGGGGAAGAGGCCAAGACCCTTTCCCAGGCCGCGCTGCAGGCGCTGGCGCCGGAATTCCATTTGCGCGCCGACCGCTTCTACAACAGCGCCGATACCGAGTTCGACTTTACCGAACAGGGCGGGCTGATGTGGGGCAATACGGCGGTCGGCAAGCTGGCCGCCGGGCCCGACGTGATGGCGGCTCAGGCGGTGGCCTTCGTCGACGAGGAAGCCGGCGCCGAGGTGGCCCAGAAGGTGCAGCGCCGGTTGCAGCATTTCATCGACCGCAAGGTGGCCGCGCTGTTTGAGCCGCTGTTGGCGCTGAAGCGCGACGAGACGCTGTCGGGCCTGGCGCGCGGCGTGGCCTTCCAGATGGTCGAGGCCCTGGGGGTGATCCCGCGCGCCGAGATCGCTGCCGACATCAAGGCGCTCGATCAGGAGGCGCGCGGCATGCTGCGCCGCCATGGCGTTCGCTTCGGCCAGTACACGGTGTTCCTGCCGGCGCTCTTGAAACCTGCGCCGACGCGGCTGCGGCTGGTGCTGGCTTCGCTGTTCGCGGGCATCGAGAGCTTTCCCGAAAGCCCGCCGCCGGGTCTGGTGACGATCCCCGTGCTGGCCGAAGTGCCGCGCTCGGACTACACCCAGTCGGGCTATCACCCGGCCGGATCGCGGGCGATCCGCATCGACATGCTGGAACGTCTGGCCGACCTTCTGCGTGCCCGCGACAGCCGCGCGGGGTTCGAGGCCACGCCCGACATGCTGTCGATCACCGGCATGACGCTCGAACAATTCGCCGACCTGATGAGCGGCCTCGGCTACCGTGCCGAGAAGGGTGAGCGCGCCAAGGTCAAGGCGGCCGATCCCGCCACCCCGCCTGCGCCGCAAGAGGCCCCGACCGCGCCGCAAGAGGCGCCGAACGACCTGCCGCCCGAAGGTGTGCCGCAGCCCGAGGAAACCCCCGCCGACGCGCCGCAGGAAGTTCCGGGTGAGACGCCCGCCGATCTGCCGCCCGCCGATTTGCCGCCCGAGGGCGTGCCGGAGGCCCCGCAAGAGGCCCCCGTCGATCTGCCGCCGGAAAGCCCGATCGAGCGCCCCGAAGAGGTTCCCGCCGATCTGCCGTCCGAAAGCCCCGCGACGCCAGAGCCGGATCTGCCCGGGCCGCTGACCGCCGAGGCGACTGCAGAGGCGACCGAGGCCAGCGTCGAGGCGCCCGAGACCACCGTAGAGCCGGCCGAGATGGAGATGTTCTACACCTTCACCTGGGCGCCGCGTCCGCGCGGTCAGCGCCCCGGTGGCCGGCGTGGCGACGCCCGTGATGGGCAGGCGCGTGAGGGCCAAGGTCGCGACGGTCAAGCCCGCGACGGACAGGCCCGTGACGGTCAGGGGCAGGGTGCCCAGGGCCGCCGCGATGCCGAGGGCCGGGGAGAGGGCCGGGGCGATCGCCCGCGCGGCAAGGGCGGCAAGCCCGGGCCGAAGGGGCCTCGGGGCAAGGGTGGCAAGCCGCCCAGACCGGACGAGAACAAGGCCCGCAGTTTTGAGGCCCGCCCGCCCAGGCGCGAGAAGAAGATCGACCCCGACAATCCCTTCGCCGCCGCGCTGTCGGGGCTGAAGGACAAGCTGTAGCCCTTGGCGCCCGCGCTGCCGCCTCTGCCCAAGCCTCCAGCCGCCTCCGATGGCCCCCGTGCCACCATGCGGCTGGACAAATGGCTGTGGCAGGCGCGGTTCTTCAAGACCCGCAGCCTTGCGGCCAAGCAGGTCTCGGGCGGCCATGTGCGGCTGAATTCCCGCCACGTGTCGAAGCCGGCGCAGGCGGTCGGGGCGGGTGACGTGCTGACCTTCACCGTGGGCGACCGGGCGCGGGTGGTGCGCCTGCTGGCACTGGGCACCCGGCGTGGTCCGGCGCCCGAGGCTCAGACGCTGTATGAGGATCTGTCGCCGCCCGCCGCGCCGCAGGGTCCGGGTGCGCCGCCGCGCGGCGGCCCGCGCCCCACCAAGAAAGATCGCCGGGCGCTTGACCAAACCCGCCGCGGCCCGCTTGAATGATCCCCGCTTTGCGGCTACCACCCCATCGACGCAAATGACGGAGCCCGCATATGACCTACGTGGTGGTCGACAACTGCATCGCCTGCAAATTCACCGATTGCGTCGAGGTCTGCCCGGTGGATTGCTTCTACGAGGGCGAGAACATGCTGGTCATCCATCCCGATGAATGCATCGATTGCGGCGTGTGCGAACCCGAATGCCCCGCCGACGCGATCCGTCCCGACACCGAACCCGACATGGAGAAATGGGTCGAGTTCAATCGCAAGTATTCCGAGCTTTGGCCCGTCATCGTGACCCGCAAGGATCCGCCGCCCGACGCCGAGGCCCGCGATGGCGAACCCGACAAGCTGGGCAAGTATTTCTCCGAGGCGCCGGGCGAGGGCGGTTAAGCCCGGTGAAGGCCCCGGGATGGCCCCGGGATGGCGGTGATTCGGTCGCCGCGCCTCATGTCAGGCGGGGCAGGCGGGGTCCGTATCGACGCCGGGAAAATTTCCTCTGGTTGAAAAGAGGTTAGATGGCGGGCCTGACGCTACGTCAGGGGCCTGTTTCGGGCGTCTGATCACGCGGGCGTGAGGGGTGGCCCCGTGGCGCCACTTTGATTCGTCCCGATTCCGTGTTATATCTTTGACACAAATAACTGGACGCCTGACCGTCGACCATCCGCAGTGCTGCTCGCCTGCGTGATGTTTTTTTGTCCGATGCAGAGCAAACGCACCCGGGGCTTCTTGCCGCGGCGGTTTCGTTGTCTCTGTATTCCGGGCCGGCAGGCCGTCGTGCGAGGAAACGACTGAATGACCAAGAACAAGAAGAACGAATTCCGCCCCAACGAATTTGTGGTCTACCCAGCGCATGGCGTGGGCAAGATCGTCTCGATCGAAGAGCAAGAGATCGCCGGGCTGAAGCTCGAGCTGTTCGTGATCTCCTTCGAGAAGGACAAGATGACGCTGCGGGTGCCGACGAACAAGGCGGTCGAGGTCGGGATGCGCTCGCTCTCGACGCCGGATGTCGTCGTCAAGGCGCTGGATACGCTGAAGGGCAAGGCCCGGGTGAAGCGCGCGATGTGGTCGCGCCGGGCGCAGGAATATGAGCAGAAGATCAACTCGGGCGATCTTCTGTCGATCGCCGAGGTGGTGCGCGACCTGCACCGCACCGACGACCAGCGCGAGCAAAGCTATTCCGAGCGCCAGCTGTACGAAGCCGCACTAGAGCGGCTGACCCGCGAAGTCGCCGCCGTGTCGGGCACCGACGAGCTGAACGCGCAGAAACAGGTCGATGACGTGCTGCTGACCCGCGCGGCCTGAACGCCATCTGCCAAAGACTGAAGCCGCGGCCCCCCGGGTCGCGGTTTTTTCATGGGCGGGGGCTGGCCTGGGGGCGGCCCGGTCAAGCCATGCATCGGCAACATATCTGATACCCGGCTTAATATGAGCGTGCTTAGCTCTTGCTTCCTAAGCAGGCTTATATTAGATCGCGGCCATGAAATCGGCTCAACAGAACACTCTGGGATTCCTGCTGCATGACGCCTCGCGGCTGATGCGCCGCCGCTTCGAGGCGCGCGGTGCGGTGCATGGGCTGTCGTCGTCGCAGTGGCGGGCGCTGGTCTATCTGGCGCGGACGGGCGGGCTGGCCCAGGCGCGGCTGGCGGAATTCCTTGAGGTCGAGCCGATCAGCGTCTCGCGGCTGGTCGACCGGATGGAGCAGGGCGGCTGGGTGCGCCGCTCGCCCGATCCGCAGGACCGGCGGGTGCGGCTGGTGCATGCGACCGAGAAGGCGATGTCGGCCTTCGAGGAGGTCAAGGCGCTGGCCGGAGAGATGTACGAAGAGGCGCTGGCCGGGATCGACCCCGCGCAGCGCGCCGCGTTGATGGCGGGGCTGAGCCAGGTGGTGGCCAACCTTCAGGAAATGGATTGCGCCCCGGCCTGTGGCCGGATGGCGCGCGAAGAGGGCGACGAAGATGAACGCGCGAAGTGAGGTGAAGGTGAAGGACGCGGCGCAGATCCCGGCAGAGACGAAGATCGCGCCGCCCAAGCAGGGCCGCAAGGTGAAGCGCCGCATCCTGATGGTGTCGCTGCCGCTGATTCTGGTGCTGGCTGGCGGCTATTTCTGGCTGTCGGGCGGCCGCTATGAGGGCACCGACAACGCCAATCTGCAGCAGGCGCGCGTGACCATTGCCGCGACCACCTCGGGGCAGGTCACCAAGGTGTCGATCGACAACAACCAGCATGTGACCAAGGGCCAGCTGCTGTTCCAGGTCGATCCCACGCCCTACCGCATCTCGCTGGAACAGGCGCAGGCCGCGCTGGCCGGCGCCCGGCTTCAGGTCGAGGAATCGCGCGCCGCGCTGGCCGAGGCCCAGGCCCAGCTGAAAAGCGCGACCGACAGCGTCGCCTATTACCAGACCCAGTTCGACCGCCAGAAGGCACTGGAAAAGAAGGGTATCGCGGCCACCTCGGCACTGGATACGGCGGGCCACAACCTGCACAGCGCCGAACAGGCCAAGGTCGCCGCCGCGCAGGCGGTGAACCGGGCGCTGGCCGCGCTCGGCGGCAAGGCCGACATCCCGACCGATCAGCATCCTTCGGTGATGGCGGCGATTGGCCGGGTCGATCAGGCGAAATACCAGCTGGCGCAGACCTCGGTCCATGCGCCGGCGGCGGGGACGATCTACAAGGCCTCGAATTTCAAGACCGGCACTTTCGTCGGCGCCGGCGCGCCGCTGTTCACGCTGGTCGAGACCGGCGACACCTGGGTGACCGCGAATTTCAAGGAAACCCAGCTGACCCATATGCGCAAGGGCCAGAAGGCCAGCATCAGCTTTGACGCCTTCCCGGGCCGCAGCTTCAAGGCGACGGTTTCGGCGATCGGCGCCGGCACGGGGGCGGAGTTTTCACTGCTTCCCGCCCAGAACGCCACCGGCAACTGGGTGAAGGTGACCCAGCGGGTGCCGGTCTATCTGCGGCTCGACGCGCCCGATCCCGGGCTTGGCCTGCGCACCGGCATGAGCGCGAGCGTCTCGGTCGATACCAAACACCACCGCTCGCTCGGCGCGATCGGCCGCCTCGTCGGCCTGAACTGAGGCAATTTCCATGGCCGCCCTAGCCTATGAGGACATCCCCCACCGCGGCCTGATCACGGTGTCGATCATGCTCGGCACCATCATGCAGGTGCTGGACACGACGATCGCGAACGTCGCGCTGCCGTCGATGATGGGCAGCCTTGGCGCCACTCGGGACACGATCAACTGGGTGCTGACCTCTTATATCGTGTCGGCGGCGATCATGACGCCGGTGACCGGCTGGCTGTCCGACCGGTTCGGGCGGCGAGAGCTGTTTCTGGGCTCGATCGTCGGCTTCGTGATCTTCTCGATGGCCTGTGGCATCGCCTGGAACCTTGAGATCATGGTGCTGTTTCGGCTGATGCAGGGGGTGTTCGGCGCCGCCATCGTGCCGCTGTCGCAGACCTTCTTGCTGGACATCAACCCGCGCGAACGCCACGGACAGGCGATGGCGATCTGGGGCGCGGGGATCATGGTCGGCCCGATCATCGGCCCCACGCTGGGCGGCTATCTGACCGAGACCTTCGACTGGCGCTGGGTATTCTTCATCAACCTGCCGGTGGGCATCCTGGCTTTCCTCGGCTCGGCCGCCTATCTGCCACGGGTCGCGCGCAAGATCCGAAGTTTCGATTTCTTCGGCTTCGCGATGCTCTCTCTGGGCGTCGGCGCGCTGCAGTTGTTGCTGGACCGCGGCGGCCAGCTGGATTGGTTCAACTCGGTCGAGACCTGGGTCGAACTGGGTCTGTCGCTGACCGGGTTCTGGGTCTTCGTCGTCCATATCATGACGGCGAAACCGGGCGAGGCCTTCATCGATCCGCATATCTTTAGGGACCGAAACTTCGTCACCGGGCTGATCTTCATCTTCGTGATCGGGGTGATCTTGCTGGCCAGCCTGGCGCTGCTGCCGCCGATGCTGTCAGTGATCTTCAACTATCCCACGCTGACCACCGGCATCGTGATGGCGCCGCGGGGGGTGGGGACGATGATCTCGATGCTGCTGGTCGGGCGGTTGGTGCGGGTGGTCGACGCGCGCTATCTGGTGGTGGCGGGGCTGTTGCTGGCGGGCTGGTCGCTGCACATCATGGCCGGATTCTCGCCGCAGATGAACGAGGCGCCGATCATCATCAGCGGCGTCATTCAGGGGCTGGGGCTGGGGCTGGTGTTCGTGCCGCTGTCGACGGTGGCCTTCGCCACGCTGGCCCCGAGCTTTCGCACCGACGGCACCGCGCTGTTCAGCCTGGTGCGCAACCTCGGGTCGTCAATCGGGATCTCGGTGGTGTCGACGGTGCTGACCCGCAACGTGCAGGTCAACCATACCGAGCTGGTGGGCAATATCACCCCCTTCGCTCCGGCGCTGAAACAGCTGCTGCCGGGGGCGGCGGCGGGCGATCCTGCGACGCTGAAGATCGTCGACGGGCTGGTCAACCAGCAGGCGCTGATGATTTCCTATATCGATGATTTCAAGCTGATGATGATCGTCTGCTTCGCCGCGATCTTCCTGGCCTTCCTGCTGCGCAGCCCCAAGAAGGCGGGCAAGGCCGAGGCCCCGGAAGAGGAATTGTCGACCGCCTTCGAGTGACGCAAGCCGTACGGCGCCTTGCGGCGCCGCGCACCGGGGCGGCTAGAGGGGCACACAGGATGGGCCAGAGGCGGGCGGCGGACGCCCAGGGCGCCGTCAGCGCACCTCGGGGCGCTTGCAGAACATGTCGTAGACCAGGCCGATCATCCGCTCGACCTTCGGGTCGCTCAGCGAATAATAGATCGCCTTGCCGTCGCGGCGAGAGCTGACCAGCCCTTCCAGCCGCAGCCGCGCCAGTTGCTGGCTGACGGCGGCCTGACGCGATTCCAGCAGGTTCTCCAGCTCGGTCACCGATTTCTCGCCCGAGGACAGGTGGCACAGGATCATCAGCCGCCCCTCATGGGCCAGCGCCTTGAGGAAATTCGACGCGGCCTGGGCCTGCGTCATCATCTCATCGGCGGAAAGGTCGCCGCAATGATCCAAAGATACATCCTCGGGGTTAAGGCTGTGGTCTCGCATGGTGTCCAAAGCCATTTCTCCTGACCTTTCCGTGCACGGGCGCTAAATTCGATGTGCTCGGCAAACTGTTATCACGCTGGGACTCCGAAATCGAGTCTCGCGAAGCTCACATGATTGCTGTCAGGTCTTGGGCTGGGCATCGTTTGCGCCCTTCGCCTTTTTCAGCAACTCGTCGAGAAGCGCCCAGAAGAAATCCGCCCCCGGATACCCCTGGATGCGCCCGACCTCTTGCCCGTTCTCGAGCAGCACGAAGGTCGGGGTGAATTGCGGCGGGACGGTCAATTTCATGCCTGCCGGGATGGGATCGTGAATATTGCGCCGATAAAGCGGCGCGGCGCGGCCTTCGTCGGTCTTGGGATAGGTGGGCGCCACGTCCCGGTTCCAGGCCGCGCAATAGGGGCAGCCGGGCTGTTCGAACATGACCAGCGCCAGACCCTTTGGAACCTGCGATGCGCTCGTCTGGGCGGACTGGGCCTTGGCCGCCACCCCGGAAAGACCCGCGAGGGCCGGGGCCGCGGCAAGCGCGGTCAGAAAGCTACGGCGAGTGAAGAGCATGATTGACGCCCCGGGAAATAGATTGAAAGATTGTAATGTGTTTTTTCAGGAACAGCAAGGCGGGCGCGAATGGGCTTTGACATAAGCTACGGCGGGGCGGCATTGGCGGGGATATTGTCGTTCCTGTCGCCCTGCATTCTTCCGATGGTGCCGTTTTACCTGTGCTACATGGCCGGGCTCAGCATGCAGGAATTGCGCAGCGGCGACAGCATCGCCCCGGGCGCACAGCGCCGGCTGCTGATGTGTTCGATCGCCTTTGCCCTGGGGGTGACGACGATCTTCGTGCTGCTCGGGCTTAGCGTGACGCTGGTGGGGCAGGTCTTTGCGCAGTGGAAGGGGGTGCTGGCCTGGGTCGCGGCGGCGATCCTGTTCGTTTTCGGCCTGCATTTCCTGGGCGTGGTGCGGGTGCCGCTGCTGTACCGCGAGGCCCGGCTGGAGGCCAAGACAGAACCCTCGACGGTGGTTGGTGCCTATGTGATGGGGCTGGCCTTCGGCTTTGGCTGGACGCCCTGCGTCGGGCCGGCGCTGGCGGCGATCCTGGCGATCGCGGCGGGGGCGGGGGATCTGTGGAAGGGCGGCACGCTGCTGCTGGTCTACGGCCTGTCGATGACCATTCCCTTCGTCGTGGCGGCGCTTTTCGCGCGGCCCTTCCTGGCCTGGGTCGGCCGCCATCGCAGCGCGCTTGGCTATGTCGAAAAGGCGATGGGGGCCATGCTGATTCTGTTCGCGGTGCTGATCGCGACCGATTCCATCAACTGGATCTCGGCTTTCCTGGTCGATAATTTCAACTGGGAGTCGACTTTGAAATAAGACCGCCCGGGGCGGGAGGCTCCGCACGGCAAGCATGACGGGAGGAGACACCATGCGACGCCTTACCAAGATATTCACCGCCGCCGTTCTGGCGGGTGCGACGCTGCTTGGCTCATCGGCGGCCTTCGCCGAAGCCAATGCCAATATACCCAAGCTGGGCGACGACGGTCTTTACCATCCCAGCTTTGAGATGGAGACCTTCAAGGACCTGCGCGACGACCTGAAGGAGGCCAATGCCTCGGGCAAGCGCCTGCTGATCATCGTCGAGCAGCGCGGTTGCATCTATTGCAAGAAGATGGAGACCGAGGTCTTCCCCGATCCGGCGATCCACAAGTTGCTGACCGACAAGTATTTCGTCGACATCTTCAACATGTGGGGCGACACCCATGTGACCGATTTCGACGGCAAGGTGCTGACCGAGAAGGAGGCCGTGCGCCGCTGGGGGGTGAACTTCACCCCGACGATGATCTTCCTGCCCGAGACCGTGCCCGCCGGCAAGACTGCGGCGCAAGCGGCGGTTCTGACGGTGCCGGGCGCCTTCGGCAAGATCACCACCCGCGGAATGCTGCTCTATGTCCTTGATCGCGCTTACGAGAAGGGCGAGGGCCTGCAGCAATTTCTGAAAGACGGCAAGGGCGCTGAGGTCGAGAACTAGGAAGCGCCTGCCTGCAGGGCATTTGCCCGTGCAAAGGGCAAGTTCCATCGTCCGCGGCGAGGTATCCGAAATATCATGCATCATAACATCGAAATTTCGGAATTTTATGTTGCGCGAAATATAACGGTTCCGTTACGGTAAGAGTCGAAGGCCGCCAGGGAGAGGGCGCCTTCCAAGCGGGAGGATTGAGGGAGGACTCCAATGATGCGCAAATTCGCGCTATCCGCTGTCGCATGTGTATTCGCGGCAGGGCTGGCCCAGGCGGAAACCATTCCACCGGGCAAGGTCGTGTTCGGCGACGGGGGGGCGGTGTCAGAATCTCTGACCGGCGTTCCGGGCGATGCGGCGAGGGGAGAGAAGGTCTTCGTCACGAAGTCGGAAGGCAATTGCGTGGCGTGCCATCAGGTGCCGATTCTGTCGAAGGTGCAGTTCCAGGGCAATATCGGCCCGGTGCTTGAAGATGTCGGCAACACCTATACCACGGCCCAGCTGCGCGGGATCGTCACCGATGCCAAGCATACGTTCGATGGTTCGATGATGCCCTCGTTCTACAAGGTATCGGGGTTCATCCGGCCGGGTGACGGCTTCACCGGCAAGGCCGCGAAAGAGATCAACCCGCTGCTGACGGCCCAACAGGTCGAAGATGTGGTGGCCTTTCTCCAGACCCTCAAACACTAGCCCTCAAACAATGGCCCGACGGGCATCACGGAGGCATTCATGAATCTGACGAGACGAGATGTGATGGCGCTTGGCGCGGGGGGGGCGGCGCTTGCGATGTTGCCGCTGCCCGCAGCAGCGGCCGATCAGGCCGCGCTGGACGCGGCGATCAAGAAATTCACTGGCGGTGCGGCGACCAAGGACGGCGGCGTCAAGCTGACCGCGCCCGAGATCGCCGAGAACGGCAACACCGTTCCGATCGAGGTCGAGGCCGAGGGCGCGACCGAGATCCTGGTGCTGGCGCCGAACAACCCGCTGCCGTCGGCCTTCACCGTCAGCTTCGGGCCGCTGTCGGGCGCTTCCAGCGCCTCGACCCGGATCCGTCTGGCGGGCACGCAGGATCTGACGGCGATTGCCAAGATGAAGGACGGCAGCTTCGCGATGGCCAAGCGGACCGTGAAAGTCACCATCGGCGGCTGCGGCGGCTGAGCCTGGGAGGGATCGGACATGAAGAACATCGTACCGCGGGTGAAGGTGCCCGCGACGGTCAAGGCGGGCGAAGTCTTCACCGTCAAGACATTGATCAATCACCCGATGGTTTCGGGTTTCGGCAAGGACAAGAAGACCGGGAAAACGATCCCGCGCGAGATCATCAATCACTTCTCCTGCGACTTCGAGGGGCAGAACGTGATCGCGATGGAGATGGACCCGGCGATTTCGGCCAACCCTTATATCGAGTTTCAGGCCAAGGTCGACAAGAGCGGCACGATGACCTTCACCTGGAAGGATGATGACGGCTCGGTCTACACCAAGACGGCACCGGTCAAGGTCGGCTGAGCGGTTCGCACGTCGCGCTCGACAGGGAGGAGAGAGAGGATGAAGCGAACCCAAGTGAAGACGGTTCTTGTGGTGGCCGCGGTTGCGGCGCTGGCGCTGGCGGGAGTGGCCCGCGCCGACGAGGCGATGGCGCCCAACATGTCGAAGGTGCTGGAGATCAACGGCGAGAAGATGATCACCCACACCAAGGCGCCGAAGAACATTCCGGGCCTGAGCGAGATCTACTCGGGCTGGCTGTTCCGCTCGCCCAGCACCCAGACGATGGAAACCGACGATATCGACAACCCCGGCATGTCCGGCGAGGCGATGGGCGAGATCGAGTGGGCCAATGTGGACGGCACGGCGGGCAAGTCCTGCGCCTCTTGCCACGGCGATCTGGCCAAGATGAAGGGCGTGCGCACGCAGATGCCCAAGGTCAATAAGGCCGGCGTGCTGTGGTCGATGGAAAATTACATCAACGACTGCCGCACGACCCGCATGGGCGCCAAGCCCTGGAAATGGAGTGGCGCCAATATGCAGGACATGGTCGCGGCGATCTCGGTCCAGTCGCGCGGCATGCCGATGGATGTGAAGACCGACGGCAAGGCGGCCAAATACTGGAAGGAGGGTGAGAAGATGTACTACACCCGCTACGGCCAGTTGCAGCTTTCCTGCTCGAACTGCCACGAGGATCACTACGGCGACAATATCCGCGCCGACCACCTCAGCCAGGGGCAGATCAACGGCTTCCCGACCTACCGGCTGAAGACCGGCAAGCTGACCTCGATCCAGAACCGCTTCAAGGGCTGCATCCGCGACACCCGCGCGCAGACCTATGCCGAGGGCTCGCCCGAGCTGACGGCGCTGGAGCTGTACGTCGCCTCGCGCGGCAACGGATTGTCGGTCGAAGGGGTGTCGGTACGCCCCTGACCCTTCCGGGGCGCCCCAGCGGGCGCCCCATTTCGTTTGTGCAAGAACAATCCGGACGGCCGGCGCGTGGAACTTTTCCGCGCGCCGCCCCGTCTTCGGGCGAGCAAGGAGAGAGACATGATCTCGCGGCGTGATTTCCTTCAGGCGGGGGTGGCGGCTTCGGCGATTTGGGGGGCCTCGGGCGTTGGCAACTGGTCGCGTCTGGCGGCGCAGCAGAAGTTGAGCCAGGACCAGCTTCTGGACTTCGACAAGACCGGCAATGTCACCCTGATCCACATTACCGACATCCACGGCCAGCTGATGCCGATCTATTTCCGCGAGCCGCAGATCAACCTGGGCGTCGGGGCCGACAGGGGCCTGCCGCCGCATGTGACCGGCGCCGATTTCCTGAAGCTGTTCAACATGAAGCCCGGCACCCCCGAGGCCTATGCGCTGACCTATCTCGACTTCGCGGCGCTGGCGAAAACCTATGGCAAGATGGGCGGCATGGCGCATGCGGCTACGGTGATCAAGGCGATCCGCGCCGACCGGCCCGACGCGCTGCTTCTGGACGGCGGCGACACCTGGCACGGCTCTTACACGGTGCTGAAGACCGAAGGCCAGGACATGGTCAACGTGATGAATGCGCTCAAACCCGACGCGATGACCTCGCATTGGGAATTCACCCTGGGCAAGGACCGGGTGAACGAGATCGTCAAGTCGCTGGCCTTCCCCTTCCTCGGCGCCAACATCTTCGACAGCGAGTGGGAAGAGCCCGCCTATCCGCCCTACAAGATGTTCGACCGCGGCGGATCGAAGATCGCCGTCATCGGCCAGGCCTTTCCCTATCTGCCGATCGCCAACCCCAAATGGCTGTTCCCGGGGCTGAGCTTCGGCATCCGTCAGGACCGGATGCAGGCGATGGTGGACGAGGTGAAGGAAAAGGGCGCCGATCTGGTGGTGCTCTTGTCGCACAACGGCTTTGACGTCGACCGCAAGATGGCCGCGCAGGTCAAGGGGATCGATGTGATCCTGACCGGCCACACCCATGACGCGCTGCCCGAGCCGGTGATGGTCGGCAAGACCATGCTGATCGCCTCGGGCTCGAACGGCAAGTTCGTGACGCGGCTGGATCTGGATGTGCAGGACAAGCAGATCAAGGGCTTCCGCCACAAGCTGATCCCGATCTTCTCGGACGTGATCGCCCCGGACCCCGAGGTCGCTGCGCTGATCGAAAAGCAGCGCGCGCCCTACACCAAGGACCTGTCTGAGGTGCTGGCCCATACCGGCGGCACGCTGTACCGGCGGGGCAATTTCAACGGCACATGGGACGATCTGATCTGCAATGCGCTGATCGACCAGCGCGAGGCCGACATCGCCATGTCCCCGGGCTTTCGCTGGGGCCCCTCGCTGATCCCGGGCGACGCGATCACCCGCGAAGACCTTTATAACAACACCGCGATGACCTATCCGCAGGCCTACCGGTCGGAAATGACCGGCACCCAGCTGAAATCGATCATGGAGGCGGTGGCCGACAACCTGTTCAACCCCGATCCCTATTACCAGCAGGGCGGCGACATGGTGCGCATGGGCGGCATGAGCTATGCGATCGATGTCAGCCAGACAGCGGGCAAGCGGATCTCGAAGATGACGCTGCTGAAGGACGGCAAGGCGATCGAGGCGGACAAGTCCTACACGGTCGCCGGCTGGGCCAGCGTGAATGAGGGCACCAAGGGCCCGGCGATCTGGGACGTGGTCGAGGATTGGTTCAAGCAGAACCCCGAAGTGAACCTTGCGCCGAACAAGACGGTGCATGTGACCGGCACCTGAGCGCGCGATGGGCGCGGGCGACCCCAAAGACCCCCGCCGCCGCCGCCTGCTGAGGGGTGGCCTGGGCCTTGGCGCCGCGCTGGTCGCGGGGCGGGCTGCGGCGGGAACGGGGGCGCCTGATCCGAAGATCACCGAGCTGCAGCCCTGGACCTCGGGCCCCGGCGTGGGCGTCGAGGCCAACCCCTACGGCCTGCCAGTGCGATTTGAGGCCGACGTCGTGCGCCGCAATGTGCCGTGGTTCTCGGCCGACACGATCTCGGCGGTGAATTTCACGCCGCTTCATGCGCTTGACGGCACGCTCACCCCCAACGGCCTGTGTTTTGAGCGCAACCATGCCGGCGTGGCCGAAATCCCGCCCGAAGACTACCGGCTGATGATCCACGGGCTGGTCGAGCGCCCCCTTGTCTTCACCCTGGCCGACCTCATGCGTTTGCCGCGCGAAAGCCACAGCTATTTCCTGGAATGCGCCGCCAACACCGGCATGGAATGGCGCGGGCCGCAGATGAACGGGGTGCAGTTCACCCATGGCATGATCCACAACGTCAACTACACCGGCGTGCGCCTGCGCCATGTGTTAAAGGCCGCGGGGGTGAAGCCCGCGGCGCGCTGGCTTCTGGCCGAGGGCGCGGATGCGGCGGCGATGTCGCGTTCGATCCCGCTGGAAAAGGCGCTCGACGATTGCCTGATCGCCTTTCGCATGAACGGCGAGGCGCTGCGGGCCGAACAGGGTTATCCCGTCCGTCTGGTCGTGCCGGGGTGGGAGGGCAACGTCTGGATCAAATGGCTGCGCCGGCTGAAACTGGGCGACCAGCCTTGGGCGCAGCGCGAGGAGACCTCGAAATACACCGATCTTCTGGCCGACGGCACCGCACGAGAGATGAGCTTCGTGATGGAGGCCAAATCGGTCATCACCGCCCCCGCGCCGGAAAACCCGATCACTCACGGCAAGGGCCCGCTGGTGATCTCGGGGCTGGCCTGGTCGGGGCGGGGGCGGATCGCCTCGGTCGATGTCACGCTTGACGGCGGGGTCAACTGGCACGCCGCGCGCCTTGATGGCGCAGCCGGCCCCAAGGCCCTGAACCGCTTCTATCTGGAGGTCGACTGGGATGGCCGCCCGCTGCTGCTGCAAAGCCGCGCGGTGGATGAAACCGGCTATGTCCAACCCACGAAGAACGCGCTGCGCAAGCTCCGCGGCCTCAATTCCGCCTACCACATGAACGGCATCCAGACCTGGGCCGTGGACGCGGACGGGGGGGTAAGCAATGTCGAACTGGGCTAGGCTTTCGCTGCTTGCCACACTCGCGGCCGCCCCGGCGGCGGCAGGCCCATTGGGCCGCCCGGCGCTGCCCGCCGAGATCGCTGCCTGGAACATCGACATCCGCCCCGACGGCGCTGGCCTGCCCGAAGGACGCGGCAGCGTGACCGACGGAGAGGCGCTCTACGCCGAGGCCTGCGCCGCCTGCCACGGCGATTTCGGAGAAGGTTTGGGCCGCTACCCGGCGCTTGCCGGCGGGCAGGGCACGCTCAAGGCCGACCGCCCGACCAAGACCGTGGGCTCTTTCTGGCCGCATCTGTCGACGCTTTTCGACTATACCCGCCGTGCCATGCCGGCCTATCAGGGCCAGTCGCTGACTGCCGATCAGGTCTATGCGCTGACCGCCTATATCCTGAACCTCAACGATCTGGTGCCGGCGGATTTTACCCTGAGGCGGCAGAATTTCACCACCATCCGCCTGCCCAACGTCGCCGGTTTCCGCCCCGACGACCGGGCCACGGTCGAAGACCCGCTCTTCCACCAGCCGCCCTGCCGCGAGGCCTGCGGCACGCGCCCGCAGATCACCGCGCGCGCCAGCCCCGGCCTCACCCCGGACGCCCGCTAACCCTTTCATTGTTCCCCGAAATACGCCGGGGGTCGCCATCGTCGCGCCATTGGTCCGAGCTACAATGGCGACGGGGCCGCGCCCCCGGCGCCGCCCTCAGCCGTCCAGCTCCACCAGCAGATCCTTCGCGTCGACCTGCGCGCCGGGCACCACATGCACCGCCGCCACCACCGCGTCGCGGTCGGCATGCAGGCCGGTTTCCATCTTCATCGCCTCGATCGTCAGGATCAGATCGCCGGCCGAAACCTTCTGCCCCGGCGCCACCACGACCGAGGCGATCACCCCCGGCATCGGCGCGCCGATATGGTTCGGGTTGCCCTCGGCCGCCTTCGGTTTCGCCGCAGTCTGCGACTTGATCTTGCGGTTCGGCACCCGGATCACCCGGGGCTGGCCGTTCAACTCGAAGAACACCCGCACGTCGCCGTCCTCATGGGTCTCGCCCACCGCCTGCAGGCGGATCTCCAGCGTCTTGCCGGGGTCGATTTCGGCCGAGATCTGCTCTCCCTGTTCCATCCCGTAAAAGAAGTTGTGGGTGGGCAGGGTGCGCACCGGGCCATAGATCCGGTGGCGCCCCATGTAATCAAGGAACACCTTGGGATACATCAGGTAGCCGTTCAGATCCTCGTCGTCGATCCTGAAGCCGTCAAGCTCGGCCGACAGTTTCGCGCGCGTCGCCTCCAGATCCACCGGCTCGGCATATTTGCCCGGCCGCTCGGTCAGCGGCGTCTGGCCCTTCAGCACCTTCTTCTGGATCGCCTCGGGCCAGCCGCCCTCGGGCTGGCCCAGCAGCCCCTTCATCATGTCGACAACCGAATCCGGGAAGGAGACCTCGACCGCCGGATCCTCGACCTGCGCGCGCGTCAGGCCCTGGGTGACCATCATCAGCGCCATGTCGCCCACCACCTTGGACGAGGGCGTCACCTTCACGATGTCGCCGAACATCTGGTTGACGTCGGCATAGGTCTTGGCGACCTCATGCCAGCGGTCCTCTAGCCCCATTGAGCGCGCCTGGGCCTTGAGGTTGGTGAACTGCCCGCCCGGCATCTCGTGCAGATAGACCTCGGAGGCGGGGGCGGTGGTGCCGCTCTCGAAGGCGACATATTGGCCGCGCACCTTTTCCCAATAGGCGTTGATCTCGCGCAGCGCCTCCATGTCGATGCCGGTGTCGCGGTCGGTGTGGCGCAGCGCCTCGACGATCGAGCCGAGGCAGGGCTGCGAGGTGCCGCCCGAAAACGCGTCCATCGCGGCATCGACGGCATCGACCCCGGCCTCGGCCGCCGCGATCACGCTGGCCGCCGAGGCGCCAGAGGTGTCATGCGTGTGGAAATGGATCGGCAGGCCCAGCTCTTCCTTCAGCGCGGTGACCAGCACCTTGGCGGCGGCGGGTTTCATCAGCCCGCCCATGTCCTTCAACCCCAGCACATGGACGCCGGCATCGCGCAGCTCGCGCCCGATGCGCAGGTAGTATTTCAGGTCGTATTTCGACCGCGCCGGATCCAGCACATCGGCGGTGTAGCAGATCGTGCCTTCCAGAAGCTTGCCGGTGTCCAGCACCGCATCCATCGACAGGCGCATGTTCTCGACCCAGTTCTGGCTGTCGAAGACACGAAAGACGTCGACGCCGGACGCGGCCGCCCGCTTCAGGAAGCTGACCACCACATTGTCGGGGTAATTGGTGTAGCCGACGCCATTGGCGCCGCGAAACAGCATCTGGGTCATGACGTTGGGCAGCTCAGCGCGGATGTCGCGCAGACGCTGCCAGGGGCATTCCTGCAAGAAGCGGTAGGCCACGTCGAAGGTGGCGCCGCCCCAGCATTCGAGGCTGAAGAGCTGCGGCAGGTTGGCCGCATAGGCCGGCGTCACCTTGATCATGTCGATCGAGCGCATCCGCGTGGCCAGCAGGCTTTGATGGGCATCGCGCATCGTGGTGTCGGTCAGCAGCAGCTTCTTCTGCGCCAGCATCCAGTCGGCCACGGCCTTCGGGCCCTGTTCTTCCAGCAAGGTCCGGGTGCCCGGCGCGGGGCTGTCGGTGCGGGGCTGCGGCGGGACCGGGGCGCGGGCCTCGGCCGGCTTGGCGCGGCCCGTCGTCTCGGGGTGGCCGTTCACGGTGATGTCGGCGATGTAGGTCAGGATCTTGGTCGCCCGATCGCGGCGCTTCTTGAAATCGAAGAGCGCGGGCGTCGTGTCGATGAATTTCGTCGTGTAGGTGTTGTTCAGGAAGGTCGGGTGCTTCAGCAGGTTCTCGACGAAGGCGATGTTGGTGCTGACGCCGCGCACCCGGAATTCGCGCAAGGCCCGATCCATCCGCGCGATCGCCTGCTCGGGGGTCTGGGCCCAGGCGGTGACCTTGACCAGCAGCGAATCATAATAGCGGGTGATGACGCCGCCGGCATAGGCGGTGCCGCCATCCAGCCGGATGCCCATGCCGGTGGCCGTGCGGTAGGCGGTGATGCGGCCGTAATCGGGGATGAAGTTGTTTTGCGGATCCTCGGTGGTGACGCGGCATTGCAGCGCGTGGCCCGACAGGGTGACATGCGCCTGATCGACCGTCCCGGTGGCCTCGGCCAGGGTCTTGCCCTCGGCGATCTTGATCTGCGCCTGAACGATGTCGATGCCGGTGACTTCCTCGGTCACCGTGTGTTCCACCTGGACGCGGGGGTTCACCTCGATGAAGTAGAACTTGCCCTCATCCATATCCATCAGGAATTCGACGGTGCCAGCGTTCTGGTAGCCCACCGCCTGGCCGATCTTGAGGCCCAGGGCGCAAACCTCGGCGCGCTGTTCCTCGGTCAGATAGGGGGCGGGGGCGCGCTCCACCACTTTCTGGTTGCGGCGCTGGACGGTGCAGTCGCGTTCATACAGATGGTAGAGGCCACCGTGGCTGTCGCCCAGAAGCTGGACCTCGACGTGGCGGGCGCGCTGGATCATCTTCTCGAGATAGCCCTCGCCATTGCCGAAGGCGGCCTCGGCCTCGCGCCGCCCCTCGCGCACCTTTTCGGCCAGTTCCTTGGGGTTCAGGATCGGCCGCATGCCGCGCCCGCCGCCGCCCCAGGAGGCCTTGAGCATCAAGGGATAGCCGACATCCTCGGCCGCGGCGCGGATCGCGTCCATGTCGTCGCCCAGCACCTCGGTCGCGGGGATGACGGGGACGCCGGCCTTGATCGCCACCTTGCGGGCGCTGGCCTTGTCGCCGAGGGCGCGCATGGTGTCGGCGCTGGGGCCGATGAAGGTGATTCCCGCCGCGGTGACGGCCTCGACGAAGTCCGGGTTTTCCGAGAGCAGCCCATAGCCCGGGTGGATCGCGTCGGCGCCCGACATCCTGGCCACGCGGATGATCTCGGGGATCGAGAGGTAAGCCGCGACCGGGCCGAGGCCCTCGCCGATGCGGTAGGCCTCATCCGCCTTGAAGCGGTGCAGGCCCAGCTTGTCCTCTTCGGCATAGACGGCGACGGTTTTCTTGCCCAACTCATTAGCGGCCCGCATCACGCGGATGGCGATCTCGCCCCGGTTGGCAACAAGGATTTTCTGAAATTCGGCCACGCGCTTCCTCCGTATGGTCGTTCGGGCCGCAGTTTAGTGATGCTGCGCTGCAGCGCAATGGTGCGAAGTGACTTCCGTGAAAGATTTGCGACAGAAATCGGCATCGCGTGAACGGCGCGCGGCGGCGCGGGGTGCGGGATCGCTTTTGAGTATTTTTGCCAAGATGAATGGGGGGGCAGAGGGAGGGGGCGGAGATTTCGCGAAAATCTTGCGGAACATTAAGCGAACAAAGCTTTTCCTTTCCGGCGCGGCGCGTTAATCTTCGCGCCATGAGCAGTTTCAACGAGGATGACGCCTTCGAGGCCGCCGCCGCGCCGCGGGTGCCGCTAAGCCAGCGTGCCATGGCCGCGCGGTCCACGCCCTATATGGACGGGCTGAACCCGGCGCAGCGCGCGGCGGTCGAGGCGCTGGACGGGCCGGTGCTGATGCTGGCAGGGGCGGGCACCGGCAAGACCCGTGCGCTGACCGCACGCATCGCCCATCTGCTGGTAAGCGGGCGGGCGCGCACCAATGAAATCCTGGCGGTGACCTTCACCAACAAGGCCGCGCGTGAGATGAAGGAACGCGTCGGTCGGCTGATGGGGGAAACTGTCGAGGGCATGCCGTGGATGGGCACCTTCCACGCGATTTCCGTGCGCATCCTGCGCCGCCATGCCGAGCTGGTGGGGCTGAAATCGAACTTCACCATCCTCGACACCGACGATCAGCTGCGGCTGATGAAACAGGTGATTTCCGCCGCAAATGTGGATGAAAAACGGTGGCCCGCCAGACAGTTGGCGGGTCTTATTGATGCGTGGAAGAACCGCGCGCTGACACCCGCGAAGGTTCCGGTCTCGGAAGCGAGTGCTTTCAATAACTTGGGCACCGAACTTTATGCGGCCTACCAGCAGCGGCTGCTGGATCTGAATGCCGCGGATTTCGGTGACCTTCTGTTGCATGTTTTGGTGATTTTCCAGAAACATCAGGATGTTCTGGCGCAATATCAACATTGGTTCCGCTTCATCCTTGTCGACGAATACCAGGACACCAACGTCGCCCAATATCTGTGGCTACGGCTGCTGGCCCAGACGCATCACAACATCTGCTGCGTCGGCGACGACGATCAGTCGATCTATGGCTGGCGCGGCGCCGAGGTGGGCAACATCCTGCGGTTCGAGAAGGATTTCCCCGGCGCCAAGGTGGTGCGGCTGGAGCAGAACTACCGCTCTACCGCGCATATCCTGGGGGCGGCCTCGGGGGTGATCGCGGGCAATGAGGGGCGGCTGGGCAAGACCCTCTGGACCGATGAGGAAGACGGCGAGAAGGTGCGGCTGATCGGCCATTGGGACGGCGAGGAAGAGGCGCGCTGGATTGGCGAAGAGGTCGAAGCGCTGCAGCGCGGTGGTCGAACATCGCCGCCGAAGTCATTGGATGATATCGCAATTCTCGTGCGCGCCAGCCACCAGATGCGGGCTTTTGAGGACCGCTTCCTGACCATCGGGCTGCCCTATCGGGTGATCGGCGGCCCGCGCTTCTATGAGCGGCTGGAGATCCGCGATGCGATGGCCTATTTCCGGCTCGCCGTGTCGCCCGAGGATGATCTGGCGTTCGAGCGGGTGGTGAACACCCCCAAGCGCGGCCTTGGCGACAAGGCGCAGCAGAAGATCCAGACCACGGCGCGCGACCACGGGCTGAACCTGCTGGAAGGCGCGCGGGTGCTGCTGGCCGAGGGCGGCATTTCTGGCAAGGGCGCGGGCCAGCTGCGCGCCTTCGTCGAGGGCGTGGACCGCTGGCATCAAGAAGTCATGGGCCCACTAGTCCGCGTTCACAGTGACTTGGATGATGAGGTTGTGGATGACGAGGGTGGCGTCCGAGTGGCTAGCTTCCGCCATGCCGGTCCGACGAAGAGCCACGTCGAACTGGCCGAGACCATGCTGGACGAGAGCGGCTATACGGCCATGTGGCAGGCCGACAAGTCGCCCGAGGCGCCGGGGCGGCTGGAAAACCTCAAGGAACTGGTCAAGGCGTTGGAAAACTTCGATAATCTTCAGGGGTTTTTGGAGCATGTCGCGCTGATCATGGACAACGCGTCCGGCGAGACCGAAGAAAAGGTCTCGATCATGACGCTGCACGGCGCCAAGGGGTTGGAGTTTCCCGCCGTCTTCCTGCCGGGCTGGGAGGAGGGGCTATTCCCCTCGCAGCGCTCGATGGACGAGAGCGGCAAGAAGGGGTTGGAGGAGGAGCGCCGCCTTGCCTATGTCGGCATCACGCGGGCTGAGGAGCTGTGCAGCATCTCCTTCGCCGCGAACCGGCGTGTCTATGGCCAGTGGCAATCGCAGCTGCCGTCGCGCTTCATTGATGAATTGCCCGAGGAGCATGTCGATGTGCTGACCCCGCCGGGGCTGTATGGCGGCGGTTTCGGGGCGGCGGCGGCGCCATCGGAATCGACGATCGAATCGCGCGCGGCGCGGGCGGATGTCTACAATTCGCCGGGCTGGAAGCGGATGCAGGCCAGTGGCGGGGCGCGCGCCGCGATGCCCGCCGCGCGGGGCCCGGTGATCGAGGGCACGGCCTTCGGGCTGGGCGACCGGGTGTTCCATCAGAAATTCGGCTATGGCGCGGTGGCGGGGATCGACGGTGACAAGCTGGACGTGGCCTTCGACAAGGCCGGCCACAAGAAGATCGTCGCGCGTTTCGTCGTCGGCGCCGATGAGGCCTCTGATATTCCCTTCTGAAGTGCCGGTTGCGCCCCGCCCGGTTTACCCCCCGGTTGCGCCCTCGGTCGCGGCGTCGTAACAGGGCGCGAACCGACCGGAGAGGCCTTGGAACCCGTGCAACCAGCCTTCATTCTCGTGCGCCCGCAGATGGGCGAGAACATCGGCGCCGCCGCCCGGGCGATGCTCAATTTCGGGCAAGAGCGGATGCGGCTGGTCAGCCCCCGCGATGGCTGGCCGAACCCCAAGGCGGTGGCGATGGCGTCGGGCGCGGGGCGGGTGCTGGACGCGGCCAGCCTGCATGACGACGTGGCCGGGGCGATCGCCGATTGCCATTACGTCTATGCCACGACCGCGCGGGGCCGGGGGCTGACCAAACCGGTGCTCAGCCCCGAGGACGCCATGGCCGAGGCCCGCGCGATGATGGCTGCCGGCAAGCGCGTGGGCCTGATGTTCGGCCCCGAACGTGCCGGGCTGGAGAATGAGGACGTGGCGCTGGCCAACGCGATCATCACGGTGCCGGTGAACCCGGAATTCCCGTCGCTCAATCTTGGGCAATGCGTGCTGCTGGTGGCCTATGAGCTGGCCCGGCAGGGCGCCGTTTCGCCGCCGGCCGAGGTGCGGGCGCGCGGCATGGCGGGCACCGATTTCGCGGAAAACATCGAGGTCGAGAAGCTGGGCGACCGGTTTGAGGCGGCGCTGGAGGAGGCGGGCTATTTCTTCCCCCCCGAAAAGGCGCCGGGGATGCGGGTCAGCCTGCGCAACATGTGGGCGCGGCTGGATCTGACCCGGGCCGATGTGCAGATGCTGCATGGGATGCTACGCCAGATCCTGCGGCGGCTGCCGGGGCAGGGCGGCCAATAGCTCTGGTCAATAGCAGACTTGCGGGCGAGACGCCTACGCCCTAGTGTCCGCGCGCTTGAGAGCTGGCGCGACGACGGAGGGCATCATGGCCGGAAAACGCAGTATTTTCGAAGACGTCGGCGCCCCGTCCGCCCCGCGCGCCGCGCCCAAGGGCGGCATGATCGAGGGTGGCCGTTCCAAGGGCGGGCGCCGCGCGATCCGCATCTGGCTGATGGTGATCTTCGCCATGGTCGCGGCGATGGTCGCGGTGGGCGGGCTGACGCGGATGACGGATTCGGGCCTGTCGATCACCCAGTGGAACCCGATCATGGGGGCGCTGCCGCCGCTGAATACGGCCGACTGGATGCATCAGTTCACCCTTTACAAGCAATCGCCGCAATACAAGATCCTGAACCACGGGATGGAGCTGTCGCAGTTCAAGGTGATCTTCTGGTGGGAATGGTCGCACCGCAACCTGGGCCGCGCGGTCGGGCTGGTCTGGGGGCTGGGGTTCCTGTTCTTCTGGCTGACAAAGCGCATTCCGGCGGGATACACGCCCCGGCTTTTGTGGCTGGGCGCCCTGGGCGGGCTGCAGGGGCTGATCGGCTGGTGGATGGTGTCTTCGGGGCTGCACGGGCGGATGATCACCGTGGCCTCCTACCGGCTGGCGACGCATCTGGGCCTTGCCTTCATCATCCTGGGGTTTTCGGCCTGGTACATCTTCTTGCTGGGCCGCAAGGAGGCCGAGCTGATCCAGGCCCGGCGCGCGCGTGATCCGGCGATGATGACCATGGGCTCTATCCTTGTCGGCATGGTCTTCGTGCAGCTGATCCTGGGCGCGCTGACGGCGGGGATCGACGCCGGGCGCTACTTCCCGACATGGCCCGACATGAACGGCCGCTTCTTCCCGGCCGATGCCTTCCAAGTGTCGGGCGGCCCCTGGTATCTGGCGTTCTTCGAGAATGCGGGGCTGGTGCAGTTCGACCACCGGATCTGGGCCTATACGCTGGTCACCTTCACGCTGATCGCGGCCTGGATGGCGCGGCGGTCGGCGCAGGGCGCGATCCGCTTCGCCTTTGTCGCCGTGGCCTGCTGGGCGCTGGTGCAGATGACGCTGGGGATCTTCACCGCGCTTTATGCCGCGCCGCTGGAGCTGTCCAGCGTGCACCAATTGGGGGCGATCGTGCTGTGGGTGCTGGTGCTGCGCGCCCGCAACATGGCACAATTTCCCCGTGTGGGATCAATTCGGAAGGGGACTGCGTGATGTCGGACATGGATGATCTGATTGCGTTCCAGCGCGACACCGAGGCGCTGGGACAGGTCGCAGGCCGGCTGGAATGGGACCAGGAAACCATGATGCCGCGCGGCGCGGCCGAGCAGCGCGGCGAAGAGATCGGCGCGCTGGAAGGCATATTGCACGCGCGCCGCACCGATCCGCGCATCGGCGACTGGCTGGAGGCGGCCGAGCCCGCGGATGAGGTCGACACCGCCCATCTGCGCCACATCCGCCGCAGCTATGGCCGCCAGACCCGGATCCCCGCCGCGCTGGCGGTAGAGCTGGCGCGCGTCACCTCGGTCGCCCAGGGCATCTGGGCCGAGGCCCGCGCCGCCAACGACGTGGGGCTGTTCCTGCCGACGCTGGAAAAGGTCGTGGCGCTGAAGCGCGAGCAGGCGGCGCATCTGGCCGACGGCGGCGACCCCTATGACGCGCTGATCGACGATTATGAAGAGGGCGCCACCGCCGAAAGCCTGGGCGCCATGTTCGACCGGATGCGCCCGCGTCTGGTGGCGCTGCGCGCGGCGGTGTTGGGGGCCGACCATCAGCCCGCGCCCCTGGACGGCCATTTCCCCGCCGACGCGCAGATGCGGTTGGCGCGCAAGCTGGCCTCTGCCTTCGGCTATGACTGGAGCCGCGGGCGGCTGGATCTGTCGGTGCATCCGTTCTCGTCCGGGTCGGGCACCGACACCCGGATCACCACCCGGGTGGTCGAGGCCGATCCCTTCAACTGCGTCTACTCGACGATCCACGAAACCGGGCACGCCTGCTATGAGCAGGGCATCGACGCCGATTACCTGCTGACCCCGCTGGGCGGCGGCGTCTCGATGGGGGTGCATGAAAGCCAAAGCCGGATCTACGAGAACCAGCTTGGCCGCTCTCGCCCGTTCACCGGCTGGCTGCATGGCCAGATGACCGACAGCTTCGGCGATCTCAGCGCCCGCGACGCCGACGCGTTCCACGGCGCGGTGAACCGGGTGCATGCGGGCTTTATCCGGACCGAGGCGGATGAGGTGCATTACAACCTGCACATCATGCTGCGCTTCGCGCTGGAGCGCGAGTTGATCGGCGGCGGGTTGGAGGTGCGCGATCTGGAAGAAGCCTGGAATGCGCGGTTCGTGCAGGATTTCGGCGTCAAGGTCGATCAACCCGCGCATGGGATGCTGCAGGACGTGCATTGGTCGGTGGGGCTATTTGGCTATTTCCCGACCTATAGCCTGGGCAATGTCTATGCCGGTTGCCTGAACAAGGCGCTGCGCGATGCGGTGCCGGATGTGGATGCGGCGCTGGCGCGCGGCGATGCGACCCCCGCTACCGAATGGCTGCGCGAGAACCTGCAACGCCACGGCGGCCTCTACCCCCCGCGCGACACCGTGCGCCGCGCCTGCGGGTTCGAGCCGGACGAAGGCCCGCTGCTGGAATACCTAGAAGCCAAATTCGCCGAGATCTATCGCCTCTAGCCTGCCCCGGCCCGGCTCCGTCCCGACCCCGGGGGGGGCCTCAGATCGAGGCCGGGACGGTCGCCAGCAGATCGCGGATCTTCACCGGCACTTCGGAGGTCTTGCGCAGCCCGCATTCGCGCGCGGCGGCGATGCACAGGCCCATGTTGCGGGGCAGGCGCTCCATCACCGCGAAGGTCAGCCGCCGCATTCCCTGGATCCGCCGCCGGGTCAGGAACGAGATCCCGCCCAGGAAATCCGGCAAGCCCCCGAGGCTGTATTCAAAGAAGCCGATCGACACCATCCGCCCGCCGCGGGTGGAGCAATACAGCGACACGCCGTCATCGTGCTGCAGGAAGACGCCGTGAAACACCGATTGATAGGCCGGCGCCAGGGTGGCGCGGCTTTGCATCGGGTTGGGCGGCTCGTAGCCCTTGAACAGCTTCACCCCGTTCTCGGTATAGACCCGGCACATGTCGGCGATCACCCGGTCGGGGAAGTTGTAGGAATTGCGCCAGAACCGATAGAGCCCGTCCGGCAGGCGCGCGGAATCGACGGTGAAATCATTGGTGCTTAGCACCATCGCCCCCAGCACCCCGCCCAGCACCTCACCCGGGCTGGGGGCCTGGGTTTCCAATGGCTCCAGCAGGATCCGCGCGTCGACACCGAAATGGGTGCAGATCCGGTGCAGGATGTCGGGGCGCGGGAAGGTCTCGCCCGACAGATAGCGGTTGAACTGGGTGCGGTTGATCTGCAGCTTGGTGCAGAGCTTGGTGACCGACGCCTCCCGCGACGCCAGTTGGCGCAGGTTCTGCCCGAAGATCGCGCGCAGATCCGACGGGCGCTCATCGACATTGGCAAGGGGGGGGACGTCGCGACGTTCGGGCATCTCGGACTGGCGTGTTTGGGGGTGGTTCGGAAAATTGACGCTAATTAACGTCATACTGACGCAATATAGATCGGTTGTCGCGTAGATTCGACACAAAATGCCCGGCGCGCGCAGGATCTTGGATCTGCGCGTTCACGGTTTCGAGCGTTAGCCTGATCGAACACCAAAAAGGGGAGAGTTATGATCGGGGTCGTGATCTGGAGTTGCGAGCAAAGCCAACGCGTGATCCTGTGGTGCGAGGACAGCGGGGATCTGGCCTATGCGCGCGGCCCGCAGGCCTATATGGCGCAGAGCGGCGGCTTCCCGGGGGTCGGCGATGTCGTGGCCTTTCTGGTTGAGACCGAGGCGCTTGAGACCCCGGGACTGGGCGGGGTCACGCGCCATGCCCGTGCGGTGCGTGTGGTAGAGCGCGGGGCTTTTCCGGGCGTCGACGCGATGCTGCGCGACACCGCCGCCGTGCAATCGCAGACGCCCACGCCGGTGCCCACACCCGCCATGCCGGCGCCGGTGCTTGTGGCAAGCCGCCCCGAGATCGCCGCGACCAATGCGGGCGCGGGTTCGGCCGGGCGCAGCCCCCGACAGAGCAGCTTGCGCCTCGCCGCAACCGGTTAGGGCGCGGCCCTAGCCTTTCTTCTTCAGCGCGACGTTGCACCGGTGCCAGTATTGCGGCCAGGTCTCGCCCTTGCGGATCTTGCCGGCGGTCTTGTCCTTGCGCCACATCACGCCGCATTCCTTGATCCGCTTGCGCGCGGATTTCTGCGCCGGGGTCAGCGGTTTATGATTTTCCGCCGCGGGCTTCTTGCTGGCCTCCTTGGCGCCTTTCGCCTTGGCGCAGGCGGCGTAATATTTCGACCATGTCTCGCCGGACTTGATCTTGCCGGCGGCCTTTTCGGCCTTGTACTGGGTCGCGCATTCCCTTTTCACGCTGGTTTGCGCCTGCGCGGGCAGGCCGGCGAAGGACAGCGCCATCATGGCGGCAGCGCTCAGGGCGATCTGGTGCAAAACACGCGGCATTTTCCGCATCCTCCACGGGGCGGGCAAAAGCCGCCATATATGCCGCGAAAGCCCGGCACGCTTCTGCCATAGCGGCAAATGCCCGCGCCACCAAACACCCTGAGCGGTCGTCACGTCCTTGTGATCACCTTCGTCCCTCAGGCCCCGCGCGCCAATGCCGCCACGCCGGTCCGGGCGATCTCTTGCAGGCCCAGCGGGCGCATGAGGTCGGCGAAGGCGTCGATCTTCTCGGCCGTGCCGGTAAGCTCGAACACGAAGCTTTCCAGCGTCGAATCCACCACGCTGGCGCGGAAGATGTCGGCCAGTCGCAGCGCCTCGACCCGAGGCTCGCCCTGACCCGTAACCTTGAACAGCGCCAGTTCGCGCTGCACCGAGGGCCCTTCGACCGTCAGGTCGTGCACCTCATGCACCGGCACCACCCGCTCCAGCTGGGCCTTGATCTGCTCGATCACCTGCGGCGTGCCCGAGGTGACCACGGTGATCCGGCTCAGATGCCCCTTGTGATCCACCTCGGCCACGGTGAGGCTTTCGATATTGTAGCCGCGCCCGGAAAACAGCCCGATCACCCGCGCCAGCACGCCGGCCTCGTTGTCGACCAGCACGGCCAGCGTATGGACCTCTATCACCTCTGAATAGGGGTCGCGCAGGTCATAGGCCGAATGGCTCGATGCGCCTTTCTTGATGTTCAATGCCGACATGTTCCGCTCTTTCTTTCTGGCGCAGGTACCCCGGGGGTCCGGGGGCAGACACCGCCGTCAGTTGCCACGTCGGACGTTAACTACCGCGCCTCGGCTGTCAAGATCGCCCGCCGCCGTCGCGGCGCGGCTCTGGGCTAGGCGCCCGGAAAACCGCACCGTTGGGGTTGGAGGTTTCCGTTGCGCGCGGCCTTGGTCCGCTTGGGGCTGCAAACGGGTGACGTGGCAACTGACGGCGCTGTCGGCCTTCGCGGGCGCGTTGATGGCGCTGGTTCTGGACCTTTCGCCCAACCCCTGTGCGGTGGCCGATATCCTGTGTCGCGGAGCCCCGCCAATGTCACGCACGACAAGAATTGAGCGCCGCCCGCGCAGCAGCATTCGCCCCAAGGCGACGGGCAGGGCGGCCCTTTCCAACTTCATCTTGGCAAAAATACTCCGGGGGTGCAGGGGGCAGCGCCCCCGCCGCCGCGCCCGCATCCCCACAATGCCCTCTGCCCGGTGCTTGCCGCCGCCACCGCGCCGCGCTGCGGCAAGCGCTTGTCTCCTCACCCTAATATCGCGATTGCGTGAGATTGCGTGAGGTAAATCGCTGCGCTGCGTCGTAAAATACTTGACGGAGTTGACAGAGTAACTGTCTACAGATTTACTAAAAAGTGCTGTTATTTTAACTAGTTGTTGCAAAAATTTTCGAACGACGCCCATGATGCTAGCGACCTTGCTGCAAAGCAGGGCACGGACCCCGCGCAGAGGAGGCGCGGATTTCGACGCCATCAATGGGAGGAAACTTGATGTCCAGATTCGACCTGACACGTCGTGGCCTGCTGCGCACCGGCATGATCGCCGGCGCCGGCCTTGCCATGCCGACCGTCTTCACCTCATCCGCCTACGCCTACACCAACGAGCCCAAGGGCAAGTCCGTCACCCTCGGCTTCAACGTACCCCAGTCCGGCCCCTATGCCGACGAGGGCGCGGATGAGCTGAAGGCCTTCAAACTGGCCGTCAAGCACCTCAACGGCGAGGGCGACGGCGGCATGATGGGCACGTTCTCGTCGAAGGTGCTGAAGGGCAACGGCGTGCTGGGCAAGAAGGTGGAATTCGTCACCGGCGACACCCAGACCAAATCGGACGCCGCGCGGGCCAGCGCCAAGTCAATGATCGAGAAGGACGGCGCGGTGATGATCTCGGGCGGCTCGTCCTCGGGCGTGGCGGTGGCGGTGCAATCGCTCTGCCAGGAAGCCGGCATCATCTTCATGGCCGGTCTGACCCATTCGAACGACACCACCGGCAAGGACAAGAAGGCCAACGGCTTCCGGCACTTCTTTGATGCCTACATGTCGGCCGCCGCGCTGGCGCCGGTGCTGTCCAAGCAATACGGCAAGGACCGCAAGTTCTACATGCTGACCGCCGATTACACCTGGGGCTGGACCCAGGCGGCCTCGATGAAGGAGTTCATGGAGGGTGAAGGCTGGCAGATGGTGAAGGACGTCAAGACGCCGCTCGCCTCGACGGATTTCTCGTCCTATCTGGCGCCGGTGCTGTCGTCGGGCGCCGATGTGCTGATCCTGAACCATTACGGCGGCAACATGGTCAACTCGCTGACCCAGGCCGTGCAGTTCGGGATGCGCGACAAGCAGGTCAACGGCAAGCAGTTCGAGATCGTCGTGCCGCTGATTTCCGAGCTGATGGCCAAGGGCGCGGGCAAGAACATCCAGGGCATCCTGGGCTCGTCGAACTGGAACTGGAAGCTGCAGGACGAGGGCACCAAGGCCTTCGTGAAATCCTACGGCACCGAATACGGCGTGCCGCCCAGCCAGGCGGCGCAGACCTGCTATGTGCAGACCCTGCTTTACGCCGACGCGGCCGAGCGCGCGGGCAGCTTCGATCCCTGCGCCGTGGGCAAGGAGTTGGAGGGCTTCAAGTTCGACGGCCTCGGCAACGGCCCGACGCTGTACCGCGCCGCCGATCACCAGTGTTTCAAGGACGTGCTGGTGGTGCAGGGCAACGACAAGCCGCAGAACGATTATGACCTGCTGAACGTCGCCGAGATCACCCCGGTCGACAAGGTCATGTATGAGCCCGACAACAAGTTCTTCGCCGGTGGCGAGCTGGGCAAGTGCAACAACGGCGCCTGAGCCGCTGACCGAACCGGACCGGCCGCGCGTGATCCCACGCGCGGCCGCTTCCACCCTATTCCGACATTTTGGCCGGCATTCCGGGACCACCTGACCACCGACCTCTGGGGGAGCGATGGACGCGATCATCCTGCAAACGCTGAACGGGCTGGACAAGGGCAGCGCCTATGCCCTGATCGCCCTCGGGCTGACATTGATCTTCGGCACGCTTGGCGTGGTGAATTTCGCCCATGGCGCGCTGTTCATGATCGGCGCCTTCTGCGCCGTCACCATGCAGCGTTTCCTGAACCTGTCCTACACGCTGCTGGACCCGACGAAGAAGGACTTTCTGGGCAACCCGCTGAAGGTGCAGACCCCCTATGTCGAGCATTGGTTCGGCCATGACACGGGCGCGGCGATCATCAACTGGTCGGTGCCGCTGTCGATCCTGCTGGCGATTCCGGTGATGCTGATCCTGGGCTTCGTGATGGAGCGCGGGTTGATCAAGCATTTCTACAAGCGCCCGCATGCCGACCAGATCCTGGTGACCTTCGGCCTGGCGATCGTGCTGCAGGAGATCGTCAAGCAGGTCTTCGGCGCCAATCCGATCCCGACGCCCGCGCCGGTGGAATTCTCGGGCTCGCTCGACATCGGCGCGCTGATCGGCTTTCCCGCCAATGCCATCGTCTATCCCTACTGGCGGCTGATCTACTTCCTGTTCTCGCTGGGGGTGATCGGCGCGGTGTTCAGCTTCCTGCGCTTCACCACCTTCGGCATGGTGGTGCGCGCCGGCATGGCCGACCGCGAGACCGTGGGCCTGCTGGGCATCAACATCGACCGCCGCTTCACCCTGATGTTCGGCATCGCCGCTGCCGTCGCGGGCATGGCGGGGGCGATGTATGTGCCGATCAACAGCCCGAATTATCACATGGGGATGGATTTTCTGGTGATCAGCTTCGTCGTGGTGGTCGTCGGCGGCATGGGCAGCCTGCCGGGCGCCGTGGCCGCCGGGTTCCTCCTGGGCGTGCTAGAGGCCTATGCCTCGCTGAACGAGGTCAAGAGCATCATCCCCGGCATCGACCAGATCATCATCTATGTCATTGCCATCATTGTCCTTCTGACCCGCCCGCGCGGTCTTATGGGGCGCCGCGGCGTGATGGAGGATTAAGCCATGCTCGGACTGGAAAAGAAGGACATGCGCTTCTTGCTGATCGTGCTGCTGCTGACGCTGGCGGCGCCGATCCTGCTGAATCCCTTCGCGGAAAATTCGGCCATGGCGCAGTTCAACGCGGGCTACCCGGACCTGATGCAGCGCATCGCGATCTTCTCGATCTTCGCGGTGGGCTTCAACATCCTCTTCGGTCTGACCGGCTACCTCAGCTTCGGCCATGCCGCCTTTCTGGGCGTGGGCTCCTATGCCGCGATGTGGATGTTCAAGCTGCTCAGCATGAACATCCTGCCCGCGATCGGGCTGAGCGTGGTGATCGCCGGGGTCTTCGCGCTTCTGATCGGCTATATCAGCCTGCGGCGCTCGGGGATCTACTTCTCGATCCTGACGCTGGCCTTCGCGCAGATGTCGTTCAACATGGCCTATTCGGTGCTGACGCCGCTGACCAACGGCGAGACCGGGCTGCAACTGGCGCTGGACGACCCGCGGGTGCTGGATGCGGCGAATACTTCCGGCTCGCTGCCCGACACCAGCCTGTTCGGGCTGGCAATGAATTCCACCCTGAAGGTTGAGTTCCTGGGCCGTCTGTTCCAGTTCAACGTCGGCTATTACGTCTGCGGGATGATCTCGGTGGTGATGTTCTACATCGCGCTGCGGATCTTCCGCTCGCCGTTCGGGATGATGCTGCGGGCGGTGAAGTCGAACCAGCACCGGATGAGCTATACCGGCCTCAACGCGCGGCCCTATACGCTGGCGGCCTTCGTGATCTCGGGGATGTATGCCGGGTTGGCCGGTGGCCTGATGGCGGCGATGGACCCGCTGGCAGGGGCCGAGCGGATGCAATGGACCGCCAGCGGAGAGGTCGTGCTGATGACCATTCTGGGCGGCGCGGGCACCATGCTGGGGCCGGTGCTGGGCGCGGGCTTCATCAAGTATTTCGAGAACATCTTCTCGAAGATCAACGACAACGTGCTGCATTCGTGGTTCGCCTTCCTGCCGCACTGGATCCAGGACCCGCTGGTGTGGCTGTTCGCGCGCTTCACCGGCGAGGGCTGGCATCTGACGTTGGGCTTGCTCTTCATGCTGGTGGTGATCTTCCTGCCCGGCGGTCTGGTCGAGGGCGGGCAGCGCATCGGGCGGCTGTTTCGGCGCAAGCAGGGCGCGGGCGGCGACGGCCCCGCGCATCCCCCGAAACCCGCGCCGCATGTGGCCGAATAGGAAGGAACAGGCGGATGGGCATTCTTGAAGTCAAGGGCGTGAGCAAGCGCTTCGGCGGGTTGCAGGCGCTGGGCGACGTGAACCTTTCGGTGGCCGAGAACACGGTGCATGCGATCATCGGGCCGAACGGGGCGGGCAAGTCGACGCTGCTGAACGTGCTTGTCGGCAAGCTGATCCCCGACACCGGATCGGTGCTGTTCGACGGCAAGTCGGTGCTGGGGCGAAAGCCGCATGAGATCAACCAGATGGGGATTTCCCGCGTGTTCCAGACGCCCGAGATCTTCAGCGACCTGACGGTGCTGGAAAACGTGATGATCCCCTGTTTCGCCAAGCGCGACGGGTCGTTCCGGCTGCATGCGTTCGAGCGAGTCGAGGCCGAGGACGAGATCGTCTATCAGGCCGAGAAGATGCTGACGGATCTGCACATGCTGGAAAAGCGCGACCTGCACGCCGGCACCCTGTCGCGCGGCGACAAGCGGCGGCTGGAGATGGCGATGTGCCTGGTGCAGGAACCCAAACTTCTGCTGCTCGACGAACCCACCGCCGGCATGGCGCGCGCCGACACCAACAACACGATCGATCTTCTGAAGGAGATCAAGGCGACGCGTCCGATCACCATGGCGATCATCGAACATGACATGCATGTGGTGTTTTCGCTGGCCGAACGGATCACCGTGCTGGCCCAGGGCTCGCCCCTGGTCGAGGACACGCCCGAAAACATCAAGGGCAACCCGAAGGTCCGCGAGGCCTATCTCGGCGAAGCCGCCGATTAAGGAGCGACAGGATGCCAAGCACGATCATCGAAGAGACCCGCTCGGGCAAGGTGGAGCGCGGCGATTTCTCGGCCCATGCCAACCGGGCCGAGACCGCGCCGGCCTTCCTGTCGGTCTGGGATCTGCACGCCTATTACGGCGAAAGCTACATCGTTCAGGGCGTCAGCTTCAACGTCCATGAGGGCGAGATCCTGGCGCTTCTGGGCCGCAACGGGGCGGGCAAGACCTCGACCCTGCGCGCCATCGCGCGGCTCGACAACCCGCGCCTGACCCATGGCGAGGTCTGGCTGGACCATCAGCCGTTGCATAGGATGCGCGCATATCAGGCCTCGATCGCCGGCATGGGGCTGGTGCCCGAGGACCGGCGCATCATCCCCGGCCTGACGGTCGAGGAGAACCTGCAACTGGCGCAGATCGCGCCGCCTGTGGGCTGGTCGCTGGAGCGGATCTACACGCTTTTTCCGCGTCTGGGTGAGCGCCGCCGGCAAGAGGGGGTGACGCTGTCGGGCGGCGAGCAGCAGATGCTGGCGATCGCCCGGGCGCTGGCGCGCGACATCAAGGTGCTGCTTCTGGATGAGCCCTACGAGGGCCTCGCGCCGGTGATCGTCGATGAGATCGAGAAGACGCTGAACATCATCAAGGAACAGGGCATCACCACGGTGATCGTCGAGCAGAACGCGGTGCGGGCGCTGAAGCTGGCCGACCGGGCGGTGATCCTCGACACCGGCGCGGTGGTGTTCGACGGCACCGCGAAGGAAGTGCTGGAGAACGCCGAGCTGCGCTCTGAATACCTGGCGATCTAGCGCGGCGCGGCCTTGTCGCCTGCGTCGGCGGCGGGGTGCTGCCCCCGCACCCCCGGCGTATTTCGGGAACAATGAAAGCTTAAAACCTCTCGGCTTTCTTTCTGGTGGAAATATCCCACGGGGTCGGCATCAGAGCGCCGTCGCCGATGGGCCCGGACCAGTGGCGCAGCCATTGGCAACTTCGAGCGACGATGGCGACGGGGTGTGAAACCCCCGGCGCCCAAATTGCGGGCAGATGCGCCGTCATCGATCCCCGTTCCCCGCCACAGCTTTCACGACCCCCTTTCAATACCGGCGACAGACTGTTTAAGTTGTGGAGATGGGGATTGGCAGAAAGCGAACGATAACAAGTATGCCACCAAGCTATTTCAACGAGATGTACGATGACGGGCAGGTACGCCCGCCCTATGCCGGGCTTGAGGCCTGGACCAACACCATGCCGGCCGAACTGCGGCATCTGAAACAGGCCGAGGCCGAGGCGCTGTTTCGCCGCATCGGCATCACCTTCGCAGTTTACGGCGAGGGCGGCGATCCCGACCGGCTGATCCCTTTCGACATGTTTCCCCGGGTCTTCACCGGTGCGGAATGGGCCCGGCTGGAGCGCGGGATCAAGCAGCGGGCGCGGGCGCTCAACGCCTTTCTCGTCGATGTCTACGGTCGCGGCGAGATCGTGCGTGCCGGCCGCATCCCCGCCCATCTGGTTTACCGCAACGACGCCTATGAGAAGGCCGTGGTGGGCTTTACCCCGCCGCGCGGGGTCTATTCCCATATCGTCGGCATCGACCTGGTGCGCACCGGCCCCGATCAGTTCTATGTGCTGGAAGACAATTGCCGCACCCCCTCGGGGGTCAGCTACATGCTGGAAAACCGCGAGATCATGATGCGGATGTTCCCGGGGCTTTTCCGCGAAAACCCGATCCAGCCGGTCGACCGCTACCCCGAGCTTCTGCGCCGCACCCTGGCCTCGGTCGCGCCGATGAAATGCGACCGCGACCCCACCGTCGCGATCCTGACCCCGGGCCATTTCAACAGCGCCTATTACGAGCATTCCTTCCTTGCCGATCTGATGGGGGTGGAGCTGGTCGAGGGGCAGGATCTGTTCGTCGAGGGCGAATTCGTCTGGATGCGCACCACCGAGGGGCCGAAGAAGGTGGATGTGATCTACCGCCGGATCGACGACGCCTTCCTCGATCCGCTGTGCTTTCGGCCTGACAGCACGCTGGGCGTGCCGGGGCTGATGGATGTCTACCGTTCGGGCGGGGTGACGATCGCCTCGGCGCCCGGCGCGGGGGTGGCCGATGACAAGGCGGTCTACACCTATGTGCCCGAAATGGTGCGCTTCTATCTGGGCGAGGAGCCGATCCTTGAAAACGTCCCGACCTGGCAATGCTCCCGCGCGGATGAGCTGAAATACGTGCTGGAGAACCTGCATGATCTGGTGGTGAAAGAGGTCCATGGATCGGGCGGCTACGGCATGCTGGTGGGGCCGTGCAGCACCAAGCAACAGATCGCCGCCTTCCGCGCCAAGATCGAGGAGAACCCGGGCAATTACATCGCCCAGCCGACGCTGGCGCTGTCGACCTGTCCGACCTTCGTCGAGCAGGGCATCGCGCCCCGCCATGTCGATCTGCGTCCCTATTGCCTGATGGGCGAGCGGATCGAACTGGTGCCCGGCGGCCTGACCCGGGTGGCGCTGACCGAGGGCAGCCTGGTGGTGAATTCCTCGCAAGGTGGCGGCGTCAAGGACACCTGGGTGTTGGCGGAGTGATGCAATGCTAAGCCGGACCGCTGACAACCTTTACTGGATCGCCCGCTACATCGAGCGGGCCGAGACCATGGCGCGCCTTTTGCAGGTGGGAGAGCGGATCTCGTTGGTGCCCGACGCGGGCGGCGCGGGCTTTCGCAACGAATGGGACAGCCTTCTGCAGGCCTCGGGCACCGCCGAGGGCTTCGCGCGCAAATACGGCGAGGCGGTGCAGCGCAACATCGAAAGCTATGTGTTCTTCGATTACGACAACCCGTCGTCCATTGCCTCCTGCGTGTCGCAGGCGCGCGAGAATGCGCGCATCGTGCGCTCGGCGCTGACCGCCCAGGTCTGGGATGCGCTGAACACTGCCTTTCAGGAGCTGCGGCAACTGGAACGCACCGAGCGGTCCGAGCTGGACATCCCTGCGCTGGCGGAGTGGACGACCAACAAGACAGCGATGATCAAGGGCGCGATCGACACCACGCTGCTGCGCAACGACGGCTGGGATTTCCTGCATCTGGGCTACAATCTGGAACGCGCCGACAACACCGCGCGGCTGATGGATGTGAAGTACTATGTGCTGCTGCCGCAGCTTGATCTGGTCGGCACCGGCTATGACAATTACCAGTGGATCACCCTGCTGCGCGCGCTGTCGGTGCTGCGCGCCTTTCGCTGGGCCTATGGCGGCGAGGTCACGGCGCGCAAGATCGCCGATTTCCTGATCCTCAACGGGCAATGCCCGCGCTCGCTGATCACCTGCGCCTCGGGCATGGTCACCCATCTCGACCGCCTGGCCGAGGGCTACGCCCGCCCGACCGGGACCCAGGCCCTGGCCCGGCGCATGCGCGAGGATCTGTCCGCCATGACCCCCGATACGATCTTCGACGAGGGGCTGCACGAATTCCTGGGCCGCTTCGTGCACGACGTGGCCGATCTGGCGCGGCTGGTGCGTGAAGATTACCTCAGCGGGGATGTGCGATGATCCTGACCGTCACCCACCGCACGCTCTACCGCTATGACGCGCCGGTGCGCGGCGTCGTGCAAAGCCATCGCCTGACCCCGGCCGCGTTCGAGGGGCAGCAGCCGCGCGACTGGCGGGTCACCGTGTCGGGCTCGGTGATCGGCGGCGGGTTTCGCGACGGCGCTGGCGATTGGGTGCAGGCCCATACGGTGCAGGGCCCGGTGTCCGAGATCGAGGTGCTGGTCGAAGGCGTGATCGAGACGGTCGATACCGCCGGCGTCCTGCGCGGCCACAAGGAGGTGGTGGCGCCGCCGGTCTATCTGCGAAAGACCGCGCCCACCCGCCCCGACGGCGCCCTGCGCGCGCTTGCGCAAAAGGCCGTGGCGGGGGCCGAGGATCCGCTGGATCAGGCGCATCGGCTGATGGCCGGGGTGGCGGACGCGATCGCGTATCGCCCCGGCCAGACCGATGCCGGCACCACCGCCGCCGAGGCCCTGGCGCTGGGCGCGGGCGTCTGCCAGGACCATGCCCATGCGCTGATCGCCTGCGCCTGTTCGCTGGGCCTGCCGGCGCGCTATGTCTCGGGCTATCTGATGGTCGGCGAAGGCGACGGCCCGAACGAGGCCGCCCATGCCTGGGCCGAGATCTGGATCGAGGGGCTGTCCGCCTGGGTCGGTTTCGACGCGGCCAACCGCTGCTGCCCGAACGCCCAGTATATCCGCCTCGGATCGGGATTTGACGCGCAGGACGCCGCGCCGATCCGTGGCACCGCGCGCGGCACCGGCGAAGAGAACCTTGATGTCACTGTTGCGATCGCGGCGGTGCAGCAATAGGGTCGTCCGACTCGGTCTTGCCGGTCGGCCCGTTCCAACCCCATGCCAACCCCGTTCCAACCCCATTCCAACCCCGCGCCCGCTTCGCGCCTTTTCGTGAAAACCCATGACCTATTGCGTCGGCCTTCTTCTGAACGAGGGCATCGTCCTTCTGTCCGACACCCGCACCAATGCCGGGCTCGACAACATCGCGGTCTACCGCAAGACCTTCCTCTTCGAGGAACCGGGAGAGCGGGTGGTCGCCATCCTGACCGCCGGCAGTCTGTCGGTCACCCAGACGGCGATGGCGCTGTTGCAGGACGCGATCGAGGATCCCGACGGCGAACACCACAACTCGATCATGAAGGCGCCGTCGATGCTGAAGGTGGCCGAGATCGTCGGCAATACCCTCGCCTCGGTGCGCCAGGACATCGACGCCAAGATGAACGCCGCGAAAGTGTCGACCTCGGCCTCGCTGATCGTCGCCGGGCAGCGCCGCGGCGGCGCGATGCGGATGTTCCTGATCTACCCCGAGGGCAATTTCATCGAGGCGACCCAGGACACGCCCTATCTGCAGATCGGCGAGCATAAATACGGCAAGCCGATCCTCGACCGGGTGGTGACGATGGAGACCACGCTGCACGACGCGCAGAAGGCGGTGCTGTTGTCGATGGATTCGACGCTGCGCTCGAACCTGTCCGTGGGCATGCCGCTGGATCTGACGGTGATCGAGAACGACGCCTGTCGCGCCACGCTGCAGCGCCGGATCGAGGCCGGGGACGATGCTTTCCGTGAGATGAGCGAGGCCTGGAGCCAGGCGTTGCGCGACGGTTTCTCCCGGATCGAGATCTGAGGCGGGGCGGGGGCGCATGACGCGGGTTCTGGTGACCGAGCCGATCCATGCCGACGCCGAGGCGCTGCTGCGCGCGGCGGGCTGCGAGGTTCTGCACGAGGTGCCGGCGGCCGAGGTGGACGCGGTGATCGTGCGGGTGCATCCGATCGGGCCCGATCAGATGGGCGGCGGGCAGATGGCGGGTGGTCCGATGGCTGGCGGTCAGCAGGGCGGCGGGCTGCGCCATATCTCGAAACACGGGGTTGGGGTGGACAATATCGACCTTGCCGCCGCCCGGGCCGCGAGCATCACCGTGACCAACACGCCCGGCGCCAATGCCAATTCGGTCGCCGAACATGCGCTGGCGCTGATCTTCGCGCTGGCCAAGAGCCTTCCGCAGATGGAGCGCGTCGCCCGCGCCGGGGAGGCCGCGCATGGCCGGGCGCGGATCGTCGATATTGCCGGGCGGCGCCTGCTTGTGGTGGGGTTCGGTGCCTCGGGGCGGCGGCTGGCGGCGCTGGCGGCGGCGGTGGGGATGCAGGTGACGGTTCTGTCGCGCTCATTGACCGGCGCGCAGACGCCCGAGGGTTACCGGGTGGCGCGCGATCTGGGCGCGGCGCTGGCCGAGGCCGATGTGCTGAGCCTGCATTGCCCGCTGAGCGCGGCCACGCGCGGGATGATCGGCGCGGCTCAGCTGGCGGCGCTGCCTGCGGGGGCCTTCGTGGTGAATACGGCGCGTGGCGGGCTGATCGACGAGGCGGCACTGCCGGGGGCCGAACATCTGGGTGGCGTCGCGCTGGATGTGACCGAGGCCGAGCCGCTACCCGCCGGCAGCCCGCTTCTGCATCTGCCCAATTGCATCCTTACGCCGCATTCCGCGGCGGCGAGCGAGGGGGCGTTTCGGCAGATGGGGATGATGGCGGCGCAGAATGTGCTGGATGTGCTGGCCGGGCGCGTCGATCCGGCCCGCGTGGTGGTTTAGCGGGGGCGGCGGAAGGGGGCTGTCTGCCCCCTCTGGGCCTGCGGCCCATTCACCCCCGAGGATATTTTTGCCAGAAAGAACGGGATCAGTTTCCCAGAATGCCGGGCAGGCGCAGCCCGTGTTCGCGGGCGCAGTCTTGCGCGACCTCGTATCCCGCGTCGGCGTGGCGCATGACGCCGGTGGCCGGGTCGTTCCAGAGCACGCGGCTAAGCCGGCGGTCGGCATCCTCGGTGCCGTCGCAGACCACGACCATGCCGGAATGCTGCGAGAAGCCCATGCCGACGCCGCCGCCGTGGTGCAGGCTGACCCAGGTGGCGCCCGAGGCGGTGTTCAGCAGCGCGTTCAGCAGTGGCCAGTCCGAGACCGCGTCGGAGCCGTCGCGCATCGCCTCTGTCTCGCGATTGGGCGAGGCGACGGAGCCGCTGTCGAGGTGGTCGCGGCCGATGACGATCGGGGCCTTCAGCTCTCCGGTGCGGACCATCTCGTTGAACATCAGCCCGGCGCGGTGGCGCTCGCCCAGGCCGATCCAGCAGATCCGGGCGGGCAGGCCCTGGAACGCGATGCGTTCGCGCGCCATGTCGAGCCAGCGGTGCAGATCGGCATTGTCGGGGAACAGCCGCTTCATCGCGGCGTCGGTGGCGTAGATGTCTTCGGGGTCGCCCGACAGCGCGCACCAGCGGAACGGACCGATGCCGCGGCAAAAGAGCGGGCGGATATAGGCGGGGACAAATCCGGGGAAGGCAAAGGCGTTCTCTAGCCCTTCCTCTTTTGCCACCTGGCGGATGTTGTTGCCGTAATCGAGCGTGGGCACGCCCGCGTTCCAGAAATCGACCATCGCGGCGACATGGTCGCGCATCGCGGCGCGGGCGGCCTTTTCGACCTCTTTCGGCGCGGTTTCCTGCTTGGCGCGCCATTCGGCGACGGTCCAGCCCTTGGGCAGGTAGCCGTGCAGCGGGTCATGGGCCGAGGTCTGGTCGGTGACGATGTCGGGGCCGCCATTGGGCATCGGGGCGCCGGCTTTCAGCCGCGCGGCAAGTTCGGGGAAGATGTCGGCGGCGTTGCCGATCAGGGCGACGGATTTGGCCTCTCCGGTGCGGGTCCATTGGTCGATGAGGGCGAGGGCCTCGTCGATGTCATGGGCCTTGGCGTCGCAATAGCGGGTGCGGATGCGGAAATCGGCGCGGGTCTCGTCGCATTCCACCGCAAGGCAGCAGGCGCCGGCCATCACCGCGGCCAGCGGCTGTGCGCCGCCCATGCCACCAAGGCCGGCGGTGAGGATCCATTTGCCCTTCAGATTGCCGCCGTAATGCTGGCGGCCGGCCTCGGCGAAGGTCTCATAGGTGCCCTGCACGATGCCTTGCGTGCCGATGTAGATCCAGGACCCGGCGGTCATCTGGCCGTACATCGCGAGGCCCTTCTTGTCGAGTTCGTTGAAATGGTCCCAGGTGGCCCAGTGGGGCACGAGGTTCGAATTGGCGATCAGCACCCGGGGCGCGTCGCGGTGGGTGCGAAAGATGCCCACAGGTTTGCCGGACTGGACGAGGAGGGTTTCGTCGTCTTCCAGCGATTTGAGCGAGGCGACGATGCGGTCGAAATCCTCCCATGTGCGGGCGGCGCGGCCGATGCCGCCATAAACGACCAGCTCATGCGGGTTTTCCGCCACGTCGGGGTGGAGGTTGTTCATCAGCATCCGCATCGCCGCCTCGGTCTGCCAGGATTTGGCGGTGATCTCGGGGCCGGTGGGGGGGTAGATGTCGCGCTGGTTATGGCGCGGGCCGGGGGTCTTTTCGGTGCTCATGTCGTGGTCCTTCGCATGTGGCGCGGGCGTATGTGGCGCGGGCGGGGCCGGGGGCTGCGGGCCCCGTCGCCATTGTCGCTCGGAGTTGCCAATGGCTGCGCCACTGGTCCGAGCACCATTGGCGACGGCGCAACAACGGCGCGCCCCCGGGATATTTCAACCAGAAAGAAGCGGAAGCGGAAGCTTGGCGGCCTTGGTCAGCGCGCTGGTGGCGATCAGCCGGGCGGCGGCGGCGAGGTCGGGGGCGAGGTAGCGGTCCTCGGCCAGCGGGGGGATGTCGCGGCGCAGGCGGGCCAGCGCGGCCTGAAGCGGCGCCGAGGTGGTGAGGGGGGCGCGGAACTCTAGCCCCTGGGCGGCGCAGAGCGCCTCGACGCCGAGGATCGTCTCGAGGTTGGCGACCATGGGGGCGAGGCGGCGCGCGCCGTGCGCGGCCATGCTGACGTGGTCCTCCTGATTGGCGGAGGTGGGGGTGCTGTCGGTCACCGTGGGGGTGGCGAGGTGCTTGTTCTCGCTCATCAGCGCGGCGGTGGTGACCTCGGCGATCATCAGGCCGGAGTTGAGGCCCGGCGCGGGCGTCAGGAAGGGCGGCAGGTCGTGGCTGAGGGTGGGGTCGACCATCAGCGCCACGCGGCGCTGGGCGATGGCGCCGATCTCGGCCACGGCCAGCGCGATCATGTCGGCGGCGAAGCCCACGGGTTCGGCGTGGAAATTGCCGCCCGAGACGATCTGGCCGCTGGCCGTCAGCACCAGCGGGTTGTCGGTGGCGGCGTTGGCCTCGATCTCCAGTGTGCGGGCGGCCTGGCGCAGGACATCCATTGCGGCGCCCAGCACCTGCGGCTGGCAGCGGATGCAATAGGGATCCTGCACGCGGGTGTCGCCATCGCGGTGGCTTTCGCGGATCTCGGAGCGGTCGAGCAGGGCGCGCATCGCCGCTGCTGCCTCAATCTGGCCGGCATGGCCGCGCAGGGTGTGGATTTCGGGATGCAGCGGGGCGGTGGAGCCCATGATCGCATCGGTCGACATCGCCGAGGTGACCAGCGCCGCCTCAGCCGCGCGCCAGGCGGAAAGGAGGCCATGCAGCGCCCAGGCGGTGGAGAATTGCGTGCCGTTGATCAGCGCGAGGCCCTCTTTCGGGCCGAGGATGATCGGGGAAAGCCCCGCCTTGGCAAGGGCTTCGGCGCCGTTCATGATGTGGCTGTCCAGGCGGGCCTCACCCGCGCCGATCATCACTGCGGCCATATGGGCAAGCGGCGCGAGATCGCCCGAAGCGCCGACCGAGCCCTGTCCCGGGATCACCGGGATGACGCCGCGCGCCAGCATCTCCTCGATCAGTTCGATCACCTCCCAGCGCACGCCCGAGGCGCCGCGCCCGAGGCTGAGGAGCTTCAGCGTCATCATCAGGCGGGTGATGGCATCGGGGCAGGGATCGCCGACCCCGCAGCAATGGCTGAGGATCAGGTTCTTTTGCAAGGTTTCCGTGTCTTGCGGCGCGATCTTCAGGTTCGCGAGTTTGCCGAAACCGGTGTTCACCCCGTAGACGGGCGCCGATCCGGCGGCGGCTTGGGCGATGGCGTCGCGGGCGGCCTCGACGGCGGGGCGGCAGGCGCGGTCAAGCCGTGCGGGCGTGCCCAGGCGCCAGATCCGTTCAAGCTGTGCCAGCGGCGTGGTGCCGGGGGTCAGGGTTTCAACGGCCAAGGTTGCCTCCGAAGATGCGTTGGTGCAGCGGCGTGGGGCCGGCGCGATAGGCGAGTTCGGCGGGATCCTCGGCCTCCCACACCGCCAGATCGGCGCGCAGGCCGGGTGCGATGCGGCCGCGATCACTGAGGCCAAGCGCCTTCGCGGAGATGCGGGTGGTGCCGGCCAGCGCCTCTTCCGGCGTCATGCGAAAGAGGGTGCAGGCCATGTTCATCGCCAGGCACAGCGAGGTCATCGGCGCGGTGCCGGGGTTGCAGTCGGTCGCCACGGCCATCTGTGCGCCCGCGTCGCGCAGCGCCTGGATCGGCGGCGCCTGGGTTTCGCGCAGGGTGTAGAAGGCGCCGGGCAGGATCACCGCGACAGTGCCGGCGGCGGCCATCGCGCGGGCGCCCTCGGCATCGAGATATTCCAGATGATCGGCCGACAGTGCGCCGTGCCGCGCGGCCATCGCGGCGCCGCCAAGGTTGGAAAGCTGCTCGGCATGCAGCTTCACCGGAAGGCCCAGCCTGCGGGCCTCGGCGAACACCCGTTCGATCTGCGCGGGCGAGAAGGCGATGCCTTCGCAAAAGCCGTCGACGGCATCGACCAGGCCCTCGGCATGGGCGGCGCGGAGCGCGGGGATCACCTGTTCGTCCAGATAGGCCGCGTCCCGGCCCTTGTATTCGGGCGGCGTCGCATGGGCGCCGAGGAAGCTGGTGACGACCTGCACGGGGCGCGCCTGCGCGATCCGGTGGGCGGCGCGGAGCATGCGAAGTTCGGTATCAATATCAAGGCCGTAGCCAGATTTCACCTCGATCGTGCCGACGCCTTCGGCGAGCATCTGATCGACGCGGCGCAGGGCCTGGGCCAGCAGGCTATCCTCGTCCGCCGCCCGCGTCGCCGCCACGGTCGAGACGATGCCGCCACCGGCGCGCGCGACCTCTTCGTAGCTGGCGCCGTTCAGCCGCATCTCGAATTCGCGCGCGCGCTGGCCGCCATGCACCACATGGGTGTGGCAATCGATCAGCGCCGGCGTCATCAGCCGCCCGCCCATGTCCAGGCTGTCGCCCGCCGGGGCCTCGGCCTCGGGCCCGGCCCAGGCGATCCGGTCGCCTTCGATCGCCACGGCGCCCCGGTCGATCAGACCATAGGGCGCGCCGCCGTCCTGCATCGTCGCAAGCCGCAGATTGCGGAGAATCATCGCCATTTTGCTTGCCTTATGTGCGTCAGTCAGCAAAATATGTCTGCACATATTAACCCGAGTCAAGGACAAGAAATGAGCACTGGCGTGATCTGGGCCGAGCGGGCGCTGTTGCCCGGCGGCTGGGCGGAAAAGGTGCGGCTGGAGCTGCGCGGCGGTCGCATCTTCCGTATCACCCCCGGGGCGGCGCCTGAGGGAATGCGGCGCGATCTGCTGTTGCCGGCGCCGGTGAACCTGCACAGCCACGCCTTTCAGCGCGCCATGGCCGGGATGACCGAAGCGCGCGGCCCCGATCCGCGCGATACCTTCTGGACCTGGCGCCAGCTGATGTTCCGCTTTCTGGATCAGCTGAGCCCCGAGGATGTCGAGGCGATCGCCGCCTTCGTGCAGATGGAGATGCTGGAAGCGGGCTATGCGGCGGTGGCGGAATTTCACTATCTGCACCACCGCCCCGGCGGCGCGCCCTATGCCGATCTGGCCGAGATGTCGGGCCGCATCGCGGCGGCGGCGCAGGCGACGGGGATCGGGCTGTCGCTGCTGCCGGTGCTCTATTCCCAGGGCGGCTGCGACGGGCGGGCGCTGGGGCCGGGGCAGGTACGGTTCGGCAATGACCCCGAGCGTTTCGCGCGGCTGTGCGAGGGGGCCGAGGCCGAGATCAAGGGCCTGCCCGATGCGCGGCTGGGGCTTGCGCCGCATTCGCTGCGCGCGGTCAGCCGTGAGGGTCTGGCGGCGGTGGTGGCCGAGGCCGGGGCGCGGCCGATCCACATGCATCTGGCCGAGCAGCTGGCCGAGGTCGAGGAGATCGTCGCGGCCCACGGCGCGCGGCCCGTGGAATGGCTGCTGGCGCAGCATGAGGTCGGCCCGCGCTGGTGCCTGATCCATTGCACCCAGATGATGCCCGAGGAAACCCTGGCGCTGGCCGCCACCGGCGCGGTTGCGGGCCTTTGCCCGATCACCGAGGCGAACCTGGGCGACGGGATCTTCGACGGCGTGCGCTATCTGGGGGCCGGGGGGCGGTTCGGCGTGGGATCGGACAGCAACATCCGCATCGCGCTGGCCGAGGAACTTCGGCAGTTGGAGTATTCCCAGCGGCTGCGCGACCGGGGCCGGGCGGTGCTGGCGCGGCCCGACCGCTCCACCGGGCGGGTGCTGTTTCAGGGCGCCGTGCAGGGCGGCGCGCAGGCGGCGGGGCGTGAAAGCGGGGCGATCGCCGAAGGGCTTTGGGCCGATCTGATCGCGCTGGATACCGACCATACGGACCTGACGGGCCGGGCGGGCGATGGGTTGCTCGACGCCTGGATCTTCGCGGGCGATGACCGGATGATCACCGATACCTGGGCGGCGGGGCGTCATCTGGTGGCCGACGGCCGCCACCGCGACCGCGCCGCGATCACCCAGCGCTACCGCGCCGCCACCGCCCGGCTGGGGGATCTGCTGTGAGCGCGCCGAAGGGGTGGGAGGCGATCCGCGCCGAGGTTCTGGCCCGCATCGACCGCCGCGACTGGCCCCCCGGCGCGGTGATCCCGTCCGAGGCCGAACTGGCCGGGGAATTCGGCGTCGCCCGCGCCACGGTGAACCGGGCGCTGCGCGAACTGGCGCAACAGGGCGTGGTCGAGCGCCGCCGCCGGGCGGGCACCCGCGTCGCCACTCATCCGGTCAGGAAGGCGACGCTGGACATCCCGGTCACCCGGCTGGAGGTCGAGGGCCGCGGCCAGCGCTATGAGTTCCACCTGCTCGACCGCGCCCTTGCCGCGCCGCCCCCGGTCGTGGCCAGCCGCCTGGGCCTGGCGCCCGAGGCGCGGCTCTGGCATCTGCGCACGCTGCATTTCGCCGACGGGCGGCCCTATCTGTATGAGGACCGCTGGCTGAACCCGGCCCCGCTGCCCGGCGGGGAACTGCCCGAGGCCGAGGCGGGCCTTAGCATCAACGAATGGCTGGTGCGCAATGTGGCCTATACTTTCGGCGACATCTCGTTCTCGGCCGAGGCGGCGGGCGTGGACGAGGCCGCGCATCTGGGCTGCGCGCCCGGCGCTGCGCTCTTCGTGATCGCGCGCACCACCTGGGCGGGCGAGGTGCCGATCACCCTGGTGCGGCTGGCCTATGCGCCGGGATACCGGCTGCATACCCTGCTATAAATGTCACGGAACTGACATGCGATCATGTCAGGAGACCGGGATGACCAGGGGCAGGATCGGCGGCGGAGGATTGCGGTGAGAGGGGCGGCCTATGCGGCGGTGACGGCGGCCTATTGGGCCTTCATGCTGACCGACGGCGCGATGCGCATGTTGGTGCTTTTGCATTTCAACAATCTGGGCTTTTCGCCGATCACCCTGGCCTGGCTTTTCCTGCTCTATGAGGTCGCGGGGGTGGCGACGACGCTGTCGGCGGGCTGGCTGGCGGCGCGTTTCGGGCTGGCGCCCACGCTTTACGGCGGGCTGGCGCTGCAGGTGGCATCGCTGGCGGCGCTGACGCAGCTTGATCCGGGCTGGACGCTGGCGGTCTCGGTCGCTTTCGTGATGGTGGTGCAGGGGCTGTCGGGGGTTGCCAAGGATCTGGCGAAGATGTCGGCCAAGAGCGCGGTGAAGCTGCTGGCGCCCGAGGGCGAGGGCGCGCTGTTTCGCTGGGTCGCGGCGCTGACCGGATCGAAGAACGCGGTCAAGGGCGTCGGTTTCGGTCTGGGTGCTGCACTTCTGGCGCTGGTGGGGTTTCGCCCGGCGCTGTGGATCATGGCGATCGGGCTGGGGCTGATCCTGTTGGCGGTGGTTCTGTTCATGCCGCGCGGCCTGCCGACGGGGCGCAAGGATGCACGCTTCGCCGAGGTGTTTTCGAAGAACCGGGCGATCAACCGACTGGCGGCGGCGCGGCTGTTTCTATTCGGCGCGCGCGATGTGTGGTTCGTCGTCGGCATTCCGGTCTATTTTGAGGGGGTTTTGTCCGACGGCACCCCGGCGGGGATGCGCGCGGCCTTCTTCGCGGTGGGCGGTTTCATGGCGCTGTGGGTGGTGCTTTACGGCGCCGTGCAGGCCGCCGCCCCGCGCCTGTTGCGCGCCGCGCGCAGGCCCGAGGCCGAGCTGGTCGGCATGGCCCGCCGCTGGGCCGGGGGGCTGGCGCTGATCCCCGCCGGGCTGGCCGCTGTGGCGTTTCTGGCGGGGGCGCCGGCGCTGTGGCTGACGCTGGTGCTGGTGGTCGGGCTGCTGGCCTTCGGCTTCGTCTTCGCGGTGAATTCGTCGCTGCATTCCTACCTGATCCTGGCGCTCAGCCGCGGTGATCGGGTGACGATGGATGTGGGTTTCTACTACATGGCCAATGCCGCCGGGCGGCTACTGGGCACGCTGCTGTCGGGCCTGACCTATGAGGTCGGCGGCCTGCCGCTATGCCTGGCCACGGCGGCGGCGATGGCGGCGACAAGCTGGCATCTGGCCGAGGGAATTCAGCCCGCCGGCCCGCCCGAGGCCAGCGGGTCCCGTCCCTCGTAGAACCAGTTGGAGCCGCAGATCGCGGCGCCGAATTCTTCCTCCAGCAGCGTGGCATCCTCTTCGCGCACCAGCTCCACATGGGTGATGAAGCCGGGCGATTTCATCGCCGGATTGTCGTGAACCTCCCACGCGCCGATGGCGGCGTCGCGCAGCCGGGCGGTGAGGGCGTCGATATCGGCCTCGGTCAGCACGGCGCGCAGGCGGATCGGGCTGGGGGCAGGGCGCCCGTGCAAAAGACCCGAACGCGGCATCAGCCCCTGGCGCACCATGTCGGCGGCCCAGAGGTGGAAATCGCCCGCCGCCCCGTCCAGCCGGCGATGGCGCACGTCGGTCTCATACCCCGCGACCATCAGGCGCCAGGTGTCGCCCAGCACGCCCGAGATCGCGGCATATTGGCCGTCCAGCATCATGTGCGAACAAAAGAAGGTGACACCACCGAAGGGGGCCGTGGTCATCGCGCCCAGCGGGTTCAGCGGGCTGTCGTCCTGACCCGGCGCGCGCTGGACGAACTTGCCGGTATAGCCCAGCTGCCCGTGGATGCCGGTGATGCACCAGGTCAGTTCATAATCCGGCTTCAGGCCCTTGCGAAAGAAATCGCGGGCGTCGCCGGTGATGTCGGGCAGGTCGGGGCCAGTTTCAGTACCAATCATGGTGGCAGTGAAGCGCAGCCCGGCGCTGATGTCGAGCGCCCTTGGCGCCGCGCTGAAAGGCTAGCGGATCACGACCTCGTCGGCGCGCATATAGCCCAGCACCCGGCGCACCTGCTGATCCAGCAGATCGAGATCAAGGTAATTGTCGGTCAGCCGGTGGGTCTTGTTCTTCAGCAGGGCCAATTCGCCACGCAGCTGGTCGCGCTCGGCGGTAAGCTGCTGGATATCGGCCTCGATCCGGACCCGGCGGAAGACCCCGTAATCGCCCTGCACGGCGGCAAAGGTGAAGTAACTCGCCAGCACGAAGGCCAGCGAGTAGAAGATCATCGGGCCCAGCGAGGGCCGTCTCTGGCTATGGGGCATCCTGCGCCTCGATCTGCCTCTGCCCACCCTCTGCCGGGGCGGTGACGCGACGATAGTCGCACATGCGGGTTGCTTTGTGAATCCCACGGTCGCATGTTTTTCGCGTGACGCGGCGGAGCCTGGCGTATTGGCGACCGGCCCTGCGACGCAGTTGACGAGGGAGGCACCCATGCTGCCCGGACGCTCCGATCTTTCTGGCCACGAGGTCACCAACCAGCCGCCACCGCGCGGCGATGCCGATCTTTGGGCCGGCGATCCCGCGCTGGCTTGCGCGGCCACGGCGGCGGGCGCCGATGCGGCCCATCTGGCGACGCGGGGCCGCGCCCTCGGCACCGCCGAGCTTCGCGCCGCGGGACGCGAGGCGATGCGCGTGCTGCCCGATCTGCGGCTGTTCGATGCCGGCGGGCGGCGGCTGGATGAGGTCGTCTTCCACCCCGCCTATCACCGCCTCATGCAGGAAGGCATCGGCGCGGGCTATGCCGCGCTGCCCTGGGAAGGGGCGCCCGGGGAGGGCACACCCGGCGGCCACGCCACCCATGCCGCGCTGCTTTACATGCACAGCCAGGTTGAACCCGGCTCCTGCTGCCCGATGACCATGACCTATGCCGCAGTGCCGGCGCTGCGGACCGATCCGGCCCTTGCGGCGGAATGGGTGCCGAAGCTGACGGCGCGCACCTATGACCCCTCGGTCGCGCCGCTTGCCGCCAAGGCGGGTGCGACGCTGGGCATGGCGATGACGGAAAAGCAGGGCGGCTCGGACCTGCGGGCCAACAGCACCCGGGCCGTGCGCGACGGCGCCGCCTACCGGCTGACCGGCCACAAATGGTTCTGCTCGGCGCCGATGTCGGACGGTTTCCTGACGCTGGCGCAGGCCGATGGCGGGCTGACCTGCTTTCTGGTGCCGCGCTGGCTGGAGGGCGAGCGCAACGCGATTCGCCTGATGCGGCTGAAAGACAAGCTCGGCAACCGCGCCAATGCCTCGTCCGAGATCGAATATGCCGGCGCGCTGGCCTTTCGGCTGGGGGATGAGGGCGCGGGCGTGCGCACGATCATCGAGATGGTGCATCACACGCGGCTTGATACGGCGGTGGCGCCGGCGGGGATCATGCGCGCGGCGCTGGCCGAGGCGCATCATTGGGTCAGCCGCCGCAGCGCCTTCCAGCGCCGTCTGGTGGACCAGCCGCTGATGCAATCGGTGCTGGCCGATCTGGTGCTGGATTGGGAGGGCGCGACGGCGCTGGGGCTGCGGGTTGCGGCGGCCTTCGACGGCACCGCCCCCGAAGAGCGTGCCTTTGCCCGGTTGGCGGTGGCGGCGGCGAAGTTCCTGTCGAACAAGCTCTGCCCGCTGGTCACCGTCGAGGCGATGGAGGTGATGGGCGGCATGGGCTATGTCGAGGACAGCGCCATGCCCTGGCTCTACCGCGAGGCGCCGCTGAACGGCATCTGGGAAGGCTCGGGCAATGTGATCTGCCTCGACATCCTGCGCACGCTGGCGCGCGAACCCGCGGCGGGTGACGCCGTCCGCGCCGAACTGAACGCGGCCACCGGCACCGACCACCGCTATGATTCCGCCCTAAAGGCCCATGCCGCGCGCTGGCCCGGCCTGCCGGTCGAGGCCGAGGCCCGCTGGTTCGCCGAAAGCCTCGCCACGCTGCTGACCGCCGCCACGCTGATCCGCCACGCGCCGCCCGCGGTGGCCGACGGCTATTGCGCCGCCCGGCTCGACCGCAAGGGCGGCCGCATCCCCGGCGCGGTGCGCGGCCTCGACACGCGCGCGCTCATCGAACGGCTCGGACCTGTCTGAGGGATTACCGGCCTCGGCGCCGGGGGCTTCACACCCCCGGACCCCCGTGGAGTATTTCTGCCAAAATGAAAATGGAAATGTGCCCCGCTTTCACTTTGGCGAAAATATCCTCGGGGGGTGAGCCCGGAGGGCGAGGGGGCAGACAGCCCCCTCATGGGCGGTCGCGTCAGGCCTTGCCCTTGTAGATGTCGACCAGCTTGCCCAGCATGTCGAGCGCGTCTTCGCGGCTCCTCTGGAAGCTGTTGCGCCCGATGATAGAGCCGTTGCCGCCGCCGTCGCGGATCGCGCGGGCGTCGTCATAGACGCTGTCGGTGCCCTTTTTCGCGCCGCCCGAGAACACCACGATCCGGCGCCCGCCAAAGGCCGCGTCCATGCAGTGCCGGACCCGTGCCGCCTGGGTCGCGACGTCGATCTTCTGCGCCTCATAGACCTTCTTGGCCTCGCCCAGCATCAGATGGTCGGTCGACAGCTTGATCTTGATGATATGGGCGCCCAGAAGCGCCGCGATCTGCGCCGCATAGGCCGCGATGTCGATCGCCGTCTCGCCGTCCTTGGTGATCGCCTCGCCGCGCGGGTAGGACCAGATCACCGTCGCCACGCCCTTGGCCGCGGCCTCTTCGCGCATCGCACTGATCTCTTCGAACATGTCGATCGCCATGTCCGAGCCGGGATAGATCGTGAAGCCGATCGCAGAGCAGCCCAGCCGCAGCGCGTCGTCGACACTTGCGGTGATCGCCTGGTTCTTGCCGGCGGTCTCCGACATCAGCGAATTGGCCGAGTTGGCTTTCAGGATCGTCGGGATCTGGCCCGCGAAAGTGTCGGCGCCGGCCTCGATCATGCCCAGCGGAGCGGCATAGGCGTTCAGCCCCGCGTCGATCGCCAACTGGTAATGATAATGCGGGTCATAGCCCGCCGGGTTCGGCGCAAAGCTGCGCGCGGGGCCATGCTCGAACCCCTGGTCGACGGGCAGGATGATCATCTTGCCGGTGCCGCCGAGCTTGCCGTTCATCAGGATCCGGCAAAGGTTGGCCTTCACGCCGGGCGTGTCGCCCTCGTAATTGGCCAGGATCTTCTGAACCGTTCTCGTCGCCTTCATCGCAAAGGTCCTTTCGCTTAAAATGGGCCTGCAAGCGGTCTAGAAGCCCCGGCGGAAACACGCAACGCCGGTTGCGCTAACGGCGCGCAAATCGGGGCCTCAGTGGGCCTCCGGCGCCGCCACCTCCTGGCCGGCGCGGCGCCAGTCGCCGAAGCCGCCGGTCAGGCTGGCGCAGCGCAGCCCCATGCGCTGCGCCACCTGCGCCGCCAGCAGCGACCGCCAGCCCGAGGCGCAGTAGAACACGAACAGCTTGTCCTCGGCGAAATAGGGCTTGTGATAGGGGCTTTCCGGATCGATCCAGAATTCCAGCATCCCCCGCGGCGCCCGATGCGCGCCCGGGATCATGCCCTCGCGCGCCAACTCGCGCGGGTCCCGGATGTCGATGAAGACCACCTCTGCCTGCGCCCGCAGCAACGCCCCCTCTTCGGTCGAGACCGAGCGCACCTCGGCCTCGGCCTCCTCCAGCATCTGCCTATAGCCGATCGCCATGGCGCGCCCCTCCCTTTCAGTGTTCCCCAGATACGCCCGCGCGCCGCCTCAGGCCCCCAGCGCGGCGACGCCCGGCAGCACCTTGCCTTCCATCCATTCCAGAAAAGCCCCGCCGGCGGTCGAGATATAAGTGAAATCCGCCGCCACCCCGGCCCGGTTCAGCGCCGCCACCGTGTCGCCGCCACCCGCCACCGAGACCAGCGCGCCGTCACGTGTCAGCTCGGCGGCCTTGCGCGCGGCGGCGTTGGTGGCGGCGTCGAAGGGTTCCAGCTCGAACGCGCCGAGCGGGCCGTTCCAGATCAGCGTGCGGCATTCGGCGAAGACATCGGCCAGTGCGGCCACCGTCTTGGGCCCCGCGTCCAGGATCATCGCATCGCTGGGGCAGGCGTCGGCGGCGACGGTTTCATGCGCGGCATGGGCCTTGAATTCGCGCGCCACCACCAGGTCGACGGGCAGGTGGATCGCGCAGCCCTCGCGCGCGGCCTTGTCGAGGATCTCGCGCGCGGTGTCGGCCATGTCGCGCTCGGCCAGCGAATTGCCGACCTCGATCCCCTTGGCCACCAGGAAGGTGTTCGCCATGCCGCCGCCGATCACCAGATGATCGACCTTGGCGACCAGATTGCCCAAGAGGTCCAGCTTGGTCGACACTTTCGCGCCGCCGACGATGGCGACGACCGGCCGTTCGGGCGCCCCAAGCGCGGCGTTGAGCGCCTTCAGCTCGGCCTCCATCAGGCGGCCGGCGCAGGAGGGCAGCAATTGCACGATGCCCTCGGTCGAGGCATGCGCCCGATGCGCGGCCGAGAAGGCGTCATTCACATAGACGTCGCCCAAAGCCGCCAGCGAGGCGGCCATCATCTTGTCGTTCTGCTCTTCCCCGGCGTGGAAGCGGGTGTTTTCCAGCAGCAGGACCTCGCCCGGCTGCAGTGCGGCGACGGCGGTCTTGGCGGGGCCTCCGATGCTGTCCTCGGCGAAGATCACCTTGTGGCCGGGCAGGGCGGCCTGCAGCGCCGGCAGGGTGATACGCAGACTGAGATCGGCGACGACCTCGCCGTTGGGGCGGCCGAAATGGGCCATCAGCACCGGCTTGCCACCCTTGGCCAGAATATCGGTGATCGTCGGGATGATCTTGTCGATGCGGGTGGTGTCGGTGACCCGGCCGGCTTCGACGGGGACGTTCAGATCCACCCGGACCAGCGCCACCTTGCCGTCGAGATCCATGTCGTCGAGCGTTTTCCAGGCCATCGTTTTCTCCCGATCAGGTTGCGCGCCCATTCACACCGAACCCGCCGCCAAGGTCAACGGGTCGTGGCGGGATGGGCGGCGACGGGTCAGGGGATTTTCCGCCGTCTGGGCGCCGGATCTGCTGCGGCGCAAGCGGGGCGCGCGCCTGCCCGTGGGGTGGCGCTGCTCGGCCTGTCCGCGTCGCCTTTTATGGCGGCAAGGGACTGCCCGATTACATGCGGGGGCGAGCGTGCCCGGGCGCCAGCCCGCCGGGACGGGCAGGCGCGCGCCCTGCGCGTTTCACGCGCGCACCGGGCGGCCAGAGGGGCCAGCCCAAGCGCAGCCCCCGCACCCAAAGAAAACGGCGGGGCGCATCCGCGCCCCGCCGCAATCCGTGACTGTCCGGTAAGGGCGAAGCCCCCTCAGCGCTTGGCGATATCGACGTAATCGCGCGCCGCCTCGCCGACGTACAGCTGGCGCGGGCGGCCGATCTTCTGGTTCTTGTCGCCGATCATCTCTTTCCACTGCGCGATCCAGCCGACAGTGCGCGACAGCGCGAAGATCGGGGTGAACATCGCGGTCGGGAAACCCATCGCCTCAAGGATGATGCCCGAGTAGAAATCGACGTTGGGATACAGCTTCTTCTCGATGAAGTACTCGTCCTCCAGCGCGATCCGCTCCAGCTCCTTGGCGACCTTCAGGGTCTCGTTGTTGTGGATGCCCAGAAGATCCAGCACCTCGTCGGCGCTTTCCTTCATCACCTTGGCGCGCGGGTCGAAGTTCTTGTAGACCCGGTGGCCAAAGCCCATCAGGCGGAAGGGATCGTTCTTGTCCTTCGCGCGGGCAACATATTCCGGGATCTTGTCGACCGTGCCGATGGTGCGCAGCATCTCCAGCGCCGCCTGGTTGGCGCCGCCATGGGCCGGCCCCCAGAGGCAGGCGATGCCGGCCGCGATGCAGGCAAAGGGGTTGGCCCCTGACGAGCCCGCCAGACGCACCGTCGAAGTCGAGGCGTTCTGTTCGTGATCGGCATGCAGGGTGAAGATCCGGTCCATCGCGCGGGCCAGGGCCGGCTCGATCTTGTAGGGCTCGGCCGGGACCGAGAAGCACATGTTGAGGAAGTTCGACGCGTAATCGAGATCATTGCGCGGATAGACGAAGGGCTGGCCAACCGAATATTTATAGGCCATCGCCGCGATTGTCGGCATCTTGGCGACCATGCGGATCGCCGCGACCTCACGCTGCCACTCGTCGTTGACGTCGGTCGAATCGTGGTAGAAGGCCGACATCGCGCCGACGACGCCGACCATGGTCGCCATCGGATGCGCATCGCGGCGGAAGCCGCGGAAGAAGTTGTGCATCTGCTCATGCACCATGGTGTGGCGCGTGATGCGGTAGCTGAACTCCTCAAACTGCGCCTTGTCCGGCAGTTCGCCGTAAAGCAGCAGATAGCAGACCTCGATATAGTTCGATTGGCCGGCCAGCTGGTCGATCGGATAGCCGCGATACAGCAGCTCGCCCTTGTCGCCGTCGATGAAGGTGATGGTCGACTCGCAGGACGCGGTCGAGGTGAAACCCGGATCGTAGGTGAAGACATCACCCTGCGCGTAGAGCTTGCGGATGTCGATCACGTCAGGCCCCGCGGTGGGGCTCATGATCGGCAGCTCGACGGTCTTTCCCTCAAACTGCAACGTGGCTTTTTTGTCGGTCTCCGCCATCCTCATCCCTTTCCTGAAAGCCGGACGGGAAGGATCCCGCGCGGCGCGTGAATGTCCGGCATGGGCTGGCGGGAAACGCCCCTCAGCCCGCTGCGTCAGCGATGCGCGCGACAGTTTCATCGCGCCCGATGACCAGCATCATATCGAAAACGCTGGGGGTCACCGTCCGCCCGGCGAGCGCGGCCCGAAGCGGCCCCGCAAGCTTGCCAAGACCCAGACCATGGGCCTCGGCCACCCCGGCGACGGCGGCCTCCAGACCGTCCCGCGACCACGTAGCACTTTGCACCTGCGGCGTCAATTCCGCCAGTATACCACGGGATACCGCATCCAGAGCCTTGGCTGCTTTCTCATCCGGCACGATCGGCCGTTCCGTCAGCACAAAATGCGCTTTTTCAAGAAGTTCCGGGAAGGTTTTCGCGCGTTCCTTGAGGCAGTACATGGCCTGCTCTAGGCCCTGTTCCTGACGCGAAGTCAGGGCCTGAAGGTTGGCGGCCTGCAGATAGGCGACCAGTTCTTGCAGCAGTGCGGCATCGTCCGAGGCGGCGATATGCTGGCCGCAAAGATTTTCCAGTTTCTTGAAATCCAGCCGTGCCGGCGCGCGGCCGATTCCCGACAGATCGAACCATTCGCGGGCCTGGGAATCGGTGAAGAATTCGTCGTCGCCGTGGCTCCAGCCCAGCCGCGCCAGATAGTTGCGCATCCCCGCCGCCGGGTAGCCCATCGCCTGATATTCCTCGACCCCCAGCGCACCGTGGCGCTTCGACAGCTTCTTGCCGTCGGGGCCGTGGATCAGCGGGATATGGGCGAAGGCCGGCACCGGCCAGCCCATCGCCCGGTAGACCTGGATCTGGCGGGCGGCGTTGGTCAGGTGATCGTCGCCCCGCACCACATGCGTAACCCCCATGTCATGATCGTCCACCACCACCGCCAGCATATAGGTGGGCGTACCATCGGAACGTAAACAGACCATGTCGTCGAGCTGATCGTTGCGGATCGTGACGCGGCCCTGCACCCGGTCCTCGATCACCGTCTCGCCGTCGCGCGGGGCCTTCAGGCGGATCACATGGGGCACGTCGGGATGGGTGGCGGGATCGGCGTCGCGCCACGGGCTGTGGAACAGGGTCGAGCGGCCCTCGGCGCGCGCGGCCTCGCGGAAGGCCTCAATTTCCTCCTGGCTGCTGAAGCACTTGTAGGCCGCACCGCGGGCCAGCATCTCTTGCGCGACTTCGGCGTGGCGGTCGGCGCGGGCGAACTGGCTGATCGGCTCGCCGTCCCAGTCAAGCCCCAGCCAGGCCAGCCCCTTGAGGATCGCCGCGGTCGCCTCGGGGGTCGAGCGCGCCCGGTCGGTATCCTCGATGCGCAACAGGAACTTGCCGCCATGTCCGCGCGCATAAAGCCAGTTGAACAGCGCCGTGCGCGCCCCGCCGATATGCAGATAGCCGGTCGGCGAGGGGGCGAAACGGGTGACGACAGGCATGTCGAGGGGCGCGTCTGACATGGGGCGTTAACCTTTCGGAAACCATGAGGAAGATAGGCTTGGCGCTTGTCTAGGCAAGAGAGGGGGGAAGGACAAGGGTGCGGAACCGGGCCCGCCTTCGTGTCCTCGCCCTGGGTCATCCGCTTGACGCGCTGGTGGCGGCACGCGGCACGCTGTTCGTCTGGGCGCCGGTCTGCATGGCTGGCGGCATCGGCGGCTATTTTGCGCTGCCGCAAGAGCCGGGGGCGGGCCTTTGGGCGCTGTGCGGGCTGGGGCTGGCACTGGCGCTGGCCTGGGCGTGGCGCGCGGGGCCGCGCTGGCGGCCTTTGGCGCTGGCGCTGGCGCTGGTGCTGGGGGGCGGGCTGCTGGCGGCGGTGCGCAGCCATTGGGTGGCGGCGCCGGTGTTGGGGCATCGCTATTACGGGCCGGTGACGGGGCGTGTCGTGGCGCTGGACCGGTCGCTGTCGGATTTTCCCCGGGTGACGCTGGACCGCGTGGCGCTGTCACGCATCGCACCCGCGGCGCTCCCGGCCCGGGTGCGCATCACGCTGCGTTCGCGGCTGCCGGGGATCGTGCAAGAGCCGGGGCAGGTGGTGATGATCACCGCGCATCTGTCGCCGCCCCCCGGCCCGGCCGAGCCCGGCGGTTTCGATTTTCGCCGCATGGCCTGGTTCGACCGGCTGGGGGCCACCGGCTATGCGACCAGCCCGTTGATGCTGTGGCAGCCGGCGCGCGGGGCCTGGCTGGGGCGGATGCGGATGGATCTGGCGCGCGCGATCCGGGCGCGCATTCCGGGCCAGCCGGGCGCCTTCGCCGCGGCGGTGGCGACCGGCGAACGCGGCGGTATCGAACGGGCCACGGCGGACGATCTGCGGGCCTCGAATCTGGCGCATCTGCTGGCGATTTCGGGGCTGCATATGGGGTTGTTGACCGGCTTCGTCTTTGCGGCGCTGCGTCTGGGCCTGGCCCTGATCCCGCCGCTGGCGCTGCGGCTGCCGGCGAAGAAGATCGCGGCGATTGGCGCGCTGGCCGCCGCAATCGCCTATCTGGCGCTGTCGGGGGGCAGTATCGCCACCCAGCGCGCCTTTGTCATGGTGGCGGTGATGCTGGGGGCGGTGCTCGCGGACCGGCGCGCGCTGACGCTGCGGTCGGTGGCGCTGGCGGCGCTGATCATCCTGGTGCTGCAACCCGAAAGCCTGACCGGGCCGGGTTTCCAGATGTCCTTTGCCGCCACCACCGCGCTGGTCGCGGCCTTCGGGGTGCTGCGTGGCCGCGCCTGGGGGGCGGCGCCGGGGCCGCTGAGGGCCGCGGGGGCGCTGGTGTTTTCCTCTTTCGTGGCGGGGCTTGCCACCGCGCCGATCGCGGCGGCGAGCTTCAACCGGTTGGCCGAATACGGCCTTCTGGCCAATGTGCTGTCGGTTCCGGTCATGGGGATGGTGGTGATGCCGGCGGCGGTGATCGCGGCTCTTCTGGCGCCGCTTGGTCTGGCCGGCCCAGCCCTTTGGGCCATGGGCCTGGGGGCGCAGTGGATCCTGGCGGTGGCGCATCGGGTGGCGGGGCTGCACGGTGCGGCGGTGCCTGTCGTGACCCCGCCTGGATGGGTGCTGCCCACGCTGGCGCTTGGCGCGCTCTTGCTGATGCTCTGGCGCGGCCCGCCGCGCTGGGGCGGGGCGTTGGTGATGGTCGCGGCGCTGGCCGGCTGGATGCAGGCGGAGCGCCCGGCCTTGCTGATCTCGGCGGACGGCCGCCTTGTGGGGCTGATGACGCCGGCTGGCCGGGTGCTTTCCTCGGCCACGGCGGCCGGTTTTGCCGCCCGCAGCTGGCTGGAGAATGACGGCGACGCCGCCTCTCGCGCTATTGCCGCCGCGCGTCCCGGCTTTGCCGGTCCAAGGACGGCGCGGTCCTTTCGCCTTGACCGCTGGTCCGGCGCGGTCCTTGGCCGCAACATCGCGTTAGATGCGCTAAATGCCGCCTGCCGCCAGAATGTGATCCTGATCACCAGCGCCGCGGCGCCCGGCCTTCGCGGCCCCTGCCGGATCTTCGCGGCCCGATCGCTTGCCCGAGACGGCGCGGTGGCGATCGACTTCGATAGAGCGCGTCTGATCGTCCGGCACGCCGATCAGGTTGCGGGACAGCGGCCCTGGGTCCATCCGGCGCGACCGGCCTATCGCCGTCGTCAGACCGGCGGGCGGGTCAGGCCGCGGTCGCCCTAATAGCTGCGGATCAGACCGACAAGCCGGCCCTGAACCTTGACCCGGTCGCCCGGCAGCATCCGGGTCTCAAAATCCGGGTTGGCCGCCTCCAGCGCGATCATCCCGCCGCGCCGGCGAAAGCGTTTCAGCGTGGCCTCCTGATCGTCGACCAGCGCCACCACGATGTCGCCGTTCTCGGCATCCTCCTGCGCGTGGATCACCACGACGTCGCCATCGTTGATCCCGGCCTCGATCATCGAATCACCCTTTACCTCCAACGCGAAATGCTGGCCCGCGCCGGACAACATCGCCGCCGGAACCGCGACATTATGGGAGGCATGGGCAATCGCCTCGATCGGGGTGCCCGCCGCGATCCGGCCCATCATCGGCAATTCCAGGGCATGGATCTGCTCGCCGGGGGGGAAGTCCGCCTGCGGTGCCGGCCGGTCGCCCGTGACCACCCGCGGCGCGAAGGGCCGGGACCGCGGCGCGGCGTTCTCGGCAAAGGCCAGCGCCTCGGGCAGCTTGACGATCTCGATGGCGCGGGCGCGGTGCGCCAGACGGCGGATGAAGCCCCGTTCCTCGAGCGCGGTGATCAGCCGGTGGATGCCCGATTTGGAGCGCAGATCCAGCGCATCCTTCATCTCGTCGAAAGAGGGGGGAACGCCATCGGCGCTAAGCCGCCTGTTTATGAAATCCAGCAATTCCAGTTGCTTGCGGGTCAACATTTGGCGGACTCCCGATCATCCGAGTGGAAAGGTTCAGGGAATGTTCTATCCGTGTTCCGGTTTTGTGTCAACCAGTTGCGGGCTGCAGTGGCAGGTAGTCGACCAGCTCACCGGCCTTGCGCGGCCCGTCGCCGACCGGGCGGATCAGCAGGGCGTCGGCCTCGGTCAGGATCGCCAGAAGCGCGCTGTCCTGGCGCTCAAACGGGGTGATGCGGGGCAGGCCCGCGCCGGGCGACAGGCGCGCCCGCATGTAATGCGCGCGCTCGCCGTTGGGGCCCAGATCACAGGCCAGTTCCGCCCGGGCGCGCGGCGGCGCCTTGGCCGGAAGCCCCTGCATGGCGCGCAGCATGGGCAGCATGAAGATATGGCCGCAAACAATTGAGGAAACAGGATTTCCTGGAAGGCCGAGCATGGCCGCCCCATGCAGCCTGCCGGCCATCAGCGGCTTGCCGGGGCGCATCGCGATCTTGTAGAAGGCGCGCTCAAGCCCCATGCTTTCGGCGACCTTGCCGACAAGATCGTGATCCCCGACCGAGGCGCCGCCGATGGTCACGATCAGATCGGCATCCTGGGCGAGGTTCAGCACCTCTTCCAGCGCCTCCTCGCGATCGGCGGCGATCGGCAGCAGCCGCCCCTCGGCGCCCACGGATTCCGCCATCGCCTTGAGCGCAAAGGTGTTCGAGGCGATGATCTGATCCGGTCCGGGGGCCTCTCCGGGCATCACCAACTCATCCCCGGTGGCGATCAGCGCCACTCTGGGTCGGCGGTGGACGGTGACCGTGGCGCTGTTCATCGCGGCGATCAGCGCCAGATCGGTGGGACGCAGGCAGCGGGGCGCAGAAAGGCTGTCGCCCACGGTGAAATCGGCCCCGGCCGGGCGGATATGGAGGCCAGTGTCGAGGCGCGCATCCAGACATATTTCATCTGAAGTTCGGGTTACATCCTCCTGGATAATCACCCGTTTGCCACCTGTCGGGATCGGCGCGCCGGTGAAGATACGCACCGCTTGCCCGGGGCCCAGCGGACCCGCAAAGCCGTGGCCCGCGCCGGATTCCCCGATCACCCGGTAGCGTGCGCCGGGCTGCGGGTCGGCGTCGGCGATCGCGTAGCCATCCATGGCCGAGGCCGCAAAGGGCGGCTGGTCGCGGTGAGCGACCACCGGGGCGGCCAGCACGCGGCCGGCGGCCTGTGCCAGCGGGATCTCTTCGCTGGGCAGCGGTTGGGCCAGGGCCAGGACATGGGCTAGGGCCTCTTCAACGGAAATCATAGCTTCGCCTCGTAACGGCCTGATTTGCCGCCATCTTTTAGATCAAGTCGGATATCGGTCAGGACCATGGCCTTGTCGGCGGCCTTGACCATGTCATAGATCGTCAGCGCCGCGACCGAGACGGCGGTAAGCGCCTCCATCTCCACCCCGGTCTGGCCGCCGGTCTTCACCGTCGCAGTGATGCGGATGCCGGGCAGCTCCGGGTCGGGGGTCAGTTCCAGCGCCACCTTGGTGATCGGCAGCGGATGGCAGAGCGGGATCAGATCGGAGGTCTTCTTCGCGCCCATGATCCCGGCAAGCCGCGCCACGCCCAGCACGTCGCCCTTCTTGGCGCGGCCTTCGGTAATGAGATCAAGGGTTTCCCGCGCCATTTTTACCGCGCCAGAGGCCACCGCCACGCGCGCCGTCACCGGCTTGTCGGAGACGTCGACCATATGGGCATGGCCCTTGTCGTCGAAATGGGTCAGCGCCATCAGGAGGCCTCCGCCGGGTGGGCTGCGACCGGGTTGGCCAGCAGCGTGCGGGTGGCGGACGCTACATCATCCTGGCGCATCAGGCTTTCGCCGATCAGGAAGCAGCGGGCGCCGTAGCCGGCCATGTCTGCGAGGTCTGCGGGGGTGAAAAGCCCGCTTTCGCAGACCAGCGTTCGGCCTTCGGGCAGTGTGCGTGACAATTCGCGCGTTACATCAAGAGAGACTTCGAAGGTCTTGAGATTGCGGTTGTTTACCCCCAGAAGGGGCGAGGATAGCCGCGCCGCGCGGGCCAGTTCCTGCGCATCGTGGACCTCGATCAGCACATCCATGCCCCAATCCGTCGCGGCGGCCTCCAGTTCGGCCGCCTGGGCATCGGAGACACTGGCCATGATGATCAGTACGCAATCGGCGCCAAGCGCGCGGGCCTCGGCCACCTGATAGGGATCGTAGAGGAAATCCTTGCGCAGGGCCGGCAGGGCGCAGGCGGCGCGGGCCTCGGTCAGGTAGGCGTCGGCGCCCTGAAAGCTGGGGGTGTCGGTCAGCACCGACAGGCAGGTGGCGCCGCCCTCGGCATAGGCGCGGGCCAGCGCGGGCGGGTCGAAATCGGCGCGGATCAGCCCTTTGGAGGGGCTGGCCTTCTTGATCTCGGCGATCAGGCCATAGCCGGTGGCCGCCGCCCGCGTCAGCGCCCGGGCAAAGCCGCGCGGCGGATCGGCCCGGCGCGCCGTGGCCTCGACCTCTGACAGCGGATGCCGGGCCTTGCGGGTCGCGACCTCTTCCAGCTTGTAGGCCTTAATCTTGTCGAGGATGGTGGACATGGGGTTCCTTCAGGGGGTGAGGGTGGCGGTGACCGGCGCCAGGGTGATGGTGCGGGCGCGGCTGTCTCCGGCCCAGTCCTTCAGCCCCTCGATCGTGTCGGGTTTGGTGTGGCCCAGCACGGTGACGCGGCCGTCCTGCGCGGCCTTGAAGGCGGCGCGGTCGAGATAGCGGGTGATGGTGAACGGGTTTTCGTCATCGGCGTCAAGCCGGCGGTAGATCCGCGCCGCCGGCAGCTCGCTGGCCTGTGCGATCTGGTTGGCGGCGTCGAGGCCGCGGGCATAGGTCAGCAGCGCCAGCCCGCGTTCGGCCAGAAGCGCGACGATGCGCTGCGAGAGGGCACGATTGGCCTCAAACCCGCCTTCGGCCGGGTCGAGCACGCCGACAGCCTGCGGCAGCACCTGCTGGTAGCGCGCGAAGATCTGCTCCAGATCGGTTTTGGTGGCGTCGGCGGGGATGCCGCGGGCCAGGATCAGCACCTCATGCCCGGCGGCCCGGTAGAGCTGCGCGGCGGCGCTGGCATCCGCGGCGTCGGGGTCGATCGCGAAGCTGACGTTCAGCGGCAGGGCGGCCAGCGCGCTGCGGTCAAGCGCGCCGCCGGTGTCGATCAGCACGATCGAGAGCAGGGGCTTTTGCTGCGGGTTCTCGAAGGCCGCGGCATAGCGGCGATAGGCGGGCAGCGAGGCGTCGTCGGCCACCGTGGTGTCGGGAGTCGTTTCGGGGGGCGCGGCCCCGGGCGCAGAGGCGATTTTCGGCAGCCTGCCGCTGATCACGCCATGTAGCTTCTGCCCGAAACCGGGCTGCGGCGCGCCGGCAATGCTGGGCATGCCTTCGGCGATTTTCGGAAGCGGCGCGGTCTGGGGCCGTGCGGTCTCGGGGAGCGTGATTTGCGGAAGCGCCATGTTCTGCGTGCTCGACGATTGCGCGCCGGTGCCAGGGGCGGTTTCCGTGCTGCCCGGCCGCAGTATCCGGGGTCTGGGCGCCGGGGCCGCAGCGGGCGCGGTCGGGGCGGCTTCGGCGGGGGCGGGATTCGCGCTTGCCTGAGGCGTCTGTTTCGGCGCCAGGGGGGCAGGGCCGCCGCTGGCCGGGCTGTTGGGGGCGGGTTCTTCGCGCAGCAGGGCGGTGGCGGCGGGCGCCGTGCTGTCAAGGCGCACCTTGGGGGGCGCTTGCACGAATTTCGGCGCGGTGCCAGCCCCGGAGGGCGGCTGGGGCGCCTGCGTCGCGGGGGATTCGGTCACCGGCGCCTCGGCCTTCGGCGCGACCGGCGCGCCGGGCCCGGATCCCGGCGCCGCGCCAAGCGAGGTTTCGGGCGCGGCCTTGGGCATGATCGACGAGGTAATGGCCGCCGCGGGGGCCTGATCGGCGGGGGCCTGGCCCGGCAGTGGCGCGATCTTGGCGGGCACGGCTTTGCCGGCGGCCGTTTGTGGCGCGACCGGGGTGGGCTTCGGGGTGGGCTCCGGTGCGGCGGGCGCGGCCGGGGCGGCGGGTGCGGCCGAAAGGGCCGGGGGCTCCGCCTGCGATGAGGCCATTTCGGAGGTGGTGGCCAGCGCCGGGGCGGTCTGGGGCTTCTGCGTCTGGGTCGGCGCGGCAGGCGCCTTCGCGGCGGTCTTCGACTCGGGCGTGGCGCCCAGGGATGGGCGCGGGGCGGCGTGCATTTGCGGCGCGGGCGGCGGGGCCAGTTCCGATACCACGCTTAGCCCAAGTCCCGACGCGACCACGCCTGCAAGCGCACCTTTTACAAAGCCACTGGCCATCCTGCCTCCACGAGCCTCTGCCGTTGTCGCCGCCCTGGCCGAAGCCGGGTCAGGTGCCGCCCGTTTGCCCGGGATCGGGCCTTTCGGTCCCCGACCGCCCTTGACCCCGGCGCGCGGCTCTGACCATGTATAGCGCGACACGGAACCGGGTTCACCCCCTATCGACACGGACGCGGGGCGCGTCCCGGCCAGACCTTTCGCCGGGGGCCGCTGCGGAAAGGGCCGCGATGCTGCTGCTGATCGACAATTACGATAGTTTTACCTACAACCTCGTTCATTTCCTTGGCGAATTGGGCGCCGAGGTGAAGGTGGTGCGCAACGACAAGATCGAGGTCCAGGAGGCCATCGCGCTACGCCCCGAGGCGATCGTGCTCAGCCCCGGGCCGGGGGTGCCGCAAGAGGCCGGCATCTGCGTGCCGCTGACCAAGGCGGCCTTCACCGCCAACGTGCCGCTGCTGGGCGTTTGCCTTGGGCACCAGACCATCGGCGAGGCCTTCGGCGGGGTCGTCCTGCGCCATTCCGAGATCGTCCATGGCAAGATGGGTCAGATCCATCACGAGGGCGCTGGCGTCTTCGCCGGCCTGCCCAGCCCCTTCGCCGCCACCCGCTACCATTCGCTGGTGGTCGACCGCGACAGCCTGCCCGTGTCGCTGGAGGTGACGGCCTGGCTGGAGGACGGCACGATCATGGGTCTGCGGCACCGCGAAAAGCCGATCCAGGGGGTGCAGTTCCACCCCGAAAGTATCGCCTCGGAACACGGCCACGCGCTGCTCAGGAATTTCCTCGACAGCCTCAAGGTGCCGGCATGAGCGACATGAAGACCTATCTGGGTATCGCCCCCACCCGTCCGCTGACCCGGGAAGAGGCCGAGGGCGCCTTCCAGATCCTGTTCGACGGCGAGGCCACGCCGGCGCAGATGGGCGGCCTGCTGATGGCGCTGCGCACCCGGGGCGAGACGGTGGGCGAATATGCCGCCGCGGCGGCGGTGATGCGGGCCAAATGCCTCAAGGTGGTGGCGCCGGCGGGGGCGATGGACATCGTCGGCACCGGCGGTGACGGCAAGGGGACGCTGAACATCTCGACCGCCGCGGCCTTCGTGGTGGCGGGCGCCGGGGTGCCGGTGGCCAAGCACGGCAATCGTAACCTCAGCTCCAAATCCGGGGCGGCGGATGCCTTGACCGAGCTGGGGATCAACGTGATGATTGGCCCGCAACTGGTTGAAAAGGCGCTGAAAGAGGTTGGTATCGGCTTCATGATGGCGCCCATGCATCATCCGGCGATGCGCCATGTCGGCCCGGTCCGGATTGAGCTGGGCACCCGCACGCTGTTCAACATCCTCGGGCCGCTGACCAATCCGGCGGGGGTGAAGCGCCAGCTGACCGGCGCCTTCTCGCCTGATCTGATCCGCCCGATGGCCGAGGTGCTACAGGCGCTGGGGTCGGAAAAGGCCTGGCTGGTGCATGGCGGCGACGGCACCGATGAGCTGTCCATCGCCGCGCCCTCGATGGTGGCGGCGCTCGAGGACGGCAAGATCAAGGAATTCACCGTCGCGCCCGAGGATGCGGGCCTGCCCGTGCATCCGTTCGAGGCGATCCTCGGCGGCACGCCGGCCCAGAACGCCCGGGCGCTGAAGGCGCTGCTGGCGGGCGAAAAGGGCGCCTACCGTGACGCTGTGCTCTTGAACGCCGCCGCGGCGCTGGTGGTCGCGGACCGCGCGGGGGATCTGAAAGAGGGCGCATTGATTGCCGCCGAGAGCATCGATTCCGGTGCCGCCCAGGCCAAGGTCGAGGCGCTGGCACTGGTCACCCAGGCCGGCTGATCCGGCTGCGCCGGAGCCTCCGGCAGGAGTATTTGGACCAAGATGAATGCAGGGGCTCTTGCCCTTCATCTTGGGAGAAATACTCTCGGGGGGTGCGGGGGGCAGTCTGCCCCCCGCCTTAAGCGTTGCCGTGGCCCGCGAAAAGACCGGCATCCTCGGCGGCGCGGCGGATCGCCTTGGCCTTGTTCACGCTTTCCAGCCATTCGGCCTCGGGGTCGCTGTCATAGACCACGCCGCCGCCCGCCTGGATGTAGAGGGTCTCATCCTTCACCACCGCGGTGCGCAGCGCGATGCACATGTCCATCTCGCCATTGGCGGCGAAATAGCCCACCGCGCCGCCGTAGACGCCGCGTTTCTCAGGCTCCAGCTCATCGATGATCTGCATCGCGCGGACCTTGGGCGCGCCCGACACCGTGCCTGCCGGCAGACCCGCCAGAAGGGCCGAGAGCGCGTCTTCGCCCTCGTTCAATTCCCCCACCACGTTCGAGACGATATGCATGACGTGGGAATACCGCTCGACGATGAATTTCTCGGTCGGGTGGACGGTGCCGATCCTGGCCACCCGGCCGACATCGTTGCGGCCCAGATCGAGCAGCATCAGATGTTCGGCCAGTTCCTTCTTGTCGGCCAGCAGTTCGGCCTCCAGCGCCGCATCCTCGGCGGGCGTGGCGCCGCGGGGGCGGGTGCCGGCGATGGGGCGGATCGTCACCTCGCCGTCGCGCAGGCGCACCAGGATCTCGGGCGAGGCGCCGATCACCTGGAAGGGGCCGAAGTTGAAGAAGAACATGAAGGGCGAGGGGTTGGTGCGCCGCAAGCTGCGGTAGAGCGCGAAGGGCGGCAGCGGGAAGGGCTGCGACCAGCGTTGCGAGGGCACCACCTGGAAGATGTCGCCGGCGCGGATGTAATCCTTGGCGCGCTCGACCGCGGCCATGTACTCCTGCTTCGAGAGGTTCGACACCGCCTCGGCGCTGCCGGAGGCGCTGCCCAGATCGCGGCTTTCGCCGACCGCGGCGCGTTCAAGATCGCGCACCGCGTCCATCACCCGTTCCGCCGCCTGGGCATAGGCCGCCCGTGCCGACAGGCCCGAGCCCGCCCAGGCCGGCGCGACCACCGTGACCTCGCCCTTCACCCCGTCGAGCACGGCGACGACCGAGGGCCTAAGCAGCCGCGCGTCGGGCAGGCCGATGGGGTCGGGGTTCACGTCGGGCAGGTCTTCGACCAGGCGGATCATGTCATAGCCGAGAAAGCCGAACAGACCCGCCGCGATCGGCGGCAGGGCTTCGGGCATCTCGATCCGGCTTTCGGCGATCAGGGCGCGCAGAGTGTCCAGCGGCGGACCGGCGAGCACCTCGAACGCAGTCTCGTCGAACCGCGCCTGCCGGTTCACCCGGCTTTGGCCAGCTTCGCATTCCCAGATCAGATCCGGCTTCAGCCCGACGACGGAATAGCGCCCGCGGACCTCTCCGCCGGTCACCGATTCCAGCATGAAGCTGTCCTTGCGGGCACCGGCGAGCTTCAGCATCAGGCTGACCGGGGTGTCCAGATCCGCCGCCAGGCGGGCATAGACCACCTGGTTGCGGCCCGCGGCCCAGCCGGCCTCAAACGCTTCGAAGGTGGGGATCAGTTCCAAGGCGACCCCCTACTGGAGCTGGGCGTTGACCGCGTTGAGCGCGGATTGGTTGATGTTGATCCCCTGATGCGACTGGATCGCTTGCGCGAAGTAGAGGAAGGCATCGTTCTGCATCCCCTGGTCGCCCTGCTGGACGATCTGGTCGCGCATCTTCTTGATATCGGGGTCGTTCTTGGCCGCCGGCAGCACCTGGATCAGCTTCACGACCCAGACCGCGTTGTCGCCCTGGAAGGCCTTCACCTCGCCCTGCTTCATCTTGAAGACGCCCTCCATCAGTCCCGGAGGCGCGTTGTCGATATAGCCCGAGCGGGTGATCGGTTCCTGCACATCCACGGTGCCAGCCTTCGACAGGTCACCGCCCGCGGCCTCGGCCGTCTTGATGTCGGCGTTGGCCTGGGCCATCAGCGCGGTGTCGGTCTCGGCCGTGGTCCAGTCTTCGGTGACCTTGTCCTTGACCTTGGCGAAGGGCACCACCTCGGCCGGGATCGGCTTGTCGAGGCGCAGCGCGACGATGCCGCCGTCATCAAGCTCGATGATCGCGGGGTAGTCGTTCTTGGTGACCTTCTGGGCGGCGGTGCGGAAGGCCTCATAGCCGGCGATGCCGGTCGCGGATTTGGCGGTGAAGTCGATCGTGCCAAGGGTCATGTCGGTTTCCTTGGCCAGCTGTTCCAGCGTGGCCCCCCCGGCGAGCAGATCGTTCAGATGCTCTTCCTGAGACTGGATCTTCTGCTTGGCCTCCTGATGGCCGAACTCGTCCCGGATGTCGGATTTGGCCTGGTCGAAGGTGGTGGTCTGGGCGGCGATGATGCCGTTCACGCGAAACAGCGCCGGGCCGACGTTGCTGTCAACCGGGCCGACGACGGCGCCCTTCTTGGCGGCGAAGACGGCTTTGGCGGCGGCCGAGGACAGCTCATCCGCGGTGATGTCGCCAAGGTCGATATCGGTCAGCGACAGGCCGCGCTGCTGGACCAGTTGCTCGAACGTGGCCTGGCCTGCGTCCAGCTTGGCGCGGGCGGCCTTGGCGGCGGCCTCGGTCGGGTAGACCAGGCGTTCGACAAGGCGGCGCTCGGGCTTCACATAGTCGGATTTGTGCGTGTCGTAATATTCTTTCAGCTTGGCCTCGGGGATCTTCATCGACTTGGCGACCTGATCGGGCAGCAGCGCGGCATAGGTGATGCGCTTGGCCGGCAGGCTGGTGTAGGTCTTGGGATGGGCCTTGTAATAGGCCTGAAGCTGGACCTCGGTCGGGGTCGGGATCGGCTGCGCCAGATCGTCGGGGCTGAGCTTGAGGATCTCAAAGCCGCGGCGCGCGCCTACATATTGCATGATCGCGTCGACATAGGGCTGCGGTGTGCCGAAGCCCTGGGTCACGGCGTCTTGCAGGATGGTGCGGGCCATCTGGTTGCGGGTCTCGGATTCGAATTCGCCTTCCTTCAAGCCGTTCTGCTGCAGCACGAACTTGTAGGTGCTGGCGCTGAACTTGCCGTCGGCGCCCTGAAAGGCGGACATGGCGGTGATGTCCTGGCGCAGCCGGTCGTTGCCGACCGAGATGCCGACGCGGCTGTTTTCGTCATCCAGCGCCGCCTGCAGCACAAGCTGCTGCAGCACCTCTTGATCGAGGCCCGACTTCTGCGCCTCGTGGAAGGTGATGTTCTTGCCCGCCTGGGCCGACATCGAGCGCAGGGCGTTGCGCACCGCGCGGTCGTATTGGTTCACGCCGATCTTGGTGCCGCCAACGCTGGCGACGGTGGTGACACTGCCGCCGAAATTGGTGATGCCGTAGCCGCCAAGCCCAAGGACGACCATCCCCAGCAAGATCCAGGAGATGACCGAGGCACCCTTTCTGGGGCGCCGCTCGTCCTCGTCCCGGGGGGCCTTATCGGATTTATCCCGCGTCTTTCGGCTCGCCATGCGCTGGCCTCCCAATCCTGTGCGTCGGTGGTTCTGTAAAGCGCATGGGGCAGGGGAGCAAGCGGTCTGGTCGGACGCGGGCGGAAAATGCGGATTGTTGATCGCCGCCCCGCCTGCCGGCCCAGCCTGCCGGCCCCGCCACAAGGGCCCTTCCGCGCGGCCTAGGGGGCGAAGGCTCTGAGGCGGGCGAACATCTGCGCGATCCCGGTGCGGTCGATATTGGCGAAGGCGATGCGCATCTGGCGGGCGCCGTTTGCCGAGCCTTCGGGCTGAAACATGGTGCCGGGCAGCATCAGGATGCCGGCCTCGCGCACCAGTCGTTGCGCCAGCGCGTCCGAGGCGATCGGATGGGGATGTTCGACATAGGCGAAATAGGCGCCACAGCCCAGCAGGCGCCAGCCCTCGAGCCCGTTGAAGCCGTCGCGCACCGCCGCGCGGCGGTCGAGGATCTCGGCCCGCTCGCCCGCCAGCCACTGGCCGAGGTTGCGCATCCCCCACAGCGCCGCGCGCTGGCCCAGCCCGTTGGGGCAGATGGTGACGCTGTCGAGGAATTTCTCGACCTCGGCCAGCCGCGCCTTCGAGGCCACGATGGCGCCAACCCGGTGGCCGGTCAGCCGGTAGGCCTTGGAAAAGGAATAGAGGTGGATGAAGCTGCGGCCCCAGTCGGGATCGGTGAACAGATCGTGCGGCGGGCCGGGGCGGCTGTCGAAATCGCGGTAGGTTTCATCGACGATCAGCGCGATGCCACGGTCGCGGGCCAGATCGTGGAAGGCGCGGATCACCTCGGGCGGATATTCGGCGCCGCCGGGGTTGTTGGGGCTGACCAGCACGATCGCCCGGGTCCGGGTGCTGATCAGCGCCGCCGCCTGTTCGGGATCGGGGATCAGGCTGTCGTCCAGCAGCAGCGGCACGCAGCGCACGCCGGTCATGTCCAGCCACATCTTGTGATTGAAATACCAGGGCGTCGGCAGGATCACCTCATCGCCCTCGCTGGCCAGCGTCGCCATCACCGCGCAGAAGGCCTGATTGCAGCCCGAGGTGATCGCCACCTGTTCCAGCGCGATCTGCCCGCCATAGGCGCCCGACCAGTGGCGGGCCAGCTCGGCGCGCAGCTCTCCCATCCCCAGCACGGGGCCGTACAGATGGGCCGCGTCGTCCGACAGCGCCGCCTCGGCGATCGCCTGGCGCAGCGGTTCGGGCGGCGGCGCGACGGGGGCGGCCTGGCTGACGTTGATCAGCGGCCGGTCCCGGGCAAAGACCACCCCCTCAAGCCAGCGCCGCGCCTCCATCACCGGGGGCGGGAAGGTCGCGGCCATGCGGGGATTGAGCGGGTGGGTCATCTCTTGGGCTCCGTCTGTTCGCCGCGGACGGTAGCAGCGCGCCGTTGGGTGGAAAAGGGGCGGCGGGGGCAGGGGGCGCGAATTGGGGCCATGGCCCGACGACAGATGGCGGTGCAAGCCGGCCCACTTGCCAGGCAGCCTTTGTCCGCGGCAGGTTCTGTGCATGGTTCGTCGGATCGAAGACGACGCCGGCGGCCTCGGCTGAGGCCGATTCCGCGATCGGGCGGGCAACGAACACGGCCTGTGCGGTTGATGCGATGCGCACCCACGCATAACGTCGCCCGTGGCAGAAGAAAGTGCTCGAACTGCGCAGGATTGATGGATGATTATCGAGACCTTTACCCGCATCTTCGTCGAGCCCGAGGCGCTCGGCCCGACGATCGACTTCTACACCGCTCTGCTGTCTGGAAGGGTCACGATGCGCTTCGCCTATCCGGGCGCGGGGCTTGACCTGGCCGCGGTCTCGTCCGACAGGCTATCGGTACTGATTATCGCGGGCGCGCCCGAGCGACGAGCGCCCTTCGAGGCGACGCGACTGACCGTCAAGGTCGATCGCCTCGAACCTGTCATTGCGCTCTTTGCCGCGGAAGGATGCGAGCAGTTGGAGCCGATCCAGAAGACTCCGGTGGGCCGCAAGACCCGGTTCCGTCATCCAGACGGGATGGTGGTCGAATATGTTGATCACGATACGGCCTCACCCGCCTAACGGGCGAAATCTGCTGGGCCGGCGAGAGAGGCGGGCCGCAGCTGTGATGGCCGGCGCTTTGCTGGGGTCGATCAGCCGGGGGCGCCGGTAGACCGTCGCGGCGATGAACTGCGAAGCGTTCTGACCGGGATATGTGCCGCGCGCCCGGCGGCTTTCGGCGCAGCCCGGGGTGGGGCTTTCGGGCGCGGGCCGCGGGGGTGGAAAAGAGCGGCGCTTCTTTCTATAGTCCTGCCAGGGTTGGCGCAAGCCGCCGGCCAGGTGTGGGACAGAACCGGGGGATCACATGACACGGGGCACGATCGCGGCGTTGGCCGCGGCGGGACTGGGGATCATGGTCTGTGCGGGTGCGGCATTGCCCGCGCGTGCCGGCGGTTTCGACGACGGGCTGGTGATCGGCGGCGGCGCCAGCCGCACCAAGACCTTCCGCGCGCAGGTGCGGTTTCTCGACACCCAGCTTGCCACCCAATATTCGCGCGGCAACAGCCTGCAAGACGGCGACGGCCTCGATCCCGGGGCATTGCAACGCTATGCGGGCCGCTACCGGGGCCGCTACATGACGCTGGCGCGGGCGGCGGCGCGGCGCTACGGCATCCCCGAGGGGCTGTTCTTGCGTCTGGTGCAGCAAGAAAGCGGCTGGAACCACGGCGCGGTCTCGTCGAAAGGCGCGCGGGGCCTTGCGCAACTAATGCCCGCGACGGCGCGCAAGCTGGGGGTCGACGCGCAGGATGCGGCGGAAAACCTGCGCGGTGGCGCGCGCTATCTGAAGATGATGTACCAACGCTTCGGCAGTTGGCGGCTGGCGCTGGCCGCCTATAACGCCGGCCCCGACGCGGTGCAGAAATACGGCGGCATCCCGCCCTACCGCGAGACCCGCAATTATGTGCGCGCGATCCTCGGCGGTTAGGCGGCGCAGTCTGGGCGTTTCCTTTCTGGCAACATTGTGCGCCGATTGTTTTGCGCGCCGGGATTGACGGCCCGAAAACCGCCCCAATCGCTTGTCACTTTCGCCCCGGGGAAATTGCGAAGGGAAGCGACATGCTTGATGTGACGCGAGGTGCCGTGCGCGGCGCGATCACCGAGGCCGACCGGCTGGCCGATCCCGCGGCGCCCTGGGCGATGATGATCCGCTGGCTGGAAACCCAGCGTCAGGATGTCTGGGGCCGGATGATCCTGGGCGCCGACACCGATCTTGCCAGCGCCGAGGGCCGCTGCCTGCTGTGGATGATCCCGCGCCAGATGGACCGCGCCAATGCGATCCGCCTGTTCTGGCGCCTCTACCGGCCCGAGCTGCAGCTTCCCGAGGACGGCGCCCGCCTGTCGGACGCGGACATGGTGACGCTGACGGCGCTGCGGGCGATCCTCTCGCGCTTTGGCGTCAGCGCCTATCCGGCGGGGCAGCTGGGTCTGGGCCGGGCCGAGGCGCGCTATTACCGGCTGCGCTATCGCGCGGGGCTGGCGGCCCTGGGCGGTCGGCGGGCGCGGCGGGGCCGTCAGGCGAGGTTCGAGATCCCGCCGGCCTTCTTCCAGCCGCTACCCGGGCGGGCGCTGGAAGCGGCGCCGACGATCCGCCCCGTCGGCCCCATGCCCGCCTGGATGGGCACCGAGACCGAGGCCGCGTTTTGCGCCTGCGGCACCCGGCTGCGTCAGATGGTGGCGGGCGAGGCCGGCCACAGCTTTGGCGACGAGATGCGGGCCCGCCTGCGCGCCGCGCGCCGGGCGGCGATGATGCGCGGCACCGCGGGCGGGATCACCGCCGTGGCCGCGATGGTGCAGGTCAGCGGCGGCGACATGGGCCGGCTGCTGCACCTGATCCATCTGCCGCTGGGGTAGGGGCGCTACTCGGCCGCGATCTCGATCACCGGCTCCATCGTGGCGAAATCGTCGTCCGTCAGGTGGCACTTGATCTGATGGCCGCCGGGCAGCTTCTTGATCGGCGGCACCTCGATCTCGCACAGATTGCCCGGCACATGCGCTTTCCAGCGGCAGCGGGTCTGGAACGGGCAGCCCGGCGGCGGGTTCATCGCCGAGGGAATATCGCCCTCCAGCACGATGCGCTTCTTCTTCACCCGGGTGTCGGCGATCGGCACCGCCGATAGCAGCGCCTCGGTATAGGGGTGATAGGGCGGCGCGAAGACCTCATCCGTGGTGCCCATCTCGACCACATGGCCCAGATACATCACCATCACCCGGTCGGCGAGATAGCGCACGATCGACAGATCGTGGCTGATGAACAAGAGCGTGGTCTTCTCGCGGCGCTGGATCTCCATCAGCAGGTCGGTCACCGCCGCCTGCACCGACACATCAAGCGCCGAGACCGGTTCGTCCGCCACCACGATCTTGGCGCCGCCGGCGAAGGCCCGCGCGATCCCCACCCGCTGCTTCTGGCCACCCGACAGCTGGCGCGGCATCCGGTCGGCGAATTCGCGCGGCAGCTTCACCAGATCCATCAGGTCGAGCATCTTCTCGCGCCGTTCGCGATCTGATTTGCCCTCGCCGAAAACTTCCAGCGCACGGATGATCTGGCGGCCCACGGTCATCGAGGGGTTGAGCGTGTCGAACGGGTTCTGGAACACCATCTGCACCGAGGACACCGTGTTGGTGTTGCGCTTCTCGATCGGGGTGTCCTGGATCTCTTCTCCGTACAGGCGGACCCGCCCGGAGGTGGCGGTTTCCAGACCCATCAGAACCTTGGCGAAGGTCGACTTGCCGCAACCGGATTCGCCAACAATCGCCAGGGTCTCGCTTTCGCGGGCCTCGAAGGTGAGGGTCTCATTGGCCTTGACCACCTTGGTCTCGCCCGAGCGGCCGAAAAGCGCGTTGGCCGAGACCTCGTAATATTTGCGCAGATCGTCCATGCGCAGCACCACCTTGCCCGGCTCGGCCTTCTCAAAGGTCTTGCCGGCCTTGGGCGGCGCGGCCCAGTCGATCTGCCGAAAGCGCAGGCAGCGGCTTTCATGCCGGTCGCCGCCCTGGATGGTTTCCATCGGGATCGTGCCACGATCGCAGAGGCCTTGCTGGAAATAATCGCAACGGGGGCCGAAATTGCAGCCCTCGGGGCGTTCGTGCGGCAGCGGGAAATTGCCCGGAATGGCGATCAGGGGGCGGGCGTTCTTGTCGGCGCCGGGCAGCGGGATCGAGCGAAACAGCGCCTGCGTATAGGGGTGGCGCATCTTGTCGAAGACTTGGCGCACGCTGCCGGTTTCCACCGCCTCGCCCGAGTACATCACGCAAAGCCGGTCGCAGGTATCGAGGATCAGGCCGAGGTTGTGCGAGATGAACAGCATCGAGGTGCCGTATTTGCGCCCCAGCTCCTTCACCAGATCGACGATGCCGGCCTCGACCGTGACGTCGAGCGCGGTGGTCGGCTCATCGAGGATCAGCAGCGCCGGCTTCGACATCAGCGCCATGGCGATGACGATGCGCTGCTGCTGGCCGCCCGAAAGCTGGTGCGGATAGGCCTTGAGGATGCGGTCCGGGTCGGGCAGGCGCACGTCCTCGACGATCTGGCGGGCCAGCGCCCAGGCCGCCTTCTTGTTCATGCCCTGGTGGATCATCGGCACCTCGGCCAGCTGCGCGCCGACCTTCATCGCCGGGTTCAGGCTGGCCATCGGTTCCTGATAGATCATCGCGATCTCGGAGCCGCGGATCTGGCGCAGTTCGGCATCCGACATCAGGTTCAGGTCGCGCCCCTTGAACTTGATCGAGCCACCGACGATGCGGCCGTTGCGGCCCAGATCCTGCATCACGCCCAGCGCCACCGTGGATTTGCCGCAGCCGGATTCGCCGACAAGGCCCATCGCCTCGCCCGGCATCACGGTGCAGGAGAAATCCATCACCGCCGGGATCTCGCGCAGGCGGGTGAAGAACGAGATCGAGAGGTTCTCGATTTCCAGGATCGGTTGGGAAGGGTCCCAATCAGACATCGTCACCTCCTGTGCGGGCTGAGGGGGCGGGTCCGGGGGTTTCACACCCCCGGACCCCCGTGGAGTATTTTCGCCAAGATGAAGAGCCGGTGGGGAACATCTTCAGTCCTTCAGGCTTTCTTCGCGCAATCCGTCGGCGAGGAGGTTGAGGCCGAGAACCAGGCTCATCAGGGCCAGTGCGGGGGCCAGCGCCGGGATCGGATAGATCGCCAGAAGGCGGCTGCCAGCGTTGATGGTAGAGCCCCAGTCGGGGCTTTCGGGGGAAAGGCCGAGGCCGAAGAAGCCCAGCACGCCCAAGAGGATCGTGGTGTAGCCGATGCGCAGGCAGAAATCGACGATCAGGGGGCCGCGGGCGTTGGGCAGGATCTCCCACAGCATGATGTACCATGGCCCCTCGCCGCGGGTCTGTGCGGCGGCGACGTAATCGCGCGACTTGATGTCGAAGGTCAGGCCGCGCACGATCCGGAACACGGTGGGCGAGTTGACGAACACCACCGAGACGAAGACGATCATCGTGTTGCCGGGGATGTTGAAGAGATCGAGCGCGCGCGGCAGCAGGTGGAACGGCGTGCCGGGCTGGCTGAGCGTCGAGAGGTAGAGCCAGCCGCCGAGGACCACGATCAGGGCGATCGCGATGTTGCGGAACCTGGGCTTCACATAGAAGCGCGAATTGACCAGCACGCCCAGGAACAGGATCGGGAACAGGAACAGCACCGCCGCCATGTATTGCGGCAATCCCGATTGCACGATCTGCGGCGTCACCAGCAGGTAGAACAGCAAGATCACCGGGAAGGCCAGGATCAGGTTCGCCACGAAGCTGAGCGCGGTATCGAAGCGGCCGCCGTAATAGCCGGCGGGCAGGCCCAGGGTGATGCCCACCATATAGGCGAAGATCGTCGCCAGCGGCGCGATCTGGATCACCACGACCGAGCCTGCCACCATGCGCGAGAACACGTCGCGCGCCAGCGTATCACCGCCCAGCAGGTAATAGGGATAGCTGCCCTGCGGATCGCGCAGCGCCTTGCCGGGGGAGGCATTGCGCATTCCCGGCAACTGGTCCAGCGGCGCATGGGTCATGATCAGCGGCGCGAAGATCGCGGCGAAGACCCAGAACATCACCAGCGCGAAGCCGATCATCGCGATCGGGCTGTCGAACAGCTTGCCGTAAAGGCCGAGCCGGCGCTTGAAGGTGATCGAGAGCGCGAAGGTCAGCGCCAGCGCCACCCAGACGGGCCAGAACCGTTCCCCCATCGCCAGGAAGATCTGCGGCCAGGTCAGGTTATCCATGGTCAGATCCTCACGAAATTCGGATGCGCGGGTTGAGATAGACGTAGCCGATGTCCGAGATCAGCTGCGTCAGCAGCACCACGATCACCGCCACCACCGAGCAACCCATCAACAGCTCAATGTCATTGTTCGAGGCCGCTTGCACCAGCGTCCAGCCGAAGCCCTTGTAGCTGAACAGGGTCTCGGTCACGACGACGCCGTTCAGCAGCCACGGGATCTGCAGCATGATCACCGTGAACGGCGCGATCAGGGCGTTCCTCAGCGCGTGGCGCAGCACGATGTTGCGGAACTTCACGCCCTTCAGGCGGGCGGTGCGGATATATTGCGCGGTCATTACCTCGGTCATCGAGGCCCGCGTCATCCGCGCGATATAGCCCACCCCGTAGATCGAGATCGTCGCCACCGGCAGGGCGAAATTGTCGAAGGTGATATGCGACATCGCCGAGGTGGCATTGCCCTTCAGGATCACCCCGCCCGAAATCAGCCCCCATTGCTTGAACAGCAGCGACAGCCCCGTGAAGCTGGATCCGAACAGCACGATCAGCACCACCCCCGAGACATATTCCGGCGTCGAAGTCGAGGCGATCGAGGCGACCGACAGCGTCCGGTCCAGCCGCGAGCCTTCGCGCATCCCTGCCAGCACCCCCATCACCAAGGACGTGGGGATCATCACGATCAGCACCCAGAGCATCAGCCAGCCGGTCGCGGCCAGCCGTGTGGCCAGAAACCCGCCGACGCCTTCGCGGAAAACCGTGGAATAGCCCCAGTCGCCCTGCAGGATGCCGCAATAGCGGGGAATCGTGGCCCCCTTTATGCCCTCGTAATGGCTAAGGCAGCGCCCCGTGGGACGGCCTTCGGCATCCTTGCCGGTCCAGCCGGGCACGACGCCCAGCCATTCACCATAGCGTTGCACCAGCGGTCGGGCATAGCCGTGGCTGGCCAGCCAGCTGGTGACCTGTGCGTCGCTCATGCGCACCGACGCCTGCTGCTTGGCCAGTTTCTCGAGGTTGGGATGCAGGTTGGTCAGTGCGAAGACGATGAAGGTCAGGCACAGTGCCGTCAGCAGCATCGTCACCAGGCGCCTGGCAAGGAAGTTGAGCATGGATTGTCCTCTCCCGGTCCCGGTCCGGGTCTTGTGGCGCGGTTCGCGCCGGGAAGGAAGGGCGGGGCCGGCGCGGCGGCCCCGCTGTCAGGCTGGATCAGGCCTTGGACATCCACCATTGGTAGGAATGCATCTCGAAGGTGGGATGCATCTCGGCCCCGTGGACCGTCTTCTTGTAGTGCCGGAAGATCTTGCGCCAGTAGGGCTGAATGATCACGCCCTTGTCTTGCATGATATGTTCCAGCTTGGCCATCACCGGGCGGCGCTTGTCGGCATTGTCGATCGACATCGCCTCGGCCAGAAGCTTGTCGAACTCGGGATCCGAGAAATGGGTCTCATTCCACGGCACGCCGGTCTTGTAGGCCAGCGCCAGCACCTGCACGCCGAGGGGGCGCATGTTCCACTCGGTCGACGACCACGGGTATTTCAGCCAGTCGTTCCAGAAGGTCGAGCCGGGCAGGATGGTGCGCTTGACCTTGATGCCGGCGTCGCGGCACTGGGCGGCGACGGCGTCGCAGGTGGCCGATTGCCAATCGTCGTCAAGCGAGATCAGCTCGAACTCGTGATCGCCCATCTTGGCGTCGTCGAGCATCTTCTTGGCGCCCTTGGGATCGACCGGGATCGGCGGGATCTTGGCATAGGCCGGGTGGATCGGGCAGACGTGGTGATCCTCGGCGACGATGCCGGCGTTGTTGTTGCCCAGCTCCAGCAGTACCTTGTTGTCGACCGCGGTCTGCAAGGCCTTGCGCACGTTCAGGTCATCATAGGGCTTCACCGACTGGTTGAAGCGCACGCACAGGGTGTTGGCGGTGGTCACCTCGGACTTGTCCCAGCCGAGCTGATCGAACAGCTTCACGAAATCGCCGGTGGTCTGGTAGGTCATGTCGATCTCGTCCGACGAGGCGGCGGCGACATAGGCCGAGGGGTCGGTGCCCAGATCGATGAACTCGATCTTGTCAAGATAGGGGCCACCATAGACATCGGCGCCCCACCACGGATGGGCCTTGTTCTGTTCCAGCACCTGGCGCACGCCGACTTGGTTCTCGGTCGGTTTGAACGGGCCGGTGCCGACGGCGTTCTTCGACGGATCGCCGCCGTCATAGCCCTTGTGGACGATCGCGGCCGGATAATCGGCCATGCCCGGAACGACGGTGATGTCGGGGACGTTGAGATGCATCTTGACAGTGTGATCGTCGACCTTCTCGAGCGCGCCGTCCTTCAGCTTCTTGGTCTTCGCATCCTGGATCGAGGCCATGCGGGTGGCCATCGAATTGCCGTCGACAGTGCCATCGGCCCAGCGGGTCAGGTTGAAGATCACGTCATCGGCGGTGAAGGGGTCGCCGTTCGACCAGGTCACGCCCTTGCGCAGATAAAGCGTGTATTTGGTGGCGTCGGTGTTAGCCTCCCACTTCTCAAGCAGCATGCCGCGGAAGCTGCCGTCGCGCTCATATTCGATCAGATATTCCAGCCAGCCGCGGCTGAAATTGGCCATCTGCGACCAGTCGTAGGTGCGCGGATCCTTCAGCGCCTTGGTCTGCATCTGTACCCGCAAGGTGCCGCCATGCACCGGCTTTTCGTCGGCGGCATAGGCTGGCGCGTTCAGGCCCAGAAGGCCGTAGGCGGCGGCGGCCGAAACCCCCAGCGCCGAGGTGCGGGTCAGGAATTCGCGGCGGCTGATCTCTCCGTCGCGGCACTCTTTTGCGTACATTTCCGCTGCGGGATGGACCCGCGGGTGCGACTTGTCAGTCATCTTGTGTTAGCTCCCTGTATGGATTTCTATTGTCCGCCCCGACGCAGCCTGCGCCGATGTCCACCGCCGGTTCCGTCCGGCGTGCGTTTGCGGCGGGGTTTTCCACCGCGCCATTGCGCCCCAGAAAACCCCCGGCGTCAACGCTCGACTTCGGCAAGTGATGTGTTGAATGCGACATCCGACCATAACAGAAACGACCTCGGCAGGCAGGTCAACCCCGAGAAGGCCCCGCGCGCCTGCGTTGCCGCGGGCCCGGCGGGGGCTCTGCCCCGTCGCCAGTGTCGCTCGGACCACTGGCGCTTCCAATGGCGACACCCCCGGAATATTTCTACCAAAGTGAAAGCTGCGAGGTTTCTTTGCCCTTCACCTTGGCGGAAATACTCCACGGGGGTCCGGGGGTGTGAAACCCCCGGCGCCGAGGGTTGCAACGGGCGCCGGGCGGCGGATGGAGGGCGGCGCCCGCCATCCTCGTCCCGCCCTTACTCGCCCCGGCGGAAGGCCGAGGGCGTCTTGCCGACGGCGTGCTGGAAGGCGCGCGTGAAATAGGCGGCCGAGGTGAAGCCGAGTTGGCGCGAGACCTCGCCCACCGGCAGCTCGGTCTCCTTCAGCAGTTTGCGGGCCTCGAACAGCACCCGCTCTTGCATGATCGCATGGGCCGAGCGGTCGCAGCACTGGCGACAGACGCGGGTCAGATGGGTGGCTGTGACCCCCAGCGCCGCCGAATATTCGGCCACCCCCAGCCCCGAGCGGAAATCGCGTTCCACCAGCGCGGTGAAGCGCGCCACCAGCCGGGCTGCGGCATCGGGGGCGGGCAGGTCCTCTTGCGCGGCGATCTGGCGCTCGATCCAGACGCCCAGCAGGCCCAGATGGTGGCCCGCGGCCCGCTCGCTTCCCGGGCGGCCGCCGTCCAGTTCGCGGTGGATGTTGTCGAGAATGCCGCTCAGTTCGGCCTGGGGCTGCTGGTCGCGGATGCGCAGATGCAGCGGAGACTCGGGCAGCGGCAAGCCGCAATCCGTGCCGAAGAAGACCGCGGTGCCGAAGACATGGGCCGAGACCTCGAAGGCATGCATCACCCCGGCGGGCAAGAAGATCGCGTTATGGGGCCCGTAGCCGCGGGTCACGCCCGAGACAGTGATCCGGCCCTGGCCCCGGGTGAACCACAACAGCATAGGCTCGGTCAGCGAGCGCATCGCCTCGACCCGCCAGCGCCCATGCGCGGCCAGCCGCGGGATCGGGACCATGCGCAGCCGCGTCGACCCGGGGTGGGGCGCGGGATCAGGCGCCGGGCCGGGCGGCGGGCCGGCAGAGGGTATCGGGGGGGGCTCGGAGGCGTTCCCCGGGGCAGTGCTCGACAGCCGCGGTTGTGCCAGATCCTGCGCCGCGGCGCTTTCGGGCGCGGGCGAACGGGGGGGCACGGACAGGCTTGTGGCGGGCTGATATTGGGTCATCGCGGCGAGCCTAGGCGCCATGGCAGCAAAGCGAAACCCCATTCTTTCATGACAAATGGCGATCGGCAGTCTGCCGCCACCGGACGCGATCACCGGACGCGATCACCGGGCGTGATCACCGGGCGGGGCGACCGGGCGGGGCGACCGGGCGCGGGGGGGACAGGAAACCCTAGGGCAGGGGCAGCGCCTGCCAATCGGACATGCGGCTGCGAAACCAGCTTCGCTGGCGCTTGGCATATTGGCGGGTGGCCAGTTTCGCGGCCTCCACGGCATCGGCAAGGGAGATCTCGCCGCGCAGATGGGCGATCAGTTCGGGCGCGCCGATCGCGCGGCTGGCGGGGCGGGCGGGATCCCAGCCTTGCAGGGCGGCGCGGGCCTCATCCAGCGCGCCCGCCGCGATCATCTGATCGAAACGCCGGGCGATCCGCTCGGCCAGCCAGTCGCGGCCCGGCCGCAGCACCAGCCGCGCCGCGCGGTCGGGCGGCAACAGCGGCGGGCCGGTCTCGGCCTGCCACGCGGCGAGGCCCCGTCCGGTGGCGCGAAGCACCTCCCAGGCACGCTGCGCCCGGGCGCGGTTGCGCTGATCGATCCTCGTCCGGGTCTCTGGGTCGAGCGCCTCGAGAAGCTGACCGAGGGACAGGGAATCGCCCTCGGCCCGGATCGCGGGCGGGGTCGGCGGGATTTCGGCCAGGCCTTCGGTCAGCGCGGTGAAGTAAAGCCCGGTGCCGCCCACGATGATCGGCCGCGCGGGGCCTTGCAGCAGCGGCGCGACGGCGCGCAGCCAATGGCCGACGGACCAGTCCTGATCCGCCGCGACCATGCCGTAAAGGCGGTGCGGCGCGCGGGCCTCTTCCTCGGGGGCCGGGCGGGCGGTCAGCACGCGCCAGCCGGCATAGACCTGCAGCGCGTCGGCATTGACGATCACCCCGCCCTGACGTTCGGCCAGCGCCAGCGCCAGACCGGATTTCCCCGAGGCCGTCGGCCCGGCAATCAGCACCGGTTGATCGGGCGATATATTGTCGATTATTTCCAACATGGTACAGGTCATTTCTGATGTCGCAGGGCGGTGACTTGCGCGGCGTCGGTTGTTTCGTCGTTGAACCCGGTCGCGTTTTCCGACATTTTGCCTGCAAGTCAAGAAAACGACAGCCGGAGAGCCCCTAGATGACCGACACCCCCGCGGAAACCGAGCCGAAAGCCGCCCCCAAACCCGGTGGCAGGCATGGTGAGGTTGCCTACAAGCGGGTGCTTCTCAAGATCTCGGGCGAGGCGCTGATGGGCGATCAGGGCTTCGGCCTGCATCCGCCCACCGTTCAGCGCATCGCGCGCGAGGTCAAGGCGGTTCACGATCTGGGCGTCGAGATCTGCATGGTGATCGGCGGCGGCAACATCTTCCGCGGCCTGCAGGGCAGCGCCCAGGGGATGGAGCGCACCACCGCCGATTACATGGGGATGCTGGCCACGGTGATGAACGCGCTGGGGATGCAGGCCGCACTAGAGGCCGAGGGCATCTTCACCCGCGTGGTCAGCGCGATCCCGATGGATCAGGTGTGTGAGCCCTACATTCGCCGCCGCGCCGTGCGGCATCTGGAAAAGAAGCGCGTCGTGATCTTCGCCGCCGGCACCGGCAACCCCTATTTCACCACCGATACCGCCGCGACCCTGCGCGCCAATGAGATGAGCTGTCAGGCGATCTTCAAGGGCACCAAGGTGGACGGGGTCTACGACAAGGACCCGAAGAAATTCCCCGATGCCAAGCGCTACGACAAGGTCAGCTACGACGAAGTGCTGCAAAAACACCTTGGCGTGATGGATGCTTCGGCAATCGCGCTGGCGCGGGACAACAACTTGCCGATCATCGTATTCTCGCTTGACGAACCGGGCGGGTTTTGCGGCATTCTGCGGGGCGAGGGCACCTATACCGAGGTGCATGCCTGAACCTATCCAAGACCGCGACATGCTGCTATATGGGCGCGAGAAGACCCCGGGGGTGGCCGGGCCGTGCGATTGCACGGGTCGGGGCAGGCGGGACAACGGTTCGAAAATGCCCAGAGAGGCCATAAGAATAGGGATCAGCCATGTCGGATGATGCGACCGAGATTGACCTTGAAGACCTGGAGCGGCGGATGGACGGCGCGCTGACCTCTCTGCGCCATGAATTCGCCAGCCTGCGCACCGGACGGGCCTCGGCCTCGATGCTGGAGCCGGTGATTGTCGATGCCTACGGCCAGCAGACCCCGGTCAATCAGCTGGGCACGGTGAACGTGCCCGAGCCCCGGATGGTGACGCTGAACGTCTGGGACAAGGGCATGGTCAGCAAGGTCGAGAAGGCGATCCGCGAAAGCGGTCTTGGCATCAATCCGGTGGTCGACGGCACCATCATCCGCCTGCCGATCCCCGAGCTGAACGAGGAACGCCGGCGCGAGCTGACCAAGGTTGCCGCGCAATATTCCGAAAGCGCGCGCGTCGCGATCCGCAACGTGCGCCGCGACGGCATGGACCAGCTGAAGAAGGCCAAGGCCGCCGGCATGAGCGAAGACGACAACAAGATGTGGGCCGATGAGGTCCAGGCGCTGACCGACAAGGCCATCGCCCAGATTGACAAGACACTGGAAGCGAAGCAGCAGGAAATCATGCAGGTCTAGGCGGTCGCAATGGGCGGGGACGCGGGCGAGGCAATGACCGGGGAAGGACCAGAGGTGGCCGCCAGGGAGGAGATGGCAGCGACGCCGGCGGAGAAATGCGCCGAGCATGTCGCCATCATCATGGACGGCAACGGCCGCTGGGCCAGTCAGCGCGGCTGGCCGCGTCTTGTCGGCCATCGCCGGGGCGCCGAAAGGGTGCGCCAGATCGTCCGCGCCTGCCCCGATCTGGGCGTGCGCTGGCTGACGATCTACGCCTTTTCCACCGAGAACTGGAAACGCTCGACCGAAGAGGTCCTGGGCCTGATGAGCATCTTCTCGCGCTATATCCAGCGCGAGGCGGGGCGGTTGTCGCAAGAGGGCGTGCGCGTGCGCTTCATCGGCGAACGGGGCCGGTTGGACCCGAAGCTGCAGCGCCTGATGGCCGGGATCGAATCCCGCACCGCGGACAACGACCGGCTTAACCTGACGGTGGCAATCAATTACGGCGGCCGCGACGAGATCCTGCGCGCGGTGCGGGCGCTGGCCGCGCAGGGCGGCGATCTCGCCGCGCTGTCCGAGGCAGAGCTGGCCTCGGCGCTGGACACCCATGCGATGCCCGATCCGGATCTGGTGATCCGCACCAGCGGTGAGACACGGGTGTCGAATTTCCTGCTCTGGCAGGCGGCTTATGCGGAATACGAGTTCACGCCGACGCTTTGGCCCGATTTCACGCCGGAAGAGCTGGCGCGAATCCTCGACAGGTTCGCGGGACGCGAACGACGGTTCGGCGCGGTGAAGTAGGCAAGATGGGGGAGGCGGGCATGAGTGCGGCGCGCTGGGGCGATTTGAAGACCCGGATGATCTCGGGCGCGTTGATGGCGCTGGCGGGGGTGGTCGCGGTGTACCTCGGCGGCTGGTATTTCGGCGCGCTCGCGGTGCTGGCAGCCGGGCTGATGGTGTGGGAACTGGCGGGGATGATGGGCGCCGATCGCGCCGCCGTGCCGCTGGGGGTCTTGGCTGCGGTGTCGCTGTTTTCGGCCACCATGATCCCGCCCGGGGCGGCGCAGTTGCTGCTGCTGGCGGCGCCGCTGGCCGGGGCCTGCGCGATCCGCTGCGACCGGACGCTCTTTGCCGCCTATGCGCTGGCGATCCTGATCGCGGCACACGGGCTTTACGGGTTCCGGCTGGCCAATGGCGGCACCTGGCTGTTCTGGCTGATCCTGGTGGTCATCACCTCGGACGTGAGCGGCTATTTCGCCGGTCGCCTGATCGGAGGCCCGAAGTTCTGGCCCCGGGTCAGCCCGAAGAAGACCTGGTCGGGCACCATCGCCGGCTGGATCGGCGCCGCGATCGTGGGCGCGGTCTTCATATCCTTCACCACCGCCGGCGCCGATCTGATCTGGATTTCCGCGCTGGTCGCATTGGCGTCGCAGTTGGGCGATATCGTCGAAAGCGCGATCAAGCGCCGCAAGGGCGTCAAGGACAGCTCTCGGCTGATCCCGGGCCACGGCGGGCTGCTCGATCGTTTCGATGGCCTGCTGGGGGCGGCGTTGATGATGCTGCTGGTCGCGCTTTTCGTCGCCGTTCCCAGTGTAAGGATCTAGGCCATGCGCAGGGTTACTGTCTTCGGCTCCACCGGCTCGATCGGGGAAAGCACGGTGGACCTGATCTCGCGCGCCGACGACCTGCAGGTCGTGGCGCTGACCGGGGGGCGCAACGTGGAACGCCTGGCACGGCAGGCGCGGGCGCTGAACGCGGAACTCGCGGTCACCGCGCATGACGATTGCTACGACGCGCTGAAGGCGGCGCTGGCGGGGTCGGGCATCGGCGTCGCGGCGGGGACGCATGCGCTGACCGAGGCTGCCGCGCGACCCGCCGATTGGGTGATGTCGGCGATCGTTGGCGCGGCCGGGCTTGCACCGGGGTTCAAGGCGCTCGAACAGGGCGCGACGCTGGCGCTGGCCAACAAGGAAAGCCTGGTCACCGCGGGGCCGTTGCTGCTGGCCGAGGCCCGGCGCCACGGCGCCACGATCCTGCCGGTCGACAGCGAACATTCGGCAGTATTTCAAGCGCTTGCGGGCGAGAATATCGACACCGTCGAGCGGGTCATCATCACCGCCTCCGGCGGGCCCTTCCGGGATTGGAGCACCGAACGCATGGCCGCAGCCACGCCCGCGCAGGCGGTGGTGCATCCCAATTGGGACATGGGCCAGCGGATTTCGATCGATTCCGCAAGCTTGTTCAATAAGGCCCTGGAAGTCATTGAAACACGCGAATTTTTCGGAATAGACCCCGGGCAGATCGAAGTGATCGTGCATCCGCAATCCATCATCCACGCGCTGGTGGGCTTCATCGATGGCGGGCTGATGGCGCATATCGGGCCGGCGGACATGCGCCACGCGATCGGCTATGCGCTGAACTGGCCCGAGCGCCGCGCGCTGCCGGTCGAGCGGCTGGATCTGGCGCGCATCGCGACGCTGCAATTCGAGGCCCCCGACGAGACCCGCTTTCCGGCTTTGCGCCTGGCGCGCGAGGTCATGGCGATCGGCGGGCTGGCGGGGGCGGCCTTCAACGCGGCGAAGGAGGTGGCGCTGAATGCCTTCATCGCGCATGAGTTGATTTTCCCCCAGATGGCGGTGGTCGTGGAAGAGGCGCTTGCCCGGCTTTCGCGCGATCCGGGTCTTACTTCTGCCCCGGAAAGCCTTGTAGATGTGATCGAGATGGACCATCTGGCACGGGTACGGGCCGCCGAGGTGATCCGCGACAGACAGTGAGTTGAGAGAGGACCTTTGGTTTGGACATTTTGGGGCTGTTGCCGTCTTCGGGCGGGGTTCTCTATCAGGCGCTGGCCTTCGTCATCGCGCTGTCGATCATCGTCGCGGTGCATGAATTCGGCCATTACATTGTCGGCCGGATTTCCGGCATCAAGGCCGAGGTGTTCTCGCTGGGCTTCGGCCCGACGCTGATTTCGGTGCATGACCGGCAAGGCACGCTGTGGCGCATCGCACTGCTGCCGCTGGGCGGATATGTGCGTTTCGCGGGCGATTCCGATGCGGCCTCGGGGCGCGATGACGGAAGCATGGAGCAGATGACGCCGGAACAGCGGCGCCACACCATGCACGGCGCGCCGCTTTGGGCGCGGGCGGTGACGGTGCTGGCCGGGCCGATGTTCAATTTCGTGCTGTCGGCGCTGATCTTCGCGGGTTTCTTCCTGTATCAGGGCGTGCCCACCGGCAATGCGGTGATCGGGTCGCTGCACCCGATGCCGATCAGCGAACAGGGCTTCCAGCCCGGCGACCGGATCGTTGCAGTCAACGGCGTGCCGACGCCGACCGGCGCGGCCTTCGCCGATCAGATCGAGACCCTGACACCCGGCCCGACGGTGACCTATGAGGTCAGCCGCGACGGCAAGAGCCGCAAGGTCACCGGCCCCTTCCCGCTGCCGCCCTATGTGGCGGCGGTGTCGCCCCTCTCGGCGGCCTCGGACGCGGGGCTTGACCATGGCGACGTGATCACCGCGGTCGACGGCACGCCGATCTACGCCTTCTCGCAATTGCAAAAGCTGGTCGCGGCCTCGGGTGGCAAGCCGCTGACGCTGCAGGTCTGGCACGACGGCAAGACCCGCGCGGTCACCCTGACGCCGCGGCGCACCGATCTGCCGAAAGCTGGCGGCGGGTTTGAGACCCGCTGGCTGATGGGGATCTCAGGGGGCTATTTCTTCGATCTCCAGACCCGCTCTCCCGGGGTGTTCGAGGCGCTCGGCCTGGGGACCAAACAGATCTGGTACACCGCCAAGACCAGCCTGTCGGCACTGTGGCATGTGGCAACGGGGTCGATCAGCTCGTGCAACCTGCGCGGTCCGATCGGCATCGCCGAGACCTCGGGCGCGGCGGCGGCGCAGGGCTTGTCCAGCTTCATCTGGTTCATCGCGCTGCTCTCGGCGGCGGTGGGTCTTTTGAACCTCTTCCCGGTGCCGGTGCTCGACGGCGGGCATCTGGTGTTCCACCTGTGGGAGGCGATCACCGGCAATCCGCCCAGCGAAAAGGCGCTGCGCTTGCTGATGGGCGGCGGCTTGGTGATCATTTTGGCGCTGATGGCCTTCGCGCTGACCAATGACGTGACCTGCCCCTAGGGCGGGGCGCCCCCGCAGCAAGGCCGATCGCGGCGCCCGGGCTTTCATGCCCCGTCGCTAGACGTCGCGATCGGCGGCCCCGGCCTATTTGAACCAGAACAAATGCGGGAAAGCCTCCTTGCATTCTTTCTGATCCAAATATCCCGGGGGTGCAGGGGGCAGCGCCCCCGCCGCTGACTCTCCGGAAACGCGGGAGGTTACCCAAACCCCGCCCGGATACTGCCGCAATCGCGCCACATTCGCCGCTTAGGTGTCAAAGGTGGACCATTCTGCAAGGGCGCCTGCCGTGGCGTCCGCAAAGAGGTGAGGCGATGCAACTTATCCAAAGCGGCTACCGGGGCCTTTCGCTGCTGTTGAACATCAATTTCGACCGTCTGTTCGTGGTCGGCACGATCATCGTCGGTCTTCTGGCCGGTGCCTTCCTGGGCACGGCGATCGCCGGGCTCTAGGTCCGCCCCTGATTCTCTGAAACTCTCTGAAATCCGCGGGATTCGGCGGGCCGCCGTGATGGCGGCGCGCGGCTTTTGCGTGGCGCGCAAAACATCCGGCCCGAAGGTGCCGATCAACGGCCCGAAGATGCGCGAGCCATTTTGACATCCCCCCCCAATGCCGTTACTCAGAACGAAGCGATCAAAGCAAGAGGCGGGGACAGAAAATGCACGACACATCCGGTTGCCGGGCGGCTGGCGCGGAGGAACGCGGGGCGTCGCGGCGCTTGTCTCCGCTGCGTGTCATCCTGCTGTCCTGCCCCCTGATATTCGGCTCCGGCGCGGCGCTGGTGGCGGGCGCACCGGCGGCCCAGGCGCAAAGCTACCGCTTCACCTCGATCCGGGTCGAGGGCAACCAGCATATCGAAACCGGCACCATCGTTTCGATGCTGCATCTCCAGCGCGGCAAGACCGTGAGCGCGGCCGATCTGAACGACGCCTATCAGCGCCTGGCCCAGCGAAATCTGTTCCAGAAGATTGTGCTGACCCCGCGCGGCAACACCCTGGTGGTGAAGGTCACGGAATATCCGACGATCGACAAGATCGCCTTCGAAGGCAACAACCGCTACAAGGACAAGGAGCTGTCGAAGCTGATCAAGTCGACCGCGCACCGGGTCTATTCCCCGGCCCAGGCCGAGGCCGACGCGGCGATGATCGCCAAGTTCTATTATGCCCGCGGGCGCTATGCGGCGATCGTGACGCCGAAGGTCATCAAGCAGCCCGACAACAGCCTCGATCTGGTCTTCGAGATCCGCGAGGGCAAGACCACCGAGGTGCAGCGCATCAGCATCATCGGCAACCAGCATTTCACCAACCGCCGCCTGCGCCAGGTGCTGGCGACCAAGCAGTCGGGGCTGTTCCACCAGTTCATCCAATCCGACAGCTACCTGCGCGAGCGCATCGCCGAAGACCGCCAGAAGCTGACCGAATTCTACCAGCGCCGCGGCTTCATCGATTTCCAGATCCTCGACGTCACCTCGGAATTTGAGCGCAACCGCTCGGGCTTCTTCCTGACCTTCACCGTGCATGAGGGGCTGCCCTTCACATTCGGCAAGATCTCGCTGGCCAGCGACGTCCCGGGGCTAAGCGCCAAGCCCTACGAATCCGCGCTGCGCATCCGCTCGGGGTCCCTCTATTCGCCGCTGGTGATGAAGGACAACATCCGCCGGATCGAAAACCTTCTGGCCGAGCAGGGCGTGACCTTCGTCGGCGTCGATCCGGTGATCACCCGCGACCGCGCCGACCAGAAGCTGAACATCGTCTTCACCCTGAAAAAGACGCCGCGCGTGTTCGTCCAGCGCATCGACATCCAGGGCAATACCACGACGCTGGACCGGGTGATCCGGCGCCAGTTCCACACTGTCGAAGGCGACCCCTTCAACCCGCGCAAGATCCAGGCAGCGGCTGACCGGCTGCGCAAGCTGGGCTATTTCACCGATGTCGAGGTGACCACCAAGCCGGGATCGGCCCCGGATGAGTTGATCGTCGATGTCAACGTGAAGGAAAAGCCCACCGGATCGCTGACCTTCGGCCTTAGCTATGGCGTCACTTCGGGCGTCGGCGCGGTGATCAATTTCGCGGAATCGAACTTCCTCGGTCGCGGTCAGGCGGTCAATTTCCAGATCAACACCGGTCTCAACAACGCAAGTTCGGTTGTGTCCTTCGTTGACCCCTATGTGCTGGGCCGCGATGTCCAGTTCGGCATCAACGCCTTCTATTCGCGCCAGAATTACTACAACACCTATTTCAACAGCAGCTCCTACGGGACCCAGCCCAGCCTGACCTTCCCGGTTTCCGACAACGGCAAGCTGACGCTGAACTACCGCTTCGCCTCGGACAGCATGTCAAATATCGATTCGGGCGCGGCGGTCCCTTCGTTAGTGCTTCAGAGCGAGGCCGGAACCCGCACCACGTCGAGCGTGGGCTATGAATACAGCTATGACAGCCGGCGCACCGGGCTGGACCCGAATGACGGCGTGATGCTGAGCTTTGGCCAGGATCTCGCCGGGTTTGGCGGCCAGAACCGCTATATCAAGACCTCTGCCAAGGTGGCCGGCCAGACCCGGGTTCTTGACGACGAGGTGACCCTGCGCGCCACGCTGAAAGGCGGGCTGCTGGGCATGTTGAGCGGCCAGTCCTCGCGTGCGGTCGACCGTTACAACAACAACGGCGAGATCCGCGGCTTCCGGCCCTGGGGCATCGGCCCGCGCGACCTGAGCGCGACCAACCAGGACGCGCTTGGCGGCAACAAGTTCGCGGTGCTGCGGCTTGAGGCCGATTTCCCGCTGGGCCTGCCGGCCGAATACGGGATCTCGGGCGGGGTGTTTTGGGATATGGGCTCGGTCTGGGGGCTGAATTCGTCGGAACTGGCGCTGATGAGCGCCTCGTCGCAGAATTCGGCAAAGTTCCACCTGCGCTCGGCCATCGGCATCTCGATCTTCTGGAAAACCCCGATCGGACCGCTGCGGTTCAACTTCTCGCATGCGATCAAGAAGGAATCCTATGACCGGGTGCAGAATTTCGACCTGACCATCTCCAGCCAGTTCTAGGGGCGGGCCATGGGCCGCGGTCGGACATCTTTCGGGGGGGGCGCGGTCGCGGCCCCCCTTGTCATCTGGATGGGGGCCGCGCTGCTGGCCACAGCGGCGACGGCGCAGGTCGCGAACTATCCGCTGGGCCAGTCGGTCGATGCCGGCCACGGCGCGGTGCAAAGCCCGGTGCTGACGCTCGATCGCGACCGGATGTTCGCGGATTCGGATTTCGGCAAGCGGGTGGCGACCGAGGTCGCGGCGGCGCAGGCGCGGCTGCTGGCGGAAAATCGCAAGAAGGAAACCGCCCTGGCGGCCGAGGAAAAGAAGCTGACGGCCGAGCGCAAGACGATGCCGCCCGACGCCTTCGAGAAGCTTGCCAATGCCTTTGACGCCAAGGTGCAGAAGATCCGCCGCGATCAGGATTCGAAGAACCGCATCATCCAGGCCTGGCGCCAGCAGGAACGCCAGCGCTTCTTTGAGGCGGCGCTGCCGATCCTGGGGCAATTGGTGCGCGATTCCGGCGCGGTGGCGATCCTGAACTCGCAGGCGATCTTTCTGTCGTTCAAGTCGATCGACGTGACCGACCGGGCGATCGCGCGGCTCAACGCGACGCTGGGCGACGGGGCGAAGGGGGCGGGCAAGATCGACCTTTCCGCCAGCCCGCCGCCAGAGCCGTCGGTCAACGAAGGCGATGCCGGGACGATCCCGCGCGAGGTTGCCGTGCCGGGCGTGGGCGAGGCCGTCGCGCCGAACGGTGTGGCCCCGCCTCAGGGCGGAGCGGGCGCGGGGAACTGAGGCCGTGGATCACCGCCGCGCCTGCCAACAGCACAGGGGGGACGACTGGGAGGGGGCGCGGCGCCACGGCTGGCGTCTGATGCCTACCCGCCGCTTGCCCTTGGCTCGCTCTGTTGTTATCGAAACGCCACATTGCCCGGCGCCGGTGATTGCCCCGGTAGAGAGGAGACCTAGATGACCGATGCCCCGATCACCGAGGCAGACCTGTCGCTGATTCAGCGCATCATTCCGCACCGCTATCCGTTCCTGCTGGTCGACAAGGTGCGCGACATCGTGCCCGGCAAATCGGCGTTGGGGATCAAGAACGTCACCTTCAACGAGCCGCATTTCCAGGGCCATTTCCCCGGTCAGCCGATCATGCCCGGCGTCACCATCATCGAGGCGATGGCGCAGACGGCCGGCGTTCTGGTCGGCGTCACGCTGGATCTGGTCGACAAGGAATTGCTGGTCTATTTCATGAATATCGACAATTGCAAATTCCGCCGCAAGGTGGTGCCCGGCGACGTGCTGGAGATGCAGGTGACGGTGAAGCGCGGCGGCGGCAAGATCTGGAAATTCCTGGGCGAGGCCAAGGTGGATGGCGAATTGGCAACTCAGGCCGAATTCACCGCGATGATCGACCTCAGGGGCAACTGATGTCGGTAGATCCCTCTGCCAGGGTCCATCCTAGCGCGGTGATCGAGGCGGGCGCGGTGATCGGCCCGGGCTGCGACATCGGCCCGTTCTGCTGCGTCGGCCCCGAGGTGCGACTGGGCGCCGGCGTGGTGCTGAAAAGCCATGCCGTCGTCACCGGTTGGACCGAGATCGGCGACGAGACGGTGGTCTTCCCCTTCGCCGTGGTCGGCGAGATCCCTCAGGATCAGAAATACCACGGTGAACATACCCGCCTGATCGTCGGCAAGCGCAACCGCATCCGCGAGGGCGCGACGCTGAACACCGGCACCGAGGGCGGCGGCGGTGTCACCCGCGTCGGCGACGACAACCTGATCATGACCGGCGCCCATGTCGGCCATGACGCGCAGCTTGGCAACCGCATCGTGCTGGCCAATCAGGTCGCCATCGCCGGGCATTGCGTGATCGGCGATGATGTCATCATCGGTGGGCTGTCCGGCGTACATCAATTCGTGCGCATCGGGCGCGGCGCGATCATCGGCGCCGTCACCATGGTGGCCAATGACGTGATCCCGCATGGTCTGGTTCAGGCACCACGAGGTGAACTCGACGGGCTGAATCTGGTCGGGCTGAAGCGCAAGGGCGTGGCGCGCGCCGACATCACCGCGCTGCGCGCCGCCTATCAGATGCTGGCGCAGGGCGAGGGGCCGTTCCTTGACCGCGCCCGCCGTCTGGCCGATGAGACCGACAGCGATTGCGTCCGCGAGGTCACCGATTTCATCCTTGCGGCCTCGGACCGATCCTTCCTGACCCCGCGATGAGGGAGGCGATGATGCCCGATTCCGCCCAAACTGGCCCCGCCCGAACTGGCCGTCTGGCCCTGATCTGCGGTACCGGCGCGCTGCCCGCGCTGCTGGCCCGGGCCGAGGGCGCGCCGCTGATCTGCGCGATCGACGGTGTCGCGGTCGAGGGGCTGGATGTCGACATCGCCTTCCGGCTGGAGCGGCTGATGCCGTTCCTCGACCGGCTGCATGACGAGGGCGTCACCCGGGTGGCCTTTGCCGGCGGCATCCGGCGCCCGGCGCTGGACCCGGCGCTGTTCGATCCTGCCACCGCGCAATTGGTGCCAAAGCTGCTGCCCGCGATCCAGGCCGGCGACGACGCCACCCTGCGCGCGATCCTGGCGCTTTACGAAGAGTCCGGCTTCACCGTGCTGGGCGCTCAGGACATCGCCCCCGATCTGGTGCCGGGTCCGGGCGTGCTGGGATGCCACGCGCCCTCGGACGCCGACCGGCGCGACGCGGCGCGGGCGGCGCAGATCGTCGCGGCGCTGGGGGCGGCGGATGTGGGGCAGGGCGCGGTGGTGGCGCAGGGGTTGTGCCTTGCGGTCGAGGCGCTGCCGGGCACCGATGCGATGCTCGATTTCGTGGCCGCCACCGGCGCCGGGCTGCGGCCCAATCCCAAGGGCGCGCGCGGCGTGCTCTACAAGGCGCCGAAACCGGGGCAAGAGCGGCGCATGGATCTGCCCGCGCTCGGCCCCGAAACCGTGCGCCGCGCCGCGGCCGCGGGCCTTGCCGGCATCGCCTGGGAGGCCGGGGGCGTGTTGCTTCTGGGCCGGGAGGCGGTTGAGGCCGAGGCCGAGGCGGCGGGCCTATTCCTTTGGGCCTGCGCGCCATGAAGCTGTTTCTGGTCGCCGGAGAGGCCTCGGGCGACCGGCTGGGCGCGGCGCTGATGGCCGGGCTGAAGGTGCTGGCGCCGGGGGTTTCCTTTGCGGGCGTGGGCGGGCCATTGATGCAGGCCGAGGGGCTGCAAAGCCTGTTTCCGATGGACGAGCTTTCGGTCATGGGGATCGCTGAAATCTTGCCGAAATACAGGCAGTTGCGGCGCAGGCTTCATCAAACGGCCGAGGCGGTTCTGGCCGAGGCGCCGGACGCGCTGATCACCATCGACAGCCCTGATTTCTGCCTGCGCGTGGCGCGGCGGGTGCGGGCGGCGCGGCCCGATCTGCGCACCATCCATTACGTCGCGCCCTCAGTCTGGGCCTGGCGTCCGGGGCGGGCGGCGAAGATGGCCGAGGTGATCGACCATGTGCTGGCGCTGTTGCCCTTTGAGCCGCCGCTGATGCAGGCCGCCGGCATGACGTGCAATTTCGTCGGCCATCCGGTGGTGTCCGAACCGCGCGCGGCGGCGGCCGAGGTGCAGGCCTTTCGCGTGGCTCAGGGGATCGGGGCGGCGCCGTTGATCCTGGTGCTGCCGGGATCGCGCCGGGGCGAGGTGGCGCGGTTGGGGCCGGTCTTTGGTGCGGCACTGGAACGGGTGGTGGCGGCGCGGCCGGAGGTTCGCGTCGTGCTGCCGACGGTGGCGCATGTGGCGGGAACGGTGCGCGAGATGGCCGCCGGCTGGCCCGGCGCGCCGGTGGTGGTGGAGGCGGCGGCTGACAAGCGTGCGGCCTTTGCGGCGGCGGATGTAGCGCTGGCGGCCTCGGGCACGGTGTCGCTAGAATTGGCGGCCAATAGGGTGCCGATGGTGATTGCCTATACGTTCAACCGCCTGACCTGGGAGATCATCAAGCGCCGTGCGCTGATCGATACGGTGACGCTGGTCAATCTGGTCTCGGACAGCCGCGTGGTGCCGGAATTCCTGGGCCCCGCCTGCCGCGCCGAGGCGATCGCGCCGGCGCTGTTGCGGATGCTGCAGGACGGGCCCGAGCGGGCGGCGGAACAGGCGGCGATGGCGGTGACGATGGAGCGGCTGGGCGTGGGCGGCGAGGCCCCGGGGTTGCGGGCGGCGCGCTCGGTGCTGGGGGCGCTGGGAAGCCGCGCTTGAGTCGCGGGGGCTTTGGGCGCGCCTTTGGCCCGGGGCCTAGGGTCGCGCCTTGGCCCGGGGTCTTGGGTCGCGCCTTTGGCGCGAGGCCTTCGGCGAGCATATTTTTTCCAGAAAGAAATGGGCGCGCGCGCGGGGCCGGTTCGTGCGGTTCACTCGTCCCGGGGCAGGAGGCCGAGGCCGCGCAGGTAGATGCCGATGCCGCTTTCGAGCAATTGTTCGGGCGGGAACGGGGCCTTGGCGCCGGGGGAGCCGCGGGCGAAGAGTTCCACCACGCCGTGGCTGAACGCCCAGATATGGGCCGAGAACATTGCCGCCGGCGGTCGTTTTTCGGGGGGGATGCGTTCCGCGAGTGCCGCCGCCGCCTGTTCCAGCACCGCGCGGGCGCGGTTCGCCACATGGTTCAGTTCGGGGTTGGCGTTCAGCGAGATGCCGCTTTCGAACATCGCCATGTAATGGCCGGGGAACTTGCGCGCGAAGGCCAGATAGGCGCGGCCGGTGGCCTCGAACGCGGCCAGCGCGGTGGGCTGCCCGTTGTTGAAGGCATGTTCCATCAGATCGGCGAAGATCACATAGCCCTGGCGCGCGGTTTCCGCGATCAGGTCGTCGCGGCCGGCGAAATGGCGATAGACCGCGGCCGGGGTCACGCCGGCGGCCTTGGCGGCCTCGGACAGGGTGAAGCCTTGCGGACCCTTTTCGTTGATCAACGCAAGGGCGGCATCGACCAGCGCCTGGCGCAGGTTGCCGTGATGATAGCCTTGCTTAGCCATGCCAGAGGTCCGGCCCCCCGCAGATCTTCGCGTCGATCGCGCCGATCGCCACCGGGTCCTTGCCAGCGTAATCCACCCCGTCGAGCACCGTCTGGATCGCCGCCAGCCGCACCCGGTACTTGTCGTCGGCGCGGATCACCGTCCAGGGCGTTTCGGGGGTATGGGTGCGCTCCAGCGTCTCGCGGATCGCGGCGGTGTAGAGATCCCAGCGCTTCAGCCCCTCGACGTCGATCCAGCTGAGCTTCCACTGCTTCAGGGGGTCGCGCTCGCGCTGGAGGAACCGGCGCAGCTGTTCGGCGCGGCTGATGTTGAGCCAGAATTTCACCAGATGGATGCCCTCGTCCCTCAGCATCTTCTCGACCCCCGGGACCTGATCGAAGAACAGCGCCCGCTGCGACGGGGTGCAGAAGTCGAACACCTTTTCCACCACGCCGCGGTTGTACCAGCTGCGGTCGAAGAGGGCGATCTCGCCGGCGGCGGGCAGGCGGTGGATGTAGCGCTGGAAATACCATTCGCCGGCCTCGCGGTCGGTGGGTTTCGGCAGCGCCACGACATTCGCGACCCGGGGATTCAGGTTCTCGCGCAGGCGCTTGATCGTGCCGCCCTTGCCGGCGGCATCGCGGCCCTCGAAAATCAGCATCATGCGCTTGCCGCTGGCCTTCACATCGGCCTGCAGCTTGACCAGTTCGATCTGCAGCGCGGCAAGGTGGTCCTCGTAATCCTTCTTCTTCAGCCATTTCTCGTAGGGGTAGGCGGGGTCGAGGATCTCGCGCTTGTCGGCCGTGGCGATGGCGTCGCGCACGCTGTCGGGCGCCTCGTCGCGATAGAAGGTGCTGATCGCACCGTCGAAGGGAAGTTTCATGCGCGAACCTCTGGGTTTTCGGTCAGTATGGCGATTGCGGCAGGCAGGGCAAGCGCGGCTGGTGCAGCTTAACGTCCCCGGGCCCGGGCAAAGGCGCGGTGGATCGCCGCGATCAGCATGTCTGGATGGGTGTGGTGCGGCATGTGGCCGGCGCCCTCGATCCGGGTGAGGTTGGCGCCCTGCACCTGACGGACCAGATGTTCGGCATGGATGCCGATCGGCACGATCGTGTCGGCGGTGCCGTGGACGATCTCCAGCGGCATCGGCAGGCGGGGGTAACGCGGGGCCATGTCGCGCACATGGGTCAGCAGCGCGTTGACCTGGCGGGCGTTGGTGGCAAGCGTCGCGCGGCGCAGTGACAGGCTGGTGCCGATATGCTCTGCATAGCCGTCGGGCATCTCGTCGGGGGCGAAGATCGAGGCGAGGGCGCGCTGCGTCATCCCCTCGGAGGCCCAGGCCGAGACGAGCGCGGGCAGCAGCGGGCGCAGCGGCGCGGCCTTCATCAGCCGGTACCAGCCGCCCAGCCCGCCAGACCAGGGATGGGTGGCGCCCGAGACGATGACCAGCGCCGCGATCTCGTCCGGCGCGGCCAATGCCCAGGCCATCGCCACCGCGGCGCCGTAGCTTTGGCCCAGGATCACCGGGCGGTGCACGCGCAGCCGGGTGGCTGCGGCGCGCAGCACCTCGACCTGGCCGTGGGGCGAGCGGGTGAGCTTTCCCATATCGTCGGACCAGCCCAGGCCCGGGCGGTCGAAGGCGATCACCCGGTAGCGCGGCTTCAGCCGGTCCATCAGCTGAAAGGTGAATTCCCGCGCACTGCCCGAGGCGCCGTGGAGCAGGATCAGATCGGGGCCGTCGCCGCGGACCTCGGCATGCACCGTGGCCTTGCCGAAGGTGCCGCGGGCGCGGATCAGTATGCCGCGCGGCGGAAAGGCCTTCTTGGCCGCCGCCTCGCGCATGGCGGCGCGGCGGACGGTCAGGCCCGCAATGCCCCCCAGCGCGGCGGGGCCGAGGGTGAGCAGCAGGCTAGAGACCAATGGCATTCATGTCGAAGGGTGTCGATTGGTAGATCTCGTTGATCCAGTTCCCGTAAAGCAGATGGGCATGGCTGCGCCAGCGGTTCGGTGGCGGACGAGAGGGATCGTCGTCGGGGTAGTAATTCACCGGCAGGGTGACCGGCCCGGCCTGACCGCCCGCCGCGACGTCGCGGTCGTATTCCTCTTTCAGCGTGGTGCTGTCGTATTCGAGGTGGTTGAAGATATAGAGCGCCCGCGCGCCCGCGTCCTGCACCAGACAGGGCCCCACCTTGTCCGATCCGAGCAGGGTTTCCAGCCCGGGGGCGGCGTCGATGTCGGATTGGCGCATCTCGGTCCAGCGGCTGACCGGGATCACGAATTCGTCGGAAAAGCCGCGCAGAAAGGGCGAGGTCGGCGCCAGGTTGCGGTGGCGGTAAAGGCCGAAGGCCTTGGCGTCCAGCATGTGCTTGGGCACGCCGTGCAGGTGGTAGATCATCGCCATGCCGCCCCAGCACACGCCGAAGGTGGAATGGACATGGGTCTTCGCCCAGTCGAAGACTTGCACAAGCTCCTGCCAGTAGGTCACTTCCTCGAAGGGCAGATGCTCGATCGGGGCGCCGGTGATGATCAGCCCGTCGAACTTTTCGCCGGTGGCCGCGACCTCGGCGAAGGAGCGATAGAATTCGTCCATATGTTCGGCGGCGGTGTTCTTGGGCTGATGCTCGGTCATGCGGATCAGGTTCAGCTCAATCTGCAGCGGGGTGGCGCCGATCAGGCGGGCGAACTGGGTCTCGGTCTGGATCTTCTTCGGCATCAGGTTGAGCAGCGCCACCCGCAACGGGCGGATGTCCTGCCGGGCGGCGCGCGTGTCGGAGATCACCATCACGCCCTCGCGGTTGAGGGTGTCGAAGGCGGGCAGGTTCTCGGGCAGGGTGATGGGCATGTGTCAGGCTTCTTCTCGGCGCTCGAGCGCGCGGCTGATGAGCGTGTCGAATTCGGCGGGCGAGCGGACGGCGTGGACCTCTTCCGCGGTGACGCTGACGCCCCAGTTCCTGGCCATCGCGGCGTAACGCGGGCGGCGGTGGGCGAGGGCGCGGGCATAGGTCCAGCGGACGAAATCGTCGGGGTCGACGCGGTCTTCGGTCACCTGGCGCAGGTCCAGGTATTCGGCCCAGGCGGCTTCCAGGAAGGCGGGCTGGTAATACATCGGCTTTGGCGCGCGGTCGAAGCGGCGGGCCAGCTCGGCGGCATGGGCATCGGTGCCCTCGATGCCGACCATCAGCAGGTTTTCAGACAGCGCGGTCAGCACGGGATCGGTCGCGTCCTCGGGGTCGACCACTTCGCAGATCGAGCCGCCGGAATCGCAGATGAAATTGTCGTAGCCGTAAAGGTCATGCGCGCGCTGGATGAAATGCGGCGTGTCCAGAAGCGCCGAGATCTCGGCGGCGCGGTGCTGATCCTGCCGCAGGCGGTACTCGGCAAACGGCAGGCCGCCCTTCGAGGGATCGCCGGGCTTGCCCAGATAGGTCGACAGCGGCGCGAGGTTGGTGAAGGTGATGTTCGAGGTGATATAGACGCTGTCGGTCAGCAGCAGCTCGCGCAGCAGCGGCACCTTCATCGCCTCGCGCTTGAAATTGTCGGCGATCAGCTCGCCCATGTAGCGGGTGCCGATGCGGTAATCGATCGAATAGTGGAACCAGCCGCCGGCGTCGCGCAGAAGGCTGGAAAGGTGGGTCTTGCCCAGGCCCGACATGCCGAACATCAGGACGCGCTTGCCCTTTGCCTGCCGCCAATCCTTTGCGCTGGAATAGATCATCATCCCATCCGTGCCTTGGGTGCGTGTCGCACCGTCAGGCAGGGTTTTTCACGAATTTGGCGTTGGGGGAAGGGGGCGGCGACCAATTCGGCGCAGGGCGCGCCCGTCAAGCACCACCATGCCGGCCGCAAGCAGCGCAAAGCCGGCCAGCGCATGGGGGGGCAGCGTCTCGCCCAGCACCGCCCAGCCCAGCACGATCGCGACCGGAGAGACCAGCAGCGTCACCAGGCTGAGGTTGCCCGCCCCCGCCATCGCCAGCACCCGATAGTACAGCAGATAGGCCCAGGCCGAGGCCGCCAGCGCCAGATAGGCCAGCGCGGCCCAGGTGGCGGCGTCGTAGTGCAGGCTGGGGGCGCCCTCGGTGGCAAGTGCCGCGGGGATCATGATCAGCGCGGCACCGGTCAGCATGCCGGCCGCGGTGACCTGCGGTGACAGGCCCGGCGACAGGCGGCGCAGCACGCCGCGCGCGAAGGCCGCCGCGCAGCCATAGCTGAGCGCCGCCCCCAGCACCGCCAGCTGCGCCGCCGAGGTCAGATCGAAATCACGCAGCGTGTCGAGGCCGACGGCGGTGGCGACCCCGGCAAAGCCCAGAAGCACCCCGACCGCGCGGCGCACCCCGAGGCGTTCGTCGCTGAACACCAGCGCCGCGATCAGCACCCCGAAGATCGCCGTCGCCCCGTTCAGGATCGCCGCCAGCCCCGAGGCGATATGCACCTCGCCCCAGGTGATCAGGGTGAAGGGCAGCGCGTTGTTGAGGATCCCCATGCCCAGGAAGGCCGCCCAAAGCCGCGGATCGCGCGGCACCGGCAGCCGCCGCAGCGCGACATAGACCCAAAGCACCAGCGCCGCGCCCCCGACGCGAAACGCGACCGAGGTCAGCACCCCGACCTGATCCAGCGCCACCCGGATCGACAGGAACGACCCGCCCCAGATCGCGGCCAGCAAGAGAAGCTCGGCCCAGGCGCGGGCGGACAGCGAGGTCTGGGGGGCTGCGGGCGCTTGGGATTCCGGGGGGGGCTTGGGCATGATCTGGCTCCTTCGCCCCACCCGATGCCACGGACGCGCGCGATCCGCGACCCGGAAATTGCGGAATTGCGGGTATCGCCTTGGGGCAGGGGCGGGCCGGGCGCGCGCCCTGCTTGCTCTGCCCCGCCGGAAACGACGAATGCCCCCCTTTGCAGGAGGGCATCCGGTTCGGGCGTCAGAGGGAGGCTAAGCCCTTCGGCCCGGAAAGGCGCGGCGGGCGGCGGGCGGCGGGATCAGGAATTACTGTCCTCATGGCCCTTGCCATGTTCATTGCCATTGCCGCCGCCGCCATTGCCGTTCCCCTGAAAGGCGACGTTGGGCGACATCCGCGGACGCACGATGACGGTGTTGTAGAAGTTCTTCTCACTAAGCCCGATGTTGAAGGCCGGGGTGAAGGATTCCCAGCTTTCCACCATGATTTCGCTGTCGCCCAGGGCCAGGTTGGGTAGCCGGTCGGCATAATTGTTGATGTCGGCATTCGACAGGGCCGTGTTGCCGCGCGTCGCATCCGACCAGTTCACCAGATAGATCTTCTTCTTGAGGTCGTAGGAAACGTCGGTCACCCGGATATGGGTGGTGAACCCGCGCCGCGGGGCGGCGGTGATGAAATCGAAGACCTTGTTCATCCCCTCGATATCTGACGGGGTCAGCGTGTTGGTCTGGCGCGAGATCAGATCGGCGATCGTATAGGTCGCGCGCATGGCGGTGTTCTTGGTCGAGAAGGCGTCGAAATAGACGTAGCTGCCCAGATAGGCCCAGAACAGCACCGGCAGCACGATCACCGTCTCGGCCAGGATGGCGCCGCGCTCTTCGCGCAGGAACCGGCGGAACGGGCGCAGCAGCGGCTGGATCTTGAGGAATGTGATCATGGCTCAGCTCGGTTCGTTGACAAAGGCGGAAGAGGCGACGAGGTGGTAGGTGCCACCCACGTCCTTGGCCAGTTGCAACCCAAGTCCGATGGTCGGATAGATCGGGTTGAACACGGCGCAAGCGCGGATCAGCATCAGCTGATCGCCGGTTCCGGGGGTGAAGTTCGGCGGCTGCTGCGGGCCGATCGGCTCGGCGCGGTTGAGGCAGGTCGAGGTGTCGCTCATCCCGCCCCAGGTGCTGGTGTCGACGGGGCGCAGCTCGACCAGAAGCGAGTTCACGCAATCGGGGATCACCATCGCCAGGCGGCAGATCTCCTGGCGGACCTTGTCTTGCGTGGGCGCGGCGATCTGGCCCAGGCGCAGTTCACGCACCGTCATGTCCAGCCCGCGTTCCAGCATCACGAAGCGCAGCTGCATGAAGCCGGCCTCGACCGAGGACATGAACAGGATCAGCAGGATCGGCAGGACCACCACGAATTCAACTGTCGCGGTGCCGTCTTCGCGCCGCAGCCAGCGGGTCAGGCGGTGCCACAGGCCCACGCGGACCTTGGGAGAGGGGAAGGCGGGGGTCATTGCGTCAACCTCAGCTTGTTGATCGAATTCGCGATCGAGGCAAAGGCGCTCGCGATGTCGAGGTTCTGGACGTCGAAGAAATAGCTGGGCTTGGTGGCGCAGGTCTTCAGCACCGCCTTGCCGTGGTTGGAGGTCATGAAGCCGATCGAATAGATCGTGATGTTCTGACGCTTGGCCTCATTGCAGATGTGGTTGAGGTTGCTGTCCTGGATGCCCGAGTTGTTGCCGTAATTGTAGCCGGGGATGCCGTCAGTCCAGTCGACGATGTTCTTGTACCAGGTCGAGGCCGCATGGCCACCATAGGCCGCGCCGATCATCTGGTTGGTGAAGTAGCGCACCGAGACATCGTTCCACAGCGTCGGCCAGCTGACCGAGATCGCCTTGCCCACCGGGCTGAGCGTATTGGTCGAGCGGCAGTCGCCATTGCGGTCATAGGAGGTGCATCCGGTATATTTGTCGCCGCCGGCCTCGAAGGCCATGCCGTGCCACTTGCCGTCCACGCTCCAGTAATACTTGTTGGTGGCCTGATCGTAGATCGAGAAGGCGTTCTTGTCGACGCTGTTGTACCATACCACCGAGGGGCCCGAGGCGTAGTCCGGGTTGATTTCGGCGCGCGAGGTGTTCTCGCCGTCGGTCATCAGCACGATCACCTTCATGGCCTGATGGTCGTCGAAAGCATAGGGCCGGCCGGTGAGCTCGGAGTTGCGCTCGCCCTTGTTGATCATCGCGCTCATGACCGGCTGGGTGCTGGGATCCAGCAGCGCCGAGCCCCATTTCATGCCCACGTCGATAGAGGTGTTGCCACCCGCTTGCAGACCCGAGATCACGCTCTTGATCGCGCTCTCGTCGGCCGAGAACGGCAACACGTCGCGGCTGGATTCAAGCGGGCAGACCCGCATCGCCGGAGAGATGTTGGTGGTCTGATCCCAGTACCAGGGGTCGAAGTTCGCCGCCTGCTGATAGATATGGTTCAACGGCATCGCGGTGGTCTTGAAGTCGCTCTGGGTGAAGTCGAAGCAATAGGAATAGGTGTGGTCGCGGGTCGACGAGAAATAGTCGAACAGCTCGGGCGAGATCGCCACCTGCGCCGCATAGGGCACGACCGAGATCGACAGCTTCCCCGGCTGGGTCGAGTTGAACATCGTGGTGACGAAATCCGTCGCCGCGTGCCGCAATTCACCGATCTTGTTGTATTCGTTCATCGAGCCCGACACATCCAGAACCATCGAGATCTCGACGCTGCCGATTGCCTCGGCGGCGGTGCTGGAGGTCTGCGGGGTCAGGTTGTCGATCCCGGCGAGGCGCAGGAACACGGTGGGCACGTCGGCCGCCGCCTGGGCGGAAACGGTGCGATTGTTCATCCCGCCGGTGACGGTGACATTGGTCAGGTAACCCGAAAGCCCCGCCTTCGCCATGAAATCTTCCACCACCGAGGTGGGTTTCAGGGTCTGGTCAAGGTTGGCGGCGGCCAGGGTCGCGCTGTCCAGCGTGTTCTGCAACCGGGTGCGCATCGACTCGTAGCGCACAAGGTCCACCGACATCCCCGAGATCACCAGAATTCCGACCAGCATCATCAGCCCGAACAGCAGCATGGCGCCGGATTCGTCGTCGCGAAATCGCGTCAGGCCACGCCAACGTGATCTTCCCGACCGGTTCTTGGGGCCGGGGGAATGGCCACCACTGGCGGTATCCGCAAAGAACTTGCTGAGCGTACGCATTACTGTCCCTCTGCCGGGTGATCCCGGTTCTCAAAGTCGTGGACCTGGGATGCCGTCGACATCCAAAAGTCCTTTCCGCCCCTATAAGCGGCAATCGATTTGGCGAAAATGAGGCGCGAAACGGGTCCAAACCGGAAAAATCGAACGATTTGGCGGGCGGCACGGGTTTTTTGCGCCCTTTCCTTGGACAATCATGCATCGGCGCGGCCAAAGCGAATCGCCATCGGCGGCGCGGCATGGCGGCAAAGTCGGCCAATTCGGGGGTGGCACTGGAAAATGATTGGCGTATACCCCGAGGCGCGTCGCATCCGACCGGGTCAACCCCGGCAAGCGCCATCAGGAGGAAAAAATGGCCGCCATGAGCGAACCGAGCTTTCGTGAATCCGTCGACATGATGTTCAACCGCGCTGTGTCGGTGATGGACCTCTCTCCGGGGCTCGAGCAAAAGATCCGGGTCTGCAACTCCACCTACACCGTGCGTTTCGGCGTCCGCCTGCGTGGCAAGATCGAAACCTTCGTCGGCTACCGCTCGGTCCATTCCGAGCATATGGAACCGGTGAAGGGCGGCATCCGCTACGCCACCAGCGTGAACCAGGACGAGGTCGAGGCGCTGGCCGCGCTGATGACCTACAAATGCGCCCTGGTGGAAACCCCGTTCGGCGGCTCCAAGGGCGGGCTTTGCATCGACCCGACCCAATACGAAGAACATGAGCTGGAGCAGATCACCCGCCGCTTCGCCTATGAGCTGATCAAGCGCGACCTGATCAACCCGTCGCAGAACGTGCCGGCCCCCGACATGGGCACCGGCGAGCGCGAGATGGCCTGGATCGTCGACCAGTACCGCCGCATGAACACTACCGACATCAACGCCTCGGCCTGCGTCACCGGCAAGCCGCTGAACGGCGACGGCATCCAGGGCCGGATCGAGGCCACCGGCCGCGGCGTCCAATACGCGCTGCGCGAATTCTTCCGCCACCCCGAGGACAAGGCCAAGGCCGGGCTCGACGGCACGCTCGACGGCAAGCGGGTGATCGTCCAGGGCCTGGGCAACGTCGGTTACCACGCGGCGCTGTTCCTGCAGACCGAAGACGGCTGCACGATCACCGGTATCGTCGAGCGCGACGGCGGGATCTACAATCCGGCCGGGCTGGACGTGGCGAAGGTGCGCGAATGGCTGGTGGGCCATGGCGGGGTGAAGGGCTATCCCGATGCCACCTATGTCGAGAAAGGCCCGACGCTTCTGGAAGAGGATTGCGACATCCTGATCCCGGCGGCGATGGAGGGGGTGATCAACCTCTCGAACGCGCACCGCATCCAGGCGTCGCTGATCGCCGAGGCCGCCAACGGCCCGATCACCTTCGGCGCCGACGAGATCCTGCGCTCCAAGGGCAAGGTGATCATCCCCGATCTCTACGCCAACGCGGGCGGGGTGACGGTCAGCTATTTTGAATGGGTGAAGAACCTCACCCACATCCGCTTTGGCCGGATTGAGCGCCGCCGCGAAGAGGCCCGCCACCAGATGCTGGTCGATGAGCTGGAGCGGCTCTCCTCCGACCGCCAGCTGGGCTGGTCGCTATCGCCGGGCTTCAAGGAACAATACCTGCGCGGCGCCGACGAGTTGGAGCTGGTGCGCTCGGGTCTCGATGACACGATGCGCGCGGCCTACGGCGAGATGCGCCAGCTTTGGCACGGGCGTGAAGGGATCGAGGACCTGCGCGTGGCGGCCTTTGTCGTGGCGATCGACCGGGTGGCGAAGGCCTATCGCTCCAAGGGGCTGTAAGGCCGCGACGGCGCCTCAATAGCGACCCCTGAAGTCTTGCCGCCAAACCGCGGGGCAGGGCCGTCCTGCCTTCATCTTGGTGAAAATACTCCGGGGGTCCGGGGGCTGGCCCCCGGCCACGCCGCCGATACCGGGCAAGGTCGGTGGCTTTCGCGCATTCGGCCCAATCGCGACAGATTCCGTCGCGGACAGGCAAGGAAGCGCACGATCGGTCATTGAAGACTCGGCGCGTTAGGGTTTCACTCTGGCGGCGGGCAAGGATCGGGGGCCTTCATGGGTTTCAGGCTGGGGAAGGCGGGGGGCTATTCGGGACTTCGGGTCCTGACCGAGGGCCTGTTCGGCAACAAGGGCTGGAAACCCGCCTGGCGTGACCCCGCGCCCAAGGACAGCTATGACGCGGTGATCATCGGCGGCGGCGGGCATGGCCTGTCGACCGCCTACTACCTGGCCCGCAACCACGGGCTGACCAATATCGCGGTGCTTGAGAAGGGCTATCTCGGCGGCGGCAATGTCGGGCGCAACACCACCATCGTGCGGGCGAACTACTTCCTGCCGGGCAATTCCGAATTCTATTCGCATTCGCTCAAGCTCTGGGAAGGGCTCGAACAGGATCTGAACTACAATGTGATGCATTCGCAGCGCGGGCTGATCAACCTGTTCCATTCCGACGGCCAGCGCGACGCCTTCGCGCGGCGCGGCAATGCGATGGTCAATCAGGGCGACGACGCGGTGCTGCTGGACCGCGCGGGGGTGCGCCGGATGCTGCCCTATCTGGATTTCGACAACCCGCGCTTCCCGATCTATGGCGGCCTCTATCATCCGCGCGGCGGCACCGCGCGCCATGACGCCGTGGCCTGGGGCTATGCCCGCGGCGCCGACATGCGCGGCGTCGACCTGATCCAGAATTGCGAGGTGACGGGGATCGACATCGAGGCCGGCCGCGTCACCGGCGTGCAGACCTCACGCGGTGCGATCAAGGCCTCGAAGGTCGGCATGATCGTCGCCGGGCGCTCGGGTCAGGTGGCGGCGATGGCGGGGATGCGGCTGCCGGTGGAAAGCCATGTCCTGCAGGCTTTCGTGACCGAGGGGCTGAAGCCCGTGCTCGACCATGTGATCAGCTTCGGCATGGGCCATTTCTACATCTCGCAATCGGACAAGGGCGGCCTCGTCTTCGGCGGCGATCTGGATTTCTACGCCTCTTACGCGCAGCGCGGCAACCTGCCGATGGTCGAGCATGTGATGGAGGCCGGCATGGCCCTGATGCCGATGATCGGCCGGGCGCGCGTGCTGCGCAGCTGGGGCGGGATCATGGACATGACGCCCGATGGCAGCCCGATCATCGACAAGACCCATGTCGACGGGCTGTTCGTCGATTGCGGCTGGAACTACGGTGGCTTCAAGGCGGTGCCGGCCTCGGGCTGGTGCATGGCCCATCTGATGGCCACCGGCGAAAGCCATGAGGTCGCCCGCCGTTTCCGCCAGAACCGTTTCGAGACCGGCCATCTTCTGGATGAAGAAGGCACCGGCAGCCAGCACAACCTGCATTAGGGGAAGACCATGCGCATCACCTGCCCCCATTGCGGCGACCGCGACCGGCGCGAGTTCTATTACATGGGCGCCGAGGATTACCTGCACCGCCCCGCCGAGGGCGCCGCGCCCGAGGCCTGGAACGACTACCTGCATCTGCGCGACAACCCCGCCGGCGTGACCCGCGATCTGTGGTACCATGAACAGGGCTGCAGCGCCTGGCTGCTGGTGACGCGCAACACCGTGACGCATGAGATCCTCGGCGTCCGGGCTGTCGACGGGGAGGCCGCGGAATGAGACTTTCTGGCGGCCTTCTCGACCGGTCCAACCGGATCGATTTCACCTTCGACGGGCACGCCTATCAGGGCTTTGGCGGCGATACGCTGGCCTCGGCGCTGATGGCGGGCGGCGTGCGGCTGATGGGCCGCAGCTTCAAATACCACCGCCCGCGCGGGGTGATGACCGCGGGGTCGGAAGAGCCCAGCGCGCTGATGCAGATCGACCGGGGCGGCAAGCGCCGCGCCCAGACCACGCCCAACGTCCGCGCCACCATGCAAGAGATCTACCCCGGCCTGACGGCGCGCAGCCAGAACCGCTTTCCCTCGCTCGCCTATGATCTTGCGGGCGTCAACGATCTGCTCTCGCCGTTCCTCAGCGCAGGCTTCTATTACAAGACATTCATGTGGCCGCGCGCCTTCTGGGAAAAGGTCTATGAGCCGCTGATCCGTCGCGCGGCGGGCCTTGGCGCGCTGTCGGGCCGCGCGGATGAGGACCTGTACGAGAAGGCCTGGGCGTTTTGCGACGTGCTGGTGATCGGCGCGGGGCCTGCGGGTCTGGCGGCGGCGCTGGCGGCGGGCCGTGCGGGGGCCGATGTGATCCTGGCCGACGAAGACACCCGCCCCGGCGGCCGCCTGCTGGCCGAGCGGCTGGATCTGGGCGGCCAGTCCGGCGCCGATTGGGCCGCCAGCGCGGTGGCGGAACTGGAAGCGTTGCCCAATGTGCGGATCCTGACCCGCACCACGGTGACCGGCGCCTATGACGGCGGCACCTATGGCGCGCTGGAACGGGTGGCGCTGCATCTGGCCGATCCGGGGGGGCGGCCGCGCGAATGCTTCTGGCGGATCGTGGCGAAGCGCGCGGTGCTGGCCGCCGGCGCGCTGGAACGCCCGATCGCTTTCCCCGACAACGACCGCCCCGGGGTGATGCTGGCGGGTGCGCTGCGCACCTATATCAACCGTTATGCCGCCAGCCCCGGCGCCCGCGCGGTGATCTTCGCCAACAATGACGGCGCGCGTCAGACCGCGGCGGATCTGCGCGCGGCAGGGCTGGAGGTGACGGCGGTGCTCGACGTGCGCCCCGATGCCGCCGCCGATCCCGGCGCGCCGACCTATGCCGGTGCCCAGATCATCGGCACCGAGGGCCGCCACGGCCTGACCCGGGTGCGTTTTCGCCATCAGGGCCGCCTGCATGACGTCGCGGCCGATGTGCTGGCGGTGTCGGGCGGCTGGAACCCCTCGGTGCATCTGACCTGCCACATGGGCGGCCGCCCGGTCTGGGACGCGGCGCTTGCGGCCTTTCTGCCCGCCATGGGCGCGGTGCCGGGTCTTACCGTCTGCGGCGCCGCGGCGGGGCGGTTTTCCACCGCCGCCTGCCTTTCCGACGGCGACGCGCGCGGCGCCGAGGCGGCCGAGGCGCTGGGATATGCGCCCAAGCCCGCCGATCTGCCCCGGGCCGAGGACGGCGCCTATGTGATCCGCCCTTTCTGGCTGGTCGAGGGCAAGCGCCGCGCCTGGCTTGACCTCGCCAATGACGTGACAGCCAAGGACGTGCGGCTGGCGGCGCAGGAAAACTTCGCCTCGGTCGAGCATATGAAGCGCTACACCACGCAAGGCATGGCGCCCGATCAGGGCAAGACGTCGAACGTGGGCGCGCTGGCGGTGCTGGCCGATGCCACCGGCCGCGGGATCGAGTCCACCGGCACCACCACCTTCCGCCCGCCCTATACCCCGGTCTCGATCGCCGCGATGGGGGCGGGGGGGCGCGCCAAGGGCTTTGCGCCCGAACGCTTCACCACCTCGCACGAGGCCGCGGCCGAACGCGGCGCGCCGATGATCGAGGCCGGCCTCTGGTACCGCCCAAGCTATTTCCCGCGCCCCGGAGAGACCACCTGGCGTGCCGCCTGCGACCGCGAGGTGGGCTATGTGCGCGGCGCGGTGGGGATCTGCGATGTCTCGACCCTGGGCAAGATCGACATCCAGGGGGCGGATGCGGGGGCGTTCCTCGATTTCGTCTATGCCAACACGTTCTCGGCGCTGAAGCCGGGGCGCGTACGCTACGGGCTTATGCTGCGCGAAGACGGCCATGTCATGGACGATGGCACCACCGCCTGCCTGGCCGAGGGCCATTACCTGATGACCACCACCACCGCCGCCGCCGGCCCGGTGATGCGGCATCTGGAATTCGTGCGCCAGGCGCTGCGCCCGGGGATGGAGGTGCGCTTCGTCTCGGTCACCGAGCATTGGGCGCAATTCGCCGTCGCCGGGCCGAAAGCGCGCGATCTGCTGAACACGCTGCTGGACGCGCCCGTCGACGATGCCGGCTTTCCCTTCATGGGCTGTGGCGCGGTTTCGGTGCAGGGGGTGGCGGCGCGGCTGTTCCGGATCTCGTTCTCGGGCGAGCACGCCTATGAGATCGCGGTGCCGGCGCGCTATGGCAATGCGCTTTACCGCGATCTGGTGGCGCGGGCCGAGGCGATGGGCGGCGGCGCCTATGGGATGGAGGCGCTGAATGTCCTGCGCATCGAGAAGGGGCTGATCACGCATGCCGAGATCCACGGACGGGTGACGGCGGGCGATATCGGCATGGGGCGGATGATCAGCGCCAAGAAGGATTGCATCGGCAAGGCGGCGGCGCAGCGCCCGGGCCTGACCGGGGAGCGCGAGCAACTGGTCGGGCTGAAGCCGGTGCAGCCCAAGCATGGACTGGGCGCGGGGGCGCATCTTTTCGCGCCGGGCACCAAGGCCGACCGGGTGAATGCGCAGGGCTATGTCACTTCGGTCTGCTGGTCGCCGACGCTGCGCACGAACCTTGGGCTTGGGTTCTTGCTGAACGGCCGCGCCCGGATCGGCAAGCGCGTGCGGCTGGTCGATCACCTGCGTGGCCTGGACGTGCTGTGCGAGGTGACCGATCCGGTGTTCTTCGACAAGGAAGGGGGGCGCGCCCGTGCCTAGCCTGATCGCCACCCCGGCCCTTCAGGGCCTGACCCCCGTCACCCACGGCAGCCTGACGCTTGCCGAGGCAACGCCCGCGCGCCTGACCTCGGTCGCGCCGTTCCGGGGGCAGGCAGAGGCCGTCGGCCGTGCGCTGGACCCTCTGGGCCTGCGCTTTCCCGCAGCCAACGCGGTGATCGAAGGCGCCGGGGGGCGCATCGTCTGGACCGGCCCGGGCCAGGCCTTCCTGCTGGACGCCGATCCCGCGCCGTTGGCGGGCCTTGCCGCGCTGACCGACCAAAGCGACGGCTGGGTCGGGCTGCGTCTGTCGGGCGCGGGCTGCGAGGAGGTGCTGGCCCGGCTGATCCCGATCGACCTGCGCCCGCAGGTCTTCGGCCCGGGTACCGCGGCCCGCGCGCCGCTGGGTCACATGCTGTCGGTGGTGATGCGGCGCGCGGAAGGGATCGAGATTCTGGTCTTCCGCTCGATGGCGCGCACTGCGGTACACGAGATCACGGTGGCGATGGCTGCCCTTGCCGCGCGGCAGGCTGGCTGAGGGCGGAGGCGCTGCCCCCGTCGCCATTGTTGCTCGAACCAATGGCGCTCCATTGGCGACCCCCGGGATATTTTCGCCAGAAAGAACCAAAGAGCGATTGTCTGCTTTCTTTCTGGTGAAAATATCCCACGGGGTCGCCATCTGAGCGCCGTCGCCAATGGTGCTCGGACCGGTGGCGCAGCCATTGGCAACTCCGAGCGACGATGGCGACGGGGTGTGAAACCCCCGTCGCCGAGGCCCGCCACGATCAAAGCGGCCGGATCTTCAGCCGGGTGATGCGGTTTTCCTTGCGGGTGGCTACCTCGAAGCGGAAGCCGTGGAACGAGAACACCTGGCCCTCGGCCGGGATCATCTGTGCCTCGTGGATCACCAGCCCGGCGACCGTGTTGGCCTCGTCATCGGGCAGCGCCCAGTCGGTGGCGCGGTTCAGGTCGCGGATCGTCATGGCGCCGTCGACCAGATAATCGCCGCTTTCCGCGCGTTTCAGGGGCACCGCCTCGCCCACGTCGAATTCATCGGTGATCTCGCCGACGATCTCTTCGAGGATGTCCTCCAGCGTGATCAACCCTTGCAGCGCGCCGTATTCGTCCACCACCAGCGCGAAATGGGTGTGGCGGCGCAGGAACTGGCGCATCTGATCGTCGAGCGAGGTCGTTTCGGGGACGAAATAGGGCTTCATCGCCACCTTCATCACGTCGAGCTCGCCGATATTCGCGACCGTGCCTTCGCCGCCGCGCACCAGTCGGTCGACCTCGCGCAGAAGATCCTTGGCATGCATCACGCCGATGATGTTCTCGCGTTCGCCCCGGAACACCGGCAGGCGGGTATAGGCCGAGGTCAGCGCCTGGGTCACGATCTGGTCGGGGGCGGCGTCGGCATCGACCATCTCGATCTCGGAGCGGTGGCGCATGATTTCCTCGACCGTGCGGTCCGACAGGTCGAGCGCGCCAAGCAGGCGGTCGCGGTCCTCCTTCAGCACCGAGCCCTCGGAATGGCCGAGCGCGATGGCGCCGGCGATCTCATCGCGCACGGCAAGGATATGGCCGTCGGGATCGGTCTTGACGCCGAACAGCGCCAGCATCAGCCGCACGAAGGCGCGGATCGACGCGACCACGGGCGAGAACATCACGATCACCACGCGGATTGCGGGGGCGACGCGGGCGGCGGCGGCCTCGGCGTTGGTGATGGCGTAGGTCTTGGGCAGCACCTCGGCGAAGATCAGCACCAGGAAGGTCATCACCAGCGTCGCCAGCGCCACCCCCGAAGAGCCGAACATCCGCGTCAGCAGCGAGGTCGCCAGCGAGGCCGAGAGGATGTTGGTCACGTTGTTGCCCAGAAGGACGGCGCCGATCAGGCGCTCGCTGTCCTCGGTGACGCCGAGGGCGGCGCGGGCGCCCACGGATCCCTTGTCGGCCTGGGCGCGCAGCTTGCCGCGCGAGGCCGCCGTCAGCGCGGTTTCAGAGCCCGAGAAGAAGGCCGAGAGCACCAGCAGCAGCACGATTGCCCCGGCGGTGATCCAGAAGGTGGCATCGAATTCGGCAAGCATGGGCGGTCCTGGGCTGCTGCGGTGCGGCTTTCCTTATGGAAGGCGCGGGGGGGCGGATGCAAGTGGGCAGGATGTCCGCCGCGTGCCGCGCGGGCCCGGGCGGCGGTTCTTTCGGGCCAAAAGCGTCTGGCCCCGGGGGGCAAAGGGGGGCGAGCCGGGTGGGGAACGAGCCGGGGGGGCTGGCGCGCGGGCCGGCTACTTTTCCCGGGCCAGCGGATGATTTTCCAGCACCAGGCTTTTCAGCCGTTCCTCCAGCACATGGGTGTAGATCTCGGTGGTGCCCAGATCGGCATGGCCCAGCAGCGTCTGGATCACGCGCAGATCCGCGCCATGGGCCAGCAGATGGGTGGCAAAGGCATGGCGCAGCACATGCGGGGTGACGCGGGCGGGGTCCAGCCCGGCCTCCAGCGCCAGCCGCTTGATCAGCTGGAAGAAGCTTTGCCGGGTCAGGTGACCGTCGCGGCCGCGGGCGGGGAAAAGCTGGCGGTTGGGGGCGGCGCCCTTGGCCCGCGCGGCCTCTTCGTCGCGGTCGCGCAACTTCAGCCAGGCCGCCAGCGCGGTGCGCGCCGGGCCCGACAGCGGCACCATCCGCTCCTTGCCGCCCTTGCCGCGCACCAGCAGCATCCGCGGATCGCCCCGCGCGGCCGAGGCGGGCAGCGAGACCAGCTCGCTCACCCGCATGCCGGTGGCGTAGAGCAGCTCCATCAGGCAGGTGTTGCGCAGCCGGTCGCCGACGCGTCCAGTGCTGCGGGCGGCTTGCAGCAGCGCCTCGACCTCGGCCTCGGACAGGGTCTTGGGCAGGCGCTTGTCGCGGCCGGGGCCGGTGATGCGCAGGGCCGGGTTGTCGGCGCGCCAGCCTTCCTCATAGGCGAAGCGGAAAAGCTGGCGGATCGACGACAGCCGCCGCGCCCGCGTCGCGCGGCTGAGGCCCTCGGCGTCGCAGGCGACCAGATAGGCCTCGATCATGGCGCGGTCGGCGGCGGCGAAATCACCGTCGCGATGCGCCAGCCAGCCAGCGAAATCGCGCAGGTCGCGGCCATAGCCCAGCACCGTGTTGCGGGCCGATCCGCGCTCGGCCGACTGGGCCTCGAGGAAGGTCGAGATCCAGCGCGTCATCCCGCCGGCTGAGGGGGCGCCTGTCATGCTATCCGCGCCGGTCAATCAGCATCAGCTGCAGCGCGGTGCGCCGCGCCACGTCGACCAAGCCCACCTTCAACAGCAGCGCAAGCCCCACGGTGACGCCGCCGACATCGCCCTTGGCGCCGTCGGTGATGCGGCCCATCGCTTCCAGGATCGACGCGCCCAACTGCTGGTTGTCGGCCAGATTGGCCATGCTTTGCAACACCGGCGCCGGGGTGGCGAAGGCCGCGGCGATGGCGGCGCCCATGCTGTCGGGCGCCAGCGCCGCATCGGGCTGGCCACGGGCGATCGAGGCCAGGAAGGCCTCGCGTCTGGTGGTGACGGGCAGCTTCTTCGACAGGGATTCGTAATTCTTCGACAGCATCGCCACATCGAAGGCGACCTGCCCGGCCTTGCCGCCCAGCCGCAGCTTGGCCAGTTTCTCGGCATAGATCTGGGCGAAGGGCACCTCCAGCTTGGCCTCGCGGAAGGATGTCCAGGCCTCGGGCAGGGCCATTTCGACCGCGCCCAGATTGCCACGCCGCAGCGCGTCGTCCAGCACATGCACCCGCGCCACCCGGTCCCAGACCCCACCCGAGGCGGCGGGCTGGTGCAGCCGGTACAGCAGCCACAGCCGGTTCGCCGGGATCGCCCCGGTTCGCGCCAGCCGCTCGGCCGCGTCAAGCTGGCTTTTCCAGCCGATGTTCTCGCGCAGGTCGGCCTGGGCGAAGGCCACCGGCAGGGTGTTGGTGGACATCGGCTCTCCGATCGCCTCCATCATCCTGAACACCAGCGGCGAGGGCCGTTGCGGCGGCGGCAGGGGATCGGCATCCTCTTGGGCGGCGGGGTCGAGGAAACGCTGAAGAAGTTCGGCCTGCTCGCCCTTGACGAAACCCAGCGCCTGCGCTGTGTGCAGGGTCAGCGCGGCGGCGTTCCAGTCGCCGTTGCGCGCCAGACAGAAGATCCGGGCGGGGAAGGTGGGGGCGACGTCGGGCTGGGCCTTCATCTCGGCGCAGGCGCGGTTTTCGTCGCCCAGCAGCAGCGCCACGTCGAACCAGCGGCGGAAGATGTCGGGGCGGTCGGTGCCGGCCTGTTGCAACAGCGCCTGCGCCTGATCCAGCGCGCCCAGATCCAGCAGCCGGTCGACCCGCGCCAGCAGCAGCTTGCCCGAGCCGGTGCTGTCATCGGGGGCGTCGACCTCGGCCAGCATCATCTCGGTGAACAGCTTTTGCAGGGCGGGCAGGGTGTTGAGATCCTCGCCCCGGATCAGCCGCACCAGCGTGTCGGTCGGCGTCTTGCCCCACAGATCGCGCGGGAAGCCGGTGGTCTTGACCGGCAAGAGCCCCACCGCATCCAGCGCCGGCCCCTTGCGCAGCACCGAGGTCGCGACCGGGGCGGGCAGGGCGCTGTCGGGTTGCAGCGGCTGCACCGGTTTCGGGGCGACCGGACGGGTCACCGAATTGGAAAGCCACTGGATCGCGGACAGCGGCTTGCCCGGGGCGGTCTCGGCGCGTAGGCCGGTCAGGGGGGGAAGGGCCATGGTCAGGCTCAGCACCCCGAGAAGCGCGCCCCTTGAAGCCGCCCCGATGACACCGCCCGCGGGCCGTTTAATGCGCATCCAGCTGCACCGGTTGTTCCACCTGTTTCACATGCGGCTTCAGCGTTCCGGGCCAGTAGGCATAGCCCACAAAGGCCACCGCCCCCAGAACGATCAGTACCGCAATTGCCTTGGCCAGACGTCCCATTCATTCCTGCCTTCTGGTTTTTGTCGTGTTTTTCGTTTGTTAGCGGTCGATCGGTGCGAAGTTGCACGATTATATATGGCATTTCCCAGGAGTTCACGCCATTGAAGGTGGAAAGTTTTCGATCACAAACCAGTCGGCGGAGGCCTGCCAAGTGGCGTGGCGCCTGAACAAGACAATCGTCATGGTCGGTATGATGGGGGCGGGCAAGACGGCCGTCGGCACCCAGCTTGCGCGTGACCTGGGGGTGGCGTTCCTCGATTCGGACGAAGAGATCGTGCGCGCCGCCAACCTGTCGGTGACCGAGATCTTCGAGCGCTACGGAGAGCCTTTCTTTCGCGAGAAGGAGGCTCAGGTGCTGGCGCGGCTGCTGGATGGGCAGCCCGGGGTGCTGTCGACCGGCGGCGGCGCCTTCCTGCGCGAGGCGAACCGCGCGATGATCCATGAGCGCGGGGTGTCGGTCTGGCTGCGGGCCGATCTGGCGCTGCTGTGGGCGCGGGTGCGCCACAAGGCGACCCGGCCGCTGCTGCGCACCGCCGATCCCAAGGCCACGCTTGCCGCGATGTTCGAGGCGCGGGTGCCGGTCTATGCGCTGGCGGATCTGGCGGTCGATGCGCAGCCCGATTATGCGATCGACGAGATGGCGGACAAAGTGACCGAGGCGCTGGTCAGCCGCCGCCCCGACGTGTTGGAAAGGGTCTGAGATGGTCGAAGAGGTTGGCGTTGCCCTGGGCGCGCGCAGCTATGCGGTGCGGATCGGGCCGGGGCTGATCGCCCGCGCGGGGGCAGAGATCGCGCCGCTGCTGACGCGCAAGCGCGTCGCCGTGATCACCGACGAGACCGTGGCGGGCCTGCATCTGGACGCCCTGCGCGCCGGGCTGGCCGCCGAAGGGATCGCGATGTCGTCGCTGGCGCTGCCGCCGGGCGAGGGCACCAAATGCTGGGCCGAGGTTGAGCGCTCGGTCGAATGGCTGCTGGCCGAGAAGGTCGAGCGGCGCGATGTCGTCGTCGCCTTCGGCGGCGGGGTGATCGGCGATCTGGCGGGCTTTGCCGCGGCGATTCTGCGGCGCGGCGTGCGTTTCGTGCAGATCCCGACGTCCCTTCTGGCGCAGGTCGATAGTTCGGTCGGCGGCAAGACCGGGATCAATTCGCCGGCCGGCAAGAACCTGATCGGCGCCTTCCATCAGCCGACGCTGGTGCTGGCCGATATCGGCGTGCTCGAGACGCTGGCGCCGCGCGATTTCCTCGCCGGCTATGGCGAAGTGGTGAAATACGGCCTTCTGGGTGATGCCGGTTTCTTCGACTGGCTGGAGGCGAACGGCCCGTCGCTGGCCGCCGATCCGGCCCGCCGGCTGCGTGCGGTGCGCCGCTCGGTCGAGATGAAGGCCGGCATCGTCGCGCGGGACGAGACCGAGCAGGGCGAGCGGGCGCTGCTGAACCTTGGCCACACCTTCGGTCATGCGCTGGAGGCTGCGACCGGCTATTCGGCGCGGCTGTTGCATGGTGAGGGGGTGGCGATCGGCTGCGCGCTGGCGTTCGAGCTGTCGCAACGGCTGGGGCTGTGCTCGCAAGAGGCGCCCAGCCGGGTGCGGGCGCATCTTCGGGCGATGGGGATGAAGGTGGATCTGGCCGACATCCCCGGCGATCTGCCCGATGCGGACGGATTGCTGGCGCTGATGGCGCAGGACAAGAAGGTGGTCGATGGCCGGCTGCGCTTTATCCTGGCGCGCGGCATCGGCGAGGCCTTTGTGGCCGAGGATCTGGACCCGGCCACGGTGAAGGCCGTGCTGGACGACGCGCTGCGCGGGCGCTGAGGCCCGATTACCGCCCGAGATGCCCCGCAGGCGCAGGGCGCGCGCCTACCCGTCCCGTCACGCCGAAGGCGTGCCGACATATGGCGGCGTGCCTCCGGCACGACGGGCAGGCGCGCGCCCTGCTTTTCCCACACCCGGCGCGTCCCCCATTGACCCGACTCACCCGCGTCGGTAAGGAACTGAACAAGCGTTCAATAACCTTGGGAGGCGGCTCCATGTTCACCGCATCGATGCGTTTCGATCTGGGCGAGGATCTTGATGCCCTGCGCGACATGGTCCATCGCTGGGCGCAGGAGCGCCTGAAGCCGATGGCGGCGCAGATCGACCGCGACAACAGCTTCCCCAATGAGCTGTGGCAGGAGATGGGCGAGCTCGGCCTTCTGGGCATCACCGTGCCCGAGGAATACGGCGGCGCGGGGATGGGCTATCTGGCCCATTCGGTCGCGGTCGAGGAGATCGCGCGCGCTTCGGCCAGCGTGTCGCTCAGCTACGGGGCGCATTCCAACCTTTGCGTCAACCAGATCAAGCTGAACGGTTCCGAAGAGCAGAAGCGCAAGTATCTGCCCGGGCTGATTTCCGGCGAACATGTCGGCGCGCTGGCGATGTCCGAGGCCGGCGCCGGATCCGATGTCGTCGGGATGAAGCTGCGGGCCGAGAAGAAGAACGATCGCTACGTGCTGAACGGCACCAAGTACTGGATCACCAACGGGCCGGACGCCGACACCCTTGTCGTCTATGCCAAGACCGACCCCGAGGCTGGCTCGAAAGGCATCACCGCCTTCCTGATCGAGAAGTCGATGAAAGGCTTCTCGACCAGCCCGCATTTCGACAAGATGGGGATGCGCGGCTCGAACACCGCCGAGCTGATCTTCGAGAATTGCGAGGTTCCGTTCGAGAACGTGCTGGGCGAGGAAGGCCGCGGCGTGCGCGTGCTGATGTCGGGGCTGGATTATGAGCGGGTGGTGCTGTCGGGCATCGGCACCGGCATCATGGCGGCCTGCCTTGACGAGGTCATGCCCTATATGGCCGAGCGCAAGCAGTTCGGCCAGCCGATCGGGAATTTCCAGCTGATGCAGGGCAAGATCGCCGACATGTATGTCGCGATGAACACCGCGCGCGCCTATCTCTACGAGGTCGCGCGGGCCTGCGACCGGGGCGCGGTGACGCGTCAGGACGCGGCGGGCTGCGTTCTGTATTGCTCTGAACAGGCGATGGTGCAGGCGCATCAGGCGGTGCAGGCCCTCGGCGGCGCCGGCTTCCTGAACGACAGCGTCGTCAGCCGGCTGATGCGTGACGCCAAGCTGATGGAGATCGGGGCTGGTACGTCCGAGATCCGCCGCATGCTGATCGGCCGCGAGCTGATGGGGGCGATGGGGTGAGACGGCTCGTCCTGATCCTCGCATTGCTCAGCGCCCCGCCGGCGCTGGCCGAAGGGCTGCGCGTCGATCCGGCCGTGGTACAGGATTGTTACCGCAGTGCCGCGGCGGGCGAGGATGCGCCGCGCTGTCTGGGGGCGGCCTCGAACGCCTGTCAGGCGCTGCCGGGGGGCGCCACGACCGTGGGCATCGCCGAATGCATCGGTGATGAGACGGCGGTCTGGGACCGGCAGTTGAACCGGGCCTACAAGGCGCTTCAGACCCGCTACAAGGCCCGCGGCGACGGCCTGTCCAAGGCGCTGCGGGATGCGCAGCGCGCCTGGATCACCTTCCGCGACGCCCAGTGCCGGCTGGATTACCAACGCTGGGCCGGTGGCACGATCCGCACGATCGTCGCCGCGAATTGCCAGCTGACGATGACCGCGGGCCGGGCGCTCGCCCTGCGCGACATGGGAGAGACGCCATGAAACTGCAATCACAGGCGCTGCCGTCCTCGGACGCCTTTCGCAGCAATGTCGCCGCGCATGAGGCGATGCTGGCCGAGATCGCCGAGGCCGCCTCGGCCGCCACGGCCGGCGGCGGCGCGGCGGCGCTGGCGCGGCATGTGGCGCGCGGCAAGCTGCCGCCGCGCGAACGGGTGGCTGATCTTCTCGACCCCGGCGCGCCGTTTTTGGAAATCGGCGCGATGGCGGCGCATGGCCTCTATGACGGCGCGGCGCCTGCCGCCGGGCTGATCGCGGGCATCGGCCGGATCCATGGCCAGGAGGTCATGGTGCTGTGCAACGACGCCACCGTGAAGGGCGGCACCTATTACCCGATGAGCGTGAAGAAGCACCTGCGCGCCCAGGAAATCGCCGAGGAATGCGCGCTGCCCTGCGTCTACCTCGTCGACAGCGGCGGCGCCAACCTGCCCAATCAGGATGAGGTCTTCCCCGACCGCGACCATTTCGGACGGATCTTCTACAATCAGGCGCGGATGTCGGCCAAGGGCATCCCCCAGATCGCGGTCGTCATGGGGTCCTGCACCGCGGGCGGCGCCTATGTGCCGGCGATGTCGGATGTGACCATCATCGTGAAGGAACAGGGCACGATCTTCCTCGCCGGCCCGCCCTTGGTGAAGGCCGCGACGGGCGAGGTCGTCTCGGCCGAGGATCTGGGCGGCGGCGACGTGCACACCCGCCTTTCGGGCGTGGCCGACTATCTGGCCGAGGATGACGCCCATGCGCTGGCGCTGGCCCGCCGGGCGGTGGCCTCGCTGAACCGCCGCAAGCCCGAAACGGTGGTCTGGCAAAGCCCCGAAGACCCCGCCTATGACCCGGCCGAGATCCTGGGCGTGGTGCCGGGCAGCCTTTCCACCCCCTATGACATCCGCGAGGTGATCGCCCGCGTCGTCGATGGCTCGCGCTTCGATGAGTTCAAGCCGCGCTTCGGCGAGACGCTGGTGACCGGCTTTGCCCATGTCATGGGCTGCCCGGTGGGGATCGTGGCGAACAACGGCGTGCTGTTTTCCGAGGCCGCCGTGAAGGGCGCGCATTTCGTCGAACTTTGCAGCCAGCGGGGCATTCCGCTGGTGTTCTTGCAAAATATCACCGGCTTCATGGTCGGCCGCAAATATGAGAATGAGGGCATCGCCCGCCACGGCGCCAAGATGGTGACGGCGGTGGCCACGACCAATGTGCCGAAGATCACCCTGCTGGTCGGTGGCTCTTTCGGCGCCGGGAATTACGGCATGGCCGGGCGCGCCTATTCGCCCCGGTTCCTCTGGACCTGGCCCAACAGCCGCATCTCGGTGATGGGTGGCGAGCAGGCGGCCGGCGTCCTGGCCACCGTTCGCCGCGACGGGATAGAGCGCAAGGGCGGCAGCTGGTCGGCCGAGGAAGAGGCCGAGTTCAAGCGCCCCACGGTCGAGATGTTCGCACGCCAAAGCCATCCGCTTTACGCAACAGCGCGGCTCTGGGACGACGGCATCGTCGATCCGCGCCGCACCCGAGAGGTGCTGGCGCTGTCACTATCGGCCAGTTTGAACGCTCCGATCGAATCCACGAAGTTTGGCGTGTTCAGAATGTAGGGACGCCTCCGGCGGGAGTATTTGGACCAAGATGAAGGCCCATTCATCTTGGCGAAAATACTCCGGGGGGGCTCCGAAGGAGTGGGGGCAGCGCCCCCCTTTTGGAAACGGGAGGAACGCATGTTCCACAAGATCCTGATCGCCAACCGCGGCGAGATCGCCTGCCGGGTGATCGACACCGCGCGCCGTCTGGGCGTGGCGACGGTTGCCGTCTATTCCGACGCCGACGCCGACGCCCGCCATGTGGCGATGGCCGACGAGGCGGTGCATATCGGCGGCCCGGCGCCCGCCGACAGCTATCTGCGCGGCGCGGCGATCATCGCTGCGGCACAGGCCACCGGCGCGCAGGGCATCCATCCGGGCTATGGCTTTCTCTCCGAGAACCCCGATTTCGTCGAGGCGGTCGAGGCCGCGGGCCTTGCCTTCATCGGCCCCTCGGCGCGGGCGATCCGGGCGATGGGGCTGAAGGACGCAGCCAAGGTGTTGATGGAAAAGGCGGGCGTGCCGGTCGTGCCCGGCTATCACGGCGCTGATCAGGACCCCGCCCATCTGGCGGCCGAGGCGGCAAAGGTCGGCTACCCGGTGCTGATCAAGGCGGTGGCTGGCGGCGGCGGCAAGGGGATGCGCAAGGTCCTCGCGCCGAAGGACTTCGCGGACGCGCTGGAAAGCGCGTGCGGCGAGGCCCGCACCGCCTTTGGCAATGAGGCCGTGTTGATCGAGAAATTCGTGGAAAAACCACGCCATATCGAGGTGCAGGTGTTCGGCGACGGCACCGACGCGGTGCATCTGTTCGAGCGCGATTGTTCATTGCAGCGCCGCCATCAGAAGGTGATCGAGGAAGCCCCCGCGCCCGGCATGACCGAGGAGATGCGCGCCGCCATGGGCGCCGCCGCCGTGCGCGCGGCCGAGGCGATCGGCTATTCCGGCGCCGGCACGATCGAATTCATCGTCGACGCTTCCGAGGGCCTGCGCGCCGACCGTTTCTGGTTCATGGAGATGAACACCCGCCTGCAGGTGGAGCATCCGGTGACCGAGGCGATCACCGGCGTCGATCTGGTCGAATGGCAGCTGCGCGTGGCCTCCGGAGAGGCCTTGCCCGCCCGGCAGGAGGACCTGTCGATCACCGGACACGCGTTCGAGGCCCGGCTTTATGCCGAGGACGTGCCCGCGGGCTTCCTGCCCGCCACCGGCACGCTCAGCCATCTGGAATTTGCCCCGAATTGCCGGGCGGACACGGGCGTGCGCGCGGGTGACACGATCAGCCCGTGGTACGATCCGATGATCGCCAAGATCGTCACCCATGGCCCGAACCGTGGCGCAGCACTTCAGCAGATGACCCGCGCGCTGGCCGAGACCCGGGTGGCGGGCTCGGTGACCAACCTCGCCTTTCTCGGCGCGCTGACGCGGCATGCGGGCTTTGCCGCGGGCGATGTCGACACCGGGCTGATTGAGCGCGATCTGCAGGATCTGATTGCCGAGCCTGACATGGGCGTAGCCACGCAGGCCGCGGCGGTGCTGGCGGCGGCGGGGCTTTGGGCGGCGGCGGGGCCGCTGGCGGGGTTCACCCTTTGGGCGCCCTTGCCGCGGCGGATCCTTCTGCGCCGGGGCGAGGACGAGATCACGGCCTTCCTGTCGGTGACCGGGCCGGATGCCGCGCGGATCGTGCTCGACGGCGCCGAGGTGGTGGCCGAGCGGCGTGGCGGAGGCTGGTGGCTGGACGGCGCCAAGGCGCCCGCGCTGGTCGAGGCCGGCGGGCAGATCCATGTCTTTGCCGCCGGTGCCACGGCCAGCTTCGCGCCGGTTGATCCGCTGGCGCGCGGCACGCAGGCGGGGGCAGGGGGCGATATCACGCTCTCGCCGATGCCGGGGCTGGTGAAGGCGGTCTTCGTGACGGCCGGCCAAGCGGTGGCGCAGGGCGACCGGCTGGCGGTGCTGGAGGCGATGAAGATGGAGCATACGCTGACAGCCGGCCGCGACGGCGTGGTGGCCGAGGTGCTGGCCGTGGCCGGCGCCCAGGTCGAGGCCGGCGCCGCGCTGGTGCGGCTTGAGGCAGAGGAATGATCCGGCTGCACCATGTGGCGCAGGCGCGGTCCTTTCGCGTGCTGTGGCTGCTGGAGGAGTTGGGCGAAAACTATGAGATCACCGCCCACAGCTTCTTCGACAAGTCGCTGCGCCATGCCGATTACCTGAAGCTTTCGCCCGCCGGGCGGGTTCCGGCGCTGGAAATCGACGGGCGGGTGCTGTTCGAGAGCGGCGCGATCGTCGAATATCTGTGCGAGACGCGCGGGCAACTGGCGCCGCTTCCGGGGGCTGCGGGACGGGCCGCATGGCTGGAATGGCTGCACTATTCCGAAACCCTCGGCCAGCATCTGGCGGCGCTGACCCAGCAGCATATCGTGCTGCGCGAAGATTGGATGCGCAGCCCGACGGTGATGCGGCTGGAGGCCAGGCGGCTGGAAAACGCGCTTGGCGCGGCCGAGGCGGTGCTGGCGGGGCAGGAGTATCTGCTGGCCTCGGGCTTTTCGGCGGTTGATGTGACGATGGGCTACGGCGCGGCGCTGGCGCGGCGCTTTGTGTCCTTTGATGCGCTTCCGGCGGTCGCGGCTGGGCTTGACCGGCTGGTGGCGCGGCCGGCGCATATCCGCGCCACGTCCCGCGACGGCGTGCCCGAGATCTACACCCGCGCAGTCTACGAGGTGCCTGATGCCTGAATTCGTGGAAGTCTTCGAGGTCGGCCCGCGCGACGGGTTGCAGAACGAAAAGCGCCAGATCCCGACGGCGGACAAGATCGCGCTGGTCGATCTGCTGTCGCAGGCCGGTTTCCGGCGCATCGAGATCGCCAGTTTCGTCAGCCCGAAATGGGTGCCCCAGATGGCCGACAGCGCCGAGGTGCTGGCCGGCATCACCCGGGCGCCCGGCGTCTCCTACGCCGCGCTCACGCCCAACATGCGCGGCTATGAGGGTGCACGGGCGGCCCGCGCCGATGAGGTGGCGATCTTCGGTTCGGCCTCGGAAGGGTTCTCGAAGGCCAATCTGAACTGTTCGATCGAGGAAAGCCTTGCGCGGTTCGCGCCGGTCTGTGCGGCGGCGAAGGCCGACGGGATCCCGGTGCGGGGCTATATCTCTTGCGTGACCGATTGCCCCTATGACGGGCCGACGGATCCGGCCTCAGTGGCGCGGGTGGCGGCGCGGCTGCGCGATCTGGGCTGCTATGAGATCAGCCTTGGCGACACCATCGGCCAGGCCCGCCCCGAGACGGTCTCGGCGATGCTGCGGGCGGTGCTGCAGGAGGTGCCCGCGGCGCGGCTGGCGGGGCATTACCACGACACGGCGGGCCGGGCGCTGGCCAATATCGAGGCCTCGCTGGAGCTGGGTCTGCGGGTCTTCGACGCGGCGGTGGGGGGCTTGGGCGGTTGTCCCTACGCGCCGGGGGCGGCGGGCAATGTCGCGACCGAGGCGGTGGCGGCGCGGCTGCAGGAGTTGGGCTATGCGACCGGATTGGACCGCGAGGTGATCGCGCGCGGGGCCGAGATGGCGCGCGCGATGCGGGCGGGATAGGCAGGGCGGGGGCGCTGCCCCCTGCACCCCCGGGATATTTTTGCCAGAAAGAACACAAGGAGGGCTCTTTGCTTTCTTTCTGGCATAAGTATCCCACGGGGGTCGCCATCTGAGCGCCGTCGCCAATGGTGCTCGAACCAGTGGCGCTGCCATTGGCAACTTCGAGCGACGATGGTGACGGCGTGTGAAACCCCCGGCGCCTAGCCCCGCATCATGCGCCCAATCCAGGGCTAGACAAAGAGGACCAGGAGGGGCTGAGATGTTCGAGACCGTCACCATCACGACCGATGCGCGCGGCGTCGCGCTGCTGACGCTGAACCGGCCCGAGAAGCACAATTCGCTATCGGCGCGGATGATCGCGGAACTGACCGAGGCGGCGGCGCAGTTGGGCGCCGATCCGGCGGTGCGTGTCGTTGTCCTGACTGGGGCGGGCGACAGCTTTTGCGCCGGCGGCGATCTGGGCTGGATGAAGGAGCAGATGGAAGCCGACCCCGAGACCCGCGGCCGTGAGGCGGGCAAGTTGGCCTGGATGCTGAAGGCGCTGAACGAGATGCCCAAGCCGCTGATCGGGCGGGTGCAGGGCCAGGCCTTTGGTGGCGGCATCGGCATGATGGCGGTCTGCGACGTGGCGATCGGCGCCCAGGGCGCCAAGTTCGGGCTGACCGAGACGCGGCTGGGCCTGATCCCGGCCACCATCGGCCCCTATGTGGCCGCGCGCATGGGCGAGGCGCTGGCGCGGCGAGTGTTCATGTCGGGCCGCCGCTTCGACGCGGAAGAGGCGGTCTCGCTGGGGCTTCTGGCGCGCGCCGTGACGCCCGAGGCGCTGGAGGAGGCCGTCGAGGCCGAGGTGGCGCCCTACCTGTCCTGCGCGCCCGGCGCCGTGGCCGAGGCGAAGGCGCTTCTGCGTCGTCTCGGCCCCCCGATCACCGATGCCGTGATCGAGGACACGATCCGCGCCCTCGTCACCCGCTGGGAAAGCGCCGAGGCCCGCGACGGCATCGGCGCCTTCTTCGCGCGCCAAGCCCCGCCCTGGGTCGGCTGAGTCTCTGATCCCGACCCGGCCCTGAGTCGCGCCCGAGGCCGTCACCGCACCGGAAATAGCTGCGGCGCAGCATTTTTTCTTAAATTCATGAAAGCGAATGCAATTGCGCCCTGAAAACCCTTGCAGGAAGGGGGGGGGCGGGGGGTCACCTTTGGTTGACCCTGCCCGGGCGGGGGAGTAAATGGGGCGCAGCCGGAACAATTGGCGGAACTCCGCCGGCGGAGCCGCCAGAACCAGAGCGAGGCGCCCGTGGAGCATCTGCTGCGAGAGTATCTTCCGATCCTGATCTTCCTTGCCATGGCGATCGTGCTGGGGTTGATCCTGGTGCTGGCCGCGGTGGTGCTGGCGGTGCGCAACCCCGACCCCGAGAAGGTCTCGGCCTATGAGTGCGGCTTCAACGCCTTCGATGACGCGCGGATGAAGTTCGACGTGCGCTTCTATCTGGTCTCGATCCTGTTCATCATCTTCGACCTCGAGGTGGCCTTCCTGTTCCCCTGGGCGGTGGCCTTCGGACAGCTCAGCATGGTCGGCTTCTGGGCGATGATGATTTTCCTCGGCGTGCTGACCATCGGCTTCGTCTATGAATGGAAGAAGGGGGCGCTGGAATGGGAATGATGACCGGAGCCAACACCGCCGGCGGCGACCCCGAGGTCGCCACCCAGGCGCTGAACCGCGAATTGCAGGACAAGGGCTTCCTGCTGACCTCGACCGAGGACGTGATCAACTGGGCGCGCACCGGCAGCCTGCACTGGATGACCTTCGGTCTGGCCTGCTGCGCGGTCGAGATGATCCAGGCCTCGATGCCGCGCTATGATGTGGAACGCTTCGGCATGGCGCCGCGCGCCTCGCCCCGGCAGTCGGATCTGATGATCGTCGCGGGCACGCTGACCAACAAGATGGCCCCGGCGCTGCGCAAGGTCTACGACCAGATGCCCGAGCCGCGCTATGTGATCTCGATGGGGTCCTGCGCCAATGGCGGCGGCTATTACCACTACAGCTATTCGGTGGTGCGTGGCTGCGACCGGGTCGTGCCGGTCGACATCTACGTCCCCGGCTGCCCGCCCACCGCCGAGGCGCTGCTTTACGGAATGCTGCAACTGCAGCGCAAGATCCGCCGCACCGGCACCATTACCCGCTGAGGAGACCCCCATGTCCGACGTGGCGCTGAGCGAACTGGCCGAACATATCCGCCACAAGCGGCCCGAAGCGGTGGTGGAGGCGACGGTTGCCTTCAACGAGCTGACGGTCGAGGTGACGCTGGCGGCGATCCCCGCGTTCATCGACTTCCTGCGCAGCGATCCGAACTGCCGCTTTACCCTGCTGATCGACATCACCGCGGTCGACCACCCCGAGCGCCCGGCGCGTTTCGATGTGGTCTATCACCTGCTGTCGATGCACCAGAACCACCGCATCCGGGTGAAGCTGGCGGTGCGCGAGGACGAGATGGTGCCCTCGGTCACCTCGGTCCATCCCTCTGCCGGCTGGTATGAGCGCGAAGTGTTCGACATGTTCGGCATCCTGTTCTCGGATCATCCCGACCTGCGCCGTATCCTCACCGATTACGGCTTTCGCGGCCATCCGCTGCGCAAGGATTTCCCCACCACCGGCTATGTCGAGGTCCGCTATGACGAGGCTGAGAAGCGGGTGGTCTATGAGCCCGTCTCGCTGGTGCAGGAATACCGCCAGTTCGACTTCATGAGCCCCTGGGAGGGGGCGCAATATATCCTTCCCGGCGACGAGAAGGAGGCGGCGAAATGATGTGGTCCGATTCCCACGGTTTCGCGGGCTTCGGCCTGCTGTGGATGCTGATCTATGCGGTTCTGGTGGTCGTGCCGTTCTGGCGGCTGCTGCCGCGCTTCGGCCTGCCGGACTGGGTGGCGCTGGTGTCGGTGATCCCCTTGGGGGCGTTGATCCTTTTGTGGGTCATGGCCTTCAAGGACAAGGGTGAAGGAGGGCGCGGGTGATGGACGGCAAGTTTGACGATGCCTTGACGGGCGAACAGCAGATCCGCAACTTCAACATCAACTTCGGCCCGCAACACCCTGCCGCGCACGGCGTTTTGCGTCTGGTGCTGGAACTGGACGGCGAGATCGTCGAGCGTGCCGACCCGCATATCGGCCTGCTGCACCGCGGCACCGAGAAGCTGATGGAAAGCCGCACCTATCTGCAGAACCTGCCCTATTTCGACCGCCTCGACTATGTGGCGCCGATGAATCAGGAACATGCCTGGTGCCTGGCGATCGAACGGCTCACCGGCACCGACGCGCCGCGCCGCGCCCAACTGATCCGGGTGCTCTATTCCGAAATCGGGCGGATCCTCAGCCATCTTCTGAACGTCACCACCCAGGCGCTGGACATCGGCGCGCTCACCCCGCCGCTGTGGGGGTTCGAGGAGCGCGAGAAGCTGATGATCTTCTATGAGCGCGCCTGTGGGGCACGGCTGCATTCGGCCTATTTCCGGCCCGGCGGCGTGCATCAGGATCTGCCGCCGGCGCTGCTCGACGATATCGAGACCTGGGCGCAGAAATTTCCCGATTACCTCGACGATCTTGAGACGCTGCTGACCGAGAACCGGATCTTCAAGCAGCGCATGGTCGACATCGGCGTGGTCACCCCGGAAGAGGTGCAGCGCTGGGGCTTCAGCGGCGTCATGGCGCGTTGCGCGGGCATGGCCTGGGATCTGCGTCGCGCGCAACCCTATGAATGCTATGACGAATTCGAATTCCAGGTGCCGATCGGCAAGAATGGCGACTGCTACGACCGCTATCTCGTGCGGGTCGAGGAGATGCGCCAGGCGACCAATATCATCCATCAGGCGATCGCCAAGCTACGCGCGCCCGAAGGGCAGGGCGATGTGCTGGCGCGCGGCAAGATCACCCCGCCCAAGCGCGTCGACATGAAGCGCTCGATGGAAAGCCTGATCCATCACTTCAAGCTTTACACCGAGGGCTTCCACGTCCCCGCGGGCGAGGTCTACGCCGCGGTCGAGGCACCGAAGGGCGAATTCGGCGTCTATCTGGTCTCGGACGGAAGCAACAAGCCCTACCGCGCCAAGATCCGCGCCCCGGGCTATCCGCATCTTCAGGCCTGCGATCACATCTGCAAGGGGCATCTGCTGGCCGACGTCTCGGCGATCATCGGCTCTCTGGACGTGGTGTTCGGGGAGATCGACCGGTGAGACGCGCCGCCGCCCTTCTGGCCCTTGCGCTTGGGGCCGGTCCGGCCCTGGCCGAAGGCGGGCCGGGGGCTGCGCAGCAGCAGGCGCTGGCGGCGGCGATGACGCGGGCGGGCTGCGTGCTGAATGCTGCCAATCAGCATGCGGTGCTGAAATCCGCGGGCCTGACCGGGGCCGAGGCCGCGATGACGCTGGACGCCCTGAAGCGCGCCCACCGCGTGACCGAGATCGCCGGCCCCGCCTATCGGCTGGAGGGGTGCCGATGACCGATCTGGGCTTTCTATCCCTGGGGCTGACGGGCGCCGGCACGGCGCTGACCGCGCGGCTGGCCTATGTTTTCCTGCGCGATCCCGCGCGGGGCATGGCGCTGACGACGCATCGCCCCGAGGCGCTGCCCAAGGTGATGGCGGACCGCTATGTCGCCTTCACGGCGCTGGCCCTCTTTTCGCTGATCTATGGGGATTTCGTGGTCATCGCCGCGACCTTCTCCACCTTCGCCTACATGGCCTTCCACGACGCGCTGATCTATGCGCGGGCGGGCCATCCCACTTCGAAACATTGGATCGCGGGGTTCGGTGCGGCGCTGGTCGCTGTTCTGGCCCTTGCCACCATCGTCCAGACCGGAGCCGCCTTCTGATGCTACGCCGCCTGCATCCCCAACAGCCCGAGAGTTTCGCCTTCACCCCCGCCAATCAGGCCTGGGCCGCGGCGCAGATCTCGAAATATCCCGAAGGGCGGCAGGCCAGCGCCGTGATCCCGCTGCTGTGGCGCGCGCAGGAACAGGAAGGCTGGCTGTCGCGCCCGGCGATCGAACATGTCGCGGATCTTCTGGACATGGCCTATATCCGCGCCCTTGAGGTCGCCACCTTCTACTTCATGTTTCAGCTGCAACCCGTTGGTGCGGTTGCGCATTTCCAGATTTGCGGCACCACGACCTGCATGATCAGCGGGGCCGAGGACCTGATGCGCGTCTGCCGCGAGAAGATCGCCGCGAACCAGCATGATCTGTCGGCCGACGGCAAGTTCAGCTGGGAAGAGGTCGAATGTCTGGGCGCCTGCACCAACGCGCCGATGACCCAGATCGGCAAGGATTACTACGAGGATCTGACGCCCGAGGGCTTCGCCGCGCTGATCGACGAGATGGCGGCGGGCGAGGTGCCGGTGCCGGGGCCGCAGAACGGCCGCTATGCCGCCGAGGCCAAGGGCGGGCCGGCCTGCCTGACCGAAGGCAATGAGGGCCGCGCGCCGCACAATGCTTCGGCTGCGCGCGCCGTGGCGCTTGGCGATACGCTGAAGCGCATCGACGGCACCGAAGAGCCCCTGCGTGCGCCCTGGCGCGACGGCAAGGGCGATGCGAAGCCCGTGCCCAAGGCCAAGGCCGAGGCCAAGGACAAGCCTAACGCGCCCGCCGCCCCGGCGGTGGAAGGAAGCGGCCCCGCGGGGATAAGCACCGCCCGCGATGGCCGTGCCGATGATCTGAAGAAGATCAAGGGCGTCGGGCCGAAGCTGGAGAAGGTGCTGAATTCCATGGGGTATTACCACTTCGACCAGATTGCCGGCTGGACTGCGGCAGAGGTGGCCTGGGTCGATGAGAATCTGGAAGGCTTCAAGGGCCGCGTTTCCCGCGACGATTGGGTGGCGCAGGCGAAGCTTCTGGCCTCGGGGGGCGAGACCGAATTTTCGAAACGTGTCGACAAGGGTGATGTCTACGACTGACGGCAGCTAGGCGAGGATGAAAAAGATGGACAGGAAACCGTGGAATGTGAAGTGCGAGGGGATCTCGCTCGGGGTCGGCGTCGTCGCCGGTCTGCTCATGCTCGGTCTCCTGCGTCATGATTTCGTCTGGGGCTGGGTCTGGGCGTTGCTGGGCGGGGTGATCGTCGGCGCCGCCGTGATGCTGACGCTTCGCTGGGCGCTGTGCCAGGGCGGCAGCCTGCTTGACGGCCATGAGGCGGTGCCCGCGCCGGCCCCGACTGCGATGCCGAAGCCGGCGGCCGCCCCCGTGGTGCCTGCTGCGGCGCCTGCCGCGGCCCCTGAAGCACCGGCTGCGGCGACTGCCCCCGCGAAACCAGCGGCGGCCCCGACGGGGCTGAGCGCGGCGCGCGGCGGCAAGGCTGATGATCTGAAGAAGATCAAGGGCGTCGGGCCGAAGCTGGAACAGGTGCTGCACGGGATGGGGTACTACCATTTCGACCAGATCGGCGCCTGGACCGGGGCCGAGGTCGCCTGGATCGACGAGAACCTGGAAGGTTTCCGGGGGCGGGTGACGCGCGACGATTGGGTGGCGCAGGCCAAGCTTCTGGCCGCGGGGGGCGAGACCGAATTCTCGGCCCGTGTGGACAAGGGGAAGGTGTATTGAGGTGCGCGGCAGATGAGCCGACCGGACGATACCGAGGAACGGGCCCAGACCGCGCAGATGCGGCTGGCGGCGTTGGTGATCGCCGTGGGCATGGTCGTCTGGCTGGGCGGGCAATGGCTGGGGGGCAGGCTGGGGCTGGACCCGCGCTTTGCCTTCCTGATGGATTTCGCGGCGCTGGCGGCCTTCGTCTTCGCCTTCGTGGTGGTCTGGCGCGTCTGGCGCAGGCGGCAGGACAACAAGGAATGATGGGATGCTGAGCGATCAGGACCGGATCTTCACCAATCTCTACGGCATGCACGACCGCTCTCTTGCCGGGGCGAAGAAGCGCGGCCATTGGGACGGCACCAAGGAGATCCTCGGCCGCGGCCGCGACAAGATCGTCGACGAGATCAAGGCCTCGGGGCTGCGCGGGCGTGGCGGCGCGGGCTTTCCGACCGGCCTCAAATGGTCCTTCATGCCGAAGGAAAGCGACGGGCGGCCCTGCTATCTGGTGATCAATGCCGACGAATCCGAGCCCGGCACCTGCAAGGACCGCGAGATCATGCGCCATGATCCGCACACCCTGATCGAGGGGGCGCTGATCGCCTCTTTCGCGATGGGGGCGCATGCGTCCTATATCTACATCCGCGGCGAATATATCCGCGAGCGCGAGGCGCTGCAGGCGGCGATCGACGAATGCTATGACGCCGGGCTGATCGGCAAGAACGCCTGCGGTTCGGGCTATGATTTCGACCTCTACCTGCATCACGGCGCCGGCGCCTATATCTGCGGCGAGGAAACCGCGCTGCTGGAAAGCCTGGAAGGCAAGAAGGGCATGCCCCGGATGAAGCCGCCGTTCCCGGCCGGCGCCGGTCTTTACGGCTGCCCGACCACGGTGAACAACGTGGAATCGATCGCCGTGACGGCGACGATCCTGCGCCGCGGCCCGGATTGGTTTGCCTCTTTCGGGCGGCCCAACAACTCTGGCACCAAGCTGTTCGCGCTGACCGGCCACGTCAACACGCCCTGCGTCTTCGAGGAACAGATGAGCCTGCCGGTGCGCGAGCTGATCGAGAAGCATGGCGGCGGCATTCGCGGCGGCTGGGACAATCTGAAGGCGATCATTCCGGGCGGGGCGTCCTGCCCGGTGCTGCGCAAGGATCAGCTGGACGGCGCGATCATGGATTTCGACTGGATGCGCGAGAACCGGTCCTCCTTCGGGACCGGCTGCATGATCGTGATGGATCAGTCGACCGACGTGATCAAGGCGATCTGGCGGCTGTCGAAATTCTTCAAGCACGAAAGCTGCGGCCAGTGCACGCCCTGCCGCGAGGGCACCGGCTGGATGATGCGGGTGATGGACCGTCTGGTGACCGGCGACGCCGAGGTCGAGGAAATCGACATGCTGTTCGACGTGACCAAGCAGGTCGAGGGCCACACGATCTGCGCTTTGGGCGACGCGGCGGCCTGGCCGATCCAGGGCCTCATTCGCAACTTCCGCGAAGAGATCGAGGACCGGATCAAGGCGAAGAAGACCGGCCGCATGGGCGCGATGGCGGCGGAGTAGCGATGCAACCCAAGGGTCATCATATCGCTGAGCTGAACCTGGGCGTCTTGCGTCACGATTGGGACGACCCCCGGGTGAAGGATTTCGTTGACGGGCTCGACCTCGTCAACGGGGTGGCGGCGCGCAGCCCGGGCTTTGTCTGGCGGCTGGGCGATGACGCGATGGAGGCGGCGCAGAATGATCCCGAGGGCGCGCTTGGGGGCAATCCCCGGACCGCCTCGACCCTGTCGGTCTGGGAAGATGTGGCCTCGCTTGAGGCTTTCGTCTGGAACACCGTGCACCGGCGGTTCTATGAACGGCGCGCCGAGTGGTATGACGCGGTGAAGAGTTTGAGATTTGTGATGTGGTGGGTGCCGGAGGGGCATCGCCCCGGCATTGCCGAAGGCATGGCGCGGTTCCGGCATTTCGAGGCGCATGGCGATAGCGACCATGCCTTTGGCTGGGCGCATCTGAAAGACGCGCAGCTGTGGAAAACACGGGGCTGCAGCCCGATGGCGGCGGAGTGAGGAAGAATGGCTGATCTGAAAACCATCATCATCGACGGCCAGGAGATCGACGTCGATCCCGCCCTCACCCTGATCCAGGCCTGCGAGCAGGCGGGCGTCGAAATCCCGCGCTTTTGCTATCATGAGCGCCTGTCGATCGCCGGCAATTGCCGGATGTGTCTGGTCGAGGTCGTCGGCGGGCCGCCGAAACCCGCGGCGAGCTGCGCAATGCAGGTGCGCGACATGCGCCCCGGCCGCAATGGCGAGCCGCCCGAGATCAAGACCAACTCCCCCATGGTCAAGAAGGCGCGCGAGGGGGTGATGGAGTTCCTGCTGATCAACCACCCGCTCGACTGCCCGATCTGCGACCAGGGCGGCGAATGCGATTTGCAAGATCAGGCAATGGCTTACGGGGTGGACTTCAGCCGCTACCGTGAACCCAAGCGCGCGGCGGAGGAACTCAACCTCGGCCCGCTGGTTGAGACCCACATGACGCGCTGCATCTCCTGCACCCGCTGCGTGCGCTTCACCACCGAAGTCGCCGGGATCGCCCAGATGGGCCAGACCGGGCGCGGCGAGGATGCCGAGATCACCTCGTATCTGAACCAGACGCTGGCCTCGAACCTGCAGGGCAACATCATCGACCTGTGCCCAGTGGGCGCGCTGGTGTCGAAGCCCTACGCCTTCACCGCGCGGCCCTGGGAGCTGAGCAAGACCGAGACCATCGACGTGATGGATGCGCTCGGGTCGAACATCCGCGTCGACACCAAGGGGCGCGAAGTGATGCGCATCCTGCCGCGCAACCATGACGGCGTGAACGAGGAATGGATCTCGGACAAGACCCGCTTCATCTGGGACGGTCTGCGGCGCCAGCGCCTCGACACGCCCTATATCCGCGAGGCCGGCAAGCTGCGCCCGGCCACCTGGCCCGAGGCGCTTGGCGCCGCGGCGGCGGCGATGAAGGGCCGCAAGGTCGTGGGTCTGGTCGGCGATCTGGCACCGGTCGAGGCGGCGTTTGCGCTGAAACAGCTGATCGAGGGGCAGGGCGGTCAGGTCGAATGCCGCATCGATGGCGCCCGGCTGCCGGCGGGCAACCGTTCGGCCTATGTCGGCACGGCGCGGATCGAGGACATCGACGAGGCTGAGATGATCCAGCTGATCGGCACCAACCCGCGCGAAGAGGCGCCGGTGCTGAACGCGCGGATCCGCAAGGCCTGGCTGCGCGGCGCGCAGATCGGGCTGGTGGGGGAAGCGGTCGATCTGACCTATGAATACGCCCATGTCGGCACCGACCGGGCGACGCTGGTGAAGCTGTCGTCGCACAAGATCAGCGAAGAGACCAAAGCCAAGCGCAGCCTTGTCATCGTGGGCCAGGGCGCGCTGACCGAGGCCGACGGTGCCGCGGTGCTGAGCCATGCGATGAAGCTGGCCGAGAACAGCAACTCGAAGCTTCTGGTGCTGCACACCGCGGCGGGCCGGGTCGGCGCGCTGGATGTGGGCGCCACGGCCGAGGGCGGCATGGCGGCGCTGGAAGGCGCCGAGGTGGTCTACAACATGGGCGCCGATGAGGTCGATATCGCGGCCGGGGACGGAAACGGGGGCGCCTTCGTGATCTATCAGGGCAGCCATGGCGACCGCGGCGCACACCGCGCCGACGTGATCCTGCCGGGCGCGGCCTATACCGAAGAGAATGGCCTGTTCGTCAACACCGAGGGCCGGCCGCAGCTGGCCCTGCGCGCGGGTTTCGCGCCGGGGCAGGCGAAAGAGAACTGGGCGATCCTGCGGGCGCTGTCGGCCGAGCTGGGCGCGACCCAGCCCTGGGACAGCCTGGCGGATCTGCGCCGCGTGCTGGTCAGGGCGCATCCGCATCTGGCGCGGATCGACGAGGTGGCCGAGAACGACTGGCAGCCGCTGGATGTGGCCGAGCCCGCGAAGGCCGATTTCCGCCGCGCGGTTGGCGATTTCTATCTGACCAACCCGATCGCGCGGGCCTCACAGTTGATGGGCGAACTGGCCCGCATGGCGGCGGCGCGGCGCGACACGCCCCTGGCGGCGGAGTAAGACGCATGGTCCGCAGCACCCAGGCCACCGCCGCAACCCCGGTCGCAGCCCTCGCCGCGCTGGCGATGCTGGGCGGCTGCGCGCCGGTGCCGGGGGCGCAGGCCTCGGGCCGGGGGGGTGATGCGGGGGCGCAGCCGGTGGTCTACCGCGGCATCGACACGATCCTGATCGACAAGGATCTGGTCGACTTCCGGGTGGCGATGACCGGCGCGCTGGGGCCCGACGACGTGCTGGCCTACGCGCGCTGCGCGGCGGCGCAATATGCGCTGATCCGCGGCTTCGGCTTTGCCCGGCAGGTGCGTACGAATGTGAGTGCGGATGGGGGTGTATGGCGCGCCGATGCGGTCTATACGATCTCGGCGGCGCTGCCGCCCGGACCCAAGACCATCGACGCGGAAGTGACGGTGCGCGATTGCGGGGCACAGGGAATACCGACGGTCTGATGACCTGAAGGACAGGTGAGAGCATATGGCTGAATTTCTGCAAACCGGGCTGGGGACGGCACTTCTGATCATCTTGCAGGGGATCCTTGTGATCGCCTTCGTGATGATTTCGCTGCTGTTTCTGGTCTATGGCGACCGCAAAATCTGGGCTGCGGTGCAGATGCGCCGGGGGCCGAACGTCGTGGGCCCCTTTGGCGTGCTGCAGACCGTGGCCGACGCGCTGAAATATGTCGTCAAGGAAATCGTCATCCCCGCCGGGGCCGACAAGTTCGTCTTCATCCTGGCGCCGATGCTCAGCTTCGTGCTGGCGGTGCTGGCCTGGGCGGTGATCCCGTTTGCCCATGGCTGGGTGCTGGCCAATATCAACGTGGCGATCCTGTTCGTCTTCGCCGTCTCCTCGCTGGAGGTCTACGGCGTGATCATGGGCGGCTGGGCGTCGAACTCGAAATACGCGTTCCTCGGCAGCCTGCGTTCGGCCGCGCAGATGATTTCCTACGAGGTCAGCCTCGGGCTGATCATCATCGGCATCATCATCTCGACCGGCAGCATGAACTTTTCGGCCATCGTCGACGCGCAGAAGGGCAATCTGGGCCTGCTGGACTGGTATTGGCTGCCGCATCTGCCGATGGTGGTGCTGTTCTTCATCTCGGCGCTGGCCGAGACCAACCGCCCGCCCTTCGATCTGCCCGAGGCCGAGTCGGAACTGGTGGCGGGCTTCATGGTGGAATATTCCTCGACGCCGTATCTCTTGTTCATGGCGGGCGAATATATCTCCATCTGGCTGATGAGCGCGCTCCTCAGCCTGCTGTTCTTCGGCGGCTGGCTTAGCCCGATCCCCGGCCTGCCCGACGGCGCCTTCTGGATGGTGGCCAAGATGGCGGGCTTCTTCTTCCTGTTCTCGATGGTGAAAGCGATCGTACCGCGTTATCGCTACGACCAACTGATGCGGATCGGCTGGAAAGTGTTCCTGCCGCTTAGCCTGGGCTGGGTCGTGATCGTGGCGTTCCTCGCAAAATATCAAATCTTCGGGCATTTCTGGGCCCGTTGGACAATGGGTGTCTGATACATGAAACGCATATCCTCCTACCTTCTCACCGCCTTGCTGGGGGTATCACCGCTGGTGATGTCCCAGAGCGCCCAGGCCGCGATGCCCGGGGCAACCTGGGATTCAGCCAAGAGCTGCTTCAACACGGGTGATTTCACCTGCGCTTACGAATCGGCGCTGACGCTGTATCTCGAAGGCAAGATCAAGCCGGCGAGCGGCGACACGACCTCGCCCTCGATGGCCTTCCTGCAGGCCGCTTTCGTCGAGGCCGCGGCGCGGTCGCAGCCCAAGGATCTGACCCAGCTGGTGCATCCGATCCTGAAAAAGCTGAGCAGCGCGGGCGAGCGTCCGCCCTTTGTCTACGGCTTTGCGGTGCTGGCGGATGCCGACATGTGCAAGGGGCGCGGCAACACCGGCTGCGAGGCCGGGTTCCAGAACCTCTACTGCCATGTCGAGGCCAAGCTGCCGAAGGCCGAATGGCCGGCCCTCGACGGTGTGAACCCGCTGTCGTCGGAAGGAAAAGCCTACTTTACCAAGGTGATGGCAACCGCGCCCGTTTGCCCGAAAGGCTGACATGAGCAAGATCGACTTCAACCGCGCCGTCAAATACTTCTTCCTGGTGGATTTCATCCAGGGCTTCAGCCTTGGCATGAAATACTTCTTCGCGCCCAAGGCGACGTTGAACTACCCCCATGAGAAGGGCGCGCTGTCGCCCCGGTTCCGGGGTGAGCACGCGCTGCGCCGCTATCCCAATGGCGAGGAGCGCTGCATTGCCTGCAAGCTCTGTGAAGCGATCTGCCCGGCGCAAGCCATCACCATCGACGCCGAGCCGCGTGACGACGGCTCGCGTCGAACGACCCGCTACGACATCGACATGACCAAATGCATCTATTGCGGCTTCTGCCAGGAGGCCTGCCCGGTCGATGCGATCGTCGAGGGGCCGAATTTCGAATTCGCCGCCGAAACCCGCGAAGAGCTGTTCTACGACAAGCAGAAGCTTTTGGAGAACGGTGATCGCTGGGAAGTCGAGATTGCCCGCAACCTGGAACTGGACGCGCCCTACCGATGACCGAAGGCTTCACCAAGATGTTCCAGTCGATGTTCGAGCAGGGGCAAGAGATGGTCCGGGCCTTCAACCCGGCGCTCGACGCCATGCCGGGCAAGGGGTTCGACACCCTGATGCCCACCCTGCCTGCCGAGATGATGGAGATGTGGTTCGGCCGCACCTTCAACCGCGACGGGCTGGACGCGAAGACCCGGCTTCTGGTGACCCTGGCCGCGCTGACCGTACTGGGCGCCCAGGCCGAGCCGCAGATCCGGCTGACGATCCGCCATCTGATCGAGGCGGGGGCAACCAAGCGGGAGGTCGCCGAGGTGATTTCCCAGATGTCGATGTTCGGCGGTGTACCCGCCATGACCCGCGCGCTGGAGATCGCCCAGAGCGTCTATGACGATAGTGAGGAGGACAGCGCATGACTGTCGCGGCTTTCACCTTCTACCTCTTTGCCATCATCGCGGTGGCCTCGGGGCTGTTCGTGACCATCTCGCGCAACCCGGTGCATTCGGTGCTGTGGCTGATCCTGACCTTCCTGTCGGCGGCGGGGCTATTCGTCACCATGGGGGCGGAATTCGTCGCGATGCTGCTGATCATCGTCTATGTCGGCGCGGTCGCGGTGCTGTTTCTGTTCGTGGTGATGATGCTGGATGTGGACTTCTCCGAACTGAAGGCAGAGATGGCGCGCTACATGCCGCTGGCGCTGCTGATCGGGGTGATCCTGCTGCTGGAATTCGCGGTGCTGTTCGGCAGCTGGCATGCGGCGCCCAATGCCGATGCGCTGCGGCTGGCGATCACGCCGGATCCTGACAAGGTGCAGAACACCCGGGCGCTGGGGCTGCTGCTGTATGACAGATATGTCTACCTCTTCATGCTGGCGGCACTGATCCTGCTGGTCGCGATGATCGGCGCGATCCTTCTGACGCTGCGCCACCGCAAGGACGTCAAGCGACAGAACGTGCTGCAGCAGATGTGGCGCGACCCGGCCAAGACGATGGAGTTGAAGGACGTGAAGCCCGGGCAGGGGCTTTAGCCGCACGAAGTTTGAGGTCCGGGCCAGCCCCGGGACGGACAGAACGACAAAGACGGGCCAGACCCGGAGGGACGACATGATCGGATTGACACATTACCTGGCGGTGGCGGCGGCGCTGTTCGTCATCGGCATCTTCGGGATCTTCCTGAACCGCAAGAACGTGATCGTCATCCTGATGTCGATCGAGTTGATGCTCTTGGCGGTGAATATCAACTTCGTCGCCTTCTCGGCCCATCTGGGCGATCTGGTGGGTCAGATCTTCACCATGTTCGTTCTTACCGTCGCGGCGGCCGAGGCGGCGATCGGGCTGGCCATCCTCGTGGTCTTCTTCCGCAATCGGGGCACGATCGACGTCGAAGACGTCAACGTGATGAAAGGGTAAGGACACATGCTTCCGTTCATCGTCCTCGCGCCGCTGGCGGCGTCGATCGTCGCAGGTTTCGGCTGGCGCTACATCTCTGAGCGCGGCGCGCAGTACCTGACCACAGCGATCCTGTTCCTCGCCTGTCTTCTGTCGTGGATCGTGTTCCTCACCTTCGACGGCCACACCCAGATCATCCCGCTGATGCGCTGGATCGATTCCGGCAGTTTCGAGGCGCAGTGGAGCATCCGTCTGGACCGGCTGACCACGATTATGCTCGTCGTCGTGACCACGGTGTCGTCGCTCGTCCATCTCTATTCGATCGGCTACATGGAGCATGACGAGAACTGGAAGGAGCATGAGCATTACAAGGCCCGCTTCTTCGCCTATCTCAGCTTCTTCACCTTCGCGATGCTGGCGCTGGTGACGGCGAACAACCTGGTGCAGCTGTTCTTCGGCTGGGAAGGGGTGGGCGTTGCGTCCTATCTGCTGATCGGCTTCTACTACCGCAAGCCCTCGGCCAATGCGGCGGCGATGAAGGCGTTCATCGTCAACCGGGTCGGCGATTTCGGCTTTGCGCTGGGGATCTTCGCGATCTTCTATCTGACCGACAGCGTCAATTTCGACGTGATCTTCCCGCAGGCCCAGATAATGGGCCAGACGCAGCTGCATTTCCTGTGGCGCGACTGGAATGCGGCCGATGTGATCGGGGTGCTGCTGTTCATCGGCGCCGCGGGCAAGTCGGCGCAGCTGTTCCTGCACACCTGGCTGCCCGACGCGATGGAGGGTCCGACGCCGGTCTCGGCGCTGATCCACGCGGCCACGATGGTGACCGCCGGCGTGTTCCTGGTCTGCCGGATGTCGCCGATCTACGAATACGCCCCCGCCGCGGCGATGCTGGTGCTGGTGATCGGCGCGACCACCGCCTTCTTCGCGGCGACCGTGGGCCTGGTGCAGAACGACATCAAGCGGGTGATCGCCTATTCCACCTGTTCGCAGCTGGGCTACATGTTCGCGGCCGCCGGTGCCGGCGTCTATTCGGCGGCGATGTTCCATCTGATGACGCATGCCTTCTTCAAGGCGCTCTTGTTCCTTTGCGCGGGCTCGGTCATCACCGCCATGCATCACGAGCAGGACATGCGTGCCTATGGCGGGCTGCGCAAGAAGATCCCCTTCACCTTCTGGATGATGGTGATCGGCACGCTGGCGATCACCGGAACCGGCCTTCCCTTCGTGGGCGACTGGCTGTTCGGCGTGCCGCTGGGCTTTGCCGGCTTCGACAGCAAGGACGCGATCATCGAGGGCGTCTGGGGTGCCGATGGCGCCGGCTATGCCTTCTGGATGCTGGTGATCGCCGCCGCCTTCACCGCCTTCTATTCCTGGCGGCTGATCTTCATGACCTTCTTCGGCGCGCCCAAGGGCGACCGGCACGCCCATGACCATGCCAAGGAAAGCCCGCTGGTGATGCTGATCCCGCTGGGCATTCTGGGCCTGGGCGCGACCTTCGCCGGGATGATCTGGTACAACAGCTTCTTCGGCAACCACGCGGATATGGCGAAGTTCTTCCACCTGCCGCATCACGTCGAGACCAGCATCGCCGCCAGCCATGGCGGATCGGCCCCGACCGTGGCGTCGGACGATGCGCCCGGCGCCAAGCTGGCCGAGAGCACCGGCCAGGCCGAGGCCAACGTGCCCGGCATCGGCGCGATCTTCGTGCGCGACGAGAACCACGCGATCGACAACGCCCATGCCGCGCCCGTCTGGGTGAAGCTGTCGCCGTTCATCGCGATGCTCCTGGGCACGCTTGCGGCCTATATCATGTACATCCGCAGCCCCGCGCTGCCCGGCCGCCTGGCCGAGGCCAACCGCCCGCTCTATCTGTTCTTGCTGAACAAATGGTACTTCGACGAGATCTACGACGCGGTGCTCGTCAAGCCGACGCTGGCGGTGGGGCGGTTCTTGTGGCGATGGGGCGACGGGGTGGTCATCGACGGCACGATCGACGGCCTCGCGACCCGGGTGGTGCCCTATCTGACCGGCCTCGCGAAGCGGCTGCAGTCTGGCTACATCTACACTTACGCATTCACCATGGTGATCGGCATTACCCTTCTGGTGACTTGGATGACGCTCACCGGAGGGGCGCGCTGACATGGACAATCTGCTCTCCATCATCACCTTCATTCCGTCGGTGGCGGCACTTGTCCTGGCGGTCTTTCTGCGCGGCGACGACGAGGCCGCGCAACGCAATGCGAAATATGTGGCGCTGCTGGCCACCGGGGCCAGCTTCATCATCTCGCTCTTCGTGCTGGCCGGGTTCGACCCGTCAAACACCGGCTTCCAGTTCATGGAGAATTATCGCTGGATCATCGGGCTGCACTACAAGATGGGGATCGACGGGATCTCGATCAGCTTCGTGCTGCTGACGACCTTCCTGATGCCGCTGGTGATCCTGGCCTGCTGGAACGTGACCTACCGGGTCAAAGAATACATGATGGCGTTCCTGATCCTCGAGACGCTGATGCTCGGGGTCTTCATGTCGCTGGACCTGGTGCTGTTCTATCTGTTCTTCGAGGGCTGTCTGATCCCGATGTTCCTGATCATCGGCGTCTGGGGCGGCGAGAACCGGGTCTATGCGGCGTTCAAGTTCTTCCTCTACACCTTCGGCGGGTCGATCTTCATGCTGGTCGCGATCATCGCGATCTACAAGACCACCGGCACCACCGACATGGCCGGCTCGGTCAACGGCAACGGGTTGCTGACCCACCGCTTCAGCTATCAGACGATCGATGTGCTGGGCATGCCGATCAAGGGCGGCTTGCAGACGCTGCTGTGGATCGGCTTCTTCATCTCCTTCGCGGTGAAAATGCCGCTTTGGCCGCTGCACACATGGCTTCCGGCTGCCCATGTCGAGGCGCCGACGGCAGGCTCGGTCGTGCTGGCGGCGGTGTTGCTGAAGATGGCCGATTACGGCTTTCTGCGCTTCACCCTGCCGATGTTCCCGGTGGGCACCCAGATCCTGGGCCCGATCGCGATGGGGCTTGCGGTGGTGGCGATCATCTACACCTCGCTGGTGGCGCTGGTGCAGCAGGACATGAAGAAGGTCATCGCCTATTCCTCGGTCGCGCATATGGCCTTTGTGCTGGTTGGTATCTTCTCGGCCACCCAGCAGGGGATCGAGGGCGGCATCATGCTGGTGATCGCGCATGGCTTCGTCTCGGCGGGGCTGTTCCTGTGCGTCGGCGTGATCTACGACCGGATGCACACCCGCGACATCGCCGCCTTCGGCGGGCTGGTGAACCGGATGCCCGTCTATGCGCTGGTGTTCATGTTCTTCACCCTGGCCAATGTGGGCCTGCCCGGCACCGCCAACTTCATCGGGGAATTCCTGATCCTGGTCGGTGCCTTCCAGGTGAATACCTGGGTCGCGATGTTCGCCACCACGGCGATCATCCTGTCGGCGGCCTATGCGCTGTGGCTGTACCGGCGGGTGGTGTTCGGCGACCTCATCAAGGAAAGCCTGAAGGGCATCAAGGACCTGGACCTGCGCGAGAAGCTGATCTTCGCGCCGCTCATCGCCCTGACGCTGCTGTTCGGGGTCTATCCCTCACTGGTGACCGATCTGGTCGGGCCCAGTGTCGCCGACCTTGTGAACGACGTGACCGCGGCCCAGGCGGCCTACGACCCAGCGGCGCTGACCGCGCCCATGCAGCACTAAGGACAAGCCGATGATTTCCGACGATCTGAGCCTTCTGCTTCCCGAAATCGTGCTGGCGGTCTTTGCTATGGCGGCGCTGATGTTCGGGGTCTACTCCGGCAAGGACCGCGCCATGCCGGTGATCACCTGGGCCACGGCAGGGGTTTTCCTGGTGCTCGCCTTCTGGATCGGGGTGACCGGGCCGGGCACCCACACCGCCTTTGGCGGCATGTTCATCGACGACGGCTTCGCGCGCTTCGCCAAGGTGGTGGTGCTGCTTTCGGCAGCCGCCGTTCTGGTGATGTCGCAAGATTACATGGCCAAGCGCGGCCTCGGGCGGTTCGAATACCCGGTGCTGATCGCGCTGGCGGTGGTCGGCATGATGGTGATGATCTCGGCCGGCGACCTGATGTCGCTTTACATGGGGCTGGAGCTGCAGTCGCTGGCGCTTTACGTCGTCGCCGCGCTGCGCCGCGACAGCCTGAAATCGACCGAGGCGGGGCTGAAATACTTCGTCCTTGGTGCGCTCAGCTCGGGCCTGCTGCTCTATGGCGCCTCGCTGACCTATGGCTATTCGGGCACGACGCTGTTCTCGGGCATCATCCAGACGGTGCATGCCGGGCAGATGCCGCTGGGGCTGCTGATCGGTCTGGTGTTCCTGATCTCGGGGATGGCATTCAAGATATCGGCGGTGCCGTTTCACATGTGGACGCCCGATGTCTATGAGGGTTCTCCCACCCCGGTGACCGCCTTCTTCGCCACCGCGCCCAAGGTTGCGGCGATGGCGCTTATGGCGCGGCTGTTGTTCGGCGCCTTCGGGACCGCCACCCAGGAATGGAGCCAGGTGCTGGCGGTGCTGGCGGTGGCCTCGATGTTCCTTGGCGCGGTCGCGGCGCTTGGCCAGAACGACCTGAAGCGGCTGATGGCCTATTCCTCGATCACCCATATGGGCTATGCGCTGGTCGGCCTGTCGGCGGGCACCGCCGAGGGCGTGCAGGCGATGCTGATCTACATGTCGATCTATGCCACCACCACGATCGGCGTCTTCGCCTTCATGCTGTCGATGGAACGCGATGGCCACCAGATCACCGACCTGCGGGCGCTGAACCTTTTCGCCAACAAGGAACCGATGAAGGCGCTAGCGCTGATGGTGCTGCTGTTCAGCCTGGCGGGCGTGCCGCCGATGCTGGGCTTCATCGGGAAGTTCTACGTGCTGAAGGCGGCGATCGACGCGCATATGTACTGGCTGGCGCTTCTGGCGGTGATCGCCTCGGTGATCGGCGCGGTCTACTACATCCGGATCGTCTATCTGATGTATTTCGGCAAGGAAAACGAAGGCCTCGATACCGGACCCATGGGGGTGATGCCCTGGGTGATGCTGATGGGCTCGGCCGCGATCACGCTGCTGGGGATCATCAACCTCTTCGGGGTCGAGGGGCTGGCGCAGGCCGCCGCGATGTCGCTTGTCCAGTGATCCCGCCGCATGCGGCTGGCCGCCCGGCTATGGCCGGGTGATCCTGGCCGAAACCGACAGCACCAATGCCGAGGCCACGCGCCGTGCGCCGGGGCTGACGGGGCCGGAATGGATCCTGGCGCGGCAGCAAAGTGCGGCGCGCGGGCGGCGCGGGCGGCCCTGGGCGATGCCTGCGGGCAATTTCGCGGCCACGCTGGTGTTGCTTCCCAAGGAGCGGCCAGAGATCGTGGCGCTGCGCAGCTTTGTCGCGGCTCTGGCGCTGCACGACGCCTTTGTCGCCGCCACCGGCCGGGCCGAGCCTTTCGCGCTGAAATGGCCCAATGATGTGCTGCTGAACGGCGGCAAGGTGGCGGGCATCCTGCTGGAAAGCACCGGGCAGGGGCCGCGGGTCAGCCATCTGGCGATCGGCATCGGCATCAATCTGGGCGCCGCCCCCAAGGCCGCCCAGGTCGAACCCGGCGCCACCCGCCCGGTCAGCCTGACCGCCGAGACCGGCGCCCGCGTCACGCCCGAGGAATTCCTCGACCTGCTTGCCCCCGCCTATGCCGCGCGCGAGGCCCAGTTCACCGCTCAGGGATTCGCCCCGATCCGCGAGGCCTGGCTGCAGCGCGCCGCCCGGATCGGTGACGAAATCACCGCCCGCACAACCCATGAGAGCATCCCCGGCACGTTCGAGACGGTGGACGCGATGGGCAACCTTGTCCTAAACACGGCCAAAGGCCGCCGGGCGATCCCCGCGGCCGAGGTCTTCTTCTGAAGGAGGGCGCCATGCTCCTCTGTATCGATTGCGGCAATACCAATACCGTGTTCTCCATCTGGGACGGCACGCGGTTTTTGTGCACGCTGCGCACCTCGACCGAGCATCAGCGCACGGCCGATCAGTATTTCGTCTGGTTCTCGACGCTGGTCGGGCATCACGGCATCCGCCCCGAGATCGAGGATGTGATCATCTCGTCGACGGTGCCGCGGGTGGTGTTCAACCTGCGCGTGCTGGCTGATCGCTATTTCAACACCCGCCCGCTGGTGGTGGGCCGCCCCGATTGCCTGCTGCCGGTGCCGCCCCGCGTCGATCCCGGCACCGGGGTGGGGTCGGACCGGCTGGCCAATGCCGCCGCCGCCTTTGACCGCCACGGCGGCAATGTCGTGGTCGTCGATTTCGGTACCGCGACCAATTTCGACGTGGTGGCCGCGGACGGCGCCTATGTCGGCGGGGTCATCGCGCCGGGCGTCAACCTGTCTCTCGAAGCCCTTCACCAGGGCGCCGCGGCACTGCCGCATGTCGACATCACCAAGCCCGAGCGGGTCATAGGCACCAATACAGTGGCCTGCATCCAATCGGGTGTATTCTGGGGCTATGTCGGCCTGATCCAGGGCATCACCGAACGCATCCGCGCCGAATACGCGCAGCCGATGCGGGTGATCGCCACGGGTGGTCTTGCATCGCTCTTCGCTACCGGGGACGTCCTTTTCGACACCATCGAGGATGACCTGACAATGCACGGTCTGACCGTGATTCACGCATATAACAAGGAAAACGGGCCCAAATGAGCAAGAAGAAGGACCGTCTGATCTACCTGCCCCTCGGTGGCGCGGGTGAGATCGGTATGAACTGCTACGTCTATGGCTACGGCCCCGAGGGCCGAGAGCGCCTGATCGTCGTCGATGTCGGCGTGACCTTTCCGGACATGGACACCACCCCCGGCGTCGATCTGATCATGCCCGATGTCGCCTGGCTGGCGGCGCGGGCCGACCGGATCGAGGCGATCTTCATCACCCATGCGCATGAAGACCATATCGGCGGGCTTGCGCATCTGTGGCCGCAGCTGAAGGCGCAGGTCTTCTGCCGCCGCTTCACCGGCACGCTGGCCGCGATCAAGCTGGAAGATCGCGGCCTGCAGCCGAACCTGATCTCGGTGGTCGAGCCGCGCCCCCATGTGGTCGAGGCCGGCCCCTTCCGGGTGCAATTCGTCCCGGTGTCGCATTCGATTCCCGAAAGCTCGGCGCTGATCATCGACACGCCGGCGGGGCGCATCGTGCATACCGGCGATTTCAAGCTGGACGGGGCGCCGGTGGTGGGCGAGGCCTTCGACCCCGAGGAATGGCATGCGATCGGCCGGGAAGGCGACGGCGTGCAGGCGCTGATGTGCGATTCCACCAATATCTTCTCGCCGAAGCCCGGTCGTTCGGAATCGACGCTGGCGGTGCCGCTGACCGCGCTGGTCGCCAATGCCCAGGGCATGGTGGTGGCGACGACCTTCGCGTCGAACGTGGCGCGGCTGAAGACCCTGGCCGATGCCGGCCGCGCGGCGGGCCGCTCGGTCTGTCTGCTGGGGCGGGCGATGAAGCGGATGGTGACCGCGGGGGTGGAAAGCGGCGTGCTGACCGATTTCCCGCCGACCATCTCGCCCGAACAGGCGCTGGAGATCGGTCGCGAAAACCTGATGCTGATCGTCACCGGCAGCCAGGGCGAACGCCGTGCGGCCTCGGCCCAGTTGGCGCGGGGCAAGTATCTGGGGCTGCAATTGGCCGAGGGCGACATGTTCCTGTTCTCGTCCAAGACCATCCCCGGCAATGAGCGCGGCGTGATCCGCATCATGAATGCGTTTTCCGAGATGGGCGTCGATGTGGTCGACGATAACGACGGGCTTTACCATGTCTCGGGCCACGCCAACCGCCCGGATCTGGAAGGCCTGCATGACCTGCTGCGCCCGAAGATCCTGATCCCGATGCATGGCGAGCACCGGCATCTGCGCGAACACGCAAAAGTGGCCTCTGCCAAGGGGATAGCCTGCGAAGTTGCGACGAACGGGATGATGATCGACCTGACATCAAGCCGTCCGCAGGTGGCCGAATATATCGAGACGGGGCGCCTCTATCTGGACGGCAACGTGCTGATCGGTGCGATGGACGGGGTGATCCGCGACCGGATCCGCATGGCGCTGAACGGTCATGTGATGGTGACGCTGATCCTTGACGAGCAGGGCGAACCCCTGGGCGATGCCTGGGCCGAGGCGATGGGCCTGGCCGAGACCGGCAAGTCCGGCGCGCCGCTGATCGACACGATCGAGGCCGATCTGACCGAATACCTGAACCGTGCCGACCACCGCGTGCTGAAGAACGACGACAAGCTGGACGAGGCGCTGCGCCGTATCGTGCGGCAGGTCTCGATGGAAGAGGTCGGCAAGAAGCCCGAGGTGACGACGGTCGTGTCGCGGCTCGACTAGATGGGACGGCTCTGGCTTCATATCGGCCACGGCAAGACGGGGACCAGTGCCCTGCAGGCCGGGCTGAGGATGGGCCAGGGCTGGTGCCACCCCGAGACCGGGCGCAGTGCTTTGGGCGACCACAACCGCCTGTTCCCGGTCGATCAGCCGGCCTTCGACCCCGAGGCGCTGGCAGGGCTTGCCCGCGCCCGGGCCGAGATTGGCGCGGCGCCGCTGGCGGTGCTGTCGTCGGAAAGCCTGTGCTTCGCGGGGGAGGAGAAGGTTGCGCAGATCGCGCGGGCCTTTGAGGGACTAGAGATCCGCATTCTCTACTACGTCCGCCGCCAAGAAGATCTGGTCGAGAGCGGTTTTCGTCAGCATCAGCGCGGCCGGCTAAGGGTGGCGCGCAAGGTTGCGACAACGGTTGAAGACTACCTTGCAACCCACCGCGACAGCTTTGATTTCCTGATCCGGATCGCGCCGTGGGCGCGGGTTTTCGGCGATGCGGCGATCACCGCGCGGCTTTATGACCGCGCCACCTGCGCCGCCGATATCTGCGCCGATGCGGCGGCCGCCACGGGCCTGGCGATCCGTGATACGGGCACCGATACGGGCGCTGATACGGGGGCGCGCGCGAACCCGTCGCTTGACGTGCCGCTGACCCGCGCCTTGATGCTTTACCGAGAGGTCGAGCCCGATCCGGGGCGTCAGATGGCGTTCCGCGCCGGGCTGGAAAAGATCGTGGCCGAGATCGGGCCAAGCCCTGCGCGTTTCGTTGATGCCGATCTGGCCGCGCGGATCCGCGCGGATTATGCAGACAGCAACGCGGCTTTCGCCGCGCGCTTCCTGGACGCCCGCGCGGCGAAGATCCTTACGAGGTCTTGAAGCTGCGGGTCAGGAAATCGGGCATGTGATCGCCCATGCCGACGACCGCCTCGTCGTCGCGCCGGCCATTGCGGCGCTCGCCGCCCCGCCGCTCACCGCCCCGCCGCTCGCCTTCGCGGCGCTCGGGCTTCGGGGCTTCCGCGGCTGCGACGGGTTCGGACACCACGGGCGCCGGCTCTTCGGTGCGAAGTGCCTCACGCGGGGCCTCACGCGGGGCCGTCTCTCGCGGAGTCGTATCACGCGGGGCCTCGTCGCGGCGGCCGCGTCCGCCACGGCTGCGGCTGCGCCCGCCTTCCTTGCGCTCGTCCTTGCGGTCGTCCTGTTCGCGGCGCGGCCGCTCGGGGGCGGCGCTGAATTCGGGCACCTCACCGGTGGGGATGTCCATCTTGACCAGCGAGGTGATGGCAGACAGGTATTTGTCATCGGCCGGCACCGCCAAAGTATAGGCGCGCCCCTGCCGCCCGGCGCGACCGGTGCGTCCGATGCGGTGGATGTAATCCTCGGCATGGCTGGGGACGTCGAAGTTGAACACATGGCTGACCGCCGGAATATCCAGCCCCCGGGCCGCCACGTCCGAAGCCACAAGGAACCTGAGTGTCCCGTCGCGAAAGCCGTCCAGCGTGCGGGTGCGCTGCGACTGATCCAGATCGCCATGGATCGGCGCGGCATCAAGCCCGTGCGATTTCAGCGACTTGGCGACCACGTCGACATCGACCTTGCGGTTGCAGAAGATGATCGCGTTCTGGCAGGCCTCGCCCTCGCTCTCGATCAGAGCGCGCAGCAGCGCCCGTTTCTCGGTGAAGCTGCGATCGCGCCGCGAGGGGGTGAAGCTGAACAGCTTCTGCTCGATCGTCTCCGAGGCGGTGGCTTGGCGCGCCACCTCGACCCGGGCGGGATTGTGCAGGAAAGCGTTGGTGATCCGCTCGATCTCGGGCGCCATGGTGGCCGAGAAGAACAGCGTCTGCCGGGTAAAGGGCGTCAGCTGGAAGATCCGCTCGATATCCGGGATGAAGCCCATGTCGAGCATCCGGTCGGCCTCATCCACCACCATGATCTGCACGCCGGTCAGCAAAAGCTTGCCGCGCTCGAAATGGTCCAAGAGGCGGCCGGGCGTGGCGATCAGCACGTCGACGCCACGGTCGATCAGCTTGTCCTGTTCGCCGAAGCTGACGCCGCCGATCAGCAGCGCCTTGGTCAGCTTGGTGTTCTTGGCATAGGTGTCGAAATTCTCGGCCACCTGGGCGGCAAGCTCGCGGGTCGGCGCCAGCACCAGGCTGCGCGGCATCCGGGCGCGGGCGCGGCCCTTGCTGAGCAGGGTGATCATCGGCAGCGTGAAGCTGGCGGTCTTGCCGGTGCCGGTCTGGGCGATTCCCAGCACGTCACGGCCTTCCAGCGCATAGGGAATCGCCTGTTCCTGGATCGGAGTGGGGGTTTCGTAGCCGGCTTCTGCGACGGCGCTCAACACCTTGGGGTCCAAGGCGAGATCGGAAAATTTGGTCATCAGCGTCCTAGTCGGCGCGGCATCGGGCCGCGCTGGGTTATGGGACGCGATTGTCCGGGCGTCCCGGCGTCAGTCTTGCCCCCGTCAGGTCGAAACCCCGGGGATGAGATGTGATCTAGCGGAAAAAGCACGATAGGTCAATTGCCTGTGGGGGCGGCGCGGCGGCGGCCGTGAGATTGCGATTTCGCGCCCACTTCCGCCGTCCACGCCACGGCGACGCGCCCGCGCGATAGGTGATTCCAGAAACACGCCAGTGGGTTCGTTTGCTTTCATTGTTCCCCAAATACGCCGGGGGTGCAGGGGGCAGCGCCCCGCCGCCTGCGCCTTGCACCGCGCCCGGCAGAGGGCTATCCAGCAGAGGACGCATTTCAGGGGGGAAACCATGGCCCATTACCGTTCTCGCAAATCCACGCATGGCCGCAACATGGCAGGCGCACGGGGCCTGTGGCGCGCCACCGGCATGAAGGACGAGGATTTCGGCAAGCCGATCATCGCCGTGGTTAACTCCTTCACCCAATTCGTGCCGGGCCATGTGCATCTGAAGGACCTCGGCCAGATGGTCGCGCGCGAGATCGAAAGCGCCGGCGGCGTCGCCAAGGAATTCAACACCATCGCGGTCGACGACGGCATCGCCATGGGCCATGACGGGATGCTCTATTCGCTGCCCTCGCGCGAACTGATCGCCGACAGCGTCGAATACATGGTCAACGCCCATTGCGCCGACGCCATGGTCTGCATCTCGAATTGCGACAAGATCACCCCCGGCATGCTGATGGCGGCGA
>CAJYAD010000004.1 GCA_913064775.1 uncultured Albidovulum sp. | reverse complement strand
AGGCGGACAGGAAGATATGCATGGCGGCGAAGGGCTCCCAGAGATGAATCCTCCATCCAGAATCCATCTCGCCGGCAGCCGCAATGGGCGCCCCTCAAGCTCTCAGCTCCAAATGCGATTCCCCTGGCCCTCACCGAAGGCGACTTGGAGCGCTCCACTGCAAACGTGGTAGATGTTGCGGCGCGCATCGGAAAACTTGCAGAAGAGCTTCCACATCCGCCCAGCGTAGTATTCTAGCGTTGATGTGTGGTGAAAGCAGAGATTCAGCGCTAACGATCTGACGTGGATTTCTCAGGAAAGAGAAATGCGTTTCTAGCGGATTCCAGACCTTCAAAGGCACCAGATATCGCTTTCTGATATGCCGATTCCGCGTCACGTAGACGCCACGAGACTTTTCTTTGCTTTTCAAGGTTGTCGCCTAAAGTATCCACAAGAATACGTTTTACACCTTCCGTCGTGAGCTCAATCAGGCCTGTTGAGCTGACTTGCCCCCCTGAAAGTCGCCGCGTGAAATCTACGACCGCACCCCGCTAAAAAAGGGGGAATTTCCGTGGGCCGTGTGGACTTGAGGCTCGTTTTCGGGAAGTGGCGGGGACTTGGAATGCGGATGATCCGCAGTCAGCACAACCCAAGGCGGAAGCTCTTTTTCAAGCTATACCTGAACGAGATGCGCCCATAGACTGGAAGCGCGAACAGGTTGCGGGGGGGGAGACATGCTACGGGCGGTGCCGACAAGACAAGAGAAGCGGAGCAGCGCGAGCGAGGCGCAAATGCTTCGGACCCTCAACAGTTTCGCGCTCGATCTGATGTCGATCCCGAGTGTTGAGGATCTGTTCTGGTATGTGGCGCAGAACGTGGTCGGCAAGCTGAACTTCTCCGACTGCGTGATTTACCAGGCGAATGAAGAACAGACCGAGCTGACGCAGGTCTCGGCTTGGGGCGAGAAAAACCCATATGGTCGGAACATCCTCAATCCGCTGGTGATCCCCTTCGGGCGCGGCATCACCGGGCAGGTCGCGCAAGGCCGCAAGCCGATCATCGTGGATGATCTGCTGAAGGACGAAAACTACATCGCGGATACGCAGCCGGCGCGATCCGAGATTTGCGTGCCGCTGATTTCGGGCGGTCGTGTTGTGGGCGTGATCGACAGCGAGCACCCGGAGGCGCGGGCCTTCGGCGAAGCGGAACTGGAGATCTTGAGCACGGTCGCGGCGATGACCAGCGCGAAGCTGGAGGTGCTGGCGGAATCGCGTCGGGCCAACGAGCAATATCATGATCTGGTTGCCGCCCATGCCCGGCTGACTCTGGAAACGAACAACTGCAAGGCCCTGGAGGCGAAGCTGTTCGAAGTGCGGAAGCTGGAGGTAATCGGGCGGCTGACGGGCCGGTTTGCGCATGAATTCAACAACCTGCTGACGGTGATCTCGGGGAACCTGGAACTGCTGGAGCTAGAGGGTTCGGGGATGGACGCCAAAAGCACACTGCAAGGCGCGAAAGCGGCCTCGGAACGAGGTGCGAAGCTGATCCGCGACATGCTGGCCTTCGCGCAGCGGACAAGGCTGACGCCCAAGCTGGTGGATCTGAACGCGCATGTGTCGGCGTTTCGCGAACACTGTGAACATTCGTTCGCGCAACGGGTGGAGCTGAGCCTTTCGAACGACCTGTGGATGGTGTCGGTCGATCCGGTCGCGGTGGAAAACATGCTGCTCAATCTCGCGCTGAACGGGATCGAAGCGATGCCCGAAGGCGGCCGTCTTCGTATCGCCACCGAAAACATCTGGCATACGCTGTCGGACAGGCCGTCTTTCCCGTCCGAGCTGTTGCCGGGGCGCTATGTGCGGGTGAGCGTTGCTGATCGCGGGACCGGGATCGCGGTCGACAGATTGGCGCAGATCTTCGATCCGTTCTTCACCACCAAGGCTGTTGGTGAGGGCACAGGGCTTGGTCTGTCGATGGTGATGGGCATGATGCGGCAATCAGGCGGGGCCGTTTGCGTGCAGAGCGAGCCGGGCGTTGGGTCTGTGTTCGAGTTGTATTTCCCGGCCGTCCAGGGCGACGGGAACGATTTGTTAACCATGAATCGCTAGTTGGGGTCTCGCGCGTGGTGGGGGCTTCGATGGTGGAACTGACAGAAGAACGGGCGGGCGAGCCGACAAGCCTGCCACTGATCGACATTCGCGGGCTGAAGGCCAGAGATCGGCGTGAAGTCAGGCGCGTGGCCGATGAGATCGGCCGCGCCGCCCGCGAGATCGGGTTCTTCCGGATCATCGGGCACGGCATCGACCTTGATCTGGTCGAGGAAACCTACCGGATGGCGGCGCGGTTCTTTGCCCTGCCGGATGCGGTCAAGCGGCAATATTACATTGGCCTGAGCTCCAACCATCGCGGCTATGTCCCGTTCACGGAGAAGGGCGACTATCCCGATGAGGTAAACCGCAGCTATGAGGCTTTCGACCTCGGGCTGGACCTGCCGCAGGACGATCCGGATTTCCTGGCAGGCAACCGGGTGCTCGGGCCGAATGTCTGGCCCGATGTGGACGGGTTCAAAAAGACGGTCTCGCGCTACTACGGGCAGATTGCGGCCTGCGGGCGGTTGGTCTGTTCAGCCCTGGAAATGCACCTCGGTCTCCGACCTGGCGCGATGACGGATCACATGACCAAGCCGGTGTCGCAGCTTCGGCTTCTACACTACGTGCGCCACGGCGACGGGACCGATGCGAAGTCGGTCAACATGGGCGCGCATACCGATTACGAATGCCTGACCCTGCTGCATACCCGGAACCCCGGCCTTCAGGTGATGACGGCCGATGACCGCTGGATCGACGTGCCGGTCGACCCGCGTGTCTTCGTGGTCAACATAGGGGACATGCTGGAAGCATGGAGCAACGGGCTTCTGCGCTCGACGCCGCACCGGGTGCTGAACCTTAGCCCGGCGCGGTTCTCGATGCCATATTTCGTGGCTGCGAACCATGACACGGAGATCAGCCCTTTCCCCGAGCTCCTGGGCGAGGGCGGGCAATCGAAATACGCGCCATTCACTGCCGGCGATCATCTGGAAAGGATGCTGGTGCGGGATTTTCCATATCTGCGGGAGCTTCGAAAGCGCGACGGTACTTCTGTGAAGAACCCATTTGAGAAACGTATGAATCGGAGCTCGAGCTAGATCATGCCACCATTGGATTCGATTGTTGCAGTTGCACTGGCCGGGCTGGCGCTGAGCGCCGTGCCCGGCCCGTCGATGCTATACGTGCTGTCACGGAGCGTAGGACAGAGCCGTTCCGCCGGTCTTGCTTCGGCGCTCGGCCTCTGTCTTGGTGGGACACTCCTGGCAATAGCAACGGCAATGGGGCTGGCGACGATTTTTGCAAACTCCGGGTGGCTGGTAGTCGGCTTGCGCTATGTCGGATCGGGGTATCTGATCTGGCTGGGTATTGGCATGATCCGAAGTGCCAGGAGCAATGCGGAAAAGACGCTAGAAGTCGGGCAGGTCGTCCAGAGGCCCCTTCGGGTGATCGTGTGGCAGGGTGTTCTGGTTGAGCTTTTGAACCCGAAAACAGTGCTGTTCTTCGCGCTCTTTCTGCCGCCGTTCATAACGGCGGGCGGCGCCGCGCCGGCGAGCGTCCATACACAGCTTCTTGTCTTGGGGGTGTTGGTGCCGCTTACCGCGATCCCGTCAGATCTGATTGTCGCCTATATGGGCGGTTCGATGACAAAGGTTATCAACCGGGAAAAGGCCGCGCGGGAGCGGTTGGCATGGTTTGGCGGGCTTATTTTGATAGCCATCGCCTTGAACTTGCATCTGGAACTTCTCTGACGGCGGGCTATCGCGTGGCCGCCAGTCAGCGGGCGGCTGAATCGAGCCGGCCCAAAGGGCGCGCTTGTGCGAACTGGCCTCGTCCTCTGTCAGGACGTAATCACTGACCTGGCCGGCAGTCATGAAGAACTTGATCGGTCGACCCCTGGCGTCCGAGACAGCATGCAGTTTCGTATTCATGCCGCCCTTCGTTCGCCCGATCAGCCTGCCACGCCCCCCTTTTTCAACCGCAGGCTGGAGGCCGTGCGGTGCGCCTTGAGGTCCTTGCGCAGGCTCACTCGAACGCATGGCGTTCGCCTGCTCACTTCGATCATGATCGTCGTCTGCTCCGCCGCCTCCGCGGCCAATTCTTCGAAGATCCTGGAGAACACCCCCATGTCGCTCCAACGCTTCCAGCGGTTATAGTGCGTCTTGCGCAGGCCATATTCCTTGGGCGCATCGCGCCACCGCAAGCCATTGCGATTGATGAAGATTATACCGCTCAAGACGCGCCGGCCATCGACTCGCGGCTTGCCCATCCTCAGGAAAGCGGTCCCCCGGACCGTTTTCTGATCTTCGGAAACTCTTTGGAAAGAAAGGCTGAAGCCGAGCCATCTGTTCATCGGTCAGCCAGAAAAGATTGCTCATCATGCCCCCATCAGTTCGGGAGCGTGAATTACAGAGGCACCAAGTTTACAAGCCGATCAATGGGTCCTGATCCAGAACAAACCGGCCTGGGCGAATTGAATCGGGGCGCAGCTTGGCGCCGCGCCCCGTGGTTTTTTCAGCTTCGGTACCGGTTCAGGCGTAGTCGCTCAGCACCGTGACGTCGCGGGCACGGTCCGAGGCACCGGCCTCGAACAGCGGCGAAAGCACGGTCGCGATCGCCACGTTTGCCACGAAAGTGGCGAGCGCGATGTAGCAGGGGAAGGTGAAGCCGAAGATATGGAAGGCGTAGATCGAGCCGTGGAACCCGTTCAGCGCCGCCAGATAGGTGCCCAGCCCGATCCCCACCATCCAGCCGATCAGCAGCGCCCAGCCATTGTAGAAACGGGTGAACAGGCTGAACACGATCGCCGGGAAGATCTGGATCATCCAGACGCCACCCAGCAGCTGAAGCTGAATCGCGTATTTCAGCGGCAGGCCGAAGATGAACAGCATCGCGCCGATCACCATCACGATCGAGAAGATCTTCGCCACGCGGGCTTCCGTCGCGTCGGCCAGGTCACCCGGGACGAACTGACGCCAGATGTCGCGCGTGAAGATGTTGGCCGAGGCGATCGCCATGATCGCCGCAGGCACCAGCGCGCCGATCGCGATGGCCGCGAAGGCGACCCCCACGAACCAGCCCGGCAGCGTGTGGATCAGCAGCGCGGGAACCGAGAAACTTGGCCCGAAGGCTTTGAACCCGGCGGCGAATTGCGGCATCGACGCCACCCCCGCCGCGATCGCCATCGCACCAAGCAGGGTGATCAGGCCCAGCATGAAGGAGTAGATCGGCAAGATCACCGCGTTGCGCCGCACCACCTCGCTTGAGCGGGCGGCGAGGATGCCGGTTGTGGCATGCGGATAGAGAAACAGCGCCATCGCCGAGCCGAGCGCCAGCGTCGCATAGCCCGAATAGATCCCCGAAGAGCCCGGGCCGGGGGCCGGCAGCAGCAGGTTCTTGACCGACATCTTGGCGAAGATCGCGTGGAAGCCGCCCAACTCGTAGGGGATGACAATGATCGCGACGATGATGGTCAGGTAGATCAGGCTGTCCTTGACCACCGCGATCATCGCCGGTGCGCGCAGGCCCGAGACGAAGGTGAAGGCGGCCAGCACGACGAAGGCGATGATCAGCGGCAGATGCGCGCCAAGCCCGGTGCCGGTCAGGCCCAGGCCGCCGATCACAGTCTGCATGCCAATGAGCTGCAGCGCGATATAGGGCATGGTGGCGACGATGCCGGTCACCCCGATCGCCAGCGCCAGCCAGCGGTTGCCATAGCGCCCGCGCACGAATTCCGGCGCGGTGACGAAGCCGTGCTTGGCGCAGACCCGCCACAGCTTGGGGAACACGATGTAGAGGATCGGATAGGCGACGATGGTGTAGGGCACCGCGAAGAACGCCAGCGCCCCCTTGCCGAACATCAGCGCCGGGACGGCGATGAAGGTATAGGCGGTGTAAAGGTCTCCGCCGATCAGGAACCAGGACAGCACGGTGCCGAACTGGCGCCCGCCAAGCCCCCATTCGTGCAGCTGGTTCAGGTCGCCGCCCTTCCAGCGCGCGGCGAAGAAGCCAAGGGCGAGAACCGAGACCACAAGGATTGTGAAGACGATGATTGCAGCAGTCATGGCGCGCTCCTCAACTTTCAGCCCGGAAGACGATGAAGATGATCACCGCCGAGAGAGGCACCCACAGAAGCTGGTACCAGTAGAAGAAGGGAAATCCGAAAAGCTCGGGCGACTTCATGTTGAAGAAGGGCACCCAGAGGGTCGCGATGAACGGAATGACCAATAGCCAACGCCAGGCTGTGCTCCGTATCGGACGATCATCGGAGAGGTCGTCGCTATGCGCGGCGCCTCTCGCAGACTTTATCTGTTCTGCCATTGAGTTTTCCCCCCAGCGTTGGTTGATGTGTGAATTATCGGTCGATTCAGTGTGGGATATCGCAGGTCTGGTCGGCGGAGGAAAGATAAGACTCGCGGAATTTCGCTTATGCGACGTAACGCCTAGTTGACTAAACGAAATGTAACAATCTCTTGATGTTACGCTGACAGCCCTGGAGGACGCCGCCGCCTTGCCTGCGTGGCACTTGTCCAGCTGGGCCGCGATCTCTTCGGGATCGCAAGATCGCCTCTTTTTGATCCGGACGGCGGCGCATGAAGGGCGGCTTACCGCGCAGGATCGGCCCGGCAATCGCCGGCAGCCGTCGCCCCGGCCATCGTGCCACCCGTCAGATCGCGCGGAACGGGTTGAATCGCCTTCTGTCGGCTTGCCGAGCAACATGGATCAGTGCGCGGCAAGCGGGAGAGCGTTAACTTGCGCGAATACTCCGTGAAGTTCCGGATTTCCGATTGAGCCGCGGTTGCCATGCGCAGGCATGAAACCGCTTGCGCCACAATCATTTGCAAAAAAGGGAGCCGTCATGAAATGGGATCAGATTGAGAACAGATGGGCGGCCATGACGCGTCGCGTGCGGCCAAATTTGCTGTCGGCAGCGAACAGCGATGTGGCCTTTGCGCGTCCGCGCGCTGATGTGATCGGCAACGATCTGGTCGATACGCGAGAGTCCGGACGCACGGATGCGCAAGCCCTGGCATCCCCGTCCCATCCGCGAGAGTGAACGCGCGCAGCCTGCGGCCCGATTGGCCTCGCCGCTTGATCCATGCTGCCGGATTGGGAGGGGGCAAGGCGGACCTGTGGCAAGACAGCGCCGTGATCCGTTCAGAGCTTTTCGGCACCGAGCGGCTGGAACATCATGCCGCGTCACTTGCCGCGGCGCAGGGCATCGCGTCGCATCCCGGCTGGCGCGCCCGTCAGTTGACCGCCCGGGTCAGGGAAAATGCCGATTTCCTGCTGGGCGCCTATCGATCCTGCGCGCAGGCCCTGCAGGCGGGGCGGACCATTCCGCCCGCCGCGGAATGGCTGCTGGACAACTTTCACCTTGTCGAGCAGCAACTGCGCCAGATCGCGGATGATCTTCCGCCCGGGTATTATCGCCAGCTGCCAAAACTGGCCGAGGGCCCCTTTGTCGGCTTTCCCCGGGTTCTGGGCCTGACATGGGCCTATGTCGCGCATACCGACAGCCTGTTGTCCGGCCCGATATTGGCGCTGTTCGTGAAGTCCTATCAGCAGGTCAGCCCGCTAACGATCGGCGAGCTGTGGGCGGTGGCGATTACCCTGCGCATCGTGCTGATCGAAAACATGCGCCGCCTGGCCGAGCAGATCACCCAAGGCGACGATCTGCGCATGTTCGCGGACAGCATCGTCGACCGGGTGCTGGCGGCAAAGCACGATCCGAACCAATCGCCGCTCGATGCGCTGCATTCGGCCACCGCCGGGCTGGATGCCGCCCCGCTGCCCGAAATCCTTGCCGCCCAGATCGCCAAGCGCTTGCGGGGGTTCGATCCCACCGAAACCCCGCTGCTTCGCTGGCTGGCCGATCGGCTGCAACAACAGGGTTCGTCCGTCGATACCGTGGTGCAGAACGAGCAACTGCGCCAGGGCGCGTCCAACGTCACGATGCGCAACATCGTGACCAGCATGCGGCTGGCCTCGGAACTGGATTGGGCGGATTTCGTCGAGGATGTCAGCCTGATCGACGCCCGCCTGCGGGCCGGTTCCGCCTTTGGCGACATGGATTTCGCCACCCGCAACAGCTATCGCACCGCGATTGAGGAGCTGGCCCGCCGATCCCCCCTGAACGAGATCGAGATGGCCGGTGCCGCCCTGGGTTTCGCAAAGCTAAGCGCGCCACCGCAAACCCGTGACCCCGGCTTTGGCCTGATCGGGCAGGGCCGCAGGGCGCTGGAACAGGCGGTCGGCTTCGCGCCGACGGTGCGGATACGGCTGCGCCGCCAGCTGCACAGGTTGGGCCTCGCCGGTTATCTCGGGGCGATCGCGCTGACATCGCTGGCCGTTCTGGGCGCGGCACTATGGGCGACCGGCGCCAGCGGCCCGGCGCTGCTTGTGCTGGCGCTCACCGGCCTGATCACCGCTTCTGAGGCCGGAACCGCGCTGGTCAATCTGGTCGTCACCCGCAGCGTACGCCCCAAGCTTCTGCCGGGGCTGGATCTGGCACGGGGCATCCCGCCGCATCTGCGCACCCTGATCGCGGTGCCGGTGCTGCTGAGCGACAAAAGCGACCTTCACACCCAGATCGAACAGCTCGAAGTGCATCATCTGTCCAGCACCGGCGGCGCGCTGCATTATGCGCTGCTGTCCGACGGGCCCGATGCGGATACCGAGACATTGCCCCAGGACGCACAGCTTCTGGCAGAGGCAACCGCCGCGATCGCGCGCCTGAACGCGAGTTATCCCTCGGAGCACGGTGACCGTTTCCTGTTCCTGCATCGCCGGCGCCTGTGGAATCCCTCGGAAGGCGTATGGATGGGGTGGGAACGCAAACGCGGCAAACTGACAGAGCTGAACCGCCTGCTGCGCGGCGCCACCGACACCAGCTTTCTGCCCGATCCCGGCGTGCCGCAGGATATCCGCTTCGTCATCACCCTTGACGCCGACACCCGCCTGCTGCGCGATACCGTGGCGCGGATGATCGGCAAGATGGCGCATCCGCTGAACCGGGCGCGTTTCGATCCCACCCGCCAGCGCGTTGTCAGCGGCTACGGCATCTTGCAGCCCCGCGTGACACCGGCCCTGCCGACGGGCGCCGAAGGCTCGCGGTTCCAGCAGGTCTTTTCCAGCCCCGGCGGGATTGAGCCCTATGCCGCCGCCATTTCGAATGTCTATCAGGACCTGTTCGACGAAGGCTCTTTCACCGGGAAGGGCATCTATGATGTCGATGCCTTTCATGCCAGCCTTGCGGGCCGCGTGCCGGAAAATACCCTGCTCAGCCATGATCTGTTCGAGGGCATCTTTGCCCGCGCGGGGCTGGCCTCGGATATCGACGTGGTCGAGGCTTTTCCTGCGCGCTACGACGTTGCCGCCCGCCGTCAGCACCGCTGGGTGCGGGGGGATTGGCAGCTTCTGCCCTGGGTGATCGGGGTGGGGCGCGGGGCCCGCAGTGCGCTGCCGGCTGTCGGGCGCTGGAAGATGATCGACAACCTGCGCCGCGCGATCATAGCCCCGCTGACGCTTGCCGCTTTGTTCGCAGGCTGGCTGTTGCCGCAGCCTCAGGCGGTGGGCTGGACGGTGGCGGTGCTGGCCATGCTTGCGCTGCCGCATCTGATCGGGCTGCCCTTTGCCATCCTTCCGGCCCGGGCGGGGATCACCTCGCGCAGTCATTTCGCGGCCTTGCTGGCCGACACCCGCACCGCGCTGGCGCAGATCGCGCTGAATGCCGCGTTTCTGGCCGATACGGCGGCCGGGATGCTGGACGCCTTCGCGCGCACGCTGGTCCGGCTGGTCGTGACCCGAAAACACCTGCTGCAATGGGTGACCTCCGCGGCATCGGGGGGACGCGCGCGTCCCGGCCTGATCGGGCAATATCGCCAGATGGCCGGCGGCGTGGCGCTGGGGCTTGGCGCCTGCGGTCTGGCCATGGCCGCACACCCGGCGGTCTGGCCGCTGGTGCTGCCGATCGCGCTGCTGTGGCTGGCGGCCCCCGCCATCGCCCATCGCACCAGCCGGCCCTGGATCCCGCCCGCTGCCCTTCCGCTTGCCGCCGCGGATGCCCTTGCCCTGCGCCTGATCGCCCGCCGCACCTGGCGCTATTTCGAGACCTTCGTGACCGAGGCCGACAATTTTCTGCCGCCCGACAATTTTCAGGAAACCCCCGACCCCACCGTCTTTCACCGCACCTCGCCCACCAATATCGGGCTTTACCTTTTGTCCGCCACGGTGGCCCGCGACATGGGCTGGATCGGGCAGGCCACGGCCATCCTCCGGCTGGAGCAGACCCTGCAGACCTTGCAAAAGATGCCAAGGTTTCGCGGCCATCTCTACAATTGGTACGAGACCCGCGAATTGCGCGTGCTGGACCCGGCCTATGTGTCGTCGGTGGACAGCGGCAATCTTGCCGGCCATCTGATCGCCGTGGCGCAGGCCTGCCGGGAATGGCAGTCGGCCGGCCCCGGCAAGCCCGCGCGGCACGCCGGTCTGGCCGACACCCTGACCCTGGCGCGCGAGGCGCTGACGCCCGAGGCCGCCGCTCTTGTGGGCCCGCTGGACCGGCTGACCACCGCCAACGCCCGGCACGACCGGTTCGCGGCGCTGCTGCCCCTGGCCACCGAGGCCGCCGATATGGCGCAGAGCCTGACCGGGGAGGATTCCGATCTGACCTTCTGGATCCGCGCGGCAGAGACCTGCATCGCCAGCCATCTTGTGGAAGGGGATGAGGGTGAGGACGAGGAGGCGGCAAATCCCCTTGCCCCGCGCCTTGCCAACCTTGAGCATCTGGCCCGCGGCCTTGCCCTGGCGATGGACTTCGGCTTCCTGCTCGACCCGGAAAAGAAGCTGCTGTCGATCGGGTTTTCCGTCGCGACCAACACGCGCGATCCCAATTGCTATGACCTTCTGGCGTCCGAGGCGCGGCTTGCAAGCCTGTTCGCCATTGCCAAGGGCGATGTGGAAACCCGGCACTGGTTCCGGCTGGGCCGCGCCGCCACGCCGATCGGCGCGGGGTCGGCGCTGATTTCGTGGTCGGGCAGCATGTTCGAATATCTCATGCCGTCGCTGGTGATGCGCGCGCCGCTGGGCTCGGTGCTGGAACAGACCAACGGCCTGATCGTCGCGCGCCAGATCGCTTACGGGGCGGCCAGCGCGATGCCCTGGGGGGTTTCGGAATCGTCCTACAACGCCCGCGATCTGGAGATGACCTATCAATATTCCAACTTCGGCGTGCCGGGGTTGGGCCTGAAACGCGGGCTTGGCGCGAACCGCGTCGTTGCCCCCTATGCGACGGGTCTGGCGGCGATGGTCGATCCCCGGGCGGCGTTGGAAAACCTTCGCCACCTGGCCGCCATCGGGGCTCAGGGCCGCTACGGATTCTACGAGGCCGTCGATTTCACCGCGTCGCGCCTGCCCAAAGGCGACGACTGCGCCATCGTGCGCAGCTTCATGGCGCATCATCAGGGTATGACGATCACCGCCATCGCCAATGCCCTGCAAGGCGGCCGCCTGCGTGCCCGCTTTCACGCCGAGCCGATGATCCAGGGGGTGGATCTGTTGCTGCAGGAACGCGTGCCGCGCGATGCCACGGTCACGCCGCCGCGCGCCGAAGAAGTCCTCACCGCGCCGGTCGAGACCTCGGACGTGCCAATCGTGCGCCGCTTCGATGCGGCGCGAACCGGGGACCCGACCGGGCATCTGCTGTCGAATGGCCGCTACGGGGTGATGCTGACGCCGACAGGCGCGGGCTTCAGCCGTTGGCGCGATCTGGCCATCACCCGCTGGCGGGACGATCCGGCGCAGGCAGCGCTGGGATCATTCATCTTTGCCCGCGACGTCAAATCCGGCGCGCTCTGGTCGGCCGGGGTGCAGCCCACCGGCGCCGATCCGCAAAGCCACCGGGCAGAGTTCAGCGAACATCGCGCCGCCTTCACCCATCAAAGCCAGAGCCTGACCATGACCACCGAGGTCGTGGTCTCCGCCGAGGACGACGCCGAGGCCCGCCGCGTCACGTTGACCAACACCGGCCGCCACCCGCGTGAGATCGACCTGACCTCCTACGCCGAGCTGGTTCTGGCCCCGCCCGCCGCCGATCTGGCGCATCCGGCGTTTTCCAAACTGTTCGTGGTGACCGACTATCTGCCCGAACTGGGCGTCATCATCGCCACCCGCCGCCTGCGCACACCGACCGACCCCGAAGTCTGGGCCGCCCATATCGCCATTGCCGAGGGTCAGGAGACCGCGCCAATCCAGTATGAAACCGACCGCGCGCGCTTTGTCGGGCGCGGGCGGACCATCGGCGCGGCGGCCATGGCCGACAGCCCGCTGTCCAACACCACCGGTACCGTGCTGGACCCGGTCTTCTCGATCCGGCGCCGCGTGCTTGTGCCCGTCGGCGGCTTTGCCCGCGTGACCTTCTGGACCGTGATCGCGCCGACGCCCGAGGCGTTGCTGGATCTGGTTGACCGCCACCGCGACCCCTCGGCCTTTGATCGCGCGGTCACGCTGTCGTGGACGCAAGCCCAGGTGCAATTGTGGCATCTCGGCGTCTCGCAGGCCGCCGCCGCGGACTTTCAGCGCCTGGGCGGCATGATCCTGCGCGGCGATCCGCGCCTGCGCGCACAGGCCCGCCGCATCGAAGCGGGGGCGGGGCCGCAATCGGCGCTCTGGCCGCTGGGCATTTCGGGCGACCTGCCGATCGTGCTGTTCCAGATCCGCGACCTCGAAGACGTCCACGCCCTGCACGAGGTGCTTGCCGCGCATGAATACTGGCGGTTGCGGCAGCTCGATGTCGATCTGGTCATCCTGAACGATCGCGCGTCCTCCTATGTGCAGGACATGCAGATCGCCATCGATGTTGCGGTGCGCTCTGCCCAGTCGCGCCCGCGCGCCGAAGGCCCGCAAGGGGCGACCGAGGGCAAGATCCATACCCTGCGCGCCGACCTCGTCAGCCCCGATGCAGGCGCGCTTTTGCTTGCGGTCGCGGGCGTGGTGCTGGTGGCCAGCCGGGGCCGCATCGGAAGCCAGATCGATGCGCTGGTGTCCGCGCCGGTCCCCACCCCGCGCCCGGCCGCCCGCATCCCCCAAGCCGAGCCCCCCCCGGCCAGCCCGCCCGAACTGGAATTCTTCAACGGCACCGGGGGGTTCGCCGACGAGGGCCGCGAATATGTGACGCTCCTGCGCGACGGCCAGACCACGCCCGCGCCCTGGATCAACGTCATCGCCAACCCGGCCTTCGGCTTTCAGGTCTCGGCCGAGGGCTGCGGCCATGTCTGGGCCGAAAACAGCCGCGAAAACCAGTTGACGCCATGGTCGAACGACCCGGTCATCGATCCGCCCGGCGAAGCGATCTATCTGCAAGACCTGGACGACGATACCCTCTGGACCCCGACCGCGCTGCCGATCCGCAGCAAGGGCCGCTACATCGCCCGGCACGGGTTCGGCTACAGCAGTTTCGAGCACACCGCCCATGGGATCGAGGCCACCATGGTGCAGTTCGTGCCGCTAGAGGACCCGGTCAAGATCACCCACCTGACCCTGCGCAACACCGGCAAGCGGCTGCGCCGGCTGTCGGTCACCGCCTATGCGCAATGGGTGCTGGGGGTGCCGCGTGCCACCAGCACCGGGCATGTCATCACGTCAAGAGACCCCGACACCGGCGCGATCCTTGCCCGCAACCCCTTCGCCACGGCCTTTCCGGGCCGCATCGCCTTTGCCGATCTGGGCGCGCAGACCACCAGCCTTACCGCCGACCGGACCGAGTTTTTGGGCCGTGGCGGCAGCATGGCGGCCCCGGTCGGGCTTGGTCGGACAGGGCTCTCGGGGCGCACCGGCCCGGCGCTTGATCCCTGCGCCGCCATGCAACGCCGCCTGACGCTGGCGCCCGGCGAAAGCGTCGAGGTGGTGTTTCTGCTCGGTCAGGCCGCCTCGGAGGAGGCCGCGCGCGATCTGATCCTGCGCCACCGCGCCGCCGACCCTGCGGCGACACTTGCGGCTGTGCGGCGGCACTGGACGGATCTGCTGACCACGGTTCAGGTGCAATCGCCCGACCGGGCGATGGACATCCTGTTGAACGGCTGGCTGTTGTATCAGACCCTTGCCTGCCGGATCTGGGCGCGGGCCGGGTTCTATCAGGCCAGCGGGGCCTATGGCTTTCGCGATCAGCTGCAGGACGGCATGGCCCTGACTGCCCTGCGCCCCGAGATGACGCGCACCCATCTGATCCGCGCGGCGGGCAGGCAATTTCCGCAAGGCGATGTCCAGCATTGGTGGCTGCCCCATTCCGGCCAGGGGGTACGCACCCGGATCTCGGATGATCGCGTCTGGCTGGGTTTCGCGGTGGCACAATATATCGCGGTGTCCGGGGATGCCGAGGTGCTGGCCGAACAGATCCCGTTCCTTGACGGCCCGGCGCTGTTGCCCGGTGTGCATGACGATTTCTTTCAGCCCACGCAATCCGACACCCAAGCCAGCCTGTTCGAACATTGCGCCCGGGGCATCGATCAGGCGATCGAGCTGACCGGAGCCAACGGCATGCCGCTGATCGGCACCGGCGACTGGAACGACGGCATGAACCGGGTGGGCGAGGGCGGCACGGGCACCAGCGTCTGGCTTGGCTGGCTGTTGTGCGCCACCATCGACCGCATGGCCCCCTTCGCCGACAGCCGCGACCCGGGCCGCGCCGCGCGCTGGCGGTCGCATGCGGAGGCGGTGAAGATCGCGATCGAGCGCGACGGCTGGGACGGCGCCTGGTATCGGCGCGGCACTTTCGACGACGGCACGCTGCTGGGCTCTGCCTCGTCGCAGGAATGCCGGATCGACAGCATTGCCCAATCCTGGGCGGTTCTGTCCGGGGCGGCGGACCCGAAGCGCGCCGCAACCGCCATGTCCAGCATGACCGAACACCTGATCCGCCCCGACCCGGGCCTTGCGCTGCTGTTCACCCCGCCCTTCGACAGCGCCCCGCTGGAGCCCGGCTATATCAAGGGCTACCCGCCCGGCCTGCGCGAGAATGGCGGCCAATACAGCCATGCCGCCATGTGGGCGATCCTGGCCCAATGCCGGCTGGGCAATGGCGATGCGGCGGCGGCCCTGTTCGCGCTGGTCAACCCGATCAACCACGCCCTGACCCCCGAAGCCGCCGCGCGCTACAAGGTCGAGCCCTATGTCGTGGCCGCCGATGTCTATTCCACCGCCCCGCATGAAGGCCGCGGCGGCTGGACCTGGTATACCGGCTCGGCGGGCTGGATGTACCGCGCCGGGATCGAGGGCTTGCTGGGCCTGACGCGGGCGGGCGGCGCGCTGATCCTTGACCCCTGCTTTCCCAAGGACTGGCCGCAGCTGCAGGCGACGCTTACCCATGGCACGACCCGTCTTGAGATCACCATCACCAACCCCGGCCGCTGTGGCCATGGCATCGCTGCGGCCGATCTCGACGGCGTTGACCTGCCGGTCGATGGCGGGCGCCTGACCCTGACGATGCCGCCCGACGGGCCCGGCCAGACACGACGGCTAAGCGTTCGGCTTGGGAATTGAAGGGGGCCGCCAAGCGGGGGGCGAGGCCAGCACAATCCTGCTGGCGGCTTCGCCGGGCTGACATTCGGCCGGATTGTCCCAGCGCGCGGAGCCAAGACTGCGGGCAACAGGCAATGCATTGACGATCGATTGGCTCTTTCACTTCCCGCAGCCGTTGATAGCCTGCGCAAACCAAAACCCTTGCGGAGCATGGATCATGAACGGAGCTGAAAGCCTGGTTCACTCGCTGTTGAAAAGCGGGATCGACACCTGCTTCGCCAACCCCGGCACCAGTGAGATGCATTTCGTCGCCGCGCTCGACCGGATCCCCGGGATCCGCTGCGTGCTGGGGCTGCAGGAGAACGTGGTGACCGGCATGGCCGACGGCTATTTCCGCATCGCGCGCAAGCCGGCGGCAACGCTGCTTCATTGCGGCCCGGGCCTGGCCAACGGCATGGCGAACCTGCACAACGCCCGGCGCGCGCGGTCCGGCATCGTGAATGTCGTGGGCGATCAGGCCACCTATCACCGACCGCATGACGCGCCGCTTACCGCCGATACAGACGGCATGGCGCGGACGGTGTCGCACTGGGTCCGCACGACGGCCCGCTCCGCCGATGTGGGGCGCGATGCGGTTCAGGCGGTTCAGGCGGCCCGGTCGATGCCGGGACAGATCGCGACGCTGATCCTGCCCTCGGACGCAAGCTGGGATGACGGCGGCGCGGTGGCCGATCCGCTTGCGGTCCCGGCGCCGGCGGCGGTTGACGCGAATGCGGTCGAAACCGCGGCGCGGGCGCTGCGCGGCGCCGGGCCGGTCTTGCTGCTTCTGGCCGGGCAGGGCGTGCTTGCGCCGGCCCAGGCGCTTGCCTGGCGGATCGCCCGCGCGACGGGCGCAAGCCTGATGGCCGATTATCTGAGCGCCCATCTGGCGCGCGGCAAGGGCCGTCTGCAACTGGCCCGGGTGCCCTACAATACCGACCTCGCGCGCGAGGTGCTGGCGCCGTTCAAGACCATCATCCTGGTGAATGCCAAACCCCCGGTCGGGTTCTTCGCCTATCCCGGAAAGCCCTCGACCCAATATGCCGAGGATGCTGATCTCGTGACGCTCTCGCGCCCGGATCAGGATGCGACGGCGGCGCTGCAGGCGCTGGTCGACGCGCTGGGCGCCCCGCCGGCCGACCTTCCCGATCCGGGGCCAAGGCCCGAGGCCCCGTCGGGCAAGGTCACCTCCGAGGGGCTGGCACGCGCGGTCGCCGCCCTGATGCCGGAACAGAGCATCGTCTCGGATGAAAGCGTCTCTTACGGGCGCGACTTCTACCCCCACACCCATGCCGCGCCCCCGCACGATTGGCTGCATCTGGCCGGCGGCGCGATCGGCGACGGCCTGCCGGTCGCCACCGGGGCGGCGATCGGGGCGGGCGGGCAGCGCCGCGTCATCAGCCTGCAGGCGGACGGATCGGCGATGTATTCGCTGCAGTCGCTCTGGACCCAGGCCCGAGAGAAACTGCCCTGCACCACCATCATCCTGTCCAACCGTAAGTATCAGATCCTGCTGGGGGAATACGCCAATGTCGGGGCCAATCCGGGCCGCACGGCGCTTGACATGCTCGATCTCGGCAATCCGGACATCAACTGGGTCCAGCTTGCCAACGGCATGGGCGTAGAGGCCGCGGTGGCGCAAGATCTCGAAACCCTTTGCGACCTGATGCGCGCCAGTTTCGCCCAGCCCGGGCCGTTCCTGATCGAACTGGCGATCTGAGATGCCCCCCCAACCGGACCGAGGTGCCGGCGGCCCGCTCTGACTGGCTGTCGCGCAAGTTCGCCGCCGCGCGGGCCCGGCATCGACGACCCGGCCCACCCATGCCTGATGGCTTCAACCCGCCCCCGGCCAGCCCAAGATGTGATGGGTTTTGAAGTGCCGTTCGACTATTGTGGGGCGTTGACGGATCGCCACACCGCAAGCAAGGGATCGGCTCGTGACACTGATGCAGACGGCCTCGGCCAATCCAGCAATGACCGGCATTCTGCTGCTGGGCCTGCTGCTTCTCATGTCCCTCGCTGGCGGTGTTTTCAGGGGCCTTATCCTCGGCCTTCTGATGTGGCGGCTGTTGCGCTTCGTTCTGCCGTTGTCGCTGGCGGCGGGGGGGATGTTCTGGCTGGCACATCTGTTCGGGTAAAGCCGGGCGTCGGCGGGGCTGGCAAGGTCCCGCCACCGGATTGTTCGCGCGCCCGGTGCCATGCGGAACCGCCCCCCACAGGATGCCGAGGGCAAAAGCCGCAGCCGGGGGAGCGCCGCCGCCTTCGCCCAGGAAGACGCCAGGGCCGCGAGGGCCCATGTCGGTTCAACATTTGCGGGATATGTCTCGTTCTGGTCAGCTGCTGGCATGGATGATCCGACGCCAGAAGAGCTGAGATCGAGATTTCTGCATCGCCTGTGCGAGGAGCGGACATTGCTCGAGGCAGCCTCGGCGCAAACCAGGCGGGACCGGGAGCCTGTGGAGTTGGACCAGCAGAGTGTCGGCCGGCTAAGCCGCATGGACGCGATGCAACAACAAGCCATGGCCTCCGCCCAGGAAAACCGGCGCCGTGGCAGGCTTCAGGCGGTCACTGCCGCGATCCGACGCATCGAGAGCGACGACTTCGGCTGGTGTGATCAATGCGGAGACTTCATCGGCCTTCAGCGGCTGGACCTTGACCCGACCGTCATGCGATGCCGTGCCTGCGCCAAGTGACGGACCGCTCTGCCAAGGTCGCAGCGTGATCGTAAATGTGACTTCGCACTTGCAGCATTCCGGGCTTTCGAGTAGGCGACGCGAACCCTTAGTTGGACCCGGCTCGCCGGGTGGCTCGGCCCGGCGCCTATCCCCGGGACAACCTTAAGCATCAGGCCATATGGCCGCCGGAACGAAGCCTTACGCCCAGGCGCCTGTCAGATGCTATCTTGAAAATTGAGTGACGAATGCCAAGTCTCGCCTCTGTTCGACGCGACTGGTTCGCGAACCCTCGTGCCGACGTTCTGGCCGGGATGGTCGTGGCGCTGGCCCTTATTCCCGAAGCCATCGGGTTTTCGGTGATCGCGGGGGTCGACCCGCGGGTTGGTCTCTACGCCTCCTTCTCGATCGCGGTCATCATCTCCTTCACCGGCGGCAGGCCCGCGATGATCTCGGCCGCGACCGCCTCGGTCGCGGTGGTCATCATCCCGCTCGTCCGCGAGCACGGGGTCGAATATCTGTTCGCAGCGACCGTTCTGATGGGCGTGTTTCAGGTGATCGCGGGCCTGCTGCGCCTTGATCTTCTGATGCAATACGTCTCTCGATCCGTGGTCACCGGCTTCGTGAATGCCCTGGCAATCATGATCTTCCTGGCCCAGATGCCGCAGCTTCTTCATGTGCCCCCCGTCACCTATGTGATCGTCGCCGCGGGCCTTGCGATCATCTATCTGTTTCCCTTCCTCACCAAGGCGGTGCCGTCGCCACTGGTGGCGATCGTGATCCTGACCGCTGTCACCATCTATGGCGGGCTCGACGTGAACACCGTCGGCGATATGGGCAAGCTGCCGACATCCCTGCCATATTTCTCGCTGCCGCAGGTTCCCTTCACCTTGAAGACGCTCCAGATCATCGCGCCCTTCTCGCTGACCATGGCGGCGGTGGCGCTTCTGGAATCGATGCTTACCGCCCAGATCGTCGACGATTTCACCGACACCACGTCGAACAAGGCGCGCGAGATGCGGGGACAAGGCATCGCGAACTTCGTGACCGGTTTCCTGGGCGCCATGGGCGGCTGCGCGATGATCGGTCAATCGGTCATCAACGTGAAATCCGGCGGGCGCACGCGGCTGTCCACATTCGTTGCCGGCGTGTTCTTGCTATTCCTGCTTGTCGTCCTCAACCCGCTGGTCGCCCGGATCCCGATGCCGAGCCTGGTCGCGGTGATGGTCATGGTGTCGATCGGCACGTTCTCCTGGCGCTCGATCCGGGAGCTTCGCACCAATCCGTGGCAATCGTCGATCGTCATGGTCACGACAGTGGTTATCGTCATCTGGAGCGACAACCTCGCCGCGGGAGTGATCGTCGGCGTGGTTCTGTCCGGGCTGTTCTTCGCCGGCAAGGTGCGGCGGCTGTTCATGGTCTCGACGGTCCTGTCCGACGACGGCCGAACCCGCACCTACCGGATCTCGGGCGAGGTCTTCTTCGCGTCGTCCGAAAGGTTCGTCGATGCCTTCGATTTCAGGGAGGTCCTCGATCATGTCATCATCGACTTGAGCGACGCGCATTTCTGGGACATCACAAGCATCGGCACCCTCGATAAGGCCGTCATCCGCTTCCGGCGCGAAGGCACCTCCGTCGACATCGTCGGCCTGAACCCCGAAAGCGCGAAGATGATCGACCGCTTTGCCGTGCATGACAAGCCAGACGCGGAAAAGCACCTGTCGGCACATTGAGGAGGAGAAACCATGCAGAACATTCTTGCCTGCGTCGACGCGTCCAGCTACGCGCCGACCGTCTGCAAACTTGCGGCCTGGGCGTCTCGGAAGCTTGGCCTGCCGATAGAATTGCTGCACGTCGTTCAGCGCCACGACACCAGCGCCGCCAGACATGACCTGTCGGGGGCGATCGGCCTTGGCGTGAAATCCCGCCTGCTGGAAGAGCTGACCCAGCTTGATGCAATGGATGCGCGCCTGCAGATCGAGCGCGGCCGCCTCTTGCTGAACTCTTGCCTCGAACTGCTGGACGAGATGAACGCACAGGGCGTGACATCGCTTCACCGCCACGGCGACATCGTGGAAACGATCCTTGAGCGTGAGCAGGCGGCGCGTATCGTCGTGATGGGCAAGCGCGGCGCAAGCAAGGAATTCGCGACGGACCATATCGGGTCGACACTGGAAAGGGTCGTGCGCGCAAGTGACCGCCCGGTCCTGATCGCGCCCGATAGCGCCTCGGATGCGCCTGCGGAAGACATGACGCGTGCGGTCGTCCTTGCCTATGACGGAAGCCCCGCGGCGGGCAGGGCGCTTGAACGCTGCGCGAATTCTCCTCTTTTGCAGGATCTGCCGGTGACGATCGTGATCGCGACCTCACGACGGAAGATGCCGCGGGAGAAGGCCGAACAGAGGATGCTTGAAGCGCGCAAGATCCTCGACGGGAGGGACATCACATCGGTCCTTGAAGAGGGCGGCGCGGAAGATGTCATCGCGGGCGCCGTCAAGGCCACGCCGGGCGCAATTCTGTTGATGGGCGCCTTCGGTCATTCGCCGCTTCGGGCCTTGATCGTTGGCAGCACGACGACCGCGATGGTGCGTTCGATTTCGGTGCCGACGCTGCTTGTGCGGTAGCCGAAGTAACCGACGAGGACTTGTCACATCCGCACCATCCGGTCCCCCGGGGCGCGTGCAGGGTCGACGATTGTGACAGGTCTTTGCGGTACCGGCGCATGCCCCGGAGACGTCATGGCATGACGTCATTTGCCCGCCCAGAACCAAACGGGCCTCCCCCGAGCGATAGGAGGGAGTTGAAAATATCTATGTATTTTCAGAAGAATAGTGGCGGAGAGACAGGGATTCGAACCCTGGGAGGGCTCGCACCCTCAACGGTTTTCGAGACCGCCCCGTTCGACCGCTCCGGCACCTCTCCGCTTGCCTAGTCGACGCAGGGGATTTAGCCGCACGCTGGCGTGGACGCAAGCCCCGATTTCGGTGTCTTTTCCTTTATTCGTCAAACACCACGTCGGCTGCCCAAAAATCCCAAGACGCCCCGGTGTCGTTCAATCCGGCAGGACGGGCGAGAGCGCGGATCGGTGCCGGAGGCGGCAGATCCCCCGGCCCATAAGGACGGCTTTTGCCCGCAATCCGGCCTTGGTCGCTTGCGGAGCGAGCAGCGATGCCCAAGCCAGTGGCGCGGGCCGGGTACCGCCCGCCGGGTCGCCACGCCAAGCAAATAGCCGCCGCGGCCCTCACCGGGGATCGCCGCCCCGGGGCTTTGCCCGCCCGGATCGCCCGGCGCCGACCGCCGCACGCGCCTTTTCGCCGATCACGGGGGATTTTCGCGCACCCCCTTTGCTTCGCACCGGTGAAACAGTAACAGGGCTTGGGGATCAGCGCATTCATGGCGCCATCCCGATCCTCCGGTCTGGGGCGCGCCGGGCAGGCGCCGGGCGCGGGGGCTGACCGAGTGGAACGCTGATGCTCAGAAAGCTGGCCCTTCTTCTTGCGCTTGCCGCGGTGCCCCTTGGGCCGTGGGCCGGACATCCGGTCGCGGCACAGGTGGCCGCGCCGCAGCCGCTGCCGCCGACCATCGGGCCGAAGCAGGCGCGGCTGCAAGACAGCCTGATCGCCGCTTTGAAGCTGCCCGATCTGATCTCGGTCATGCATGACGAGGGGATCGACTACGGCAAGCAACTGGCCGATCAGCTGTTTCCCGGCGAGGATGGCAAAAGCTGGCGTGCGACCGTGCGCCGGATCTATGCGCCCGAGGCGATGAATAAGCTGTTCGAAGCCGATTTCAATCCGCGCCTGAACAACATCCAGCGCAAGGGCGCGTTGGAGTTCCTGACCTCGCCGCTGGGGCGCAGGATCGTCGCGCTGGAAATCTCGGCCCGGCGCGCGCTGCTTGATCCGGATGTCGAGTCCGCGGCCGAGGCGCGGATCGCGCAGATGGCGGCCCGCCACGATCCGCGGCTGGCCCAGATCCGCCGTTTCGCCCGGATCAACGGGCTGGTCGAGGCCAATGTCGCCGGCGCCATGAACGCCAATTTCGCCTTCTACTCCGGGCTGGCGGAAGGCCATGCGCCGGGGCTCGATCTGTCGCGCAACACGATCCTGTCGGACGTCTCGTCCCAGCAACCCGAGGTGACGAAGGAAACCCGCGCCTGGCTCTTTCCCTTCCTCGTCACCGCCTACAAGCCGCTCAGCAATGCCGAGCTGGACCGCTATATCGCGTTCTCGCAAAGCCGCTCGGGCAAGGCGCTGAATCAGGCGTTGTTTGCCTCCTTCGATGTGATGTTCGTGCATATCTCGCACGAATTGGGCCTTGCTGCGGCGAATGTCATGGCGGGTGAGAATCTCTGACCTCTCGGCATGGCCCTCGGCACGGCCACGGGCGGGTGCGACGTTGCTGCAACGGCAGGCGGCGCGGCGCGGCGCTCCGGGCTTTCGCGCCGGCGGAGGCGGCGCTACGCTGACCAGAGAGGGCACTGCCGGTCACGAGGCCGGCCAGGAGGGGTGATGCGTCTTGTCGTCAACGGGGTCGCGCATGAGGTAGAGGCCGAAGGCGACATGCCGCTTTTGTGGGTGTTGCGCGATATTCTGGGCCTGCACGGGGTCAAATACGGCTGCGGCATCGCCCAATGCGGCGCCTGCACCGTCTGGCTGGGGCAACAGGCCGTGCGCTCTTGCCAGACCTTCCTGGGCGATGTCGACCAGCCGGTGACCACGATCGAGGGGCTGGGCCATCCCGGCGCGCTGGATCCGGTGCAAGAGGCCTGGGTGGCGCATCAGGTGGCGCAATGCGGCTATTGCCAGTCGGGGCAGATCATGCAGGCCGCCGCGCTGCTGGCCGAGACGCCGCAGCCGACCGATGCCCAGATCGATGACGCAATGCAGGGCAATCTGTGCCGCTGCGGGACCTATCCGCGGATCCGCGCCGCGATCCATGCCGCCGCCGCGGCGATGAAGGCGGGCTAGGATGGGCCGCACCGCAAAGATCGCCCGCCGGTCGCTGCTGATCGGGTCTGCCGTGGCCGCCGGGGGGATCGCCTTTGGCTATTGGCGGTTCGTCACGCCCGGGCCGAACCCGCTGCAGACGGGCCTGGCCCCGGGCGCGGCCACGCTGAACCCCTATGTGATCCTGGCACCCGAGGGCATCACCGTGATCGCGCCGCGCGCCGCGATGGGGCAGGGGGCGCAATCGGCGCTGGCCCTGCTTCTGGCGGAAGAGATGGATCTGGATTGGGACGCGCTCCGCATCGCCCATGGCCCGCCGTCCGACACCTATTACAACGGCGCCGCCGCGGCCGAGGCGCTGCCCTTCGTGCCGGCCGACCATTCGCTTCTGGCCCGCGCCGCGCGCGAGGCCGGGCAGGTGGCGGCGAAATTTCTGGGGCTGCAGTTGACCGGCGGCTCATCCTCGATCCCGGATGGGTTCGACAAGATGCGCCGCGCGGGGGCGGCGGCGCGGGCGGTGCTGCTGCAGGCGGCGGCGCGGCGCACGGGGCTGCAACTCGACGTGCTGAAGACCGGGAATTCCGCCGTGATCCTGCCCGATGGCACCCGCCTGCGCTATGTCGACCTGATCCCCGAAGCGCGCGGCATCACCCCGCCGCAGGATCCGCCGCTGAAGCCGCGCGCGGATTGGCGGCTGATCGGCCAGCGGGTGCCGCGCAAGGGGATCGAGGCGCGTTCGACCGGGACCGAGCGTTACGGGATCGACATGGTGCTGCCCGGCATGGTCTTTGCCACGGTGCGCCGCAACCCGCATTTCGGCGCCGGCGTTCTGCATCTGGACACCATGCGGGCCGCGTCGGCGCGCGGGGTGAAGAAGGTGGTGCCGGTGCAAGGCGGCTTCGCGGTGATCGCCGACAACACCTGGCGCGCCTTTCAGGCGGCGGAACTGGTGAAGGTCGCCTGGGCGCCCGCCACCTATCCCGCCGACAGCGCCGCGATGTTCGCCGAGGTCGCCAGCTCTTTCACCGACGACCGGCGCGACAGCCGGCTGAAGCATGTCGGCGATGTCGAGGCGGCGCTATCGGCGCCCGGCGCGCAGGTGATCGCCGCCGAATACCGCGCCCCCTATCTGGCGCATGCGCCGCTGGAGCCGATGAATGCCACCGCGCTGCTGAAGGACGGGGTGCTGACGATCTGGGCGGGGTGTCAGGTGCCGCTTTACGCGGCCTCGGCGGCGGCCCGCGCGGCGGGGGTTTCGACGGATCGCGTGACGCTGCATGTGCTGCCGATGGGCGGTAGCTTCGGTCGCCGGCTAGAGGACGACTTCATCGCCCAGGCGGCCGAGGTGGCGGCCGCCATCCCGGGCGTGCCGGTCAAGATGACCTGGTCGCGCGAAGAGGACATGACCCATGATTTCTGCCGCCCGCTGGCGATGGCACGCGGGCGTGGCCGGATCGAAAAGGGCCGGATCGTGGCGCTGGATCTGGCGATCGCGGCACCCTCGACCACGGCCTCGCAGATGGGGCGGCTGGGGCTGCCGACGATGGGCCCCGACACCGCGATTGTCGCCGGCGCCTGGGATCAGCCGCTGGCGATCCCGGCGGTGCGGGTCACCGGCTATCGGGTGCCGGAAATGGCGCCCGTCAGTTCCTGGCGGTCGGTCGGGGCCTCGCTGAACGGCTTCTTTCATGAAGCGTTCCTTGACGAATTGCTGCATGCCGCCGGCGCCGATCCGCTGCATGAGCGCCTGTGCATGATCACTGATGTGCCCAGCCGCAAGGTGCTGGAGGCGGTGGGCGAGATGTCCGACTGGGGCGCGCCACAGCCCGACGGGTGGGGTCGGGGGCTGGCCTTCACGCTGTCCTTCGGGGTGCCTGTCGCAGAAGTGGTGGATGTCGAGCCCACCGATCAGGGCCTGCGCATCCGCCGCGCCTTTGTCGCCGCCGATCTGGGCGTGGTGGTCGATCCGCTCAATGCCGAGGCCCAGATGCAGGGCGGGCTGATCTGGGGTCTGGGTCATGCGATGGGGGCCGAGATCACCTTTGCCCAAGGTGCGATCGAGCAGCGCAATTTCGACAGCTATCCCTTTCTGCGCATCAACCAATGCCCCGAGATCCATACCCGTGCGCTGGAAGTGGGCGACCGCGTGCATGGCATCGGAGAGCCCTGCGTGCCCCCTGCCGCACCGGCGCTGGCGGCGGCGATCTTCCGCGCCACCGGCAAGCGGCTGCGCGAAACGCCGTTCTCGCTTCAGGTCGGTTTCATCTGACCGTCGGCCCCTGATGTGGCCCCGCTGCCCGCCGCAAACCGCAAGCCGCAAGCCGGGAGGCGCGGGGCTGGACGGTCAGGCGGCGCTTTCGCCCCGCGGACGGGCCTTGAAGGTGGCGATTGCGGCCGCGCCCTTCGCGGGTTTGGCACCTTTCGCATTCTTGCCGACCGCGCCATCCGCGGCCGAGAACCGTTGCAACAGGCTCGCCAGCCTTGCGGCCTCATCGTGCAGCTGATGGCTGGCGGCCGAGGTTTCCTCGACCATGGCGGCGTTTTGCTGGGTGGTCAGGTCGATCTGGCCGACGGCCGCAGTGATCTCGCTGATACCGGTCTGCTGCTCGGTGGCGGCGCTGGCCACCTGGGCCACCTGTTCCGACACCGTGCCGATCGCACCAACGATTTCCTGCAAGACGGTGCCGACCTCGCCCACCAGCGACACGCCGTCCTTCACCCGCGCGCCGCTGTCGTTGATCAGCGATCCGATCTCGCGCGCGGCTTCGGCGGCGCGCTGCGCCAGGGCGCGCACCTCGGAGGCGACCACCGCAAAGCCGCGGCCCGCGTCGCCCGCGCGCGCCGCCTCAACCCCGGCATTCAGCGCCAGAAGGTTGGTCTGGAAGGCGATGTCTTCGATCACGTCGATGATCCGCGAGATCTGGCTGGAGCTGGTCTCGATCGCCTGCATCGCGCCGATGGTGCGATCAACCACCTTCCGCCCGTCGCCGGCGCGGTCGCGCGCGGTGCCGGCCATGCGGTCGGCCTCTCCGGCGCGGCGGGTCGATTGGGTCAGCGCCTCGGTCATCTGGGTCAGGGCGGCCGAGGATTCCTCCAGCGTGGCGGCGGTGCTTTCGGTGCGCCGTGACAGGTTGTCGGTCCCGCCCGAGATCTCGGCCGAGGCCGCGCGGACCCGATCCACCGAGACCGCAATCTCCCCCATCACGCCTGCAAGCGATTCTGCAGCAGCGTTGAAATCGCGTTTGAGCTGGGCGTAGCCTTCGTCAAATTCGGCCTCGATCCTGGCGTTCAGATCGCCCTCGGCCAGGCGGTGCATGCCTTCGGCAAGGGCCGCGACCACGGCGGCCTGCGCCTGTTCGCGGGCCTGGCGCTCGGCGTCGGCCTTGGCGGCGCGGCGGGCCTCTTCACGGGCCACTTCGGCGGTGCGCTCGGCCTCGCGCCGGGTGTCTTCGGCCTGCTGGGCGGCGGCGCGGGCCTCAGCCTCTTCACGGTCGCGGAGGGCGGTGGCTTCGGCCTGCTTGCGGGCCTCACGCGCCGCCTTTTCGTCCTGCTCCAGCCGCGTCTTCTCGATCAGGCCGTCACGGAATACCCCCAGCGCGCGCACCATGGCGCCGATCTCGGCCCGGGGCTGGCCCAGCGGGGCGACGACGTCCAGATCCCCTTTGGCAAGCTGGCCGGTGGCCCGTGCGAGGCGCGACAGCGGCCGCGCCAGCGTCCACCAGGCGAAAACCTGGGTCAGCAGCATCATCGCAAGGCTGGCCAGCGCGATCTGACCGAAGATGGTCAGGGTGCGCTGGAAATCCTTGCCGATCTGCAGGGCCGAGGCGTCGATCGCCTCGGACACCCGGGTGCTCATCGTGTCGGCGATCTGGGTGATCTTGCGCGCGGTTTCAACCGCCTGGGCTGACGCCTGGGCCGCTTCCGCCTGCGCCTGCAAAAGCGCCCGGCGGCCCGCGACCAGCCCGGTCTTGGGATCCGCGAAGGCGGTCAGTTGCGACAGTGTCGTCCTCAGCTCCGGTTCCAGCGTTCGCGCATAGCGTCCGAGCAGCAATGCCTCGGCTGCCAGTTTGGGCTGCCGCTGAGCAAGCGGCGCCTGGGTTGTCATCGCCTGCGTCGCCACCGCATTGCGGATGAACTTCTCCGATAGCGAGACCAGCATCGAGGTGCGGCGCAGCGCCTTGACCTCTACCGTCATCAGCTTGCCGATGGCCGCGTCATTCGCCTGTGCGGCCGTCTCTGCCGCCTGGGACAGTCGATCCTGCGCCTGCTGTAGCGCCGTGGCAATCGCCGGGTTCAGCCGCGCTCGCAGATCAAACACCGCATTGCTGCGGGCGCGCAGGGCCTCGGGGCTGGCGGCAAGCAACTGGCCGATCTGCAGAATCGCCGGTTTCAACGCCGTGTCCAATGCGGCCAGTTCGGGCGCCCGCGCGATCTTTCGCTGTAGCGCCTGAAGATCCGCCAGCGCCTGCTTGGCCGAGGCGCGAAGCTGCGTCCCCAGTGCCGGGTCGCCGCCTTGTGCCAGCGCGACCATCGTGCCCGTGATCAGGTTCACCTCGCCCCGGGCCTGCAACACCAGACGCAGCGCCGCGACCTTGTCGCCGATCAGGTTCGCCAGCGTCCGGCGCACCGCCGCACTGGTCGCAGCCCCCCCGGAGGTGAGCGCATTGGCCGCGCGCTGGGCGCGGGTATCAAGCGTCTGTTCCAGCCCGGTCGAGAGCGCCTTGAGCTTGCGCAGGGCGGCGCCGTTCCGGTCGCGCATGGTGAATTCCTGCGTGCGGGCGGCGGCCAGTGCTGCCAGCCCCTGCTCGGCCGCACTGATCGAGCGGTCCAGCTTCTCCAACCGGCCGCTGGGCAAGTCTCCGGCGATGGTCTGAAGCTCTGTCAGCGACTTGCGCGCCCGGGCCTGGGCCGCACGGACGCCCTCGGGATCGTCCAGCATCACCATCTGGGTGATCCGCGTCTGCAGGTCGATGGCGGCATGGTCCAACTCGGTCGCGAGTTTGAGCTGGTGCATCTCCCTTTCCTTGAGACCGGCGATCTCGTCCGAGACCGCCTGCAGCGACGTCGAGCCAACATAGAGCGCACTTCCGGTCATCGCCCCCATGACGATCACGATAAGGGCGATCTTCGCCGACATTGAGCTGGCGAGGTCGAGGAAGGAAAAGCGCATGGGCGGCTCCGCTGGCAATGTCTGGGCTCGGGCCGTCCAATCCGTCCTTCGGCGACGCCCGTGAGGACGCGGCCTAGGTCGGACCACTCGGAGCCGATTCCCAGCGATCATGCCGTCGATGCCTTAAGGGGCGGTAAAGCCGCGCCGGGTGCCAAACATGGCAAAGCGACCCAGAGGCGCGCACGGGGCCGCCAGCCCCTCGCCAAGGCCGCGGGCCGCCCAAGGTATCCGGTGCCCCGGAGGCCGCGAAACTTGAATGATGATCATGAGAAAAGCCCCGCGCGCACCAATGTGGTTCACGCGCGGAACTGGCAGGGCGTCTAGCCCCCGCCGAAAGGCGCTTGGCCCCCGCCGAAAGGCCGGGAAGGCCGCCCGATCAGCCGTTGGCTTCGCGGATCTTGTCGGCGGCTTCCTTGTTGTAGGTCACGCCCTTGGTCTCGAACAGCTGATCCAGCTCCCCCGACAGGGTCATCTCGGTGATGATGTCGCAGCCGCCCACGAACTCGCCCTTCACGTAAAGCTGCGGGATCGTCGGCCAGTCCGAGAAATCCTTGATCCCCTGACGGATGTCGGGGTCGGACAGCACGTCCACATCGCTGAACTCCACGCCCATGAAGTTCAGCACCCCCGCGACGCGGCTGGAGAAGCCGCATTGCGGCATGCTCTTGCTGCCCTTCATGAACAGCACCACGTCGGCGCTGTCGATCGTGCTTTGAATCTTTTCTTTCGCGCTCATGTCGAAGCCTTTCCTGTTCGTCCGGGCCGGGCCCGGGGTTTTCTGATCACTCCGGCGCCTTGGTGGTCAGCGCCAGTGCATGCAATTCACCCTGCGCCCCATCCATCTTGCCCTTGAGACTGGCATAGACGGCGCGCTGTTGCTGGACACGGTTCATGCCGCGGAAGCTTTCGTCCACCACCTCGGCCGCCCAGTGATTGCCGTCCCCGGCCAGATCGGTGATCGTGATCTTCGCCTCGGGGAACGAGGCGCGGATCAAGGCCTCGATATCGTGGGCTTCCATAGCCATGAATTGCCTGTCCTTCCTATGTCCTGCGCCAAATCTAGGGCGCCTGTCGCGCGCAAGCAAGGCGCCCACCCCACCTGCGCTTCTTTCTGGCGTAAATATCCTCGGGGGGTAAGCCCGCAAGGGCAAGGGGGGCAGACAGCCCCCTTCCTGTCGCAATGTTATTTTACCCCACCGCCTGCGCGAAGGCGCTGCGGTAAAGCGCGCTCAGTGCCTCCAGCGGCGCCTCGGCCCCGCCCAGTTTCACCGTGCTGCCACCGAACCGCCCGACGCTGGTCACCGGCACGCCCGCCTGGCCCGCCGTGACCATCAGCGCCTCGGCCTGGTCGAAGCGGCAGGCGACCAGATAGCGGGCCTGATCCTCGCCGAAAAGCTCGGCCATGTCGCCGCTCTCCAGCGTCACACCCAGCCCGGCGCCCTCGGCCATCTCGAAGGCGGCCAGCGCGAGGCCGCCGTCCGACAGATCCGTACAGGCGCAGATCAGCGCACGGTTGGCGCGGATGAAATCGCCGTGGCGGCGCTCGGCCTCCAGATCCACCGCCGGTGCGTCGCCCTCTTCGCGGTGGAAGACCTCGGCCAGAAGCGCCGATTGCCCCAGATGGCTGCCGGGGTTGCCGATCAGCATTGCCAGATCACCCTCGACCGGCGCGCCCGCGATCAGGTCGTCGAGGCTGTCCAGCAGCCCCACCGCGCCGATCGTCGGCGTCGGCAGGATGCCCACGCCATCGGTCTCATTGTAAAGGCTGACGTTGCCCGAGACGATCGGCATGTCGAGCGCCAGACAGGCCTCGCCGATGCCTTTGATCGCGCCGACGAGCTGGCCCATGATCTCGGGCTTCTCGGGATTGCCGAAATTCAGGTTGTCGGTGGCGGCCAGCGGCCGGGCACCGCAGGCCGAGAGGTTGCGGAACGCCTCGGCCACCGCCTGCTTGCCGCCCTCATGGGGGTTGGCCTTCACATAGCGCGGCGTCACGTCGCTGGTGAACGCCAGCGCCTTGCCGGTGTCATGCACCCGCACCACGCCCGCGCCCAGACCCGGCGCGCGCACCGTGTCGGCCATGACGGAGGTATCGTATTGCTCCCACACCCAGGCCTTGTGGGCATAGTTCGGGCTGCCGATCAGCGCCTTCAGCGCGTCGATCGGATCGACGGCGGGGACCGGGCCCAGCTCTTCGGCCGCCGGGGTCTCGACCCAGGGGCGGTCATATTCCGGCGCGGTGCCGGACAGCGCCTTCAACGGCAGGTCAGCCTTGGTCTCATTGCCGTGGATGATGAGGAAGCGGTCCTCGGCGATGGTTTCACCGACAATCGCGAAATCCAGATCCCATTTGTCGAAGATCGCCTTGGCTTCGGCCTCGCGCTCGGGCTTCAGCACCATGAGCATGCGCTCCTGGCTTTCAGACAGCATCATCTCATAGGCACTCATGCCCGGCTCGCGGCAGGGCACGCGGTCCAGATCCAGCCGGATGCCAAGGCTGCCCTTGTCGCCCATCTCGACCGCCGAACAGGTCAGCCCCGCGGCGCCCATGTCCTGAATGGAAATCACCGCGCCCGAGGCCATCAGCTCCAGACAGGCCTCAAGCAGGCGCTTTTCGGTGAACGGGTCGCCGACCTGAACGGTGGGGCGCTTTTCCTCGATCGTGTCGTCGAATTCGGCGCTGGCCATGGTCGCGCCGCCAACCCCGTCGCGGCCGGTCTTGGCGCCAAGATAGACCACCGGCATGCCGACGCCCGAGGCGGCCGAATAGAAGATCTTGTCGGCATCGGCCAGACCGGCGGCAAAGGCATTGACCAGACAATTGCCGTTATAGGCGGGATGGAAGCGCACTTCGCCGCCGACGTTCGGCACGCCAAAGCAATTACCGTAGGAGCCCACGCCCTCGACCACGCCCTTGACCAGATGCGCGGTCTTGGGATGGCTGGGCGCGCCGAAGGAAAGGCTGTCCATCGCCGCGATCGGGCGGGCGCCCATGGTGAAGACGTCGCGCAGGATGCCGCCGACGCCGGTGGCCGCGCCCTGATGCGGTTCGATGTAGGAGGGATGGTTGTGGCTTTCCATCTTGAAGACCACCGCCTGACCATCGCCGATATCGACGACACCGGCGTTCTCGCCCGGGCCGCAGATCACCTGGGGCCCCTCGGTCGGCAGGGTGCGCAGCCATTTCTTCGACGACTTGTAGGAACAATGCTCGTTCCACATCGCCGAGAAGACCCCCAGCTCGGTAAAGCTGGGTTCCCGACCGATCAGATCGAGGATGCGCTGGTATTCGTCGGGTTTCAGCCCGTGGGCGGCAACCAGCTCTTCGGTGATCTGCGGCTCTTGCATGTGACTCTCCCGGATTTGGCCCCTTTTAGGCAGGAGGTCCGGCGGAAGGAAGACCCGATCCGCCGCTTCGGGCCGCCTCCTTGCGGCGCGGGCCGCCCAAAGGCCCTCTGGGCGGTGTCGCGCCGGGTGCAATTCAGAAGGATCTGACGTTGAGCGCTGGATGTCGTATGCAACCCAAGGTGGAGATGGCCTATTTGCCCGGCGGTGGCGGCCCTTGCGGGCAGGACCGAAGCCGCCGCGAGCGCATCCTGCCTGATCGCCGGGCGGGCACCCGAAATCGCGCATCATTTCCGGGCAGGGCCTGTCAGAGGCAAAAAAAAGGCCGAGCAAAGCTCGGCCAAAGTCCAACAGGGAGGTAAAAGGCGTTGCAGATCTCTCGGCCCCGCCTTCGAGATTGGATCTAGGGACTGGGGCTGCGCCGATCAAGTAGAATCATGCCGCAGGTGCAGCATGGCTGCCATGTGTTGCGCGCATACCTGCTTTCGCAGGTGGGACGCAGGCCGGAAACCCGCGATTATATTGCCGCTTCAGCGGCGGGGGCCGGGCCCCCTGCACCCCCGGCGTATTTGGGGAACAATGAAACGGGTGCGGCGGTTTTTGCCGTCACTCTGGTGGAAATATCCCTTGGCGGCCGAGATCGGCTTGGTGGGCGGGGGCTTCAGCTAGAATCGTCATTGCGTTGCTGCTTGCGCTTGCGATAGGCGAAAATCTCTTCGCTGACGAAATCGCGGAAGGCGGCGATGCGCTTGGAATGGCGCAGCTCCTCGGGGTAGGCCAGAAAGACCGGCACCTCGCCCGATTCCACATCCGGCAGCACCCGCACCAGATTGGGGAAGTCGTGGGTCAGGTAATCGGGCAGCACGCCGACGCCCAGATCGCTGAGCACGCCTTGCAGCACGCCGAAGTAATTGTTCACCGTCAGCGTCGACGGCACGTCATAGGCCAGCAGCGATTGCACCAGCGCCGCGCCAGCCGCCACCTGCGAGGCCTGGGTGTTCTGGCAGATCAGCCGGTGCTGGCTGAGATCCTCCAGCTTCTCGGGCGTGCCCCGTGCGGCCAGATAGTTTTCCGACGCATACAGACGCATGCGGATGTTCATCAGCCGCTTGCGGATCAGATCGGCCTGGCTGGGTTCCTTCATGCGGATCGCCACGTCGGCCTCACGCATCGGCAGATCCAGCACGCGCTCTTCCAGCATCAGGTCGATCTTGAGATCGGGGTAGCGGTCATAGAGGGTCGACAGACGCGGTGCGAGCCAAAGCGTGCCGAAGCCGATCGTGGTGGTGACACGCAATTCACCGAAGACTTCGTCCTCGGCATCGCGGATCCGGGCCGAGGCCGCGTCGAGCCGCTTGACCATCGAGGAGGTCGCGTCGAACAGCAATTCCCCCTGCTCGGTGAGAATCAGGCCCCGTGCGTGGCGGTGGAACAGGGTGGTGTTCAGGCTCTCTTCCAGCGCGCGGATCTGGCGCGACACCGCCGATTGCGACAGGTGCAGCACCTCACCCGCATGGGTCAGGCTGCCCGCATCGGCCACCGCGTGAAAGATTCTGAGCTTGTCCCAGTCCATTATGAAACCATCTTTAGGCACAGGGGCCATTTGCTTTGCGGCTGTTATAAGGTTGCAGACCAGCCTTGCAATAGATGCATGGCTCGAATATTCGCTTTGTAGGTCAGGATTTGTGACCTATAATGGCGGAAACGCTTTGTGGGCATGGGAGGTGCGGCATGAGCAAGCAGGACGTGAAACTTTCGGATCGTTTCGACCTGACGAAATCCCCGGTGCTGTTGAACGGAACCCAGGCGCTGGTGCGGCTTATGCTGATGCAGAAGGCCCGCGACGCGAAGGCGGGGCTGAACACGGCAGGCTATGTGACGGGGTATCGCGGCTCGCCGCTTGGCGCGGTCGACCTACAGATGGCCCGGGCCGAAAAGCTGCTGACCGAGAGCGACGTGCAGTTCCAGCCAGGCCTGAACGAGGACCTCGCAGCCACCGCGATCTGGGGCAGCCAGCAGGCGGAGCTGCGCGGCGAGGGCAAGTATGAGGGTGTCTTCGCTCTGTGGTACGGCAAGGGGCCGGGGGTCGACCGCTCGGGCGACGTGATGCGCCATGCCAACATGGCCGGCACCTCGCCCAATGGCGGCGTGCTGATGGCGATGGGCGACGACCACACCGGCGAATCCTCGACCACGCTGCACCAGTCGGATTGGGCGATGGTCGATGCCTATATGCCGGTGGTCAGCCCCGCCGGGGTGCAGGAGATCCTCGAACTGGGGATCTACGGCTGGGCGCTGAGCCGCTTCGCCGGGGTCTGGGTCGGCCTCAAGACGATGAAGGACACGATCGAGGCGACGGCGGTGGTCGATGGCGACCCCTTCCGCCAAAGCTTTGTCACGCCGGATTTCAAGATGCCCATGGGCGGGCTGAACATCCGCATGGTCGACACGCCGCTGCTGCAGGAAGCGCGGATGATCGACTACAAGAGGTTCGCCGCCGAAGCCTTTGCACGCGCGAACAGAATCGACAAACGGGTCTGGGGCAAGCCGGGTGCCAAGATCGGCCTTGTGGCGGCGGGCAAGAACTGGCTCGACCTGCAGCACGCGCTGGCGCTGCTGGGCATCGACGAGGCCGAATGTGACCGGCTGGGCATCACCACCTACAAGGTCGCGCAGACCTTCCCGCTGGACATGGAAAGCTTCCATGAATTCGCCGAGGGCCTCGATCTGGTGATCGTGGTCGAGGAAAAGCGCAAGCTGATCGAGGTGCAGGTCAAGGAGGCGGTCTTCGACGACCAGAAGGGCCGCCGCGTCTATGGCTGGCACAAGGGCGACAGCTGGGAAAACGGCCGCCGGGTCGAGCTGTTCCCGACCCGCTATGCGCTTGACCCGATCATGATCGCCGAGAAGCTGGGCGATATCTTCATCGAGGAAGACCGCGGCACCGACCGCATCCGCGCCGGCATCGAGAAGCTGGAAGATGCGCGCAAGGCCGACAACGCCCAGGATCTGGCGGCGCGTCTGCCCTATTTCTGCTCGGGCTGTCCGCACAACAGTTCCACCAAGGTGCCTGAGGGCAGCCGCGCCTATGCCGGGATCGGCTGTCACTACATGGTGCAGTGGATGGACCGCTCGACCATGGGCTTCACCCAGATGGGCGGCGAGGGCGCGAACTGGATCGGGGAATCGCTGTTCTCGAACCGCGACCATGTGTTCCAGAACCTCGGCGACGGCACCTACAACCACTCGGGCGTGCTGGCGATCCGCGCCGCGGTCGCGGCTGGCACCACCATGACCTACAAGATCCTTTACAACGATGCCGTGGCGATGACCGGCGGCCAGACCAACGAGGGCGACCTGTCCGCCGACCGCATCGTGCGCGAGATCCAGGCGATGGGCGTGAAGCACATCGCCGTGGTCTACGACGAGAAGGAAGAAATCGACCTGAAGGCCTTCCCGTCGGGGGTTGAGATCCATGAACGCGCCGAACTGATGCCGGTGCAGGAGAAGTTCAGCAAGATCAAGGGCGTGTCGGCCATTGTTTACGTGCAGACCTGCGCCGCCGAAAAGCGCCGCCGGCGCAAGCGCGGCAAGTTCCCCGATCCCGACAAGCGGGTGTTCATCAACACCGACGTCTGCGAGGGCTGCGGCGATTGCGGGGTGCAGTCGAACTGCGTCTCGATCGTCCCGGTCGAGACCGAACTTGGCCGCAAGCGGGCGATCGACCAGTCGTCCTGCAACAAGGATTTCTCTTGTCTCAAGGGCTTCTGCCCGTCGTTCGTGACGCTCGAAGGCGCCAAGGTGAAGAAGGCCGCGACGGTCGAGGTCGATCTGCCCGATCTGCCGATGCCGGAGCTGCCGGCGATCAATGGCACCCATAACGTGGTGATCACCGGCGTTGGTGGCACCGGCGTGGTGACGGTCGGCGCGATCATGGCGATGGCGGCGCATGTCGACGGCAAGGGCGCCGGCATGATGGAGATGGCGGGTCTGGCGCAGAAGGGCGGCGCGGTGCACATCCATTGCCGCATCGCCAACCGCCCCGAGGACATCAGCGCGATCCGCGTCGCGGTGGGCGAGGCCGATGCCGTGATCGGCGGCGATCTGGTGGTGACGGCGGGGGCCAAGACCCTGGGCCTGATGACCACGGGACGCACCGGCGCGGTGGTGAACCGCCATGACATCGTCACCGGGGAATTCACCCGCAACACGGAATTCCGTATTCCTTCCGACCGTTTGGAGCTTGCTCTTGAAGCGCGGCTGAAGGAGCGGCTGGGCCTGTTCGACGCGACCGAACTGGCCCGCGTGCTGATGGGCGACTCGATCTATTCCAACATGATGGTCTTCGGCGCCGCTTGGCAGATGGCGCTGATCCCGATTGGCCATGACGCGATCCTGACGGCGATCACGCTGAACGGCGCCGCCGTCGACGCCAACAAGCGCGCGTTTGAGCTGGGCCGCTGGGCCGCCGCCCATCCCGACCAGGCCGAGAAGGTCATCACCCCTGACGTGGTCCCGCTGCCGAAAAGCCTTGAGGACAAGATCGCCTTCCGGGCCGAGCATCTGACCAAGTATCAGGGCAAGCGGCTGGCCCGGCGCTACCGCAAGCTGGTGGACGGTATCGGCGATGCCCGCCTGAAGGAGGCGGTCGCCAAGGGCTATCACAAGGTGCTGGCCTACAAGGACGAATATGAGGTCGCCCGGCTGCATCTGGAAACCGCAGCCAAGGCCCGCGAGATGTTTGATGGCGATTTCAAGATGAAATTCCATCTGGCTCCGCCGCTCTTGTCGAAACAGGGCCCCGAGGGGCGCCCGTTGAAGAGGACCTTCGGGTCGGGGATGCTGCGCGGCTTCGCGCTGATGGCGAAGATGAAGGGCCTGCGCGGCACGCCTTTCGACCCCTTCGGCCGCACCGCGGAACGCCGGGCTGAGCGCGCCGCCATCAAGGCCTATGAGGCCGATATGGCGGAAGTGCTGCGCGACCTGACGGCCGAAAATCTGGAGGTCGCGGTGCAGATCGCCGAACTGCCGCTGAAGGTGCGCGGTTTCGGGCCGGTGAAGGCGGCCAACGCGGCCAAGGCCGAGAAGCTGCGCGGCCAGATGTTTGAGCGCTTCCGCAAGGGCGCGGCGGGGATGCAACACGCCGCCGAATAAGCGCGGGGGCGTCAACAAACCGTGATCTTTTCGGGTGAAAATCGGGGCGCGCGCCGCTATACGCGCGCCCAGTTCCGCCCGAAGAGATCGCCATGCCGCAGGCCACCCGAGAGATCAGCTATTCCCATTCGGCCCGGTCCCGCTCGGGCCGGGCAGTGATCCGTGCGATCGAGAACTCGACCGGCCGCCTCGGCCTGATCCGCCGCGCCCGGGGTTATGAGCACGAGGTGGCCGCGGGCCGCAGCTTTTGGGAAGTGATGGCCGCGCGCTACGGCCTGCGGCTGGAGGTGACGGCGGGGGCGCTGGAAAACATCCCCGCCACCGGGCCCTTGGTGGTGGTGTCGAACCATCCCTACGGCATTCTCGACGGGCTGATGCTGGGCCTGCTGCTGGACCGCGCGCGCGGCGATTTCCGCATTCTGGCGCATAACGTCTTCAAGCGCGCGCAAGAGCTGAACCGCATCATCCTGCCGATCTCGTTCGACGAGACCAAGGAAGCCGTGGCGCTGAACCTGCGCACACGGGCCGAGGCGCTGGCCTATCTGGCCGAGGGCGGCGCGATCGGGGTGTTTCCGGGCGGCACGGTGTCCACCGCGGCGCGGCCCTTCGGGCGGCCGATGGATCCGGGCTGGCGCAATTTCACCGCCAAGATGATCGCGCGCTCGGGCGCGACGGTGGTGCCGGTGTTCTTCGAGGGCCACAATTCCCGCCTGTTCCAGTTGATGAGCCACCTGCATCCGACCCTGCGCGTGGCGCTGCTGATCAAGGAATTCCGCGCCCGCGTTGGTGGCACGGTGCGGGTGGCGATCGGCGATCCGATCCCCGCCGACGCGCTGGCGCCGCTAAGGTCCGACGCCAAACAGATGATGGATTTCCTACGCCGCGCGACGTATGACTTGAGCCCGGAGCCGCTTCGATCCTACGAATACGGCTTTGAGTTCGAGGAAAAGCACAAGCAGTGACAGGGGCTTGCCCCGGCCTGCAGGCGGGGGGCGCGATGGCGGTAGGCGTTTTCGATTCCGGTCTGGGCGGCCTGACCGTGCTAGAGGCGGTGACCCGCCGTCTGCCCGATGTGCCCTTCGTCTATTTCGCCGACAGCCTGCACGCGCCTTACGGTGTGCGCGATGCCGACGACATCTTCCACCTCACCTGCGCCGCAGTTGAGCGGCTGTGGGACGAGGGCTGCGATCTGGTGGTCCTGGCCTGCAACACCGCCTCGGCTGCCGCCTTGCGCCGGATGCAGGAAAGCTGGCTGCCCGAAGACAAGCGCGTGCTGGGTGTTTTCGTGCCGCTGATCGAGGCGCTGACCGAACGCCAGTGGGGTGACAATTCCCCGCCGCGCGAGGTCGCGGTGAAACATGTGGCGCTGTTCGCCACGCCCGCGACCGTGTCGTCGCGCGCTTTTCAGCGCGAGCTGGCGTTCCGCGCGATTGGTGTGGATGTCGAGGCCCAGCCCTGTGGCGGCGTGGTCGACGCGATCGAGCAGGGCGACGAGATCCTGGCCGAGGCGCTGGTGAAGAGCCATGTCGAGGCCCTGAAGCGCCGGATGCCGCAGCCCGAAGCCGCGGTGCTGGGCTGCACCCATTATCCGCTGATGCAGGCGACCTTCCAGCAGGCGCTGGGGCCCGATGTGACGGTGTTCAGCCAGGCCGATCTGGTGGCCGAAAGCCTGGCCGACTATCTGCAGCGCCACCCCGACATGCAGGGCTCGGGGCAGGTGTCGCGCTTTCTGACCACCGGCAATCCGGACTCCGTTTCCTCGCGCGCGACGCAATTCCTGCGCCACCGGATCCGCTTTGAGGCGGTCTGAGCCGGGGGCTTGAGCGGGGACCCGAACGGGGGCTGAGCGGAGGTCTAGCGCGGGTGGGATGCAACGCATGGCCGCACCCTCTGGGCGAGGCGGCAATATCGCGTTATGATGCCCGGGCGAGAAGGCGGAGGAGCCGATGAAGGGCCTGAAGAAGAAGCGCAGGATCCAGATCATCATCGTCGCGGCGGTGGCGATGACATTGTCGAGCGCGCTGGTCGGCTATGCCTTCCGCGGCGGGATCAACTACTTCCGCTCACCCACCCAGGTCGCCGAGCAGATGCCGCCGGCGAACGAGATCTTCCGCATCGGCGGGCTGGTCGAGAAGGGCACTCTGGTGCGCGGCGAGGGCAAGACCATCACCTTCAAGGTCAGCGATGGCAACAAGGCGGTGCCGGTGCATTACACCGGCGTGCTGCCCGATCTGTTTTCCGAAGGCACGGGGATGATCGCCACCGGCCACATGAGGAACGGCGTGTTTGAAGCCCGCGAGATCCTGGCCAAGCACGATTCGACCTATATGCCCAAGGAAGTGATCGACGCGCTGAAGAAGCAGGGCACCTATGTGGCGCCGAAAGGGTCTAGCTGAGCGACGCTTGGCGCGGGGCACCCTGTTCAGCGGCGGGGGCTCTGCCCCCTGCGCCCCCGGGATATTTAGGCCAGAGTGAAATGCAAGAGGGGCCTTTTGGGCTTTTTCTTGGCGAGAATTCCCTACCCGATCTTCCGTGCGGCGCGGGCGGCTCAGCCTGAAACGGCCGCAGGATGCCCCCCCACCGCACGCCCTGCTCGGGCGGCGTTAACGCTGCCGCGCGAGTCTGGTCCGGTCTGTAACGGATCGGGAGGGCGCGATGCCCACAGTTCAGGAGATCGCCGCGGGGATCGTGGCGCGTGAGGGCGGTTATGTCGACGATCCCGACGATCCCGGCGGGGCCACGAAATACGGCGTGACGCTGGCCACGATGAAGCGGCTGGGGATCGATCTGACCGGCGATGGCAAGGTGGATGCCCGCGATCTGGGGCGGCTGACCCGTTCCCGGGCGGTCGATATCTTCGTGCAGCATTATTTCCGCGCGCCTCGGCTTGATGCGCTGCCCGAGGTGCTTCAGCCCTCGGTCTTCGACATGTATGTGAACGCGGGCGCCAATGCGGTGCGCATCCTGCAGCGGCTGCTGACCGATATGGGCCTGGTCTGCGCCGATGACGGCGTGGTGGGGCCGCGCACCATCGCCCAGGCGCAGGCGGCGGCGGCGGCACCGGGCCACATCGTCGATGCCTATGCGATCGCCCGGCGGAATTACTACTTCCGCCTCGCCGATGCCCGCCCCGCCAGCCGCAAATACGCCCGCACCCGGACGGGGACCAAGGGCGGCTGGATCCGTCGCGCCGAGGAATTCATGGCGCCGCGCTACCGCCTGAGTGCGGCGGAATTTCAGCAAAGGACAGCCGCATGGGCCTGATCAACCAGCTTTTCGGCGGCGCCGCCGCAACCACCGCCTTCGGCAATGCCGCGCGCGGCGTGGCCGAGGTGTTCACCGCCAACAAGACAAGCGAGATGGCCCTCTCGCATGAGGCCTATCTTGCCGCCCTGGCCGAGGCCGGCGCCGAATTCGCCACCCCAAGGGCGGGCTGGTTCGACGTTTTCGTCAATGCGCTCAACCGTCTGCCGCGCCCGATGCTGGCGTTCGGAACGCTGGGGCTGTTCGTCTATGCGATGGTCTCGCCCGCGAGCTTTGCCCAGCGGATGATCGGGTTGCAGGAGGTGCCAGAGCCGCTGTGGTGGCTGCTGGGGGCGATCGTGTCGTTCTATTTCGGCGCCCGTGAGGCGCATTATTTCCGCGGGGGGCGGCTGGCCGGTGCCGCCGTGGCGGGGCCACGCCCGGCTGCCGCGACCGGGGAACGCGCAGATGCGCCGAATGCGGCGCTGGAAGACTGGCGCAAGGGGAAATAGCCCCGCCTAGCGGCGGTCCGGGTGCTGGTGCAGCAGCGCCCAGCGCAGCCAGAGGCCCAGCCCCAGCGTCGCCGTGCCCGCTGCGATCAGCCCCAGCGAGGATCCCAGAACCTCGCTTGCCGCGGTGATGTTGCCGGCGAAGATCATCCCCGCGCCGACATAGAGCCCGACCCAAAGCGCCTCTCCCAGGATGCCGGAGAGGGTGAAGCGCGACCAGGGCAGGCCCGCGCCGCCGGCGGCGAAGTTCATCCACGGGCCCAGCGGCGAGAACAGCCAGCGCGACAGGAACACCCCCAGCGCGCCGTGCCGGACCATCAGCGCCTCGGCCCGCGCGATCAGCGCGGCGCGGCGGGGACGGGTCCTTAGCCGCGCGATCAGCCCGGGCCCGCCCCGGTGCCCCAGCGCGAATCCCGTCTGATCGCCCGCCACCGCGCCCAGGAAGGCCGCGGCCAGCGTCGGCAGCAGCCGCAGATCGCCCGAGACGACGAAGCCCCCCGCCGTCAGCATCATCAGCGACGAGGGCACCGGCAGCGCCAGGCAGGACAGATAGGTCGTCGCCGCCACCAGCCAAAGCCCGTATTGTGGGATCAGGGCCAGGAAGGTTTCGGTCATGGTTTCGCGGCCCCGTCCATCCAGGTCTGCACCTTCGCGATTGCCGCCTCGACCCGGGCGATCGCCTCGGGCAGGGCGATCCCGGCGTCGCGCGCCAGCTTCTCCAGCGGCTCGGGGTGGTTCTGCGCGGCCCCCAGCCCCAGCGCCTGCGGCACCACCTGCGGCGGCACATGCCAGGAGCGCGCGATGTAGCGCGGCGTCATCCAGCCCGCCAGCGGCTGTTCATGATGCGCGGGATCGGACCAGTAGACCGCGAAAACCACGGTGCGGACCGCGAAGGTCAGGGTCACACAGGCGGCCAGCACGAAGGCCAGCAGCGCGGCGCGGTGATGGCGCCACAGATGCGCCAGCGCCTTCAGCGGCTTAGCTCGCGGATGCCGCGACCGATGCCTTCCAGCGTCATCGGGACCATGCGGTTCTCGAAGATCTGGTGGATCAGGCGGATCGAATGGGAGGTGTCCCAATAGCGTTCCGGCGTCGGGTTGATCCACAGCGACGCGGGCCATTGCCGGATCGCGCGTTGCAGCCAGACCGCGCCTGATTCCTGGTTCCAGTGCTCATTGGCGCCGCCCGGATGGGTCACCTCATAGGGCGACATGTTGGCGTCGCCCACGAAAATGCATTTGTAATCATGGCCATAGGTGCGCAGCAGCTCTGCGGTCGAGATCTGCGCATCCCAGCGGCGGCGGTTGTCGCGCCAGACGCCCTCATAAAGGCAATTGTGGAAGTAGAAGTGATCCAGATGCTTGAACTCGGCCCGGGCGGCGCTGAACAGCTCCTCCACCACCTTGACGAAAGGGTCCATCGAGCCGCCGACGTCGAGAAACAACAGCACCTTCACCGCATTGCGCCGCTCGGGCCGGGTCTGGACATCCAGATAGCCGTGCTCGGCCGTGGCGCGGATGGTGCCGTCAAGGTCCAGCTCTTCCTCGGCGCCGTCGCGGGCCCATTTGCGCAGCCGTTTCAGCGCCACCTTGATGTTGCGGGTGCCCAGCTCGACCGTGTCGTCGAGATTGCGGAATTCGCGCTTGTCCCAGACCTTCACGGCGCGGCCGTGGCGGCCCTCTTTCTGGCCGATGCGCACGCCCTCGGGGTTGTAGCCATAGGCGCCGAAGGGCGAGGTGCCGGCGGTGCCCACCCATTTGTTGCCGCCCTGATGCCGGCCCTGCTGTTCCTTCAGGCGCTCGCGCAGGGTCTCCATCAGCTTGTCGAAGCCGCCCAGAGCCTTGATCTCGGCGCGTTCCTCGGGGGTCAGGTGCTTTTCGGCCATCTTCGCCAGCCAGTCGGCGGGCAGGTCGAGCGCCTCGATCACCGCCTCGACCGGGATCTCCTGCAGGCCCTTGAACGAGGCCGCGAAGGCGCGGTCGAAGCGGTCGATATGGCGTTCGTCCTTCACCATGGTCAGGCGGGCGAGGTAGTAGAAGGCCTCAACATCGTAAAGCGCCAATTCGGCGCGCATTCCTTCCAGGAAGACCAGATATTCGCGCAGGCTGACCGGCACCCCGGCCTTGCGCAGATTTTCGAAGAAGGGCACGAACATCGTCTCAGAGCAGCCTTTCCAGCACGATCGTGGCGATGATGCCGAGCACCCCGAAGAGGATGGCGAAGACCGCCGCATATTGGGCGATGTCCAGCCGGGCGCCGCCGCGCCGCCGCGCCAGCATCGCGCCCCAGAGGCCGCCAAGAACCACTCCGGCGATGACGATCATGGACCCTCCTTGCCGCGCGCGAGGTCAGTTGGACAGACTGGCGATCTGCTTCATCCGCTGCAGGATGGCGCGCTCGGTCCCAAAGCCATAGCGCGCCCAGCCGATACTGTCGAGCCGCGCTGCCCGCGCCGCGGCGCGCTGCCCCTGCATCATCAGCGCATCCGACCGCATCAATAGCAGCGTCGCCAGAAGGGCCGCGTTCTGGGCCCGTTCTGCCACCGGGCGGGCGCTGTCGATCAGCTTCAGCGCGCGGTCGGGCTGTTCGGCGGCCAGCGCATAGGCGGCCAGCTGCATGTCGACATGGGCGCGCTGGACGGTGGTGTCGGGCAGGCGGGCATAAAGCGCGCGGGCGGCACGCAACGCCTGCAGCGCGGCCTCGGGGTCGTCGACCCGCTCGATCCGGCCCAGCACGAACAGCGAGAACGCCATGCGCGCGTCTTGCCAGCCCTCGGACTGGGCGATCGCCACGGCCCTTTGGGCGGCGGCGCGGCGGCGGGCCTCGCCCGATTGGGCGCCAAGTGCGGCCTCAACGGCCGAGATCCAGGCGCGCGGCGTGGGGGCGGGCGCCGGGCGCGGCGCGATGGTCTGGCCGCGGGGGTTGATCCGCGCCAGCAACGCCGGCAGGCGCTGGGCGGCCTCGGCGCGGGTGGTGCCGCTGGGCAGCTCCGGCGCGTAATAGAGGCGCAGCATCAGCATGTCGAAGCCGGTCAGCACGTTCTGGAAATTGTCGTCGTCGAAGACGGAATCGGTCAGCCGGTAAAGATCGTCGAGCGGCCCCAGCGCCTGGGCGATTTCCTCGTTCAGGCAGTCGCGCACCTCTTGCGGGCTGGTGTCGGAGGGGATGAAGACGGCCAGTTGGCGGCGCTGGTCGAGCGCGGCCCAATGGGCCCCCGCCGACCCCCGCGCGCGGCGAAACTCTGCCCAGGAGCTGACCGAGGGCGCCACGAAACAGGCCGCCTGCGGGGCCAGCGCCTGCATCTGGGCGCGGGGCAGGAACTCGACGGTGATATTGGCCGCGCCGTCGGTGCGGTGGATCGGGATATGCGCCTCGGTCCGCAGCCGCGCCAGCAGCGCGTCCAGATCGCGCGGCGCGGTTGCCGGCACCGGGCCGCGCAGGGTCAGGGTGACGGGGCCGTTGAAGCGGCTCATCCAGGGCAGCGGGCGGCCGCTTTCCAGACTGAAGCTGAGGTCGAGGAAATCGCGCGCGATGTCGGTGTTGCTAAGGGTCACGGGCTGCGGTCGGTAGGGGCCGAAGCGCTTCATCGGCGGCAGCGGGATCGTGGGGCGGGGGGCGGCGCGGGTCGTGGGCGCCTCGGCGCCGGGGGGCTGGCCCGCCTCCGGTGCCAGCGCGCAGCCCGCCAGCAGCAGCCCAAGCGCGACGGCGGGGGCGGATCGCGGCAGGGTCGGGCGGGCGCGGACGGGTTGGATCATGCGGGCCGGTTGTAGCGGATGAAGGGCGTCTTCACCCCGACCTTGTCATAGAGCATCCGGCCCGGATAGTTGAATTCCTGGGTGAGCCAATAGACCGCAGGCGCGCCGGCGGCGTCGGCGCGGGCGTAAACGGCCTCAATCAGCGCCCGCGCCACGCCCTTGCCGCGTGCCTCGGGGTCGGTGAACAGATCCTGCAGGTAGCAGACGTTCTCGACCTTCCAGCAATGGCGGTGGAAGAGGTAATGGACAAGGCCCACGGGCTGCTCGCCGAGAAGTGCGATCAGGCCGTTAAATTCGTGATCCTCGCCGGACAGCAGCCGCGCGAAGGTGCTTTGATAGACCGCTTCGGGCACGCGGGTTTCGTAATAGACCAGATAGCCGGTCCAGAGCCTGCGCCATGCGGCCTCGTCCGTGGCGATCAGGGGGCGGATGGTCAGCGGGGGCTGTGACATGGCGTTCTCCTGCGGTGGTGGTGGCACGATAGGGGCCGGCCGGGGCCGAGGGAAGGCGGAGTTTCCGTAGGCGGCGGGCCTTGCCTGCCGCCCCCAGTTGCCCCCCGGCGGCTTCTTTGACATCCTTGATCCCGGCGCGCCTTGCCCGGCGCGACACCTCAGGCCGCCGCCCCGGTGGCCCCCAGAAGGAAGGCCCGTCATGCCCGCCGTCACCCATCCGACCCAGCCGATCGAGGGGCAGAAGCCCGGCACCTCGGGCCTGCGCAAGAAGACCCAGGTGTTCATCGGCAAGCATTACCTGCAGAATTTCGTCCAATCGATCTTCGACGCGATCGGCGGCGCGCGGGGCAAGACCTTCGTGCTGGGCGGTGACGGGCGCTATTTCAACGACCGCGCGGCGCAGCTGATCCTGAAGATGGCGGCGGCGAATGGCGCGGCCAGGGTGATCGTCGGGCAGGGGACGCTGCTGTCCACCCCGGCGGCCTCGCACCTGATCCGGCAGCGCGGGGCCGAGGGCGGGATCATCCTGTCGGCCAGCCACAACCCCGGCGGCCCCACCGCCGATTTCGGAGTCAAGTACAACATCGCGAACGGCGGCCCCGCGCCCGAGGCCCTGACCGAGGCGATCCATTCCCGGACCCGGGCGATCACGCAATACCACATCAGCGACGGCCCCAATGTGGATCTTTCCGTCCCCGGCAAGACCGCGCTTGAGGGGATGCAGATCGAGGTGGTCGACCCGGTCGCCGAATACGCCGTGCTGATGGAAAGCCTGTTCGATTTCGACGCGATCCGCGCGCTGGTGGCGGGCGGATTCCGGATGCGCTTCGACGCGATGCACGCGGTCACCGGCCCCTATGCGCAGGAAATCCTGGAACGCCGCCTGGGCATGGCGCCCGGCACGGTGATCCACGGCACCCCCCAGACCGATTTCGGCGGCCTGCATCCCGATCCGAACCCGACCTGGGCCAGCACCCTGATGGCGGAAATGATGGCCCCCGAGTCGCCCGATTTCGGCGCGGCCTCGGATGGCGACGGCGATCGCAACATGGTTTTGGGGCGGGGGATCTATGTCTCGCCCTCGGACAGTCTGGCGGTGCTGGCGGCGAACGCCCATCTGGCGCCAGCCTACCGCGCCGGGCTGAAGGGGGTGGCGCGGTCGATGCCGACCTCGACCGCCGTCGACCGCGTGGCCAAGGATCTGGGCATCGATTGCTATGAGACGCCCACCGGCTGGAAATTCTTCGGCAACTTGCTGGACGCTGGCCGGGTCACGATCTGCGGCGAGGAAAGCTTTGGCACCGGCTCCGACCATGTGCGCGAAAAGGACGGGCTTTGGGCGGTGCTCTTGTGGCTCAACATCCTCGCCGTCCGGGGCGAGGGCGTGGACAAGATCCTGGCCGCCCATTGGGCCAGATACGGGCGCACCTACTATTCGCGCCACGATTTTGAGGCGATCCCCACCGAGGACGCCCACCAGATGATGAGCGAGCTGCACGCCGATCTGCCCACCCTGCCGGGGACCGAGGTCGAGGGGCTGCGCATCGCCGAGGCCGAGGATTTCGCCTATACCGATCCGGTCGACGGGTCGGTCAGTCGCGGGCAGGGGGTGCGGATCCTGTTCGAGGGCGGCGCGCGGATCGTGCTGCGGCTGTCCGGCACCGGGACCGAGGGCGCGACGCTTCGGCTTTATCTGGAACGGTTCGAACCCGATCCCGCGCACCACGGGCTTGACCCGCAAGAGGCGCTGGCCCCGGTGATCCGCGCGGCGCATGAACTGGCCGCGATCCGCCACCATATCGGTCGCGACCAGCCGAACGTGATCACCTGAAGGGGCGCGCGGGGCGAGGCGGGGGGGCTCAGCCCTGCGCGGCCAGATGGGCGGCGCAGCCGGTGAGGGCGGCGTAATCATCCTCGATCACCCGGACCGCGAAATCCTTCACCATGTCCGAAAAACGCCCCTTGTCGGCAAAGGCCGCCGGATAGCCCAGCCGCGCCAGATGCGGCGCGAAGGCACGCGCCACGCCGCCGCACAGATAGATCCCGCCAAAGGGCAGGTGGATCAGCGCCAGATCCCCGGTCACCGCGCCCAGAAAGCGCACGAAATGGCGCGCGGTCTTCTCGGCCACCGGATCGGTGCCGGCCTCGAACCCTTGCATGATCTCGGCGGCGGGGCGCGCCCGACCGCCGGCGGTGACGCGGTAAAGCGCCTCCAGCCCGCGGCCCGAAAGCACCTCCTCGACGCCGGCGAAGCCATCGGCGCCGCCGATGGCGCGGGCCAGTGCCAGATCGGCCTCGTCGCGCAGCGGCAGGCTGGCATGGCCGCATTCCGAGGCGGTGACCAGCCGCCGCCCGCCGGCCAGATCATGCACCACGGCGGCGTTGAAGCCGGTGCCAACCCCCACCACCAGCCGCGCGGGTGCGCTGCCGGCCCGGGCCGGCGCGCCGGGGATGATCTCGCGCAGCGCCCCGGGTGCGAGATGGCCCAGCGCATGGCCCTGGGCCTGCAGATCGTTGAGGATCGCCACCCGGGTGCTGCCAGTGGCACGCGTCAGCAGCGCGCCGTCCATCACCCAGGGCAGGTTGGTCATCCGCGCCACGCCGTTGCGCACCGGGCCCGCCGCGGCGATGCAGGCGCCGCCGCAAGCGATCTGAGCTTCGGCCAGATACTCCCCCAGCAGCGGCTCCAGCCCGGGATAATCGGCATTGCGGAACCGGCGCACGGACGCCGGGCGCACCACCCGGCCATCGGCCAGCGCGACGCGGGTATTGGTGCCGCCAATATCGGCGACAAGAACGGGGGCGTCGGGGGTGTTTTCGGACATCGCGAACCGGGGAATGGGGGGGCGGATCTGGCGCGGGTGATAGGCGTCTTTGCCGCCAAGGGCAAGCCGCGCAAGGCCGTGGTCGCCCCCCGGCTTCGCGCTGATCGCAGACGCCCCGACCCCGGGGGCACGGCCTGTCACAATCGACGCCCGGACCGATCGCGCTAGGATGAGGATCCCGCAGGATATTTGCACCAGAAAGAAAGCAACAAAGCCCCTTTCTCTTTGGTTCAAGTATCCCGGGGGCGCAGGGGGCAGCGCCCCCGCCGGAGGCCCGCCGAAAACTTAGGGACGCTATGCCCGGCTGAGGCATCCCGCAATATAGGACACAGACCTACCCAACTTGCCAGCTTTCTGGCCGGCAGGGTTTTGTTTTTCGGTCATATTTCCGGCTGACTCTTCCGATCTAGAAAACGCTACCGCGGGAAGTTCGAGCTTCCCGCGCGAAGGAACGATTTCGCCGCAATCATTTCCTGTTCGGCCAGACTGGCCAATATGAGAGGCTGCGCAAGCACTTGACCCAGTGGACCAGGGGACCGGACGCGTTGACGAGCCTCAGAAACATCTCGCCCGAGTGATCTACCAGCCGTGGCCGTTCCAAAGGACCCCGATCTGGGCGAAGCTGCCGGGACGGTTGGAATTACAATGGCTGCACGGAGCCATGAAGGTCCGGTGTGGGGACGGAGCGGACACTCAGTCATTGAACCTGAAATCACCTTCCCACAGGGCGCGAACCAAGATCCTGAAAGAACCGCAAGAGGTAGCCATCAGGGTCAGCGACGACGAACTGCCTGTTCCCGCCCTCTGCGGCACCGACACGGTACCACTTGTCTTCGACAGGGAGGAAAAGTGGGTGCTTTCTCCGGGTAAGGGCCTCGACGAGTGGCGCAATAGAGGGCACACGGATCTGGATGTTTACCCCTTTCCCAAAGGGATAGGTGACAGGAAGATGCCCTGCGTCGAAGGTGCGGCCTTGTCCAATTTGGTCGATCATCAACTCTGCCTCCCCTAACCGGAGATAGCAAAACCCTTCCTCCGCGCGTTCATAGACGCATTCGAAACCGAGGATGTCGCAATAAAACGTCCTCGATTTCAGCCAGTCGGAGACAGAAAACTCTGGGACCAATGCGTTGCTCAATGTGCGTCCTCGTGGTTTTGATGGCCCAGTTTTGACTGAGAAAGCTCTGTCCGCAACGGGCTCGAAGCTGCCTCGCGGAGTGCGGCGGACCGTCTCGACCCCATGGGGCACCTCGACTGTCGAGGACGGTCCTCAACTGCCCGTTCACGGGCCGCCCCAATGCCGCTGCGCTGCTCCCCAAACCAACCGTTCATTGCGCGTGCAGAACGCGGACGCCAACCAAGGTCCGCTTTGGGCGCCGGTACTTCATGGCTCACACTCCTCTTCGCATAAAGAATGAAGTGTTGCGGCCACCCGTTGAACCCACCGCTCCATGCAGACCATCAGCGTCGCGACAGATGAGCGTCAAATGCCGTGGGCGGCGATCATTTGCGCCGCCCCTGCCTTGGAGTGCGGAATACTTCAATGCCCGGACGCGAACCATCAGGCGGCCGACGTTGAAGGGCGGGCACGTGCCAATGGTCTCGATCACCGGGCGCTGCCGCTTGGCGGGGCCCGCGATCTTGGCCGGCAAGCCCGGATACGGGGCGAAGGTCTCGTCCCGGTTCCTCTTGGCGGGAACGCGCCGCGCCAGGCAAGACGTCGCCCCGGCTCAGGCCGGTGCGGCGAACCCGGTGCCGGTTGCCAGGGCAAGGCCGTCGACCACCGCCGTGAAGGCCTCGGAGCGGTGCAGCTCTGCCTTGGGGCAGGCCGCGCCGGCCTCGGCCGTGATCATGTTCATGAGACTGGAGCCGCCGACCAGAATGACCGAGGCGATCCTGTCGGGCGCGATGTCGGCAAGCCGAAGCGTCGTTCGCATGGCCTCTTGCAGGCGTTGGCGAAAACCGTCCAGCGCGGCGTCCAGCGAGGCCCGGCCAATCGGCGCCGACAGCTTCGGCTCGATATATCCCATGTCGATCCGCCCCAGGGCCGCGCCGCCATTCGCGGCAATCTTGCCGGCCTCGACCGCGAAGGCCAGCTCATGACCCAGCTGCTGCTCGATCACCGCTGCAAGACGCGTGAGGGCGCCGGGGTCGACGGCATGGCGGACCATGTCGGCGACGGCGCGGCGGGTTTCCGGCGCGTAGACGAACGGGATCTTGGCCCAGGTCGCCAACTCGGCATAGATCGCGTTCGGAACCGGCAGCAGCCCCTCGCCGAAGCTGCGCCGAAGGGTGCCGCCGTGGCCCAGAAGCGGCATCGCATGGGTCATCGAGACCGCGTGGTCGAAATCGGTGCCCCCCAACCGGATTCCGTGACTTGCAAGGATCCGCAGCCCGGCGGGTTCCGCGCGATAGACGGTAAAGTCGGACGTGCCGCCGCCAATATCGACGATCAGCCCGGCCTCACCGGCCCGCCCCAGGCCGTGGCTGGCCAGGGCCGCGGCCTCTGGCTCAAACAAGAAGCGGACCTCGTCGAAACCGGCTGCTAGGTAGCAGGCGCGCAGATCCGCCTCGGCACTTGCGTCGCGTTCGGGATCGGATGTGTGGAACCGCACCGGCCGCCCCGACAGGACGTGGCGGAAGGTCTGGCCGGCCTGGGCCTCGGCGCGCGCCTTCAGGGCCGACAGGAAGGCCGTCACGATATCTGAAAGCGTCTGGCGGCGGCCGCCGATCAGGCGCGGCTCATGAAAGAGGGCGGTTCCCAGAACGCTTTTCAGCGCACGCATGTAGCGCCCGTCGTCGCCCGCGATCAGCGCCTCTGCCGCCGCATTGCCGATGCGCATCCGTCCGCCGCCGGCGGGAAAGAAGACGGCGGTTGGCAGCGTCTCGGCCTGCGGCTCGATGGCAAGGCGACGAAGCCCGGTGCCGTCAAGAAAGGCCGCGGCGGAATTCGACGTACCAAAGTCCACGGCAAGCGTGCTGGCGGCCATGGTGAAGACCCTCTCATTTGGAAGAAGCGAGCGCCTATCCAATTTGCGAATGATTGGCAAGGTCGGTGGCGCGACCGCGCTGATGCGCCGTCGGCGCAGGGGCGCACTGCGGTGGTTTATCGGGGGCTCCGCCCTTCCAGCGTGCGCCATGCCAGCACCGCGCAGGCGATTACGACGAGCGCCCCGAAGAGCATGGCATCGCGCAGGCCCGTCGCCCCGTCCCGAGCCTGCGCGTAGACCGCGCCCAGAACGGCGACCCCGATCGTCGCGCCGATCATGCGGGCGACGTTGATCAGCGCGGCGGCCGTCCCGGCCCGGGCGGCGGCGACCGCGCCGACCGCGACCCCCATCAGCGGCCCGGTCGCCATGCCCATGCCAAACCCGGTCGCGCCAAGCCCAAGCTCTGTCAACAAGAACCCCGACCGGCCGGTGTTCACAGCGATAAGGGTCAGCCCGCAGGCAAGGACCGAAAGGCCCGCCCCGATCGTCGCCCCGGCGCCCAGACGCCGCGTCAGCATCCCCGAGGTGAGCGAGACGGCGACGAAGACCAGCGCCATCGGCATCAGCGCCAAGCCGGCGGCGATCGCGCCTAGATGATCGGTTCCCTGCCAGGCCACCGGCAGCAGGAAAAGCGCGCCATACATGGCAAAGGTCATGCCCGCCGTCGCGACCATCGCGCCGCGGAAGGCGCGGATGCGGAACAGATCGAGCGGCACCAGCGCCGCCGCGCCGCGCCGCGCTTCGACCCGCACGAAGCCCGCGCCGGCGACCAGGGCAGCGGCCAGCGCCGCCAGGGCCAGCCCGGGCGCATGGCGGGCCTCGATCGCGCTATAGGCGACTGCAGCAAGGGCGAACGCGCCCAAGCCCTGTGCGGGCAGGTCGAAATGGCGCCCGTCGGGGTCGGCGCTTTCGGGGATGGCCAGGCGCGCGAGGATCAGGGCGATGGTGCCGAGCGGCACCACCAGAAAGAAGATGCTGCGCCAGCCAAGCTGATGGATCAACAGACCGCCCAGCGTCGGCCCGATCGCCATGGCAAGCCCGTTGCAGGCGGCCCAGATGCCCAGCACATGGCGGCGCTCGGACGGGTCGGTCCAGACCACGCGGATGAGCGCAAGCGACGCGGGGATGATCATCGCGGCCCCGAGCCCGGCGATGATCCGTCCCGCGATCAGAACGCCGATCGTCGGCGCGAAGGCGCAGGCAAGCGAGGCAAGGGTAAAGACCGCCGCCCCCGCCATGAACACCCGCCGCCGCCCCGCCAGATCTGCAAGCAGCCCGCCCGTCAGCAGGAATGCGGCATAGGTAAGGTTGTAGCTGTCCAGCACCCATTGCAGCGCCGGGACCGATGCCCCGAAGGCGGCGCCGATCGGGTGCAGGGCAAGGTTGACCACCGCCGTGTCGATCTGCGCCACCAACACCGCGAGGCAAAGCGTGACAAGCGCCACGCCGCGCTGGCGCGATGCGGGCCGGGCGGCGGTTGCGCTGAGGGTCTGGTCCATGAAGGAGGCTCCGGCGAGATGGGGGTTCGGCGGCACCCTACGCACCCTCACACGCGAATGTTTCGACCGGGGCCGAAGCATCCGCTATTCTTACCGCCGTAAACTGCTGCCGTAGCCCGCCGCCGTAGCCCGCCGCCTTGGAGGACGCCCCGATGACCCAGTTGCCCGGCTTCTCGACCACCGCCGCGCTGATCGCCGATCCGACGCGCGCGCTGATGCTTACGGCGCTTCTGGACGGCCGGGCGCTGCCCGCGGGGGAGCTGGCCTATGCCGCGGGCGTCGCGCCGCAGACGGCCAGTTGGCATCTCGGCCAGTTGCTGGCCGGCGGGCTGCTGGCGGTCGAGCGCGAGGGGCGGCACCGCTATTACCGGCTTGCCGGGGCGCAGGTCGCCGAGGCGCTGGAATACCTCGGCGCGATCCAGCCCGATCTGTGCCAGACCGCCCCGCGCCGCAAACCCCTGAGCGCCACCGCGCGAGAGCTGCATTTCTGCCGCCGGTGCTATGATCACCTTGCGGGGCAGTTGGGCGTCGCGGTCACGCGGGGGCTTGTCGGGCGCGGCTTTCTTGCGCCTGCGCCGGACAAGCAGTTCACCGCCTCCGAGGCGGGGCGGGTGTGGTTTCTGGCGATCGGGCTGGAGTTCGATCGCCTCCGGCCGACGCGCCGGGGTCTTGCGCGTCAATGCCTGGACTGGACCGAGCGTGAGCATCATCTGGCCGGCCCGCTTGGGGTCGGCCTGCTTGCCACGATGGGCCGCAACGGCTGGCTGCTGCGCTCGCACGAGACACGCGCCATCCGCGTCACCCCGAAGGGACGGGCCGAGCTGAAGCGGCATCTGGGCGTGGAGCTGCCATTTGCCGCGGCATGATGCGGGGGGGCGGAACCCTTCGCTGCGGGCCTGACAGGCCGCCCGCTTCGACGCCGCGATCCGCCCAGGCCCCGTCTTCCCGCCTAGGCCCCGTCCGCCGCCTTCGGCAAATGGGCTGCGAGCGCGGGGTCGTGCAGATGGCAGGCCGCCGCCGTCCCTTTTCCTGCAATCAGCCGGGGTGTGACCGGGGTGTGCCAGTCGATCGTCACATGGCCCGCCTCAGCGTGCATCGCCTTCACCCCGGTCCAGAAGGGCTCTGCCGGGTCTTCGGCGCGGATCTTTTCCAAAAGCGCCAGAAGCGCCGCGCCGTCGCCGCTGGCGGCGGGCAGGCGGCTGGCGGCCTCGGGCCCGTCGGGGATCTTCGGCGTGCCGATCAGGGCGCGCTCGGCCTGATGGTCGGCCTCCGCCATGCCGGCCCAGCGGGCCTCTAGCAGGCCGGTCAGATCGCGGATCTCCCAGCCGCAGGGCGCGAAGGCGCGCGGGCAGCGGGGGTGGAAGGCGCAGCCGTGGGGGGGCTTCGCCGCATCCGGGATCTCGCCGCGCGGCAGGTTGCGCGGCAGGGTGTGGTTGGGGTCGGGATCCGGGATCGCCTCTAGCAGGGCCTGAGTATAGGGGTGCTTGGGCGCCGCATAAAGCGCGCTGGCCTCGCCAATCTCGACGATCCGGCCGAGGTAGAGAATGGCGATGCGGTCGCAAAAGAACTTGGCCGTCGCCATGTCGTGGGTGATGTAGAGATAGGTAAGCCCCAGCTTTTGCTTCAGGTCGATCATCAGCTGCAGGATTTTCGAGCGCACCGACATGTCGAGCATCGACACCGGTTCGTCCGCGACCAGCAGCACCGGGTCCAGCACGACGGCCCGGGCGATCACCGCGCGCTGCTTCTGCCCGCCCGACAGATCGCCGGGGTATTTGTCCATATAGGTCTCGGCCGGGGAAAGCCCGACGCGTTCCAGCGCCGCGACGACCTGACGGCGCTGATCCTCGGCCCCCTTGGCGCGTTTGTGGATCTTCAGCGGATGGCCCACCGATTGGGCGATCGTCATCGCCGGGTTCAGCGCGGCATGGGGATCCTGGAACACCATCTGCATGCGCGAGCGCAGCCGGCGCAGCGAGCGCTCATCAAGGCCGACGATCTCTTGGCCCTCGAAGACGGCGCTGCCGCCGGTGGCACGGACCAGACCCAGCAGGCTGCGCCCCAGCGTCGACTTGCCGGAACCGGATTCGCCCACCAGCCCCAGAACCTCGCCCTTCGCCAGATCGAAGGACACGTCGTCGACCGCCTTCACCGTGCCCGCGTCGCGGCCCATGAGCCGGTCGAACACGCTGCCGCGGATCTCGAAATAGGTCTTGAGGTTCTTCACCGAGATGAAGGGGCGGGCCCCGGTCGCGTCGGGGGCGGGGGTCCCCCCGGGGGCGTCCAGCGTGTCGGTCATCGCGTCAGGCTTCGAAGGCAACGGAGATCTCCTCTCGTCCCAGGGGGGCGTTCTGGCCTGCGGGGATGGCTCCGGTGGCTGAGTGGCGCCAGCATTGCACCCGGCGGCGGCCTTCCAGCTGTTCCTCGGGCGGGGCCGCGGCGGCGCAGATCTTCATCGCGTCGGGGCAGCGCGGATGGAACAGGCAGCCCGGCGGCGGGGTGATCAGGCTGGGCGGCGCGCCGGGGATAGTGTGCAATTTCCTGGTTTCCAGCGCGATGGTCGAGGCCAGCAATTCGCGCGTATAGGGGTGCTTGGGGTCGGCGAAGACCTGCCGCGCGTTGCCCTCTTCGACGATCTTGCCGCCATACATCACCGCCACCCGGTCGCAGGCCTCGGCGACGATGCCGAGGTTGTGGGTGATCAGCATCACCGCCGTGCCCGAGGTCCGCTTCAGATCCGCCAGCAGCCGGATGATCTGCGCCTCGACGATCACGTCGAGCGCGGTGGTCGGCTCATCCGCGATCAGCAGGGTCGGTTCCAGCACCAGCGCCAGCGCGATCATGATCCGCTGCCGCATCCCGCCCGAGAATTCATGCGGGTAGTGCTTGTAGCGGGTCGGCGGGATGCCGGTGCGCCCCAGCGCCTGAAGCGAGCGCTGGCGGATCTCGTCCTTCGACAGCTTCGGGTGATGCTGGCGCAGGGTTTCCTCGAAATGCTCCTGAATGCGCATGAGCGGGTTCAGCCGGGTCATCGGCTCCTGAAAGATCAGGCCGAGTTCCGGGCCGCGCATGCGGCGCAGCTCTTCCTTGGTCATGGTGACGAGGTTGCGGCCCTTGTAAAGCACCTCGCCGGCCAGCCCGGTGCCCTCGGGCAGCAGGCCGAGGATGCCGCGCCCCAGCGTCGATTTGCCGGAACCGGATTCGCCCACCACGCCCAGCGTCTCACCGGCGCGGATGTCCAGCGACACGCGGTCCACCGCGCGCGCCGGGCCCTTGGGGGTGCCGTAATAGACCCGCAGGTCGCGGACGCTGACGACGGGGGTGTCGGGATGCGGTTTGGCGGCGCTCATTCCAGATCCTCCATCTTCAGCTTGGTCGTGGCGCGCTGGCGCAGGACCGGGTTGATGGCCTCGTTCAGGCCTTCGCCCAGCAGCGTCAGGCCGGTGACCAGCAGCACGATGGCAAGGCCCGGAAACAGCGTCGTCCACCAGATGCCGGAGGCCGCATCGCCGACCGCGCGGCTGACGTCATAGCCCCATTCGGCGCCCTGGCTGGGCTGCACGCCGTAGCCGAGAAAGCCAAGGCCGGTCAGCGTCAGGATCGCGTCGGCGGCGTTCAGCGTGGCCAGCACCGGGACCGTCTGGATCACGTTGAAGAAGATGTATTTGCCAAGGATCGTGAACGGGCCGGCGCCGATCGCGCGGGCGGCCTCGACATAGGGTTCCTCACGCACGGAGGTGACGTGGTTGCGCAGCACCCGGAAGTATTGCGGCACATAGACGATGGTGATTGCGCAGGCCGCCACCACGATGCCCGAGGTGATAGAGGATCCCAGCAGGAAGGCGATCACCAGCGCGAGCAGCAGCGACGGGATCGCGAACATCGCATCCATCACCAGCACCATGAGCCGGTCGAAGGGCCCGCCGAAATAGCCCGCGATCAGGCCCAGCGGCACCCCGATCGTCAGCGAGAAGACCAGCGCCAGCGCAACGACCATCAGTTCGGTCCGCGCGCCCCAGATGATCTGGGCCAGCACGTCGGTCGATTGCACATTGGTGCCCAGCGGATGCTGCGCCGAGGGCGGGGCGAGCTGCGCGAACTGCACCCCGGCGGCCTGATATTGGTCGAAGCCATAGGGCGACAGCCACGGCGCGAACAGCGCCATCAGCACGAAGATGCCGGTCAGCACGGCGCCCGTCCACAGCATGGCGCGGGCGAAGCCGCGGGCCTCGGCCACCGGGCGGAAGGCGCGGCGCAGGGCCGGGGCGAAGCGGCCGGGGCGGGCGGGAAGGGTGGCGTGGCCGGGAAGGGCGGTATCGGGTTTGTCGGTCATTGGTAGCGCATCCTCGGGTCGATCAGGGCGCTGAGGAAATCGACGATCAGGCTGGCGGCGACGATCACCAGGCCGAAGACGATGACGATGCCCTGCACCGCCGCATAATCGCGGTTTTGCAGGTAGATATAGAGCGCATGCCCGATGCCGGGCCAGTTGAAGGTGGTCTCGGTCAGCACCGCGCCGCCCAGCAGCAGCGCGATTTCAAGTCCGATCACCGTGATCACCGGCACCAGCGCGTTGCGGAAGGCATGGCGGTAGACGACGGCGCGTTCGCGGATGCCACGGGCGCGGGCGGCCTCGATGTAATCATCCTTCAGGGTGCGGATCACGTTGACCCGCACCAGCCGGATGAAGACCCCGGCGAAGACCAGCCCCAGCGTCGACGCCGGCAGGATCAGGTGGCGCAGCACGTCCCAGAAGGCAGGCCAGTTGCCGTCGATCAGCGCGTCGATCAGCAGCAGATGGGTGTGCGTGGTCAGCAGCGCCGTGGTCAGCGGGCTGGCCTGCCCCGAGATCGGCAGCCAGTTCAGCCACGACCCGAACACGATCTGCGCCATCAAGCCCAGCACGAAGACCGGCGTCGCATACATGACGATGCCGAAGATCCGGCTGGCGGCGTCGATCGGGCGGTCGCGAAAGCGCCCGGCGATCAGCCCCATCGGCACGCCCACGGCCAGCGCGATCAGGGTGGCGGCGACGGTCAGCTCCAGCGTGGCGGCGCCGTTGATCAGGATGATCTGGCTGACCTCTCGCTTGTCGGTGATCGTGGTGCCGAAATTGCCATGCAGCAGGTGCCACAGATAGCTGCCGAACTGCACGTAAAGCGGGCGGTCATAGCCCAGCTTGTGGGTCAGCTCCTTGATCACCGCCTCGGGCACATGCCCCCCCAGCGCGGCCGAGACCGGGTTGCCGGGGGCCACGCGCATCAGCACGAAGACCAGCGTCAAAAGGATCAGGATGGTCGGGATGACCAGCGCCACCCGGACCAGCAGATAGGACTTGAGGGAGGATCCTCCGCCAGCCATGTTCCAACCTCAAGAATTCATTGGGGGCCGCGCGCGTGACTGCGCGCGGCCTTGTTTCAGGATCGTTTCCGGGTACGTCTCTGGAGGGCTCAGGACTTGCTGAGCATCCAGAAGCGCATGACGAAGGCGGTGTCGAGCGTGCTCTTGATGCCCTGCACGTCCTTGTTCGCGACCGCGATCATCGAGCCCTGGTAATAGGGGATGATCGGCACGTCCTTGGCCGCCAGCGTCTGTGCCTCTTCGACGTATTTCATCCGCTCTTCATGGGTCTTGGCGGTCTGCTCTTCGGTCAGCAGCTTGTCCATCTTCGGATCGGAATAGCCGTTCGAGAGGAAGTTCGTCGTCGGATAGAACGGCAGCAGGTAGTTTTCCGCATCCGGATAGTCGGGGAACCAGCCCAGCTGATAGGCATTGTACTGCTTGCCCAGCGTCTTGGCATAGGTCGCCCATTCCGAGGATTTCAGCGTCACCTTGAACAGGCCGCTGGCCTCCAGCGCGCGCTTGATGGTGGTGTATTCCTCGGCCGAGGCCGACCCGTAATGCGACGGCGTCCACCACAGCGTGATGTCCACCGGGGTCTTGATGCCGGCATCGGTCAGGAATTTCTTCGCCTCGGCCGGGTTCGGCTTTGCGCCATAGAGCTTGGCGAAGGCGTCGACATGGCCGGGCAGGCCGGCGGGGACCATCGAATAGAGCGGCTGGACAAAGCCATGATAGACGCCTTTGGCGATCTGTTCGCGCGGCATCAGCGAGGCGATCGCCTGACGCACGGCCAACTGGCTGGTGGGCTTGCGCTGGGTGTTGAACACCAGATAGCGGATCGCCACGCCCGGGCCTTTCCAGACCTTCAGATCCTTCTGTTTCTCAAGCGATTGCAGCTCGGTCGGCGAGAAGGTGCGGAACACCATGTCCAGCTCGCCGCGCTGCAGCGCCAGCTTCATCGTCGAGGATTTCGAGAAATAGCTGATGATCAGGTTCGGCGTCTTCGGCGGTGTGCCCCAATAGCCCTTCCAGGCGCGGAACACGGCGGTCTGGCCGGGAGCGTATTTCACCAGCTCATAGGGGCCGGTGCCGACCTGCTTGTCGGTGCTCGGCAGGATCTTGTCGGCCGGATAGACCTTGTGGTCGACGATGTAGGACGCGCTGGTTCCCAGGATGTAATCCCAGGTCGCCTGCGGTTTCTTCAGGTGGAAGGTCACCTGATAGGGGTTGTCGATGGTGACGCTGTCGAGGTTCTTCAGCAGCGTCCAGATCCCCGAGGAATCCTTGATCTTCTTCACCCGGTCAAAGGAATATTTCACATCCGCCGCGGTGAACTTGTCGCCGTTCTGGAAGGTCACGCCGTGGCGCAATTCGCAGGTCCAGACGGCCTCGGTCGGGCCGGCGGCGCATTTGGTCGCCAGTTCCGGCACCGGCACGCCGCCACCCGGCGGAATCACCAGAAGATGCTGAAAGATGTTGCGATCGGCGGTGTCCGAGCCGAAATCGTACTGGCCCGCGGGATCAAGCGCGGTGACGGTGTCGGTGGTGCCGTCGATCAGCGTGTTCGCAGGCGTCTGCGAGGCCGCGAAGGCCGGCGCGCCGCCCACCGCCAGCGCGGCGAAGGCGGTGGCCGCGGTCAGCAGTTTCAAGCTGGTTCGGTCAGGTTTCATCTCTGGTCTCTCTCCCCGTCGTTTGCACCGGTCATGATCGGGCCGGCTTGGGGGGCGACCTGAAACCTTGGCCCAAACAGCGTCAAGCGAAGCGCAGATCACAAGAATGCGCGGATCGTCACGAATACTTGAGCGCACGTCAGGGGTGAGCGCGGGGCTTGGCAGGGGGCACAGGGGCCGGGGGCAGGGGGCGACGCAGGGCGGGGCTCAGCCGCCCCATGTGCGGTCCAGCACGTCCAGCCAGTTGCGGTGGCAAAGCTTCGCCATCAGCGCCGCGTCATAGCCATGGGCGCGCATCGCCTCCTGAAAGGCGGGCAGTCCGGTGACATCGCCGATCACCTGCGGCACCAGCGCGCCGTCGAAATCCGATCCCAGACCGACGTGATCCTCGCCCAGCCGGCCGATCAGGTGATCGAGGTGGCGCAGCATCGGCTCCCACCCCATGTCGGCGGATTGGCGACCATCCTCGCGCAGGAAGACGGTGGCATAGTTCAGCCCGACCATGCCGCCGCGTTCGGCGATCATGTCAAGCTGGCGGTCGGTCAGGTTGCGCGCATGCGGCGTGACCGCATGGGCGTTGGAATGGGTGGCGACCAGCGGCGCGTCGCTGAGCGCCGCGACATCATTGAAGCCCTTCTCGTTCAGATGGCTGAGGTCGATCATGATGCGCAATTCATTGCACAGCCGGACCAGATCCTTGCCCACCGCCGTCAACCCCGGCCCGATATCGGGCGTCGCGGGAAAGCGGAACGGCACGCCATGGCCGAAGGCCGTCGGCCGGCTCCAGACCGGCCCGAGCGAGCGCAGGCCCATCGCGTGGTAAAGGTAAAGCGCGTCCAGATCGGGGCCGATCGCCTCGGCGCCCTCGAAATGCATGACGCCCGAGATCACGCCATCCGCCAGCGCCGCGCGCAGCTCAGCCGCGCTGCGGCACAGCCGGAACGCCCCGCCCGAGGCCCGCGCCATCCACGCCAGGTGGCCCGCCATCGCCAGCGCGACAGGCTGCGCCTCGATCACGTCGATCGGCGCGGGCAGCGGCAGATCGTAGGGCGGGTTGTCCATCAGCGCCTCGAAATCCCCCGCCGGCATGGGCGAGGCGATGTAGATCGCGAACAACCCGCCGGCAAAGCCGCCGCGCCGCATCCGCGGCAGATCGAGATGCCCGCGCCCGGTGTCGTGCAGCCAGGTCTCGGCCCGCCGCCCGGGCGCGCGCCGCAAACGCAGCAGGAAATCGTTGTGGCCGTCAAAGACGGGGATCGTCTCTGCCATCGGGAAACTCCTTCAGTGCCGGTTCGCGTCCTAGGCTAGGAAAAACTCGCACACTCCCCTGCCGCATGCCAGAGCCGCCGCTTGCCCAGCGGGCCGTCAGGGCGCCGCCGGGATTTGATCCATGTCAAAGCCGCGTGAGATATTTTGTGCAATGGGGGTGCATCTTTCGTCCTGGCTTGGCCTGGCTTGGTCTGGCCCGGCGATACCGGCGATAAGGGAACGGTCATGAGACTGACAATTCGCACCCATCTTGCGCTGCGCACGCTGACCGCCTGTGCAGTCAACCCCGAACGCACCCTGCGCAAACATGAGCTTGCCGAGGCCTCCTGCGCCTCGGGCAATCATCTGGCGCAGGTGATCAACACGCTGGGACGACTGGGATATCTGCAGACGATTCGGGGGCGCAGCGGTGGGATGCGGCTAGCGCGAAGGCCGGATCAGATCCGGCTGGGCGCGGTGGTGCGCGCTTTCGAGGTCGGCACGGCTTTGGGCTTTTGCGTCGATCACGCCGAGGCCCTCTGCCCGATGGCCCCCTGCTGCCGGCTGCGCGGCGCGCTGGAGGTGGCGATCGAGGCCTTCTACGGCGCGCTTGACCAGTACAGTCTGACCGACATGATCCGCGACAACGACGGGCTGGCGCATCTTCTGGACTTCAGCGCGCCGATCATTCCGTTGTCGACGCCCTGCACCCATAGCGGCGGCTGCACCGCCCGAAATTGAGCTTTTTGCCGCAGTCAGGTCACAATCGCGTCAATGCACCGCCCGTTTGCTGGCTCAGCCTCGTTAATGCCTGGGGAGGCAGTATTCGAGCAACCGCATAGGCCGGAGGTGCAACATGGCCAGCCAATTTCCTCAGACGCAGGTGCAGAAAGCCCCGCGCAAATCCGAACGCAAACAGGACGCGCCGGCGGCGGAGAACCGCACCGACAATCGCCCCCGCGACAGCATCCGCCCCAACGCCCCGGTGTCACCCGGGCGCGGCGAAAGGCTGCCGGGTACGTTCGACTATACCGACTGGGCCTCGATCTGAGGTTTTGATAGCCTGCCCCCCTGACAGGAGGGGCGCATGAGTGCGATCCGCAGTATCCGCAACCTTGGCCCGGCGACCGAGGCCGCATTTGCCAGGGCCGGGGTGAGATCCGCCGAAGAGGTCCACGCGCTGGGCGCCGACGCCGCCTATGCGCGGCTTCTGGAGGCTGGCGAGGCGCCGCATTTCATCGGCTTCTACGCGCTGGTGATGGGGCTGCAGGGGCGGCCCTGGAACGAGTGCCGGGGCGCCGAGAAGGAGGCCCTGCGGGCGCGGTTCGACGCGCTGAAAGCGACACGCAAAAAGGGCCGCTCCGAGATCGAAGCGGCCCTGGATGCGATCGGGGTGATCGCGCGGCGCTAGGGCAAGGTCCTTGGAAGGAGCTTGCAAAACTCTGCGAAGAGTCCTGGCCCGGCTCAGCCGACGAGTTCGAGACCCGAGAAGAAGAAGGCGATTTCCTGCGCGGCGGTGTCCGGCGCGTCCGAGCCGTGGACCGAGTTCTCGCCCATGGACAGCGCGAAATCCTTGCGGATGGTGCCGTCGGCGGCGTCGGCCGGGTTGGTCGCGCCCATCACTTCGCGGTTCTTCGCGATCGCGCCTTCGCCTTCCAGCACCTGTGCCACCACCGGCGCCGAGGCCATGAATTCGCACAATTCGCCGTAGAACGGACGGTCCTTGTGAACCTCGTAGAACTTGCCGGCCTGGTCCATGGTCAGCTGGATGCGCTTCTGCGCGACGATGCGCAGGCCAGCTTCTTCGAACTTGGCGTTGATCTTGCCGGTCAGGTTGCGGCGGGTGGCATCGGGTTTGATGATCGAAAGGGTGCGTTCAGTGGCCATGTATCGTTCCTCGTTGCGTCCCGGGCCTTGGGGCCCGAAGCTGTCCGGCGCCCTGCTATCACGCGGCGCGGGGCTTGAAAAGCGGCGATGACGGGGGCGCGGGCAGGGGCCCGATGGCGTCAGAGCGCAGCGAAGCGGGGGGGCAGGCGCGCGGCCTCTTCCGCCAGGCCCCAGGGCGGGTTCACCACGAAAAGGCCCGAGCCGGTCATGCCGTGACCCGCGCGGGCGGGGGGGAAGCCGACCTCGTGGCGCAGGGCGTCGGGGAAGCTGGCGGACAGATCGTCCAGCATCGGCAGGTGCAGGCGGCTTTGCAGGATCGGATACCAGAGCATCACGATGCCGACGTTCCATTTGCGGTGGATCTGCGCCAGCAGCCGGGGCAGGGCGGCGTAATCGTCCTTCACCTCATAGCTCGGGTCGATCAGCATCAGCCCGCGGCGCGGCGTCGGCGGCGTGGCGGACAGCGCCATTTCCAGCCCGTCCTGACGTTTCACCAGCGCCTGGCTGAACAGCATCGCCTCGGCCAGCGCGTCGTGTTCGCGCGGGTGCAGTTCGGCCAAGGTCAGGCTGTCTTCGGGGCGCAGGCCGAGCGCGGCGATCAACGGTGAGCCGGGATAGGCATCGCCCCCGAAGCGCGCCCGGACATCGGCCAGCGCCCGCGCATAGGGGTGATCGGCGGCGAACCAGCCGGCGGCCTCGGCCCGGGTGATGCCCTGCGCGGCCTCGCCGGTCTTCAGCGCCTCGGGGGCGGTCAGATGGTAGAGCCCGCGCCCGGCATGGGTTTCGAGATAGCTGATCGGCTTGGGCTTGCGGGTCAGGTAGTCGAGCGTCCAGGCCAGAAGCGCGTGCTTGTGGACATCGGCCAGATTCCCGGCGTGGTAGATATGCTGGTAGGAAAGCATCAAGGCCTCGGGCACGGGGGGGCAGGCTGGGCCGCAGCCCTAGCTGCCGGGCGGGCCGATGGCAAGCGCCGGGGTGATGGCAAACGCCGGGCCAGGGCGCCGGGGCGGGGCGAAGCGGCCCCCGGTATGAGCGGGCGGCGCCGGCCCCTTACTCGGGCTTCTGCGCGGTCAGCTGGCCTGCCTCGCCGGTCAGGCGGGTTTCGATGCGGGCGCTGTGGCGCAGGGTGCGGTGCACCGGGCAGCGGTCGGCGATTTCCATCAGCCGCTTGCGCTGATCGGGGCCAAGCGGGCCCTCCAGCGTGATCACCCGGGTGAAGCGGTCGAGCTTGTCGTCCGGGGTGCAATGGGCGCAATCCTGGGCATGGACCTTGTCGTGCGTCACATCCACCCGGACATGACCCAGCGGCCAGCCCTTGCGGCGGGCATACATGCGGATCGTCATCGAGGTGCAGGCGCCCAGCCCGGCGGCGAGGAACTGATAGGGCGACATGCCGCGATTGGTGCCGCCATAGGCCTTGGGCTCATCGGCCAGCAGATGATGCACGGGGCCGGCCATCACATCCTGCAAGAAGCCGCGCGGATCGGCCTCGGACACCCGGGTGATGCCCTCGGGGGCGCCGGGCGGCGGCGCGGGGGGGCGCAGATCCAGATAGCGCGCGGCCCAGGCGGCGATGACGCCGGCGGCGTATTCGGCATCGCCCGGATCGCTGATCAGGTGGTCCGCATCATCAAGGGTGACGAAGCTTTTGGGATGCCGGGCGGCGCGGAAGATGTTGGTGGCGTTGTCGATCCCCACAATCGTGTCGCGCGGCGCGTGCATCACCAGCAGTGCGCGGCCCAGATGGGCGATGTCCTCGGACAGGGCCTGGGCGCTGACATCCTCGATGAAGGCGCGGCCGATCCGCATCGGCGCACCGCCCAGATCGACCTCGGCCCAGCCCTCGGCGTTGATGCGGTCGAGGGCGTCGTCGAAATTGTGGGTCACATGCGCGGGGTCGAAGGGCGCGCCCAGCACCGCCACCGCCCGCGACGAGGCGATCTTGCGCGCCGCGCGCAGCATCGCCGCCCCGCCCAGCGAATGCCCGATCAGCAGCGACGGCGGCATGCCGCGCTCGGCCAGCGCGGCGGCGGCGGCCTCCAGATCGGCGACGTTCGAGGTGAAGGTGGTGTTTTCGAACTCGCCCTCCGAATGGCCGAGGCCGGTGAAATCGAAGCGCAACACCGCGATGCCCAACTGCGCCAGACGCCGGGCGATGCGGCCGGCGGCCACGATGTCCTTGCCGCAGGTGAAGCAATGCGCAAACAGCGCGGTCGCAAGCAGCGGCCCCTCTGGCATGTCGAGCCGCGCGGCGAGGCGATCGCCCGCGTGGCCCGAAAAGCTGAACTTCTCGGTCGGCATTCTGTTCGTCCCCTCTATCCCGAAAGTGGCTTGCGCGGCGCCGCGCGACAAGCCCCTGATACAATACTGACGTTAAGGTGAGTGGGCGTCAGGCTTTTTCGGGTCCGCATCCTGCCGCTCTGGTTCCCTGAGCAGACGGGCAATTCGGGCTTTCGCAGGGGCCGCTCGAATGGCTAAGAATAGGCCATGGAGATCCTGCACCACAGCCTTCCCTTCGCCCCCTGGGCCTATCCGCGCAGCCGCCGCCTGCCGGGCATCCTGCCGCTGCCCCAGGATGACTGGCTGCGGATCGACGAGGCCTTCGCCGGCCAGATGGCCGAACGCGACCGGCTGATCGCCGATCACCCCGACGCCGTCCATGCCCTGACCCCCGCGGCCCGCCCCGCCGCCGAGGAATTGCTGGATCATGTGCTGGCGCTACTGGCCAAGGCGCCGGGCTACCACGTCGGGCCAGAGGCCGTGACCCGCCCCGACGGGGTTCGCGTGGATCTGGACCGCGGCGCGCCGCTGTTGACGCTGGGCCGGCTTTGTCAGGAGGATTTCTGCCTGATGCAGCGCGGCGATCCGCGCGGCGCTGACGGGACGGGCGGGGAACATCTGCTGACCGGGGCGATCCTGTGCTTTCCGGCCAGCTGGACGCTGGCGGAAAAGATCGGCCGGCCCTTGACCGCGATTCACGTTCCGGTCGCGCCCTATGACGCGGATCTGGCGCGGCGGGTGCAGCGGCTGTTCGATGCGATCCGTCCGGGGCAGGGGCTGTGGCGGCAGAATGCGCTGCTTTACGCGGATGCTGCGCTGCATCACCCCCGCAGCGAGGCCGCGCCACGCGAAAGGCCGGTGGGAGAGGCCCCCTATCTGCGCTCAGAGCGGCAATGCCTGCTGCGGCTGCCTAAAACCGGGGCGGTGGTGTTTTCGATCCACACCTATCTGCTGCGCACCACGGACCTGACGCCCGAACAGGCGCAAGCCTTGGCAGAGCATCCGATCGGACGCGCGGGATAGGGAAGATGCGCCGTGGGCGGCCCCCGGCGGCGGCGGTCGTCAGCTGACCATATGCATGACCATCAGGCCAAAGCCGGAATGCATCAAGCCGATCGCGGCGCCGGTCAGCGCCATGGTGCGCGCCGTCAGCTTCGCATCCTCGCCACCCAGCACGTTGTAGGTCATCAGCGCGGCGCCCACCGGCAGCGCGACCAGCATCAGCGTGGTGTTGGCGGTGTAGATCGCCAGCCGCTGAACCAGCTCGGGCCGGCCCGCGTGCTCGTCGACCGGATAGAGCGCATCGCGGATCCGGTCGAGCTGCGGAAGATCCGGTGCGGGCAGGTCGGGCGTGTCGTTGGCCACCAGCTTGGCGAAATCGGCGCGCGCGGCAAGCTCCAGCTCGGAAGGGCCTTCGGCACCGTCGGCCTGATCGGCGGATTCGGCCAGCGGCAGGGGCATATCGGGCAAGCGCATCGGTGCGTTGTCGGGAATTTCGGTTTCCAGCCGCTCCATCAGCCGCCGCACCGGAACCGCCCCGAACCGGCCCGAGCCGCGCCGCGGGCCTTCGGCACCCGCATCGGAGGTGTCGGCGGTCTTGGCCTCGGAATCGGCCTCTGCCTCGACCTGGAGACTGTCATCCATTCCACCGGGGATGATCGCCTCGGCGTCCTGCCCATGCCAGCTATCGACCGCCTGATCGATCATCAGGTCGAAATCCTCAAGCGTGAAGACGCCCTGCAGATCGTTCCACCGCACCAGATCGGCGGGGTGGCGTTCGATGATCCCGGCGGCCACCGATTGGCAGAGCGCCTTGCGGAACCGCGACAGCCGGGTCTCGGCGCGCCAGTCCGGGCCGGGGCCGACCGACAGGACCACTGCCGCCGCGCAACCTTCGCGCTGGGGGTCGCCCGCTTCCGCGGCCTCCCAATAGCCCAGCACGACGCGCGAGCCATCGATATCGATGACGACGATATCGTCATGATCCCAGCTTAGCTGCATCGTGTCTTCGAAGGTTCCGCGTAGCGCCTTTTCCAGCCGCGTGACGTAGGCGGCGAAGTTCAGCACCGGACGCTCATTGTACAAAAGCGAGACGCTTGTGCTCGTGGCTTGCAAATTTATCGCGTCGTACATGACGGGATCCCTGAATCGTTCTTGGGCTCAGGATGGCGTGGGAATGTGCCTCATTTGGGCGCGAAATGTGGAGATTTCATGGTTAACCGCCCGAGGTCGTTTCCGTTGGGGCAGCAATCCCTGACGATCCCGGGGTAAGTGCTGCGATTGTCGCACAAATCGCAGCTTCTGTGGTGCCGGGCGGGGGAAAGACTGTTTCCCGATTCTTCCGCCATAAAAAAGCAAGGGCGCCAGGATGGCGCCCTTGCCGAAGGTCGAGCTGCAGTTCCGATCGCCCCATTGCCGAGGGGACCGGCCCGCGCGATCAGCAGCTGTAGTAGAGCTGATATTCGATCGGGTGCGGGGTGTGCTCGTAGGCGTAGACCTCTTCCCACTTGAGCGCCGTGTAGCCCTCGATCTGGTCCTTGGTGAACACATCGCCGGCAATCAGGAAGTCGTGGTCCTTGTCCAGCTCTTCCAGCGCCTCGCGCAGGCTGCCGCAGACGGTCGGGATCGACGCCAGCTCCTCGGGGGGCAGGTCGTAAAGGTCCTTGTCCGACGAGGGGCCCGGATCGATCTTGTTCTTGATGCCGTCAAGGCCGGCCATCAGAAGCGCCGCGAAAGCCAGATAGGGGTTCGCCGAGGGATCCGGGAAGCGGGCCTCGATGCGCTTGGCCTTCGGCGATTCCGCCCACGGGATCCGCACGCAGCCCGACCGGTTGCGGGCCGAATAGGCGCGCAGAACCGGCGCCTCGAAGCCCGGGATCAGGCGCTTGTAGCTGTTGGTGCCCGGGTTGGTGAAGGCGTTTAGCGCCTTGGCGTGCTTGAGGATGCCGCCGATGAAATACAGCGCCTCCTGGCTGAGGTCGGCGTATTTGTCGCCGGCAAACAGCGGCTTGCCGTCCTTCCAGATCGACATGTTCACATGCATCCCGGTGCCGTTGTCGCCCTTCAGCGGCTTCGGCATGAAGGTGGCCGACTTGCCATAGGCATGGGCCACGTTGTGGATCACATATTTGTACTTCTGGATGTTGTCGGCCTGCTCGGTCAGCCCGCCGAAGATCATTCCCAGCTCATGCTGGCACGAGGCGACCTCATGGTGGTGCTTGTCGACCTTCATGCCCATGCGCTTCATGGTGCTCAGCATCTCCGAGCGCAGATCCTGCGCGTCGTCGATCGGGTTCACCGGGAAGTAACCGCCCTTGACGCCCGGGCGGTGGCCCGAGTTGCCCGATTCATATTCGGTATCGGTGTTCCAGGCGCCGTCGATCGCGTCGACCTCATACGAGACCTTGTTCATCGTGACCGAGAAGCGGACATCGTCGAAGATGAAGAATTCGGCCTCGGGGCCGAAATAGGCGGTGTCGCCGATGCCGGTGGCCTTCAGATAGGCCTCGGCCTTCACCGCGGTCGAGCGCGGGTCGCGATCATAGGCCTCGCCGGTGTCGGGCTCGACCACGTTGCAATGCAGGCACAGCGTCTTCTCGGCATAGAACGGGTCGAGATAGGCGCTGTCGCAATCGGGCATCAGTTTCATGTCGGACTGGTCGATCGATTTCCAGCCGGCAATCGACGAGCCGTCGAACATGAAGCCCTCGTCGAGGAAATCCTCGTCGACCTGGTCGGCCATCACCGTGACGTGCTGCAGCTTGCCGCGCGGGTCGGTGAAGCGGATGTCGACATATTCGACTTCCTCGTCCTTGAGGGTCTTGAGAACCTTATCCTTGCTCATGTGACCATGATCCCTTCTGTTGAGCATGTCCTGCGGGCAGCGTGCCGCCCGGATGTTCCTGTGGGCCCGCGGCCCGCGCGCGCCGGTTGCGGCGCGTTGTCTAAAGCGCCTCGTCGCCGGATTCGCCGGTGCGGATGCGGATCGCCTCTTCCACCGGGCTGATGAAGATCTTGCCGTCGCCGATCTTGTCGGTGCGCGCGGCCGAGATGATCGCTTCGACGGCGGTCTCGATCATGTCGTCGGGCAGCACCACCTCGATCTTCACCTTGGGCAGGAAATCCACCACATATTCGGCGCCGCGATACAATTCGGTGTGGCCCTTTTGCCGCCCGAAACCCTTCACCTCGATCACCGAAAGCCCCTGAACGCCGACTTCTTGCAGCGCTTCCTTGACCTCGTCGAGCTTGAAGGGCTTGATGATAGCCTCGATCTTCTTCATCGACGGCGACTCCCTGTGCCAGATGCCTCTCCGCCACCGGTCTCATCATCTTCGTTCCCCAGGGACAATCGAGCCGCAGGCGAGGCCCCATGCCATGGGCCGAATTCTGCTGGTCATGATTAAATAGTGTGCAACTTGGCGTAAAATGATGCGTTTGACGAAAAGTGAGGGGTGGCATGGTTGAGCGGAACGGAACCGAGGTGCTGACGGCGGCGCAAATGCGGGCGGTAGAGCAGGCCGCGCTCGCCTCGGGGAGGGCTTCGGCACCGGCTTTGATGGAGCGCGCGGGGCAAGGCGTGGTCGCGGCGATTCTGGCCACCTGGCCAGCGCTGGAGCAGCCCGAAGAGGGCGCGCGGGCCCGGCGGGCGATCGTGCTGTGCGGGCCGGGCAACAACGGCGGCGACGGTTTCGCGGTGGCGCGGCTCTTGCATGTGCGCGGCTGGGAGGTGGCGGTCTATCTGTACGGCGCGCCCGAGCGGCTGCCCGACCCCGCGCGCGCCATGTACGACCGCTGGTGCGAGATCGGCCCCGTCACCCCGGCAGAGGCGGTGGCCGATGTGGGTGAGCTGGCGGCCTTCGGGGCGGATCTGTTCATCGACGCGCTGTTCGGCATCGGGCTGACGCGTCCGATCGACATGGCGAAGTTCGAGCTTGCGCTGTTCTTGAAATTTTCGGCGCGCTGGCGTCAGGGCAGCGGGCCGCTGACGGTGTCGGTGGATCTGCCCTCGGGGCTGTGCAGCGATAGCGGCGCGGTGCTGGGGGGAAGCGCGATGATGGCGGCGCTGACGGTGACGTTTCACGCCGCCAAGCTTGGCCATCTGCTGACCCATCCGGCGCCAGGCCTGGCTGGCGGGCCGCTGCGCTGCGGGCAGTTGGTGGTGGCCGATATCGGCCTGCCGCGGGCCGACCACCAGCGCCTGCCGCCCGAGGCGCGGGCGATGCTGCCGGCGGCGGCGCGCGCCACGGTCGGCTGCGATCCGATCTTTCCGGGGCTGTTGGCCAAACCTTCGTGGCGGTTGCATAAATACACCCACGGCCATGCGCTGGTGCTTGCCGGCGGGGCGGGGCGGGGCGGTGCCGGGCGGCTGGCGGCGCGGGCCGCGCTGCGCGTCGGCGCCGGTCTGGTGACGCTGGGCTGCCCCTCACCCGCGCAGGCCGAGAACGCGGCGCAGCTGAACGCGGTGATGCTATGCGCGATCGACGGCGTGGGCGATCTGGCCCGCGCGATCGAGGATCGGCGCATCAACGCGCTCTGCCTCGGGCCGGGGCTGGGGGTTGATACCGCGACCCGGCATCTGGCGCTGCTGGCGCTGGGCGCGCTGTCGGGCGGGCGGGCGCTGGTGCTGGATGCAGATGCGCTTACCGCCTTCGACGAGACACCCGAGGCCCTGTTCGAGGCGACCCGGGGCCAGCGCGTGGTTCTGACCCCGCATGGCGGCGAATTCGCGCGGCTGTTCCCCGATCTCGCCGCCCGGCTCAAGGCCCCGGCGACCGAGGGCCCGGCCTTTTCGCGGGTCGATGCCGCACGGGCGGCGGCGGCGCGGGCGGGCTGCGTGCTGCTGCTGAAAGGCCCCGACACGGTGATCGCCGCGCCCGATGGCCACTGCAGCCTGCATGCCGCGCTTTATGAGCGCGCAGCGCCCTGGCTGGCGACGGCAGGGTCGGGCGATGTGCTGGCGGGATTGATCACCGGGCTGCTGGCGCGCGGGTTCGATCCCATGCAGGCGGCCGAAACCGCGGCCTGGCTGCATGTCGAGGCCGCCCGCCGCTTTGGCGCCGGCCTGATCGCCGAGGACCTGCCCGAAATCCTGCCTGAAATCCTGCGCGCGCAGGGGCTGTGACGGCCCCATGCGTCGCGCGGCATGCGCGCACGTCATATGGTTGCGCGGCCCACGCGCAGCTCATACGTCGTGCTGCGCGGGCGCGCACCTATCGGCGGCCCTTGCCCTTCATCTTGGCGGAAATACTCCACGGGGGTCCGGGGGTGTGAAACCCCCGCCGCCGCAATCTGCAATCGGGGGAAGCGCGGCGCCGTCAGGCCTCGGCGGTGACGGCAGCAGCGGCGGGCACGGGATCGAGCCCGAGTTCCAGGCCATTGGCATAGATCACCGCCGGGCCGCCAAGATCGAGATCAAAGAGGCGCAGGGTTTCCACGGGCTCACTGCGGATGAATTCGCCGTCGATCAGGCGCCGGGCCTCGACCATCGCCTGGGGCGCGCCGAACAACGCCTTGGCGCGCCAGTCGCGCACCAGGACCTTCTGATCGGGGGCGACGAGAAGATCCGTTTCCGGCCGATCGCGGTCAAGCGTGCTGGCGCCGATCCGCACGGCCTGGACGCGGCGCAGGCAGCGTGCCGTGACCCCGCGTAGCCGGCGCAGCCCGTCGCGGGTGATGATCCGGTCGCCCGGGGTCAGATGTTCCACCGGCAGCGCACCATCCGCGGTCAGCACGATGCTGCCTGCGGCAATGCCACCACCCTGCCGCACGGCGCCATCGCGGGCGGCCTCATCAACTGCGGCGGGGGCGCCCTGAGGCTGCGGCAAGTGCTGCGGATGCGTCGACATTGGGCCTCCTGCGGCGGCTGTGGTGGGTCGTGAAACCAGTTTTGGCCGAGAATGTGTCAAGAATGGGTTACCCGCAGGCTTTTTGTGGGGCTGTTTTTCCTCTCGCATCCCCTGCGCGCCTTTGCTAGAACGGCGCCGATTTCGGGGCGGTTCGGCTGGAGGAGATGGTCGGGGCGCTCTTGGCACATGCGGGTGTGGCGAAATTGGCAGACGCACCAGATTTAGGTTCTGGCGCCGCAAGGCGTGGGGGTTCAAGTCCCTCCACCCGCACCAAAGGTGAAAGAAGGACGAAGACATGCAGGTCACCGAGACCCTCAAGGACGGTCTGAAGCGCGGCTACACCATCACGGTGACTGCGGCCGAGCTGGACGCCAAGGTACAGGAAAAGCTGATCGAGGCGCAGCCCGAAGTGGAGATGAAGGGTTTCCGCAAGGGCAAGGTGCCGATGGCGATGATGCGCAAGCAATTCGGCCAGCGCCTGATCGGCGACGCGATCCAGGACAGCATCGACGGCGCCATGCGCGAGCATTTCGAAGCCTCGGGCGACCGTCCGGCGCTGCAGCCCGACGTGAAGATGCAGAACGGCGAAAGCTGGAAGGAAGGCGACGACGTGGTCGTCGACATGTCCTATGAGGCGCTGCCCGAGCTTCCCGATGTGGACCTCGGCGTGCTCAAGCTGGAGCGGCTGGTGGTGAAGGCCGACGAGGCCTCGGTCGACGAGGCGCTGACCAACCTTGCCGCCTCGGCCGAGAATTTCGAGGACCGCAAGAAGGGCTCGAAGGCGAAGGACGGCGATCAGGTGGTGATCGACTTCCTGGGCAAGGTGGATGGCGAGGCCTTTGATGGCGGTGCCGCCGAGGATTACCCGCTGGTGCTGGGCTCGGGCAGCTTCATCCCCGGCTTTGAGGAGCAACTGGTCGGTGCCAAGGCCGGTGACGAGGTCGAGGTGAAGGTGAGCTTCCCGTCGGAATACGGCGCGGCGAACCTGGCCGGCAAGGATGCGGTCTTCGCATGCACGATCAAGTCCGTGAAAGAGCCCAAGCCCGCCGAAGTGAACGACGAGCTGGCGAAGAAATACGGCGCCGAGGATCTGGCCGCGCTGAAGACCCAGATCGGCGAGCGTCTGGAAGAGGAATACAAGGACGCGACCCGCGCGGTGATGAAGCGCGCGCTGCTCGACCAATTGGACGCGCTGGTCAGCTTCGAGCTGCCGCCCAGCCTGGTCGAGGCCGAGGCCAAGCAGATCGCGCATCAGCTGTGGCACGAGGAAAACCCCGAGCATCAGGGCCATGACCACGCCGAGGTCGAGGTGACCGACGAGCACACCACGCTGGCCACCCGCCGGGTGCGGCTGGGCCTGCTGCTGGCCGAGATGGGCCGCAAGAATGAGATCGAGGTCACCGACAGCGAGATGACTCAGGCGATCCTGAGCCAGGCGCGGCAATATCCGGGGCAAGAGCGGGCGTTCTTCGACTTCGTCCAGCAAAACCAGGAGATCCAGCAGCAGATCCGCGCGCCGCTGTTCGAGGACAAGGTCGTCGATCACATCGTCAGCCACGCCAAGGTGGACGAGAAAGAGGCCACCAAGGACGATCTTCAGAAGGCAGTCGAGGCGCTCGACGAAGCCTGAACTCTGTCCTAGATTTGTTGGGAAGGGCCGCCTTCGGGCGGCCCTTTTCGTTGTTGGGAACCGCAGTGGGAGTGCCGCGTTCGGACCCGACAGGCAAACGGAGACAGGAAGGAGCGCGCCATGGTCGATCTGCCGTTCGACGACGAGGAAATCGAAGAGCTGGTCCTGCGGTTCAACGCAGTGATGGCCAAGGAGGCGGTCGATATCGACGATCCAGGCGGCAATCCGACCGACGACGAGGGGCCGGATGTGCTGCAGGCCATCGAGGGCGAGCTGACCGAGGAAGAGCTGGTCAACGAGATCGAGGGCATGAACGAGGACCAGCAGCACGCGCTGGTGGCGCTGTTCTGGATCGGCCGCGAGGATGGCGACCCCGACGAATGGGACGAGATGATGGTGCTGGCGGCCGAAAGCCATTCCGGCGCGGTCAGCAGCTATCTGCTGGGCCAGCCGATGGTCAGCGAATATCTGGAAGCGGGGCTGGAGCGGATGCGCGAAAGCGGCGAGCTGGACTGAGCCTTTCGCCCGGTTTCCGGCCCCCTGCAATTTCCCGGCCCCCCGCAATGAAAAAGGCCGCGCCCGGAGGCGCGGCCTTTCGTAAAGTCCGGGCGCGAGGCTTACGCCTCGTTGTCGCCGTCCTCGTCCTGGCCGGCGGCGCCGAGGTCGTCGAAGAGTTCGGAAATCTCGAACTCGGCGGCGGCTTCCTCTTCGGCGGCCAGTTCCTGGATCGACTTGCCCGAGGCCTGCAGTTCGGCCTCTTCGACCGAGCGCGCGACGTTCAGGCTGATCGAGATATCGACCTCGGGGTGCAGCACGACCTTCACGTCGTGCAGGCCCAGATCCTTGATCGGACGGACCAGGACGACCTGGCCGCGATCGACGGTAAAGCCGGCTTCGGTGGCCGCGTCGGCCGCGTCACGGGTGGTGACCGAGCCGTAGAGGGCGCCCGAATCCGAGGCCTGGCGAATCACGACGAAGGTCTGACCGTCGAGCGTCGACGCCATGGCTTCGGCTTCTTTCTTGGTCTCGAGGTTGTTGGCCTCGAGATGGGCCTTGCGGTCCTCGAACGAGGCGATGTTGGCCTCGGTCGCGCGCAGCGCCTTGCCCTGCGGCAGCAGGAAGTTGCGGCCGTACCCGTCCTTGACGGTCACGACATCGCCCATCTGCCCAAGCTTGGACACGCGCTGGAGTAGGATGACTTGCATGGGTCTGGCTCCTTACTTCACGGCGTAGGGGAGCAGCGCCAGGAACCGCGCGCGCTTGATGGCGCGGGCCAGTTCACGCTGCTTCTTGGCAGAGACGGCGGTGATGCGCGAGGGCACGATCTTGCCGCGCTCGGAGACGTAGCGCTGCAGAAGACGGACATCCTTGTAGTCGATCTTCGGCGCGTTGTCGCCAGAGAACGGGCAGACCTTGCGGCGGCGGAAAAACGGTTTGTTAGCCATCGGTTGTTCCTTTCCTCTAGCCGATCAACGACGCGGGCCGCGGTCGCCGCGGTCACCGCGGTCGCGGTCGCGCTCGTCACGCTTCTGCATCTGGATCGACGGACCTTCGACATGCGCATCGACCTTGATGGTCAGCACGCGCATCACGTCGTCATGCAGGCGGGCAAGGCGCTCCATCTCCTGGACGGCCGGCGCCGGGGCGTCGGTGCGCAGGAAGGCGTAGTGGCCCTTGCGGTTCTTGTTGATCTTGTAGGCCATGGTCTTCACGCCCCAATACTCATGATCGACGACCTTGCCGCCGTTGTCGGTGAGTACCGAGGAGAAGTGTTCGATCAGGCCTTCGGCCTGCGCGTTGGACAGGTCCTGACGCGCGATGAGGACATGCTCGTAAAGCGGCATGCGGGCTCCATTCTGCGGGGCACATTTCATAGAGCGGGCAAGGGCCTTCCGCGGCCCGCTCACGAGAGGCTGCGCCGGTTTCGTGATCTTGCGGAAGGATGGGGCCTTATACAGAGGCTGCGCGGGGATGCAAGCGCGGCGGCGCGCGCGGCGCGGGGCGTATTTTTGGGAACGCTGAAAGGTGGGGGCGGGGGTGAAATTGCGCCCCCGCGTGTTTCATGCCCGGCGGGGCAGTTCGCGTCAGGCGCTGGCCCAGTGCACCAGCGGCACACGGTCGAAGAGGTGACGCTGGGCGACCCATTCGTCGAGCCCGACGATATGGCCGGCGCGGCGCACGATCAGCAGGCCCAGCACCAGAGCGTAGACGATATGTTCGTCGATCAGGAAGTTCAGCGGGCCGCCGATATAGGGGAAGTCCATATGGGCCGTCCAATAGGTCAGCATCAGGAAGATGCCAAAACCCGCCGAGACCCGCACGAACAGCCCCACCAGCAGCGACAGTCCGATCAAGAGGTGGCCGTATTCGACGAGGAAGGTCAGCAGCGGCACCAGCGAGGAATGGGCGATCGCGCCATAGAACCAGTGGAAGGTCTTGGTCGAATTCAGGAAGCCCGCGATGCTCCATCCCTTGACGAGGACCTGATGCGAGGCGGCGTAGAGAAAGACCCAGGCGAGGCAAAGGCGCAAGGCGAGGAGAAATTTCTGTTCCGAGGTAAGTTTCCGCATGGCTCTTTCCTCTGGCGATAAAGTTGCCGGCAGAATATGCCTTCCGCTGCGTCACCTGCTTGATCTGGATCAACGTTTGCAAGAGTTGCGGGCCGCGTCGTTCACTTTGGTGTGAGATGTCCGCGAGGGGCGGAGGTGCAGGAAGGCGCGGGTCCCGGCGGGCGGTGGGGCGCGACGGGAGGCCTGTCTTTGGCGTGCGGCGCAGTTGCGCGATGTGCGTGAGGGCTGTATGGCGGAGCAGTTTTTGAAGGAGGACACATGACGCGGGCATTCGTTTTCCCGGGGCAGGGCGCGCAATCGGTCGGAATGGGGAAGGCCTTGGCAGACGCCTATCCGGCGGCCAGGGCGGTCTTCGAAGAGGTCGACGAGGCGCTGGGCGAGAAGCTGAGCACGCTGATCTGGGAAGGGCCGACGGAGGCGCTGACCCTGACCGCGAATGCGCAGCCCGCGCTGATGGCGACCTCGATCGCGGCGCTCAGGGCGCTTGAGGCCGAGGGCGTCGGCATCGAGACTGCGGCCTTCGTGGCCGGTCACAGCCTGGGGGAATATTCGGCGCTCTGCGCGGCGGGGGCGCTAAGCCTGGCCGACACGGCGCGGCTTTTGCGGGTGCGTGGCCAGGCCATGCAAGAGGCCGTGCCGGTTGGCGTCGGCGCGATGGCGGCAATCCTGGGGCTGGATTTCCAGGCCGTGTCCGAGGTCGCCGCCGAGGCCGCCCAGGGCGAGGTCTGCCAGGCGGCGAATGACAACGACCCGGCCCAGGTGGTGGTGTCGGGCCACCGCGCGGCGGTGGAGCGGGCGGTGGAGATCGCCAAGGCGCGCGGTGCCAAGCGGGCACTTCTGCTGCCGGTGAGCGCGCCCTTCCATTGCGCGCTGATGCAGCCTGCCGCCTCGGTGATGGTGAACACGCTGGCGGGCATCGTGGTGTCCGAGCTGAAGGTGCCTTTGGTCGCCAATGTGCGCGCCGAGGTGGTCGAGGATCATGCTGAGATCCGCGATCTGCTGGTGGCGCAGGTGACCGCGTCGGTGCGCTGGCGCGAAAGCGTGGAATGGATGGTCGCCGCCGGGGTGACCGAGTTTTGGGAGATCGGCGCAGGCAAGGCGCTGTCGGGAATGATCCGGCGGATTGCGCGCTCGGCCCAGACCCGGGCGGTGGGCACGCCCGAGGATGTGGCGGCCGCCGTCGCCGGTTGAGCGGGCGGCGCCGGGGGGGAGCGCCCCGTTGCCGTCCTTGCGGGGGGTTGCAAATGGCTGTGCCACGGGTCCGAGCACCAATGGCGGCGGCGCTTCGGTAGCGACCCCGCACGATAGTGGGACGAGAGAGAAAAGCAGGGGCGGTGCCCCGCGGGAGATGGAAATGTTTGATCTGACGGGTAAATCGGCCCTTGTGACGGGGGCATCGGGGGGCATCGGCGGAGAGATCGCGCGGCAATTGCATGCTCAGGGGGCCAGTGTCGGCTTGTCGGGGACACGCGCCGCGCCGCTGCAGGCTTTGGCCGAGGAACTGGGGCCGCGGGCGCATGTGCTGCCTTGCGATCTGTCGGATTTCGCGGCGGTCGATGCGCTGGCGCGGCAGGCGGCCGAGGCCATGGGCTCGGTCGATATTCTGGTGAACAATGCCGGAATCACCCGCGATGGCTTGCTGATGCGGATGTCGGACGACGACTGGCAGCAGGTGATCGATGTCAACCTGACCTCGGCTTTCCGGCTGTCGCGCGGGGTGCTGCGGGGGATGATGAAGGCGCGCTGGGGGCGGATCATCTACATCACCTCGGTCGTCGGAATCGCCGGCAATGGCGGGCAGGCCAATTACGCCGCGGCCAAGGCCGGCATGGTGGGTCTGTCGAAAAGCCTCGCCCAGGAGGTCGCGACCCGCAATGTGACGGTGAACTGCATCGCACCGGGCTTCATCCTGACGGCGATGACCGAGAAGCTGACCGAAGAGCAGAAGGACAAGATCCTGGTAGAGATTCCCGCCGGGGCGATGGGTGTGCCGGGGGATATCGCCGCCGCCACCGTCTATCTGGCCAGCCCCGAGGCAAGCTACGTCACCGGAGCGACCTTGCATGTCAACGGCGGCATGACCATGATCTGACCACCCCGCAGGGGGGCGGTGAAAGCGTTTGCCTTGGCCAAAGACTGTGCTATAGGCGGCTCAGATTTGACCCGTCCGGGGGCTGCCCCGGGGCGGGGCCTGCCCGGGGGCGGGCAAGGAGCCGCTCCTTGTGAGCAACGGGACATGAAGACTGGGTCCGAGACCCGAAACACGATGAGGAAGTGACATGAGCGACATCGCAAACCGCGTGAAGAAAATCGTGGTCGAGCATCTCGGCGTCGAGGAAGAAAAGGTGACGGAGAACGCGTCGTTCATCGACGATCTGGGCGCCGACAGCCTCGACACGGTCGAGCTGGTCATGGCCTTCGAGGAAGAGTTCGGGATCGAGATCCCGGATGACGCGGCCGAGACCATCCAGACCTTCGGCGATGCGGTGAAGTTCATCTCGGAAGCGGCCTGAGCCCTTTCGAAACTGCGACAGAGGAAGCGGCGTCCTGCGGGGCGCCGTTTTCTTTTGGTGCGGGGATTCGGGGGCGGTCCGCTCTCGGCACCCCGGGCCTTGCCCGCGACCGTAGGTTGTGACGGGCGCACCGCCGACCGGGGAAGAATCGGTGCCATCCGCCGGGGTCGGCGATACGCCGCGCGCCGCCGGTTGCCGGGCTTGGCGTTGCGCGCGCGCGCATGCACGTGTATCTCTGCGCGAATGCCGCGACATGAATGAGGAGAACAGATGCGCCGGGTTGTGATTACGGGGCTGGGAATGGTCACGCCGCTTGCCTGCGGGGTGGAAGAAACCTGGAGCCGCCTTCTCGACGGCCAGTCGGGCGCGGGAACGATCTCGCGTTTTGATGCAAGCCATCTGGCCACGACCTATGCCTGCGAGATCCCTCGCGGCGACGGGTCGGGCGGCACCTTCAATCCCGACGATTGGATGGAGCCCAAGGAACAGCGCAAGGTCGATGATTTCATCCTTTACGGCATGGCGGCCGCGACGATGGCGGTGCGCGATGCCGGATGGGAGCCCGAGGACGAAGAAGACCGGCTGCGCACCGGGGTGATGATCGGCTCGGGCATCGGCGGGCTGACCTCGATCGCCGAGACCGCGGTGCTGTTGAAGGAACGCGGCCCCCGCCGGGTCAGCCCGTTCTTCATCCCCGGCTCGCTGATTAACCTGATCTCGGGTCAGGTCAGCATTCGCTACGGCTTCAAGGGGCCGAACCATGCGGTGGTGACGGCCTGTTCGACCGGCGCGCATGCGATCGGCGATGCGGCGCGGATGATCCAGTGGGGCGATGCCGAAGTGATGATCGCCGGTGGCGCGGAAAGCCCGATCAGCGAGATCGGCATCGCTGGCTTCAACGCCTGCAAGGCGCTGTCGACCAAGCGCGGCGACGCGCCCCAGACCGCCAGCCGCCCCTATGATGCGGACCGCGACGGGTTCGTCATGGGCGAGGGCGGCGGTGTCGTGGTGCTGGAGGAATACGAACACGCCGTCGCGCGCGGTGCGAAGATCTATGCCGAGGTGCTGGGCTATGGCCTGTCGGGCGACGCCTATCACATCACCGCGCCCGCCGAGGATGGCGAGGGCGGGTTCCGTGCCATGCAGGCGGCACTGAAGCGCGCGGAACTGGGCGCGGACAAGGTGGATTACATCAACGCGCACGGCACCAGCACCATGGCCGACACGATTGAGCTGGGCGCGGTGGAACGGATGCTTGGCGCGCATGCCTCGAAGGTCACGATGTCGTCGACCAAGTCGTCGATCGGCCATCTTCTGGGCGCGGCCGGCGCGGTCGAGGCGATCTTCTGCGCGCTGGCGATCCGCGATCAGGTGGCGCCGCCGACGATCAACCTTGACACCCCGGCGGTCGAGACCAAGTTGGATCTTGCGCCGAACCGGGCCGTGAAGCGCCGCATCGACGTGGCGCTGTCGAACTCCTTCGGCTTTGGTGGAACCAATGCCAGCCTGGTGCTGGGGAAAGTCGCGGACTGATGGGTCGCTCGGTCGCCTCGAATGCCTTGACGCTGTTCATCGTGCTGCTGGTCGCGGTGGCCGGGTTCCTGGAATGGAGCCGTCAGCAGTTCACCGGCCCGGGCCCGCTGGTCCAGCCGATCTGCCTGCGCGTCGATCGCGGCGAAAGCCTTGGCTCGCTGTCCGACAAGCTGCAGAAGACCGGCGCGGTCAGCCATGAGATGCTGTTTCGGGTGGGGGCGAGCTATACCGACAAGGGCAACAAGCTGAAATACGGCAGCTATCTGATTCCGAAGGCGGAATCGATGGAGGGCATTCTTGGCATCGTGACCAGGGGCGGTCAGAGCACCTGCGGCACCGAGGTGAATTACCGCATCGGCGTGATCGCCAGCACGCTGGCGGTGCGCAACCTTGACCCGGTGACGGGCGAGTACAAGGAGGTGGCCAGCTACGATCCGGTCACCACCAAGACACCGCCCGAGGATCTGACCCGCGCCGAGGCCGAACCCGACACCCGCTACCGGGTGATCCTGGCCGAGGGGGTGACCAGCTGGGATGTCCTGAACGCGCTGCAGCATGTGGATTTCCTGTCAGGCAAGGTGAAGGACACCCCGCCCGAGGGCAGTCTGGCCCCCGACAGCTATGTCCTGACCAAGGGCGAGGCGCTGGAGACGCTGATCAAGGAGATGCAGGGCCGGCAGAAGAAGATCCTCGAGGCCGCCTGGAAGGGCCGGGCCGAGAATCTGCCCTACAAGACGCCAGAACAGGCGCTGATCATGGCCTCGCTGATCGAGAAGGAGACCGGGGTAGCGGGAGAGCGGGCCGAGGTGGCCTCGGTCTTCGTCAACCGGCTGGACAAGGGCATGCGGCTGCAGACCGACCCGGCGGTGATCTATGGCATCACCAAGGGGCATGGTGTGCTGGGCCGGGGCTTGCGTCAAAGCGAGCTGCGCAAGAAGACGCCCTACAACACCTATCAGATAGAGGGCCTGCCGCCGACGCCGATCTGCAATCCCGGCAAGGAGGCGATCACCGCCGCGCTGCATCCGGTGGCGACGAAATACCTGTATTTCGTGGCCAATGGCACCGGCGGGCATGACTTCTCGGAAACCCTGGCGCAGCACAACAAGAACGTCGAGAATTGGCGCAAGATCCAGGCCGCGCAGGAAAAGCAGCAGTAGGACAGCCAGCAGCAGGGCGGCCAGAAAAGCGGGAACTAGGGCCCGCCTGCCGGGGGGCGGCGAGGGGCTCTCGGGATAACAAAAGGTTAAGTGGGCGCGCGCAAGTCATTGACGGGAAATAATTTTCCGATTGACTTTGCGGACGCTCCGATGTACCCCTTATGACAATCTGGGAAAAGTGGGCAAGCGGCACGGGGCAACCCGGTGCCGCTTTTTCATGTCGCCAGCAGCCATAGGCCGCGGGGCGATCCGGGGCCGCCGTTGAGGGCAGGTTCACCAACAGATGACATTTGACACCCCCGCCGAGGAGGGGGAGGCACCGAGGCCCTTGGTTTCGTAGGCCTCGCTTCTCTACACGACTGCGGCCGAAGTTTTCGCCCAGATGATCCGCGAGCTGCAAGGCGGTACGCTGGACGAGGCGAAGCGAGCGCCGGGATATGCACGCGAGCTTCGCCAGGCCTTGCAGGCGGTGCTGACCGAAAGGACGATCCTTGAAAAACTCCGCAAAGAGCACGGGCGCGACGGAGGAGGCGAGGCGGCAGAGCTTGATTTCGCCGCAGCCCGCGCTGAGATCGGGCGCCGCCTGGCTTGGGCGACCGAGACCGCCGCTGTGGCCGAGAGCGACACGCCGCAGATCGAACGGATCTCGATCCCGCTGAACGAGCTTAGCGCCATGCCGAAGGCCAGCCAGCGGCTGCTGGACGACAGCGCCTTCGATATCGAGGGCTGGCTGGCCGGCCGCATCGCCCACAAGTTCGCCCGTGCCGAGGCGCAATCCTTCATCTCGGGCGACGGGATCGACAAGCCGACCGGGTTCCTCAGCCATCCGGCGGTGGCCGAGGCCAGCTGGGCCTGGGGCAACTTGGGCTATGTCGCGACCGGCGCGGATGGCGATTTCGCCGCGACCAATGCCTCTGACGCGATCGTCGATCTGGTCTATGCGCTGGACGCCGATTACCGCGCCAACGCGACCTTCGTGATGAATCCGAAGACCGCCGGCGCGGTGCGCAAGATGAAGGATGCGGACGGGCGATTCTTGTGGTCGGACGGGCTGGCGGCGGGCGAACCCGCGCGGCTGATGGGCTATGCGGTGCTGATCGCCGAGGACATGCCCGACATCGCCTCGGGCAGCTATTCGGTGGCCTTCGGTGATTTCCGCGCCGGTTACACGGTGGCCGAACGCCCCGACCTGCGGGTGCTGCGCGATCCGTTCTCGGCCAAGCCGCATGTGCTGTTCTACGCCACCAAGCGCGTCGGCGGTGACGTGAGCGACTTTGCCGCAATCAAGCTGCTGAAATTCGCCCTGTCCTAAGGGGGCCAAGGCCCGGCGTTCGCGCCGGGTGCCGGGCGCGTGCCGGCCCCTATGGGGCGCCCGCACCGTGATGTTGTCTCCCTCCGCCTGGGCGGGGCGGGGGCGCGCGCCCGCGATTGCGGAGGTTAGCAGGGGATTTGCGAATGATGACGCTGATCGAACAGAGCCCGGTGCCGGCGGCAGTGCTGCCGGTGGCCGAGTTCAAGGACCATTTGCGCCTGGGCACCGGCTTTGCGGACGATGCGGCGCAGGACGGGCTGGCCGAGAGCTATCTGCGCGCGGCCCTCGCTGCGATCGAGGGGCGGATCGGCAAGGCGCTGATTTCGCGCGGCTTTTTATGGGGCGTCAGCTATTGGCGGGATCCGGCCGAACAGGCCCTGCCGCTGGCACCGGGCAGCGCGATCGCGTCGCTGGTGCTGATTGATGCGGCCGGGACCGAGACCACGGCGGATCCGGCAGGCTATCGGCTGGTGAAGGACGGCCAATGTGCATGTGCCGGGGGGGCGGACGGATTTCTCGGTCTCGCTGGATCAGCTGGAGACCGAATTGCCCGAATGCGGGTCGGTGTCGCTGGTGGTCAGCTGGTTCGGCGACGATCTGCGCTGTGACCAGTGCCGCCTGCGCCCCAAGGTCGAGCAGACGGCGATTGACGGTCAGGGCATGGCCTGGCGCGCGGGCGGCATCACGCGGGGCGGGGCGCAGGCGGTGGCGCAGCTGGATGGCAAACCCGTCTATGGCGGCACGCCCGCCGATGGCTCGGTCGTCGAGGCGATCCGGGCGATCCGGGCCGCCGGGCGCGAGGTGATGTTCTACCCCTTCGTGCTGATGGAGCAACTGGCCGGCAACGGCCTGGCCGACCCTTATGGCGGGGCCGAGCAGCCGGCGCTGCCCTGGCGCGGGCGGATCACGCTGGATCTGGCGCCGGGGCAGGCGGGATCGAGCGACGCGAGCGCCGCCGCCGAGGCCGCGGTGGCGGCTTTCTTCGGTGCTGCCGCGCCCGCGGATTTCTCGATCGCCGGCGATCAGCTGGCCTATGCGGGGCCGGCCGAGGATTGGGGCTATCGGCGTTTCATCCTGTCTTGCGCGTGGCTGGCGAAACTGGCCGGCGGGGTAGAGGCCTTCTGCCTGGGGTCCGAGATGCGCGGGCTGTCGCAGGTGCGGGGGGCTGCGGGAAGCTTTCCCTTCGCCGAGGCGATGCGGACCTTGGCCGCCGATGTGCGCGCCATTCTGGGCGTCGAGGTGAAGCTGACCTATGCGGCCGACTGGTCGGAATACGGCAGCCATGTCACCCCCGAGGGCGATCTGATCTTCCCTCTGGATACGCTCTGGGCTGACGACAACATCGATTTCATCGGCATCGACAATTACCTGCCGGTCTCGGACTGGCGCGACGGGGCGGATCATGCGGATGCGGAATGGGGGTCAATCTACAACCTCGACTACCTGATGGCCAATATCGGCGGCGGCGAATATTTCGACTGGTATTATGAAAGCCCCGCGGCCGCGGAATTGCAGATCCGCACGCCGATCACCGATGGCGCCTATGGCGAGCCCTGGGTTTACCGCACCAAGGATATTCGCGGCTGGTGGGAGAACGGGCATTTTCCGCGCACGGGCGGGGTGCGGTCGACAGAGCCGACGCCCTGGCTGCCGCGCTCGAAACCGATCCGGTTCACCGAGATCGGCTGCGCGGCGATCGACAAGGGCACCAATCAGCCCAACAAGTTCCTTGATGTCCGGTCGTCGGAATCGGGTCTGCCCCGGGCCTCTCGCGGGACCCGGGACGATCTGATCCCGCAGCAATATCTGCGCGCGATGGCGGGCTATTGGGGGCAGGCGGCGCATAACCCGGCCTCGGATCTCTACGCGGGGCCGATGGTCGAGACGCGCTATGCCCATGTCTGGGCCTGGGACGCGCGGCCCTTTCCCGCCTTTCCCAACCAGATCGACCTGTGGTCGGACGGCGACAATTACGCCCGCGGCCACTGGCTGACGGGGCGGGCGACGGCGCAACCGCTGGGCGCTGTGGTGCAGGCGATCTGCACGGCGGCGGGGGTCGCGCAAAGCGATGTGGCGCGGCTGCACGGGCTGTTGCGCGGCTATGTCGTCGATCAGACCGGCAGCGCGCGTGAGGCGTTGCAACCGCTGTCGCTGGTCTATGGGTTCGACGAGACCGAACGTGGCGGCGCGCTGCAGTTCCGGCTGCGCGACGGGCTGCGCGCCCAGACGCTGGATGAGGGGCGGCTGGCGCTGACGCAGGGGATGGACAGCGCCGTCGAGACCCAGCGCGCCGCGGCGGCCGAGGTCGCGGGCCGGGTGCGGCTGACCTATGTCGGCGCGGGCGGCGATTTTGAGACCCGCGTGGCCGAGGCGGTGTTTCCGCAATCCTCGCAACTTCCGGTATCGCAAAGCGAGGCGCCTTTGGTGCTGACCGGGGCCGAGGTGCGGCAGGTGACCGAGCGTTGGCTGGCCGAGGCTCGGGTGGCGCGCGACAGCGTGAAGTTTGCGCTGCCACCGTCGGATCTGGGCCTTGGCGCCGGCGATGTGGTGACCTTGCGGGGTGCCGATTTCCGCATCGACCGGGTCGAGGAGGCGGGCGCGCGGCTGGTACAGGCGGTGCGGGTAGAGCCGGGGATCTACATCGCCTCGGACGCGGTGGAAGAGCGCGTGGTGCCGCGCCCCTTCACCCCGCCGGTGCCGGTCTTCGCGCAATTTCTGGATCTGCCGCTGCTGACCGGCAAGGAGGTTCCCTACGAGCCCCATCTTGCGGTGACGGCGACGCCCTGGCCGGGGACGGTGGCCTGCTATACCTCGGCCCAGGATGCGGGCTATCAGCTGAACAAGCTGATCCCGGCGCCTTCGGTGATCGGCGAGACGCTGTCGATCCTCGAACGCGCCTCGGCCGGTCTCTGGGATCGGGGCGCGGCGCTGAGGGTGAAGGTCTACGGCGGGGATCTGGCCTCGGCGGCGATGCTGGACGTGCTGAACGGCGCGAATGTGGCGTCGATCGGGGATGGGTCGTCGGACAATTGGGAGGTGTTTCAATTCACCGAGGCCACTCTGGTGGCCCCCGACACCTATGATCTGGCGCTGCGCCTCAGGGGGCAGGCGGGGAGTGACGCGCTGATGCCCGATGTCTGGCCGATCGGCAGCCGCTTCGTGCTGCTCGATGGCGCGGCGGTGCAGCCGGATCTGGCGCTGTCGGCGCGCGGGCTGGCGCGGCACTACCGGATCGGGGCGGCGGCGCGGCCCTATGACGACCCGAGCTATGTGCATGAGGTGGCGGCGTTTCAGGGCATCGGGCTGCGGCCCTATGTGCCCTGCCATCTGGGCGTGGCGCGGGCGGCGGACGGGGCGGTGGATCTGCGCTGGATCCGCCGCACCCGGATCGACGGCGACAGCTGGAACGGCGTCGAGGTGCCGCTGGGCGAGGCGCGAGAGGCCTATCTGGTGCGGGTGATCGCCGCCGGCGCGATCCTGCGCGAGGAAAGCGTGGCGACGCCCGGCTGGAGCTATGCGGCCGCGACCCAGGCGGCGGACGGGGTGGCTGCGCCCTTCACGCTGGCAGTGGCGCAGGTGTCGGACAGTTTCGGGCCGGGACCCTTCGCCGAGGTCACCGTGGTGACGTGATGCGGCCGGTGATGATCGGCGATGTGCTGGCGGCGGCACGGGTGCTGCGCGCCCAGCCGCCAGCGGCGCGCGATGCCGTGATTGCCAGCCTGATCGCCGAGGCGGACCTGGCCGACCGCTGGCGCGGGCACACCGGGCGGGCGCATCCGCGCTTTGGCAACGGCAGCCTGATGGCGGCGGCGCTGGCGCGGCGGCCGGCGGCAGAGCCGTTCCTGAGCGATCCGGAGTGGCTGGATGCTTTGGGGCGGGTGATCGTGGCGTTACGGATACGGGCGAAGTCCGCCTGCGTATTTGGGGAGCAATGAAAGGGAAGAGAACCGGCCTGCATTCTTTCTTTCTGGGTCAAATATGCCGCGGGGGTCGCCACCCGAACGCCATCGGTCCGAGCGACGATGGCGACGGGGGTGTGAAACCCCCGGCGCCGGAACGGGGCGCACGAAAAACACCTCGCGGCTCTTTGAGCGTGCGTTTTGCGCGCTATCTGGTAAAAATGCTAAGAATTCGAGCCAGAACCCGGAGACAGCCATGGCCCGCCTGAGACCGCAGATCGCCGCCCTCGACCCCGTCTGGAGTCGCGTGCTGGACGAGGCGCAGACCGCGCTGGAAGACGAGCCGCTTCTGGGCGGGATGCTGCATTACAACCTGCTGCACCATGCGACGCTGGAAAGCGCGCTGGGCTATCGCTTCGCACTGAAGCTGGCCTCGAACGAGCTGAGCGAGCAGATCCTGCGCGAGATCGCCGACGAGGCCTACCGCAGCGACCGCACCCTGGGCGAGAACGCCCGCGCCGATCTGGTCGCGATCTTTGAGCGCGATCCGGCCTGCCACCGCTATTTGCAGCCGATCCTTTATTTCAAGGGGTTTCAGGCGGTGCAGGCCTACCGCGTGGCGCATTGGCTGTGGCGCGAGGGACGGCGCGACATGGCGCTGTTCATCCAGATGCGGGTGTCAGAGGTATTCTCGATCGACATCCATCCGGCGGCGAAGATCGGCAAGGGGCTGATGGTCGACCACGGCCATGCCATCGTCATCGGCGAGACGGCGGTGGTGGGCGACAACGTCTCGCTTCTGCATTCGGTGACGCTGGGGGGAACCGGCAAGGAAGACGGCGACCGCCATCCGAAGATCGGCGACGGGGTGTTGATCGGCGCGGGCGCCAAGGTGCTGGGCAATATTCAGGTGGGCGACCGCAGCCGCATTGCCGCCGGGTCGGTGGTGCTGCAGGACGTGCCTTGCTGCAAGACCGTGGCCGGGGTGCCGGCGCGGGTGGTGGGCGACGCGGGCTGCGATCAGCCCTCGGTCCGGATGGACCAGACGCTGGACAAGGATTGCGATTGCTTCAAGGGCTGAGGCGGCGGTCCCGGTCGAAACCCGGGCGCAACCGGCGCTGAGAACGAAAAACGCCCGGGCCTTGCGGTCCGGGCGTTCTGATTTGTTGGCCCCGCCGGGGGAGTCAGGCGAGCATCAGCATCGGGTTTTCCAGCGCCTCGACGATCGCTTTCAGGAACAGCGCCCCCAGCGCGCCGTCGATCGCCCGGTGATCAACCGACAGCGTCACCGACATCACCGTGGCGACCTCGATCTCGCCCGTATCGGAGACGACGGGCTTCTTCACCCCCGCGCCGACCGCCAGGATCGAGCCATGCGGCGGGTTGATGACGGCGTCGAAATTGTCGATGCCGAACATGCCGAGGTTCGAGATCGCGAAGCTGCCGCCCTGGTATTCCTGGGGCGCCAGCTTACGGTCCTTGGCGCGTCCCGCGAGGTCCTTCATCTCGGCCGACAGCGCCGAGAGCGACTTTTGATGCGCGTCGCGCAGCACCGGGGTGAAGAGGCCACCGTCAATCGCCACCGCGACCGCCACGTCCGAGGGCTTCAGCTTCAGGATCCGGTCGCCGGCCCAGACGGCATTGGCATCCGGCACCTCTTGCAGGGCCAGCGCGCAGGCCTTGATGATGAAGTCGTTGACCGACAGTTTCACGCCGCGGCCGGTCAGCTGGTGGTTCAGCTCGGTGCGCAGCGCCAGAAGCGCGTCCAGCTTGATGTCCCGGCGCAGGTAGAAATGCGGGATGGTCTGCTTGGCCTCGGTCAGGCGCGCGGCGATGGTGCGGCGCATGCCGTCGAGCTTGACCTCTTCGAACTCACGATCCGCATACATCTTCAGCACCGCGTCGGTCGAGGGACCGGCAGGCGCCGCCGCCGGAGCAGGGGCCTTGGCGCCGGCCGCCTCGGGCGCCTTCGCGGCGGGTTTGGCGGCTTCGACATCGGCCTTGACGATGCGGCCATGCGGGCCGGAACCGGTCAGCTGCGACAGATCGAGACCCTTGTCAGCGGCGATCCGGCGCGCCAGCGGCGAGGCGAACAGGCGCTTGCCGTCGGCGCTGGGCGCGGACGGGGCCTTGGCGGCGGCGGTGTCTTTCGGGGCCTCCTTGGCGGGGGTATCGGGGGCCGCCTCGGGGGCCTTCTCCGCCGCTTTCGCGGGCTCGGAGGGGTTGGAGGCGCTGTCGATGGCCGAGGCATCCTCGCCCTCTTCCAGCAGCACGGCGATCGGGGTGTTGACCGCCACGCCCTCGGTGCCCTCGGCGATCAGGATGCGGCCGATGGTGCCCTCGTCCACCGCCTCGAATTCCATCGTCGCCTTGTCGGTCTCGATCTCGGCCAGGATGTCGCCGGACGATACCGTGTCGCCCTCCTTCACCAGCCATTTGGCCAGCGTGCCCTCTTCCATCGTGGGGGAAAGGGCCGGCATCAGAATTTCGGTAGCCATGTCGCGCCCTCCTTAACGATAGGTGACCTGGTGGACCGCCGCGACGACGTCGTCGGTGGTCACCAGCGCCAGTTTTTCCAGGTTCGCCGCATAGGGCATCGGCACATCCTTGCCCGTGCAGTTGATCACCGGCGCGTCGAGATAGTCAAAGGCGCGCTGCATGATCGTCGCCCCCAGATGGTTGCCGATGGCGCCGACGGGGAAGCCCTCTTCCACGGTGACGCAGCGGTTGGTCTTCATCACCGAGGCCAGCACCGTGTCATAGTCGATCGGGCGCAGGGTGCGCAGGTCGATCACCTCGGCCTCGATCCCGTCCTCGGTCAGCCTGTCGGCGGCCTCAAGCGCATATTGCATGCCGATGCCGAAGCTGACGATGGTGACATCCTTGCCCTCGCGCCAGATCCGGGCCTTGCCGAAGGGGACGGTGAAATCGTCGAGCTTGGGAACCTCGAAGCTGCGGCCGTAGAGGATCTCGTTTTCCAGGAAGATCACCGGGTTTGGATCGCGGATCGCGGTCTTCAGCAGACCCTTCGCGTCCGAGGCCGAATAGGGGATTGCGACCTTGAGGCCGGGGATCATCGCGTACCAGGCGGAAAAGTCATGGCTGTGCTGGGCGCCGACGCGCGCCGCGGCGCCGTTCGGGCCGCGAAACACCATCGGCGCGCCCATCTGGCCGCCCGACATGTAAAGCGTCTTGGCCGCCGAGTTGATGATCTGGTCGATCGCCTGCATGGCGAAGTTGAAGGTCATGAACTCGACGATCGGGCGCAACCCGCCGAAGGCCGCGCCGACGGCGACGCCGGTGAAGCCGTGCTCGGTGATCGGGGTGTCGATCACCCGCTTGGCGCCGAATTCGTCCAGAAGGCCCTGGCTGATCTTGTAGGCGCCCTCATATTCGGCCACCTCCTCGCCCATCAGGAAGACGTTCTCGTCGCGGCGCATCTCTTCGGCCATGGCCTCGCGCAGCGCCTCGCGGACGGTCATCTCCTTCATCTCGGTGCCCTCGGCCCAGTCGGGGCTGGCGTTCGAGCGCGGCGCGGCGGGGGCAGAGGCGGGTTTCGCGGGGGCTTTCGCCGCGCTTTCCGCCGGGGCCGGGGCCTTTGAGCCCGACGCGGCGTCCGATCCGGCTTCAGCTTCGGCCACGGCGGCGTCCACGTCTTCGCCCTCTTCGACCAGCACGGCGATCGGGGTGTTGACCTTCACGCCCTCGGTGCCCTCGGCGATCAGGATCTTTCCCAGCACGCCTTCATCGACGGCCTCGAATTCCATCGTCGCCTTGTCGGTCTCGATCTCGGCGATGATGTCGCCGGCGCTGACCGCGTCGCCTTCCTTCTTCAACCATTTCGCCAGCGTGCCCTCTTCCATCGTGGGGCTGAGTGCCGGCATGAGAATTTCCGTTGCCATATCCGTTCCCCCCTCAGGCTTCCTGCGGCGCTTCTTCGGCGTAGATGTCAGTCCAGAGCTCGGCCGGATCCGGCTCGGGGCTCTCCTTCGAGAACTCGGCCGCCTCGTTGACGATCGACTTGATCTCCTTGTCGATCGCCTTCAGCTCGTCATCGGTGGCATGCTTGCCCTGCAGCAGCAATTCGCGGACATGCTCAATCGCGTCGCGTTCTTCGCGCATCTTCTGCACCTCTTCGCGGGTGCGGTACTTGGCGGGATCGGACATCGAGTGGCCGCGGTAGCGATAGGTCATGACCTCAAGGATATAGGGCCCCTTGCCGGCGCGGCAGTGCGCCACGGCCTTCTCGCCCGCTTCCTTCACCGCCAGCACATCCATCCCGTCGACGGCCTCGCCCTTGATGCCGTAGGCCGCGCCGCGTTCCCAGAAATCGGGTGAGCGGGTCGCGCGCTTCACGCTGGTGCCCATGGCATATTGGTTGTTCTCGATCACGAAGACCACCGGCAGCTCCCACAGCTGGGCCATGTTGTAGGTCTCGGCCACCTGACCCTGGTTCGCGGCGCCATCGCCGAAATAGGTGAAGGTGACGCGGTCGGTGCCCTTGTATTTGTCGGACAGCGCCAGCCCGGCGCCGATCGGCACCTGGGCGCCGACGATGCCGTGGCCGCCGTAGAAATGCTTCTCTTTCGAGAACATGTGCATCGAGCCGCCCTTGCCCTTGGAATAGCCGTCGCGGCGGCCGGTCAGCTCTGCCATCACGCCCTTGGGGTCCATGCCGCAGGCCAGCATGTGGCCATGGTCGCGGTAGCTGGTCACCCGCTTGTCGCCCTCTTCCGCCGCGGCCTCAAGCCCGACGACGACGGCCTCTTGCCCGATGTAGAGGTGGCAGAAGCCGCCGATCAGGCCCATGCCATACAATTGGCCCGCCTTCTCCTCGAATCGCCGGATCAGCAGCATTTGGCGATAGAAATGCAGCAGGTCTTCTTTCGACGTGTTTGATTTCGCTGGGGTCTTCCTGGCGGCCATCAGTGCCTCCTCCACGGCGGAACGGGGATAGTTCAGTATTAAACTATCTTATAAAGGAAAGGGGGACGGGTTGCGAGTGGAAATTCCCGCGCCACGGATCTGTCAGGGGGCGGTGCGGATCACGGTGCCCTGAGCCGCCGCGCACAGAGTCTCGACGCCCCGGTCGTCGCGCGCGAGCACGACGCAGCGGCAGACCGCCTGCCGCTTGCCGACCGACAGCGCCTCTGCCCGCGCCAGAAGTGAAGCGCCCTGTGCCGGACGCAGGTAGTTGAGCTTGTACTCGGAGGTGAGCGCGTCGCCCCCCAGGGCCAGTCCGCCAGCGAAGGTCAGCGCGTTGTCGGCCAGATAGCTGACCACGCCGCCATGGGCGAAACCGTGCTGCTGGGTCAGCTCCGGACGCAGCGGCAGGGCAATCTCCGCGCTGCCCGCGCCCGCAGCCAGCAATTCGGCCCCCAGATAGGTCGAGAAAGGCTGCGCGGCGAAGATGCGCCGCGCCAGTGCGAGAAGGTCTTCGTTCGACATCGCGGGCCCGGCCTCGTTCGGTTCGGTGTCGTGTGCCGGCGGCCCCCGCGCGCAGAGACGGGGGGCCGCCGGCGATGGCCGTCAGGGGCGGCCGAAATCCACCACCCAGAAGTCGTTGCCGTTCGAGCCATGGGCGCGGCCGATGCCGGCTTGGGTGACTTTCGGGTCAAGCATGTTGTCGCGGTGATAGATCGACAGCATCCAGAAACCGACGATCGTGCTGACGGTATCGTTGCCCTCGGCCGGGGCGCCCATGCCGGTGTTCTCATGCGCGCCCTTGGTGGGATAGCCCACGCGCTTCAGCCGATCGCTATAGGTCGAGCCATCCAGCCCGGTATGCGAATAGATCCCCTGCACCGCATCGTCGCAGGATTGCTGCTGGGCGATCTGTTCCAGCTTCGGCGAGACGCTCAGCGGCGTGAGGTTCTTCTTGATCCGTTCGGCGTTGATGCCGGCCAGCAGCTTGTCGCGGAAAATGTCGATATCGGCAGGGACCGAGCAATGGCCGGGGGTCGAGCCGACGATCGGCGGCGGCGCGGGCGGCGTCGGTTCGGGCTTTGGCGCCGGGGCGCAGGCGGCAAGAGTCACAAGGACGAGCGTGCCGATGGCAAGCGCGGATCTGGTCCGGATGCTGGGGGTCTTCTTCATGGGCCTCTTGATCTCCTGAACGGCTTGTCGTGTCACGTCTTTGGCGCCGGACGTTATCCATGGCCGGCCCGCTGTACAATGCACATGGGTGTCACCAAGGTGGCAATGCGCATGGAGTCACCAAGGTGGCAACCCCTCAGCGCGCGCCAAGATCCAGCACCCAGTATAGTTTTTCGTCACCGCCCCGGGAAATGCCGATGCCGATGTCGCGCAGGGCGGGGTTCATCAGGTTGGCGCGGTGCGGGGGTGAATTCATCCACCAGCGCAGCGCGCTGGCGGCGCGGCGAAACCCCCAGCCGGTGTTCTCGGCCGCCGCGCGAAAGGGGTATTTCACCCGGCCCAGCCGCGTGGCCAGGGTCGATCCGTCGCCGCCGCGGTGGGTATAGCTCTGCCGCCGCGCGTTGTCGCAGGCATGGGCCAGGGCCGCCCGGGCCAGACGCGTCTCGACATGCAACTGGCGCAGCCCCGCCCGTCCGCGCAAATCATTGACCTGCAGCAGAAAACTCCGCGAAAGCGCCGCGCTGCCCGAGGCCGGCACACAGGCCAGCGCCGGGCCACCAAGCAGCAACAAAAGCAGGGGCAGAAGAAACCGCATGGCGCCAACCTAACGCAGCCTCTCCCTGCCTGTCAGCCGTTTTGCGCACCTCTCCGGCCGGCGCCGCCAGATCCTGGCCACCCCGGCGCCCTTCCCGGCGCCCCTTCATTGTTCCGAAAATACGCCGGGGGTGCAGGGGGCAGCGCCCCCGCCCGCGGCCTTCGCGACACCGCGAAGCGCCCGCCCCGATGTCGGCAAATTCCCGCTCAGGACCGCTGCCGTCCCGCGCGCCCGCCGCGGCGGCGCGCCAGAAGCGGCGCCCGGGCCGGCAGTTCCGCCATCACCGCGCGGCGCTCTTCGGCCGACATCCGCGACCAGGCGGCGATCTCGGCGCCACTGCGGTGGCAGCCGATGCAGATCCTGGCCTCTGGATGCAGCACACAGATCCTTACGCAGGGGCTCTCGATCTCGTCGCGGCTCCAGATCTCGTCGCTCATCGTCCGCTCCGCATATGGCTCAGCCGGTCCAGCGCCCCTTGCAGGATATAGGCGGCGGCGACGTGGTCGATCACCTCGGCGCGGCGCTTGCGTGAGGTGTCGGCCTCCAGCAGCGCGCGTTCCGCCGCGACGGTCGACAGGCGCTCATCCCAGAAGGTGATCGGCAGATCGGTCAGGCGGGAAAGGTTGCGCGCGAAGGCCCGGCTTTTCTGGCAGCGCGGCCCTTCCGAGCCGTCCATGTTGCGCGGCAGGCCCAGCACGATGCCGCAGATCTCGCGCCGGGTCAGGATTGCCAGCAGCGCCTCGGCATCCTTGGTGAACTTCACCCGCCGGATGGTTTCCAGCGGCGAGGCGACGCTCAGCATCCCGTCCGAGACCGCCACCCCGACCGTCTTGTCGCCGAAATCCAGCCCCGCCAGCGCCCGGCGCGGCGGCAGCGCGGCGGCGAATTCCTCGATCGCCTCGATCACGCTCACTGCGTGACCCCCGAGGCGGCGTCCGACGACACCCCGGCCTTCACCGCCGCCGCATGGATCTGGGCCAGTTCGGCCGGGTGATCCTTGAAGCGGGTCTGGGCCTCGTCCCAGATCGCGCGGGCGCGGTCCTTGCGGCCCAGCACCCCGTAGGCGCCGATCAGCCGCGCCCATTCGGGGGCCGTGCCACCCTGATTTGCCAGCTTGTCAGCCAGTCGGGAAACCATGCCCTCGATCATCTGCTGACGCTGGGCCGGGCTCATCTGGCCGGCGGCCTGGATGTCGCCCGCGCTGGGGCCGGGCAGGGCGGCGGCGGCGGCCTCCGCAGGCGCCCCGGCGGCGGCGTCGATGATCTGCAGCGCCGGCGCGTTGCCCTTGTAGGCGGTGCGCGCCTTTGCCAGCGCCGCGTCGCGCTTGCCAGCCTCCCCCAGCACGCCATAGGCATTCAGCAGTCGCGCCCAATCCTGCGGCGTGCCGCCCTTGGTGTCGAGCCGGGTGGCCAGCCCCTCGACCATGCCGCGGATCATCTCCTTGCGCTGGGCGGGGGTCATGTCCTTGGCGGCGGCGACCTGCGCCGCCGAGGGGCCGGGCCCGGCGCCCTGCGGCGGCGGCAACTGATAGCGCACGCCGGCCATCTCGGCCATCTGCGGCAGTTGCGCGCGCAGCGGCGCGATCCAGGGCGATCCCTGCGGCAGTTGCGGCAGCAGGGTCTCCCAGATCTGGAAGCCGATGTCGGGCCGGCCGATCTGCGACATCATCACCCCCAGAAAGAACCGCGCCGTCACATTGGTCGGGTCCATCTTCAGCGCGATGTTCAACTGGCGTTCGGCGGCGGGCGAGACATAGCGCGCCGCCGCATAGACCATCAGTTCCGCCAGCTTGGCGTGGTCCTCGGCGGTGGCGGCCTTGCCCTTGAGGCGGATCACCGCCTCTTGCGCGTGATAGGCGGCGATGAAATGGCCCAGCCGGGCTTCATGCTGGGCCAGCAGAACCTGCCCCTGCAGATCGTCGGGATGCTGCTTCACCGCGGCGCGCAGCTCGGCGATCAGCTGGGCGTATTGCGGGTCGGGCGCGGGCGGGATCAGGCTCTTGGCGGCCATCGCCTCGATCTCGGACTGGCTGGGGCGGTCGACCGCCAGCTTGCGCGATTCCGCCAGCCGCGCGGCCATCGGATCGTCGGGCTGGCCCGGATCGCCCACCCGCAGATAGAGCGCGAAGGCCCCGGCCAGGGCGGCGACAATCACCACACCCGCGACCCAGCTTGCGGCGCGCGGCGCGGGGCGGGGGGCGCCGCGCATGGCGAGGGCGCGGTCCGCGTCCAGCACCCGGCGCGAGACCTCGGTGCGCACCCGCTGGGCCTCGGCCTCGGAAATGGTGCCGCGGGCAAGGTCCTTTTCGACCTCGCGCAGCTGGTCGCGGTAAACTTGCAGATCATATGTGGCGGCGGCGTCGGTTCGCGCGCGACCGCGCACCAGCGCCAGCAGCATCAGCCCCGCGACCGCCGCGAACATGAAGCCCGCAGCCAGCCAGAAGCCCCAGTCGCCCAGATCGGCCCCCAGTTCACTGGTAAATCCCATGTCCTCTCCCTTCGCCGCCGCGTCTTCCCATCTAAGGCCTCGGCCGCGAGGGCGAAAGCCCCTTGTCGCCGCAGGAGCGATTGGGGGCAACGCTGTGCAACTGAAGCCGCGCGCGCGCCTGCCCGATCCTCAACGCCCCCTTCACCACCCCCTTCACCACCCCCTTCGCCGCCTCCTTCCCGCCCGACCCTCTGGCGCCCGGGTGCCGGATGTCGCATTTTGCCCTATTGTGCCGCTGCCAGTGGCGGCGCAGACAGCATGCCCGGTAGAACCCGGGTGAGACGCCGCCCCCCGAAGAGAGTCTTCGCCGATGAAACGCTATTCCGTCTTCGCCCTCGCCCGCGAGGCCATGCGCCACCACACCGGCTGGGAGCGCGCCTGGGCCTCGCCCGAGCCTCGCAAGCATTACGATGTGGTGATCGTCGGCGCCGGCGGCCATGGCCTCGCCACCGCCTATTACCTGGGCAAGAATTTCGGCATCACCAATGTCGCGGTGATCGAGAAGGGTTGGCTGGGCGGCGGCAATACTGGCCGCAACACCACGATCATCCGCTCGAACTACCTGCAGGATCCGTCGGCGGCGATCTACGACAAGGCGCTGAAGCTGTACGAAAACCTCAGCCAGGACCTGAACTACAACGTCATGTTCAGCCCCCGTGGCCTGTTGATGCTGGCCCAGACCCATCATGAGGTGCGCGGCTATCTGCGCACGGTCCACGCCAACCACCTGCAGGGCGTGGCGACCGAATGGATCGAGCCGGCCAAGGTGAAAGAGATCGTGCCGATCATCAATATCGACGGGCCGCGCTATCCCGTGCTGGGCGCGCTCTACCAGCGCCGCGGCGGCACCGCGCGCCACGATGCGGTGGCCTGGGGCTATGCGCGGGCCTGCTCGGCCATGGGGATGCACATCATTCAGCAGACCGAGGTGACCGGCGTGCGCCAGCAAGACGGTCAGGTGACCGGGGTGGACACCTCGCGCGGGTTCATCGGCTGCGGCAAGCTGGCGATGATCGTCGCGGGCCATTCGGGGCAATTGGCGGAAATGGCGGGCTTCCGGCTGCCGATCGAGGCGGTGGCACTACAGGCGCTGGTGTCGGAGCCCATCAAGCCCTGCATGGATGTGGTGGTGATGGCCAACACGGTGCATGGCTACATGTCGCAATCCGACAAGGGTGAGATGGTGATCGGCGGCGGCACCGACGGGTTCAATAACTTCACCCAGCGCGGCTCTTTCCACCATATCGAGGAAACTCTGCGCGCGCTGGTCGAGACTTTCCCGATGATCAGCCGCCTCAAGATGCTGCGCCAATGGGGCGGCATCGTCGACATGACCGGTGACCGCTCTCCGATCCTGTCGAAAACGCCGCTGGGCAATTGCTTCATCAACTGCGGCTGGGGCACCGGCGGGTTCAAGGCGATCCCCGGCTCCGGCTGGGCGATGGCCGAACTGATGGCCAAGGGCCATTCGCCGCTGGCCGCCGATTTCGGGCTGGAGCGGTTCCGCGAGGGCCGCTTCATCGACGAGAGCGTCGCCGCAGGGGTGGCGCATTGATGCGCCGCGCCGCCGCCGCACAGCTTGGGCAAGCCCCCGCCGATGGCCGGAACCGGCGAGGGCGGGTCCGGGTTCTCCTTTCGAAGACAGTTCGATTGGAGGCGACGACATGGTCGATCACAACCACGACAGACATGACAGCACCTTGCGCGAACGCACCGAGATTCGCGCAACCAGAAGCGGCGGCGGCACCGGCATCGCCTTCATCGTCGGCGGCCTCGTGGTTGCCGTGGGCATCATCGCCTGGCTCTTGTTCGGCGGCGGCATGGGTGAGCATGTGGGGGACCACATGGGCCAGGGCGGCGGCAAGACCTCGATCTCGACCAAGGTCGACGTCGGGGGTGCAGGCGGTGGCGCGGGGGCTGCGAATTCCGGCGGCAGCACGGCCAAGGCTGGCGCCAGCACGGGTACCAGTACGGGCGGCGCAAACACCGGCGGCGCCCAGGCCGGCGCGGCCGCCTCGACCGGCAACTAGGGCCCGCGCAATCGCCTGCGCGCGCGGCGGGTGCCAATTGGCGCCCGCCTTTGCCATGCCCCGCCGCCGGCGCGCGAAAGAAAGATTTTTGCAGTGGAACCAATCTGGTAACCTGCGTGTTACCCACGCGATTGCACAGCAACCGGAGGTATTCGCATGGCCATTCAGAACAAATCCAACACCGCGATCGGCTTCGTCCTGGGCGCGGTCGTTGTCGTCGTCGGCGGGATTGCTTGGTATCTCTACAACGGCGACAGCTTCTCGCCGAACCACAAGGACAATTCCATCACCATCCAGCTGCCTTCGGTCAAGGGCGGCTGAAACCGCCGGCGCCCGGGCGCCGCGCAAACCCATATCCACAGCGAAGGGCCGGGGGCGTCAGCACCCCTCGGCCCTTTCGTCATGCTTGAGGGCCCGCCCATGCTGATCCTGACCTGCCCCTATTGCGGCGTCCGCGCCGAGGAAGCCGAACTTGCCCCGGGCGGCGAGGCGCATCTGAAGCGCTTCGGCGCGGGCGCGAGCGACGAAGACTTTGAGGGCTACATGTTCGCCCGCAAGAACCCCAAGGGCGTGCATTTTGAGCGCTGGCGCCATGCCTATGGCTGCGGCAAGTGGTTCCTGGCCGCGCGCTGCACCGCCACGCTGGAGGTCTTCGGCACCTATCCCGCGCAGACCACCAGGCCCCCGGCCGACCTGCTGGCCGCGATCAAGGCGAAACGACCGCAGTGGGAGGGCATCGAATGAGCACCCGTCTGGCCTCTGGCGGCCGCCTGATCGACCGCAGCAAGGCGCTGGAATTTTCCTTCAACGGCAAGCGGCTGCGCGGCTATTCCGGCGATACGCTGGCTTCGGCCCTGCTGGCCGAGGATCAGATGCTTCTGGGCCGCAGCTTCAAGTATCACCGCCCGCGCGGGCTGGTGGCCTCGGGCGCGGAAGAGCCGAACGCGCTGGTCAACCTCGGCACCGGCGCGCGGCTGGAACCCAACCAGCGCAGCACGACGACCGAGCTGTTCGACGGCCTCACGGCGGCCAGCCAGAACCATTGGCCCAGCCTCGACTTCGACATCGGCGCACTGAACGGGCTGGTGGCGAAATTCCTGCCCGCGGGCTTCTACTACAAGACCTTCATCCACCCCCGCGCGGCCTGGAAACACCTGTTTGAGCCGGTGATCCGCCAATCCGCGGGCCTCGGCCGCGCGCCGGTGGAACGCGACGCCGACCGCTATGAATATTTCTACGCCTTCTGCGATCTTCTGGTGATCGGCGGCGGCATCGCCGGGTTGCAGGCGGCGCTGGTCGCGGGGGCCTCGGGCGCCCGGGTGCTGGTGCTGGAACAGACCGCGCATTGGGGCGGCCGCGCGCCGGTGGACGGGGTGCAGATCGACGGACAACCCGCCGATGATTGGATCAACAACGCCGTCCAAACCCTTGATGGGATGGAGAATGTAACACTCCGCACCCGCACGATGGGGGCTGGCGTCTACGATCATGGCTATGTGCTGGCCGATGAAAAGGTGGCAGATCACACCCCCGGCGACGGGCGGCCCCGGCACCGGCTGTGGCGCATTCGCGCCGGGCGGATTGTCACCGCCACCGGCGCGATCGAGCGGCCCCTGGCCTTCGCGGGCAATGACGTGCCGGGTGTGATGCTGGCCTCGGCGATGCGCGATTATGCGGTGAACTGGGCTGTCAGCCCGGGCGACCGCACGGTGGTGGTGACCAACAATGACGACGCCTATCGCACCGCGATCACACTGAAACAGGCGGGCCTTGCGGTGCCTGCGGTGATCGACGCGCGCGCCCAGGCCGACGGCGCCCTGCCGCAGGCCGCGCGGGCGCTGGGGATCACGGTGCTGACCGGCACGGCGGTGGTCGGCGTCAAGGGCGGCAAGCGGGTCAGTGGCGTCCAGCTATGCCCCCAGGCGGGCGAGGGCGGGGCGGTGACGCAAGAGATCGCTTGCGAGGCCATCGCCATGTCCGGCGGCTGGTCGCCGGTGGTGCATCTGTGGTCCCATTGCGGCGGCAAGCTGAGCTGGGACGAGGCGGCGGCGATGTTCCGCCCCGATCCCGCGCGCCCGCCGCTCGGCGATGACGGCACCGGCTTTGTCTTCGCCGCCGGATCCGCCAATGGCGCGCTGATGGCGGGTGAGGTGATGGGCGATGCCACGGTAGCCGCGAGTGCCGCGCTGCAGGCGCTGGGCCGCCCCGCAGGGGAAGCCCCGGTGCCCGAAGCCCGTTCTGAGGCCGAGGCGCCGCTGCTACCCGTCTGGATCATGCCGCAGGGGGCGGGGCCGGATCTGCGGATGAAGATGTGGCTGGATTACCAGAACGACGTGAAGGTCTCGGACGTGCAACTGGCCGCGCGCGAGGGCTATGAAAGCGTCGAACACACCAAGCGCTACACCACGCTCGGCATGGCGACGGATCAGGGGAAGCTGAGCAATATCAATGGCCTCGCGGCACTTGCGAATGCGCTGAACGCACCAATTCCGCAGGTCGGCACCACCACCTTCCGCCCGCCCTACACCCCGGTGCCCATTGGGGCGCTGGCGGGCGAGGCGCGGGGCGACATCTTCCAGCCCCTGCGCCGCACGCCGATGCATGACTGGCACGCCGCGCATGGCGTCGAATGGGAACCCGTCGGCCATTGGCGCCGCCCCTATTGCTACCGCCAGCCGGATGAGGCGACCTCGGCCGCCGTCAACCGCGAGGTGCTGAACACGCGTGAGAAGGTGGGGCTTCTGGATGCCTCGACCCTGGGCAAGATCCTGGTCAAGGGGCCGGATGCGGGGCGCTTCCTCGACATGCTCTACACCAACATGATGAGCAATCTGAAGCCGGGCAAATGCCGCTATGGGCTGATGTGTTCGGAAAACGGCTTCCTCAGCGATGACGGCGTGGTCGCGCGCATCGATGAAGACACGTGGCTCTGCCACACCACCAGCGGCGGCGCCGACCGCATCCACGCCTGGATGGAGGATTGGCTGCAATGCGAATGGTGGGACTGGAAGGTCTACACCGCCAACCTGACCGAGCAATATGCCCAGATCGCCGTGGTCGGCCCCAAGGCCCGCGCGGTTCTGGAAAGTCTTGGTGGAATGGATGTTTGCGCCGAGAGCTTCAAGTTCATGGATTGGCAGGATGGCGCCTTGGGCGGCTTTCCGGTGCGGATCTTCCGGATCTCTTTCTCGGGTGAGCTTTCCTATGAGATCGCGGTGCCGGCCAGCCATGGCCTTGCCCTGTGGGAGGCGCTACATGCCGCCGGGCAAGAGTTCGGAATGATGCCCTATGGCACCGAGGCGCTGCACGTCATGCGGGCCGAGAAGGGCTTTGTCATGATCGGGGATGAGACCGACGGCACGGTGACGCCGCAGGATCTGAACCTGAACTGGGCGATTTCGAAGAAGAAAGAGGATTTCCTCGGCAAGCGGGGCCAGCAGCGCAGCCATCTGTCGGCGCCCGACCGCTGGAAACTGGTGGGGCTGGAGACGCTCGATGGCTCGGTCCTGCCCGATGGCGCCTATGCGGTGGCGGAGGGCGTGAACGCCAACGGCCAGCGCAACATGCAAGGCCGGGTGACCTCGACCTATTGGTCGCCGACCCTGCGCAAGGGCATCGCGATGGGGCTGGTGAAGCACGGGCCCGAGCGGATGGGGGAAGAGATCGAGTTCCCCAAACCCGACGGATCCGCGGTCAAGGCGCGGATCGTCGATCCGGTCTTCTACGACAAGGAAGGGGAGAAGCAGAATGTCTGAACCCGTCTCGGCACTTGGCGGCGCGGCCTATGAGGGCTTTTGCAAGGTACGCGAAATCGGCCCGCTCGGCATGCTCACCCTGCGTGGCAACATCGCGTCACAAGCCATTGGAAAAGCGCTGAAAGATGTCATGGGAATGGACGTGCCGGAACGCCGCGCGATCCTGACGGAAGGCGGGCGTTCGGTGGCATGGATGTCGCCGGATGAGCTGCAATTGATCCTGCCCTACGCTGAGGCGCCCGCAGCCGTTGCCCGCCTTGCCGAGGCGCTGGCGGGTGTGCATGCGCTGGTCGTCGATGTCTCGGATGCGCGCGCGGTCTTCACCGTCTCGGGCGCCGGCGCGCGCGAGGTGCTGGCCAAGCTCTGCCCGGTGGATCTTTCGCCCGCCGCCTTTGGCCCGGGCGAGATACGCCGCACCCGTGCCGCCCAGACCGCCGCCGCGATCTGGATGAGCGGCGAGGCAGAGGTCTCGCTGATCGCCTTCCGCTCGGTCGCGGGCTATGTGATGGGGCTGCTCTCGACCGCCGCCGCGCCGGGGGGCGAGGTCGGGGTCTTCGCGTGATCCGTGCCGTTCTGGCCGCTGCATGGCTGATAGGGGCCGCGGGCGCCGCGGGGGCCGCGCCGCTGACCCTGCGCTGCGGGCTGACCGAGGCGCCGCCCGGCGGCGCCATCGCGGGGCCTTTGCAACTGACCCTTGATCCGGATCGTGGCACCGCCCGGGTGGCCGATCCGCTGACCCGCTTCTATGCCGGTGGGCCGGTGACGGCCGAGCTGCGGCGCGACGGCACCGGCTGGCGGCTGAGCTGGCGGCTGAGCGGCGTGCAGCGCGCCGGACAGGCGCCGCAGACGCTGGTCTACAGCGCGCATTTGCAGGGCGGCGCATTGAAGATCAGTGTGCACAGCCAGCATGCGGGCGCCGCCTTGCGGGCGCGTGGACAGTGCTGGCCGCAGGGCAGGCCCTGAGCGCCGCCGCCACCCGCTTTGCCCGCGAAGCTTCGCCTATTGCCACCGATCGACCCTTGACGTGGCCTCGTTCCGCGCTCTTATTCCCCACAAGACCTGAACCCTGACCCACGCGCGAAAGGAGAAAGCCATGGCTTTCGAACTCCCCGATCTTCCCTATGCCCATGATGCGCTCGCAGCCTTCGGCATGTCGAAGGAGACGCTGGAATACCATCACGACCTGCACCACAAGGCCTATGTGGACAACGGCAACAAGCTGATCGCGGGCACCGAATGGGAAGGCAAACCGGTCGAAGAGATCGTCAAGGGCACCTACCAGAAGGGTGCCGTGGCGCAGAACGGCATCTTCAACAACGCCTCGCAGCATTGGAATCACGCCCAATTCTGGGAAATGATGGGCCCGGGCAGCCAGTCGATGCCGGGTGAGCTGGAGAAGGCGATCACCGAAAGCTTCGGCTCGGTGCAGAAGTTCAAGGAAGACTTCTCGGCCGCCGGTGCGGGCCAGTTCGGCTCGGGCTGGGCCTGGCTGGTGAAGGGTGCCGACGGCGGCCTGAAGGTCACCAAGACCGAGAACGGCGTCAACCCGCTGTGCTTTGGCCAGACCGCTCTGCTGGGCTGCGACGTGTGGGAGCATTCCTACTACATCGACTTCCGCAACAAGCGCCCGGCGTATCTGACCAACTTCCTCGACAATCTGGTGAACTGGGAAAACGTCGCCTCGCGGCTCTGACCCACGGGCAAGATCACTGTTGACGGAACGGGCCGGGGGGATACCTCCGGCCCTGTTTTTGTGCAGGGCCTTCGGGCGCACGCGGTCGTGATCGCTGCCGGTACGGGGCGTGCGGGCCGGTGATTGCGGAGGTCGAAGGCCAAGGATAGCGTCCGGCTCCGGCGCAGGACGCCTTGCAAGCTGAAGGAAACACGCAGTGTTCAATCACATCATGATCGGCACAAACGACATCGAGCGGTCGAAGAAATTCTATGACGCGGTACTTGCGGTGCTTGGCGCGGGCGAGCCGCTGCGCAACACCAATGCCACCGGACAGCAGCGCCTGTTCTATCGCCACGACGGCAGCACCTTCTCGGTCAGCGAGCCGATCGACGGAACCGAGGCGACGGTGGCGAACGGCGGCACGGTGGCGTTCAAATGCTCCTCGCCCGAGCAGCTGCAGGCGCTGCATGACGCGGCGGTGGCCAATGGCGGCACCTCGATCGAGACCCCTCCGGGTCAGCGCCCGCACGGGTTGTGGCTGGGCTATTTCCGCGATCCCGACGGCAACAAGATCTGCGGCGTCTACCGCCCCGCCACCTGAGGCCGCGCCGCGGCCCCGAACCGAAGCCTGGTGGTGAAAATCCGGCGGCGGGGGCGCGGCCCCCGCGCCCCCCTCCGGCTATTTCCGGAACCGTGAAAGCCAAGAGCGCTCGTTGCGTTCTTTCTGGTGAAAATATCCCACGGGGGGTCCGGGGGTATGAAACCCCCGGCGCCGGCTTCGCAATCCACTTGGGGCGCCTTGCCCCCCTTACCCTTCGCCGTGCAACCGGCTAGAGGGAGGCCGGCGCAGCAAAGAGGGCAGGCGATGAGCGAGGCGGGAAAAGGGGTGCTGGCGATGATCGCCGCCTGCACTGTCTGGGGCCTGTCGGCGCTGTATTACAACCTTCTGGACGGCTTGCCGGCGATCGAGATTCTGGCGCATCGCACGATTTGGTCGGCGCTCTTCTTTGGCGTGGTGCTGGCCTTTCAGGGCCGTCTGGGTCAGGTGTCGCGGCTGTTGCGCGGGCGCCGGGCGGCGATCACGCTGCTCGCGGCGCTGATGATTTCGGCCAATTGGTTCCTGTTCATCTTCTCGGTGCAGATCAACCATGTCATGCAGGCCAGCCTGGGCTATTACATCTTCCCGCTGGTCGCCGTGCTGATCGGCGTGCTGGCCTTTCACGAACGCATCGGCCGGGCCCAGGCCGTCGCCGTGGGGCTGGCCGCGACCGCCGTGCTGGTGCTGGCGCTGGGGCTGGGGGTGACGCCGTGGATCTCGCTCGCGCTGGCGGCGAGCTTCGGCATCTACGGGCTGATCAAGAAACGCCTCGACGCGGGGCCGGTGGTATCGGTGACGGCCGAGGTCGTGATGCTGTCGCCGCTGGCGCTGGCCTATCTGGTCGGGCTGCGGCTGGGGGCCTGGCCCGGCGGGGCGCAGCCGGTCTTTGGCCATGATCTGGAGCAGACCCTGCTGCTGACCTTTTCGGGCATCCTGACGGGCGGGCCGTTGATCCTGTTTTCCTATGCCGCGCGGCGGGTGAACATGGCGACGGTGGGCCTGCTGCAATACATCAATCCGACGCTGCAATTCCTGGTGGCGACGCTGGTCTTTTCCGAGCCCTTCACCCGCTGGCACATGATCGCCTTCGCGCTGATCTGGGCGGCGCTGGCGATCTATTCCGCCGCCTCGCTGCGTCAGGACAGGGCGGCGCGCAGGGCCGCTGCCAGCGCCGCGATATCGGGGATGACGGTGACGTAATCGCGGATGCCGGCATCGGCGAAGCCCTCGGCGATGACATGGTCGATCAGCCCGATCAGCGGCTGCCAGTAGCCCTCGGTATCCAGCAGCAGGATCGGTTTCGCGTGCAGCCCCAGCTGGCGCCAGGTCAGCACCTCGAAGAATTCGTCGAGCGATCCCGCCCCCCCCGGCAGCACCACCACCGCGTCGGAATTCATGAACATCACCTTCTTGCGCTCGTGCATGTCCTCGGTGACGACGAAGGTGGTCAGGTCGCGCTTGCCGCGCTCGATGTCCAGCAGATGGACGGGGACGACGCCGAAGGTTTCGGCCCCCGCATCCTGGGCGGCATGTGCCACCTCGCCCATCAGCCCGACATCGCCGGCGCCGTAGACGAGGCGCCAGTTCTCGGCCGCGATCAGGCTGCCCACGGCATGGGCCTGGGCGGCATAGGCGGGCCGGGCGCCGCTGCGTGAGCCGCAGAAGACACAGATCGAGCGGGTGGGACGGGTCATGGGATTTTCCGCGTAAAGGGTTTCTTTGACCCGTGATACCGGGGTTGCTATGGTCACTCAAGCGCGGGCCCGGGAAAAGGCGCCCCGCAACGGGGAGATGGGATGGCAGGCTGGGTCAAGCTGGGAAAGGGCGGCAAGGCCGCCCTGGTGTCCGGGGTTGCGGTGGTGGCCGCCGCGGTGCTGGGCGGGGCGTGGTATGCGACCCGTCAACCGCTGCCGGTCCTGGTGACGGATCAGGGCGCTAGCGGCACGCAGGGCACGCAAGCTGGGGGCACGCAAGGCGCGACAGCCCCGGCTGCGAAACCCGTGGCGCCGGGCGAGACCGCGTCGAATGCCGCCTCGGCGCCGCAGCCCACTGCTCAGCCCACCACTCCATCCTCCGCCCAGCCCAATGCCCAGATCGCGGCCACCTCCCCCGCAGTGCCGAAAACCCCGGTGGTGCCGCATGGCCCTGACACGCCCTCCTTCGACGTGGTCCGCGTCAGCCCCAACGGCGAGGCGCTGGTGGCCGGCCGTGCCGCACCCGGCGCCAAGGTCGGGATCGAGGTCGGCGGCAAGCAGGTGGCCTCGACCTCGGCCGACAGCCAGGGGAAATTCGTGTCGATCTTCTCGCTGCCCGAGTCCGACAAGCCCCGGGTGATGCGCCTGCAGGCCACCGCCAAGGGCGGCAAGGCCCAGGCCTCGGCGGGGGATGTGATCCTGGCGCCGACGCCCGAACCCCAGGTGCCGCCGCCCGCGCCCGAAGCTGTGGCTGCGGCGCCCTCGGGCCCCTCGGCGGGGCAGGGGGCGCAGGGCACGCAGGTGGCCCAAGCCACGCCCGAAGCCTCGGCGCCGGTCGCCGGGTCCGGGGCCGGGCCGCAGGTGCCCACGGTGCTGCTGGCCGGGCGCGACGGGGTCAAGGTGCTGCAATCGGGCGGCGGCATCGGTGCGGCGCCCAAGGACGGGGTCGAGATTTCGGCGATCTCCTACGGCAAGGACGGCGCGGTCGAGCTGTCGGGCCGCGGCACCAAGGGCGACACGGTGCGGATCTATCTGGATGACAAGTCGGTCGCGACGGCGCCGGTGACCGCCGATGGCAACTGGTCGGCCGAGCTGACCGGGATCGGCGCCGGGATCTACAAGCTGCGCGCCGATCAGCTGGATGCCAGCGGCAAGGTGACCGCGCGCTTCGAGACCCCCTTCAAGCGCGAGGCGCCGGTGGTGCTGGCCAATGCCGCCCCCGCGCCGGACAGCAATGCCGCGCCCTCGGCGACCGGCGGGGCGGGGGGATCGTCCGCCGGGGTCCGGGCCGAGATCATCACCGTGCAGCCCGGCTATACGCTGTGGGGGATCGCCAAGCGCAGCTATGGCGACGGGCTGCTCTATGTGAAGGTCTTCGCTGCCAACAAGGGGCAGATCCGCGACCCCAACCTGATCTATCCCGGCCAGGTGTTCTCGGTCCCGCCAAAGCCCTGAGGCGCCAGAACGGCGCGCGCAGGGGGCGGCCCCCGCCCGCATGTGACCGGGCGGTCGGGCGGTCGGGCGCGCCCGCGGGCGCCTGCTCGGCTCTGGCCAAATCCCCCTTGCCGCCCTATGTGGGGGGCAACACGAGGGATCACGAATGACAGAGACCACAGCTTCCGTGAAGGCCCGCGAGAGGGCGAATGGCCTGCGCACGATCCGCCGGGTCATCCCCTATCTCTGGCCCAAGGGCGAGGCCTGGGTGAAGCGCCGCGTGGTGCTGGCGCTGAGTGCGCTGGTGCTGGCCAAGGTGTTCTCTTTGATCATCCCGTTCTTCTACAAGGGCGCGGTCGACGCGCTGGCCAATTCCCACAAGGGGGATGGCTGGACGCTGGGCCTTGGGGCGGTCGGGCTGACGGTGGCTTACGGCGTGGCGCGGCTGGGCAATGTGGGCTTTGGCGAATTGCGCGACGCGGTCTTCGTCAAGGTCGGCCAGCGGGCGCTGCGCGCGCTGGCGCTGGAAACCTTCACCCATATGCACCGGCTGTCGATGCGCTACCACATCACCCGCAAGACCGGCGGCCTGAGCCGGATCATCGAGCGCGGGGTGAAGGGGGTGGATTTCCTGCTGCGCTTCACCCTGTTCTCGATCGGGCCATTGATGCTGGAACTGGTCATGGTGACGGTGGTCTTCCTGACGCTGTTCAACGTCTGGTACGCGGCGGTCGTGGTGGTGACGATCACGCTCTACATCACGTTCACCTTCAAGGTGACCGAATGGCGGGTGCAGGTCCGGCGCGAGATGAACGCCCAGGATACCGACGCCAACCAGAAGGCGATCGACAGCCTGCTGAACTTCGAGACGGTGAAGTATTTCGGCGCCGAGAAGCTGGAGGCGCAGCGCTATGACGCCGCCATGGCCGGCTATGAGACCGCCGCGGTCAAGACCGGCCAATCGCTGAGCTTCCTGAACTTCGGCCAGTCGATCCTGATCACCGCGGGGCTGGTGATCGTGATGGTGATGGCGGCGCAGGGCGTGCAGGCCGGCAAGCTGAGCGTCGGCGATTTCGTCATGGTCAACGCCTATATGATGCAGATCACCCAGCCGCTGGGCTTCCTCGGCACCGTCTACCGCGAGATCCGTCAGGCGCTGACCGACATGGGCGAGATGTTCGACCTGCTCGAACAACCCACCGAAGTGACCGACAAGCCCGGCGCGCCGGATCTGAGGGTCACCGGCGGAGAGGTGGAATTCGACCATGTCGCCTTTGGCTACGATGCGGCACGGCCGATCCTGAAGAACCTGACGCTGACGGTGAAGCCGGGGCAGAAGGTGGCGGTCGTGGGGCCTTCGGGCGCCGGCAAGTCGACCATCGGGCGGCTGTTGTTTCGCTTCTATGACGTGACCGGCGGCGCGCTGCGGATCGATGGCCAGGATGTGCGCGATATCACCCAGGACAGCCTGCACAAGCTGATCGGCGTGGTGCCGCAAGACACGGTGCTGTTCAATGACACGGTGCGCTACAACATCGCCTACGGTCGCCCCGGCGCCACCGAGGCCGAGATCGTCGCCGCCGCGAAATCCGCCCGTATCCACGATTTCATCGTCAGCCTGCCCGACGGCTACGAGACCACGGTGGGAGAGCGCGGGCTGAAGCTGTCGGGCGGCGAGAAGCAGCGCGTGGGCATCGCCCGGACGATCCTGAAGAACCCGCCGATCCTGCTGCTGGACGAGGCGACCAGCGCGCTCGACACCCAGACCGAGCGCGACATCCAGGACGCGCTGCATGTGGTCGGCGAGGGGCGCACGGTGCTGACCATCGCCCACCGTCTGTCGACGATCGCCGACAGCGACCGGATCATCGTGCTGGAGAAGGGCGAGATCGTCGAACAGGGCCGCCACGAAGAGCTGCTGGCCCACAACGGCCGCTACGCCGCGATGTGGCAGCGCCAGTCCGCCGAAGAGGACGAGGAAGAAGCCGCCTGAGCGCGGGGGGCGGCGCCGGGTCGCGGCGGGGGCGCGTCGCCTGCGGGCTTCTTGATCCGGCCCCGCCATAGCCCCGCCCCGGCCCCGCCCCGGCCCCGCCCCGGCCCCGCGTTGGCCCCGCCCCGGCCCCGCATTGGTCCTTCCCCGCGGCTTTCATCGTCAATTGGTTCTTGCCAAGCCGTTCCCCGCCCGGCGACAAGAGGGCAGGAAACGGTCGCGCAAGCCGACCGGCTGTGCGGCGATCCGGGAACAGCCCGGACGCGACCCGGGGCAAGACCCGGCGGAGGGACGGATGGAACAAGCGCAAGCCGAGGGGGCTGCCGACGCCGGCGGGCTGACCGCGCGGCTGGCCGGTGCCGCGATTCTGGTCGTCGATGACGAGCCGGGGATGCGGAACTTCCTGCTCAAGACCTTGGCGCCGCATTGCCGGCATGTGGCCGAAGCCGACAGCACCGCCACCGCCGAGGCGCGGCTGGCCGAACACCATTTCGACGTGGTGATCCTCGACAACATGATGCCCGGGCAAAGCGGCATCGACTGGCTCGCCGGGCGCCGCCGTCAGGGTGGCCTGGCCGACACGATCATGCTGACCGCCTATGCCGATCTGGACACCGCGATCGAGGCGATGCGGGCGGGGGCGGCGGATTTCGTGCTGAAACCGGTGCGCTCCAATCAGGTGCTGAACGCGGTGCGGCGTTGTCTGGAATTCGCCCATCTGCGCCAGGAAAACGCGCTTTTGCGCCATGAGCTGCGCGCCAACGGCATCTGGCGGCCCCGGCGCGACCGGCTGATCGGCAATTCGCCCCAGATCGAGGCGCTTCGCGCGCTGCTCGCACGGGTCGCGGACATGCCCTCTCCGGTGCTGATCCGGGGCGATTCCGGCACCGGCAAGGAGGTGGCGGCGCGGCATCTGCATGCGCTCTCGTCCCGGGCCGGGCGGCCTTTCGTGGCGATCAACTGCGCCGCCATCCCGGCCGAGCTGCTGGAGGAAGAGCTGTTCGGCAAGGCCCCCGGTTCTGGCAGCGGTTCTGGCGGGGGCGGTAGCGGCGGCGGTTCTGGCGGGGGTGGGAGCGGCGGAACCGCAGGCGGCGGCCGGGATGAGGGCCTTCTGGCCTCGGCCCGGGGCGGCACGATCTTCTTCGACGAGATCGCCGAGATGCCCTCTGCCGCCCAGCCCGCGCTGCTGCGCTTGCTGGAAAACCGCGCTGCGGCCGCGCCCTACGACCTGCGCTATCTCTTCGCCTCCTCGCGCAGCCTGTCGGCTGAGGTCGCCGCCGGCCGCTTCCGCGAGGATCTGTTCTTTCGCATCAACGTGATCGATGTCGAGATGCCGCCGCTGCGCCAGCGCGGCAATGACGTGCTCGACTTGGCGGAGTTGTTCATGGAGGAGCTTTCGGCCCAGCTGCGCCTGCGCCCGCTGGCCTTCACCCCGGCGGCGCGCGGCGCCATCCTGCGCCATGGCTGGCCCGGCAACATCCGCGAATTGTCGAATTTCATCGAACGCGCGCTGATCTTCGACCGCTTCCCGCTAGAGACGCTCAGCCCCCCCGTCGCCGCCGAGATCGAGCCGCTGGACAGTGTCGAGCGCCGCCACATCCTGACCGCGCTGGAGGCCGCCGGCGGCAACCGGTCCGAGGCCGCGCGCCGGCTGGGCGTGTCGCGCAAGACGATTGACCGCAAATGCGCGGCCTGGGGCCTTTAGGATGCGGCGGCTGTGGCGCCCGAAGCGCGGCTCGGTCCGGCTGCGGCTGCTGGTCATCGCGCTGTTGCCGATGCTGGTGTTGCTGCCGGCGCTGTTGGGTTTCACCACGCTGCGCTGGGCGCGCAAGGTCGACAATCTGCTGATCATCAAGGTCAACGGCGACCTGACGATCGCGCATCAATACATGGCGCAACTGCTGGCCAATTCCGGCGAACGGATCGCCGCGCTGGGCAATTCGGTCGCCTTCGCGGATCATGTCGAGGGCGCCCATGCCCGGGCCTATCTGGAACGCGAGCGCCGCGCGCTGGGGCTGGATTTTCTATATGTCGCGCTGCCCGGTGGCGGGGTGATCGCCTCGACCACGCCGGTGGCGCGCCGGGTGCCGGGCGACTGGAAAGTGGTCGACAGCGCGCTGGCTGGCAAACGCATGGCGGCGGTCGATGTGTTCGGGCCGAAGACGCTGGCGGCGCTGTCGCCCGCGCTGGCCGAGCGTGCGCGCATCCCGCTGGTGCCGACCCGCGCCGCCGTGCCGACCGACCGCAAGGTCGAGGTCGACGGCATGGTGCTGCACGCCGCCGCCCCGGTGGTGCTGCCCGACGGCACCCATGCCGCGCTGGTCGGCGGCATCCTGCTGAACCGCAACCTGCATTTCATCGACCGGATCAACGCGCTGGTCTACCGCAGCCGCAGCCTGCCCGCCGGATCTGTCGGCACCGCCACGCTGTTTCTCGACGACGTGCGCGTCTCGACCAACGTGCGGCTGTTTGAAAACGTCCGTGCGCTGGGCACCCGGGTGTCCGCCGTGGTGCGCAAACGGGTGCTGGGCGAGGGCAAGGTCTGGCTCGACCGGGCCTTCGTGGTGAACGATTGGTACGTCTCGGCCTATGAGCCGATCACCGACAGTCTGGGCCGCCGGGTGGGGATGCTCTATGTCGGCTTTCTGGCCGCGCCCTTCACCCAGGCCAAGACCCAGTCGATGATCCTGTCGCTGCTGGCCTTTCTGGCGATCGCGGCGATCTCGGTGCCGGTGTTCCTGCGCTGGGCGGGGCGGATCTTCGGCCCGCTGGAAAGCATGACCGACACCATTGCGAAGGTCGAGGCGGGCGATCTGTCGGCCCGCATCGGCAAGGAGCCGGCCGAGGATGAGATCGGCCGCGTCGCGCGCCATCTGGATCATCTGCTGGATCAGGTGCAAGAGCGCGACCAGCGCCTGCGCGACTGGGCGGCCGAGCTGAACGACAAGGTCGAGGAGCGCACCCGCGACCTGCGCGAGTTGAACCGCCGGCTGGAGCAGACCACCCAGCAGTTGGTGATGTCGGAAAAGCTGGCGGCGGTGGGCGAGATCACCGCAAGCATCGCGCATGAGATCAACAACCCGGTGGCGGTGATTCAGGGCAATCTTGACGTGGCGCGCCAGACCCTGGGCCCGGCGGCGGCGCCGGCGAAGACCGAATTCGACCTGATCGACGCGCAGGTCCACCGGATCACCTCGATCGTGACCAAACTTCTGCAATTCGCGCGGCCCGCCGAATTTTCGGGCTCGGCCGACCGGGTGGCGCCGGTCGAGGTGGTCTCGGATTGTCTGGCGCTGACGCGGCACCGGCTGCGCGGCGCGCAGGTCGAGGTGACGCGCGCGGACAGCGCCAGCCGCCGGGTGCGGATGGAGCGCACCGGGCTGCAGCAGGTGCTGATCAACCTGATAGTCAACGCGCTGCATGCGATGCCCCGGGGCGGCACGCTGACCATCATCACGCAGGACGCCGCGCGCGAGGGCCATTCTGGCCGCGCCGGGGCCGAGATCATCGTCGCCGACACCGGTCCGGGCATCCCGCCCGAGGCGCTGGGCCGGATTTTCGATCCGTTCTTCACCACCAAGCGGGCCGAGGGCACCGGGCTGGGCCTGTCGATCAGCCGGATGCTGATCGACGAGGCCGGCGGCACGATCCACGCCGAAAGCACGCCGGGGCAGGGCACGCGCTTCATCCTGTGGCTGCCCGCGGCGGAATAAGGGGGCGCTCTTGCCCCCCGTCCGGCAAGAAAACGCCCATCGCCCGCTTCACTCTTGCCGCCGCGCGCGTGGGGCGGCACAAGGCGGGAACGGGTTCTTCGGCGCATGCCGTCCGCCCGCCTTCCCCCAAAATGGACAAAATGTCCCAATTCTGGCCACCCGCGCTCCGCGCGGCGGACAAAATGTCCAAAACCTTGGCCGCCTGACGCTGTGTTCGGGACAGAATGTCCATATAACACATTGAAAACGTTAAAAAAATTATTTGACGATATCCTGTGCGCGCAGCATTGTGCGCCTCGGCGGCAGGTGCCGCCAGCATCCGGGGAGCCCCATGCGCGCGGCAAAAGCGCGGTCCGGGGCGGATGCGAGGGTAACAGGGAGGAATATCCATGGCTTCCATCGCCGACGGCGCACCGGCGTCGTCCATTCTCAGCCGCGAGGCGACCATCGCTGGGCCCGGCTACAACCGCTGGCTCGTGGTGCCCGCCGCGCTGTGCATCCATCTTTGCATCGGCATGGCCTACGGCTTCTCGGTGTTCTGGCTGCCGATGTCGCATCTGATCGCCCAGCCGGCCGCCGAATGCGCCAATCTGGGCTTCTTCGGCATGCTGACCACGACCCAGTGCAACTGGTCGGTGCCCGCCGAAACCCATGTGTTCGAGACCTTTATCGCCATTCTCGGCATCTCGGCCGCGATCTGGGGCGGCTGGCTGGAACGCGTCGGCCCGCGCAAGGCCGGCTTCATCGCCGCGCTCTGCTGGGGCGGCGGCATGGCGCTGGGCGGCCTCGGTGTCATGTGGCACCAGCTGTGGCTGTTCTATCTGGGCACCGGCGTGATCGGTGGCGTGGGGCAGGGGCTTGGCTACATCACCCCGGTTTCCACCCTGATCAAATGGTTCCCCGACCGCCGCGGCATGGCCACCGGTTTCGCCATCATGGGCTATGGCGGCGGCGCCATGGTCGGCGCACCGCTGGCGGTCTGGCTGATGGGCAAGTTCTCGCATAACGGCGTGCAGGGCGTCTGGCAGGCGATGGTCATCCTTGGCCTGATCTATGTGCTGGTGATGTCGATCGGCGCGTTCTCGTTCCGCATCGCCCCCACCGGCTGGCGCCCCGAGGGCTGGTCCGATGCCGATGCGGCCCGCTCCAAGGCGATGATCACCAAGCGCCATGTGCACCTCAACCGTGTCGCGGGCACGCGTCAGTTCTGGCTGATCTGGCTGGTTCTGTGCCTCAACGTGACCGCCGGGATCGGCGTGATCTCGATGGCCAGCCCGATGCTGCAGGACGTGTTCGGCAATCATCTGCTGGGCAATGGCGGCGCCGGGATGAGCCCGACCGCGCAGAAGGCCGCGATCGTCGCGGCGGCGGCGGGGCTGGTCGGCCTGATCAGCCTGTTCAACTCGCTCGGGCGGCTGTTCTGGGCCTCGCTCAGCGACAAGATCGGGCGCAAGACGACCTATGCCACCTTCTTCATCCTCGGCATGGTCCTCTACATCCTGCTGCCGACCTGGGGCCACCTGGGGCTGGCGAGCATGTTCGTGCTGTCGATCTGCATCATCCTGACGATGTATGGCGGCGGTTTCTCGACCGTGCCGGCCTATCTGGCCGATATCTTCGGCACGCAAATGGTCGGCGCCATCCATGGCCGGCTGATCACTGCCTGGTCGGCGGCGGGCATCATCGGCCCGGTGCTGATCGCCAGCGTGCGTCAGTACCAGCTGGACCACGGCGTTCCGCACAATCTGGTCTATGACCGCACGCTCTACATCATGGCGGGGCTGTTGCTGCTGGGCCTGATCTGCAACGCGCTGATCAAGCCGGTCGACGACAAGCACTACATGAGCGACGACGAGCTGGATCAGGAGCGCGCGCTGCAGCACGACAGCACCGCACGCGGGGCCGGGGTCTCGACCGCGGCACGTGGGCAGTTCGGCGCGCTGGGCGTGGTGTTCTGGCTGGCCGTCGGCATCCCGTTCCTTATCGGGGTGTGGATCGCACTGTCGAAGGGCGCCGCGCTGTTCTGACGGCGGGTTGCCAATGAATGACGGCGCCGGGCGGCGATCCCGCCCGGCGCCACAAGGCTGCCGGACCCCGAAGGGAAGTCCGGCGACCTGACCCGCAGGGTGCAATCGCTCTGGACATGCCCGGAAGATCGCATTAACCCGGCCATCGGCAAAGGGTCGCGCCGTGACGACATATCCTCTTGACTGACGCCGGAAGTTGCGCATTGCGCGGCGTGGTCGTCAGGGGATCCGTCCGGCGCGCAGGGGGAGGCCACCGCACTCGTTCTTGCCATGTATTGTGACGCGGTTGGTGTGTCGTATCCCCGGATTTCAGTCTTCTGCCCGGTGCGCCGGAAGGAAGGCGAAACGCCTGCGCCGGACAGGTTTGCCCCGCACTGAAGCGGGGCGTTCGAGACTCGGATTTGCCGCGTTGGGCGGTGAAACAGGGAGGGAAGCAATGAAAGCCATTACCAAACTTTGCGCCACGGCAGCGATGGTCGCCTTTTCGGCGACCGGCGCGCTGGCCGCGGGCGGAATTTCGAACGGAGTCGTCAAGATCGGCGTTCTGGGCGACATGTCGGGCGTCTATTCGACCGGCTTCAGCGGCCCCGGCGCGGTTGCCGCGGTGAAGATGGCCGTGCGTGATTTTGGCGGCAAGGTGCTGGGCAAGCCGATCGAGGTGATCTCGGCCGACCACCAGAACAAGGCCGACGTGGCCTCGTCCATCGCGCGCAAGTGGATCGACGAGGATCATGTCGACATGATCGCCGATCTGACCAACTCGGCCGTCGCGCTGGCGGTGCAGAAGCTGGCCTCGGACAAGCATGTCATCACCATGGCCACCGGCGCCGCGACCAGCGCGCTGACCGGCAAGGAATGCACCAAATACGGCATCCACTACGGCTATGACACCCATGCGCTGCCGGTCGGTACCGCGACCGCGATCGTCAAGAACGGTGGCAAGAGCTGGTATTTCATCACCGCCGATTACGCCTTTGGCCACGCGCTGCAAAACAACACCGCAGCGGTGGTGAAGTCGCTGGGTGGCAAGGTGCTGGGCTCGTCGGACGTGCCGCTGGGGACCAACGACTTCTCGTCCTACCTGCTGCAGGCGCAGGCTTCGGGCGCGCAGGTGATCGGTCTGGCCAACGCCGGTCAGGACACCGTCAACGCGATCAAGCAGGCGCATGAGTTCGGCATCGTTCAGGGCGGCCAGCAGCTGGCCGGCATGCTGGTGCTGATTTCGGACGTGAAGAGCCTCGGCACCGACGTGGCCAAGGGTCTGCAGTTCACCTCGGCCTGGTACTGGAACCAGGATGCGGCTTCGCGCAAGTGGATGAAGGAATACGAGAAATTCTCGAACGGGGCTGCCCCGACCTTCCCGCATGCGGCGGATTACTCGCTGACCATGGCCTATCTGAAGGCGATCAAGGCCGCCGGCACCGACAATGCTGACGCCGTGCGCGCCGAGCTGGGCAAGATGAAGATCAACGACTTCTTCGCCAAGGGCGGCTACATCCGTCAGGACGGCCTGCTGATCCACGACATGTATCTGCTGAAGGTGCAAAAGCCGAAGGACGGCCCCTGGGACGTCGCCAAGGTCGTGCGCACCATCCCCGGCAAGGACGCCTATTTCACCCTGGCGCAGGGCGGTTGCCCGCTGGTGAAGTAATACGCGTTGCAAATCTTGGGGGCGCGGCGGGGCTTTGCCGCCGCGCCCCCTTCGCTCCGCCACTCCGCATCCGGGGGGCGGGGACCCGCCTTCTACGCATGGAACGAGCGCGCGCATGACCGACACCATCCTAGAGACCCAGGACCTTCAGATCAGCTTTGGCGGCTTCATGGCCGTCAAGAACGTCAACCTGAAGATCGCCCGCGGAACCATCCATGCGATCATCGGGCCGAACGGCGCGGGCAAGACCACGGTCTTCAACCTGCTGACCAAGTTCCACACCCCCACCGGGGGCCGGATCCTTTACAACGGCACCGACATCACCAACTGGAAACCCGCCGAGATCGCCAATCACGGCATCGTCCGCTCGTTCCAGATCTCGGCCGTCTTCCCGCATCTGACCGCGGTGGAAAACGTCCGCCTCGCGCTGCAGCGCCGGCTGGGGGTCAGCTATCATTTCTGGCGCTCGAAGAAGGTGCTGCAATCGCTTGACGAAGAGGCGATCGCGCGGCTCGATCAGGTCGGGTTGAAAGAGTTCGCCCATCTGCACGCGGTAGAGTTGCCCTATGGCCGCAAGCGCGCGCTGGAGATCGCCACCACCCTGGCGCTGGAGCCCGAGCTGATGCTGCTCGACGAGCCCACGCAGGGCATGGGCACCGAGGACGTCGGCTCGGTCACCGATCTGATCCGCAAGGTTTCCAAGGGCCGCACCATCATCATGGTCGAACACAACCTTGGGGTCGTGTCGAAACTGGCCGACACGATCACCGTGCTGAACCGCGGCGAGGTTCTGGCCGAGGGCCCCTATGAGGTGGTCTCGAAAGACCCCGCCGTGATGGAGGCCTATATGGGCGTCAGCGCCGAGGAGGCCGAGGCATGAGCCAGACGATGGAACAGACCACGACCGCGGCGGCCACCCCGCTGCTGAAGATCAGCGACCTGCACGCCTGGTACGGCGAATCCCACATCCTGCACGGCATCAATCTGGAACTGGCCGAGGGCCAGCTGATCACCCTGCTGGGCCGCAACGGCGCCGGCCGCACTACGACGCTGCGTGCGATCATGGGGATGGTCGATCGCCGCACCGGCTCGATCCAGATCCGCGGGCAGGAATTCATCGCCAAGCCCGCGCACCGCATCGCGCCCCTGGGCCGGATCGGCTATTGCCCCGAGGAACGCGGCATCTTCGCCAGCCTGACGGTGGGCGAGAACCTGATGCTGCCCCCCGCCGTGGGCGAGGGCGGCATGAGCCTGGACGAGATCTTCGAGATGTTCCCCAACCTGCGCGATGTCCGCAACCGGATGGGCACCCGCCTGTCGGGGGGCGAGCAGCAGATGCTGGCGCTGGCGCGCATCCTGCGCACCGGGGCGCGGCTGTTGCTGCTGGACGAGATCACCGAGGGTCTGGCCCCGGTGATCGTCAAGGCGATGGGCACCGCGATCCGCAAGCTGAAGGAGCGCGGCTATACCATCGTGCTGGTCGAGCAGAACTTCCGCTTTGCCGCGCCGCTGGCCGACCGGCATTACATCATCGAGCATGGTACGGTGATCGACCGGATCGAGGCCTCGGAGGTCGGCTCCAGCATGGACCGGCTGAACCATTACCTCAGCGTTTAGGACGAGAGCCGTGAACAACCACAAGACCAACAACGAAAGCGGGCGGAGGGCGACATGGATCCTTTGGTAAGGCTGATCCTCGCGCAGGGTATGCTGGGGCTGAACAACGGCGTGTTCTACGCCATGCTGAGCCTTGGCCTGGCGATCATCTTCGGGCTTCTGAACGTGGTCAATTTCGCCCATGGGGCGCTTTACATGACCGGCGCCTTCGTGGCGCTGATCCTGTATTCCTATTTCGGCATCTGGATCGGGATGAGCTGGCTGCACATCGGCTTCTGGCCGGCGCTGGTGCTGGCGCCGATCATCGTCGGCTGTTTCGGCATGCTGATGGAACGTTTCATGCTGCGCTGGCTCTACGGTCTGGATCCGATCTACAGCCTGCTCTTGACCTTCGGCGTGACGCTGGTGCTGCAAGGCCTGTTCATCAACTTCTTCAACGCCTCGGGCACGCCCTATCCGGGCCAGCCCGAAAGCCTGCGCGGCGTGGTCAACCTCGGGTTCATGATGTTCCCCAAGTACCGGCTTTTCGTGATCGTCTTCTCGATCGTGGTCTGTCTGGCGGTGTGGTTCGTGATCGAGCGCACCCGGATCGGCGCGATGCTGCGGGCGGGCACCGAGAACCCCGATCTGGTCAAGGCCTTCGGCATCAACGTGCCCCGGATGATCACCCTGACCTTCGGCTTCGGCTCGGGTCTGGCGGGTCTGGCGGGGGTGCTGGCGGCGCCGATCTATTCGGTCTCGCCGCTGATGGGGGCGGATCTGATCATCATCATCTTCGCGGTGGTGGTGATCGGCGGCATGGGCTCGATCATGGGGGCGGTGGCCACCGGCATCGCGCTGGGCCTGATCGAGGGGGTGACCAAGGTCTTCTACGCCCCCGCCGCCAATACTGTGATCTTCTTTCTGATGGTTGTGGTGCTGCTGGTGCGTCCGGCGGGCCTCTTCGGTCGGACCCGGTAGGACAGGAGCGATGAACGTGACGACACATCCCGAGATCGCCGAATTCGATGCGCTTTCCGGCCCCGCGGGGCAGACGCGCGGGCGCGCCCTGCAGGCGGTGTTCTGGGTGCTGCTGATCGGCTTCGTGCTGGTGGCGCCCTTTATGCTGTATCCGGTCTTCGTGATGCAGTTGCTGTGCTTTGCGCTGTTCGCCTGCGCCTTCAACCTGCTGATCGGCTTCACCGGCCTGCTGTCCTTCGGCCATGCCGCCTTCTTCGGCGGCGCGGCCTATATCACCGGCTACGCGCTGACCGCCTGGGGCGTGCCGCCGATCCCGGGCATTTTGCTGGGCGCGGTCTTCTCGGCGGCGCTGGGCTATGTCGTGGGCGCGCTGGCGATCCGCCGCCAGGGCATCTATTTCGCGATGATCACCCTGGCGCTGGCGCAGATCGTCTACTTCTTCGCGCTGCAATTGCCCTTCACCGGCGGCGAGAACGGCCTTCAGGGCATTCCGCGCGGCCATCTGCTGGGGTTCATTGACCTGAACCAGACGCTGAACATGTACTATTTCGTCGCGGCGGTGTTCATGGTCGGCTTCCTGATCATCTACCGGATCATCCATTCACCCTTTGGCCAGGTGCTGCAGGCGATCCGCGAGAACGAGCCGCGGGCGCTGTCGCTGGGCTACAACACCGACCGCTACAAGCTGATGGCCTTCGTGCTGTCGGCGACGCTGGCCGGGGTGGCGGGGTCGACGAAAAGCATCGTGTTCCAGTTCGCCTCGCTCACCGACGCGCATTGGCAGATGTCGGGCGAGGTGATCCTGATGACGCTGCTGGGCGGCCTCGGCACGATCTTCGGCCCGGTGGTGGGAGCCTTCATCGTGGTTGCGCTGCAGCAATTCCTCAGCGGGATCGGCTCTTGGGTGCAGGTGGTGATCGGGGCGACCTTCATCGCCTGCGTGCTGCTGTTCCGCCGCGGCGTGGTGGGCGAGCTGGCACGCTGGCTGAAGGTCGACTCGCTCTGACAGCCGCAAGCGCCGCGGGCGGGGGCTCTGCCCCCTGCACCCCCGGAGTATTTATGCCAAGATGAAGAGCGCCGTCTTCGTCTTTCATCTTGGTAAAAGTACTCCACGGGGGTCCGGGGGTGTGAAACCCCCGGCGCGGATGCCGGCAACATGCCCCTTGCTTCGGGGTTTCGCTTCCGGGCGATCGCGGTAGACTGACCTCACGCCACTCTAGGGGAGGTCTTGATGCGCCGCGCCGGAAGTCTTCTTCTTGCCCTCTTGCTGGGCCACGCGGCGGCGGCGCAGGGAACGCCCGGGGCGGCGCTGCCGGATCTGGGCGTCGCGGCGACCACGCGGGCGGCGCTGGCCCGCGCGCGGCCGGTGACGGCGCCGCATGCGATGGTGGTCACTGCCCAGCATCTGGCCACCGATGTTGGCCTGCAGATCCTGCGTGAAGGCGGCAATGCCGTCGATGCGGCGGTGGCGGTGGGCTATGCGCTGGCGGTGGTCCACCCCTGTTGCGGCAATCTGGGCGGCGGCGGTTTCCTGACGCTGCATCTGGCCGACGGCCGCAATCTGTTCCTCGATTTTCGCGAAAAGGCGCCGCTGGCGGTAACGCCGGGGATGTTTCTGGATGCGAACGGGCAGGCCGACCCGAAGCTGAGCCGCGACTCCTGGCTGGCCACCGGCGTGCCCGGCACGGTGATGGGGCTGGAGGAGGCGCGGGCCAGATACGGCTCGATGTCGCGCGCCCGGGTGATGGCGCCGGCGATCCGGCTGGCGCGGGACGGCTTCGTGCTGAACGCTGCCGATGCCCGGCTGCTGGCGCTGCGCGCCAAGCTGTTCGCGCGCCGCCCCAATGTGGCCAAGACCTTCCTTGGCCCCGGCGGCGCGCCCATGATCGCGGGCGACAGGCTGGTGCAGCCCGATCTGGCGAAGACGCTGGAATTGATCGCCAAGCAGGGCAGCCGCGCCTTCTATGACGGCCCGATCGCCGGGGCGATCGTCGCGGCCAGCCAGGCGGACGGCGGCCTGCTGACGCTGAGGGATTTCGCGGATTACACCGCCCCCTGGACCGCGCCCGTCTCCTGCGATTATCGCGGCTACCGCATCGTCTCGGCCCCGCCACCCAGTTCCGGCGGCACCACGATCTGCGAGATCCTGCAGATCCTGCAACCCTACCCGCTGGGCCAATGGGGCTATGCCTCGGTCAAGACCTCGCATTACCTGATCGAGGCCGAGCGCCGCGCCTTCGCCGACCGCAACACCTATCTCGGTGATCCGGCCTTCGTGAAGAACCCGGTGGCAAGGCTGCTCTCGCCCGCCCATGCCGCGGCGCTGCGCGCGACCATCCTGCCCGACCGCGCCACCCCGTCCGCGCAGATCAAGGGCAGCCTCGGCGCCAATGAGGGGCAGCACACGACCCATTATTCCATCGTCGACGCGCAGGGCAATGCGGTCGCGGTGACCTATACGCTGAACTTCTTTTTCGGCACCGGGCGGATCGCCGGCGACACCGGGTTTTTCCTCAACAACGAGATGGACGACTTCACCGCCAAGCCCGGGGTGCCGAACGCCTTCGGGCTGGTGCAGGGCAAGGTGAACGCGGTCGCGCCCGGCAAACGGCCGCTGTCCTCGATGACCCCGACCATCGTGCTGAAGCGCGGCCGGGTCTTCATGGTCACCGGCAGCCCCGGGGGATCGACGATCATCTCGACCACGCTGGAAAGCATCCTCAACGTGGTGGATTTCGGCATGAACATGCAGCAGGCGGTGGATGCGCCGCGCCTGCACCACCAATGGCTGCCCGACACCGTATTCGTCGAGCCGGGCTATCTGACCCCCCAGACTCGCCGCGCGCTGGAGGCGATGGGATATCACTTCACCCCGCGCGCACCCTGGGGCGCGGATGAGGCGATCTTGCGCAACCCCACCACCGGCCTTTGGGAAGGCGCCAACGACAGCCGCCGCCCCGCCGGTCTGGCCAAGGGCGACTGAACCCGGGCCTGCGCTGCCCGCAGGCATGCAAAGCGGGCGCAACACGGGCGCGTCTGTCCAAATTTTCAGCACCGGGACCGATCTGGCCGGCAAGGCCGGATCTTGGCTTGACAGAAGCGTGAACCTTTTTCTCAATGGTTCGTGAACCAATTGCATATTGATCCGATCCGCCCCGAGCTACCCGCGTCGCCCTCACAGCATTCCTGACAGCGCCGAGGCCCCATGTCCGCAGATGCCCAGAAAGCCCTGACGAAGTTGCGTCAACTGATCACCTCCAGCGCGCTGGGCGCGGGCGGCCAGTTGCCGACCGAGCGCGCGCTGGCCGAACGGCTGGGCATCGGGCGGCGGGCGCTGCGCGCGGCGCTTGAGGTGCTGGAGGAAGAGGGCCTGCTCTGGCGCCGTCAGGGCAAGGGCACCTTCATCGGCCAGCCGCCCGATCCGCATGGCCAGATCGCCGCCAACATCGTGCGCGCGGTGGATGCCGCCGCGATCATGGAAGCGCGGCTTTGCGTGGAACCGGCGCTGGCCGCGCTGGCCGCTGGCCGCGCCTCGGCCGAGGACATCGCCCAGATGCGGCGGCTGGTCGATCACATCGGCCTGACCCCCGACACCGACGCGGCCGAACTGTGGGATGGGGCTCTGCACCGGATGATCGCCCGGGTCGCGGGCAATCCGATCCTGCTGACCGCCTTCCAGCTGATCGACGAGGTGCGCATCCGCGAGGATTGGCAGGCGCTGCGCGACCGCGCCCGTTCGCCCGACTCGATGCGCCGTTCGGATGCCGAGCACCGCGCGGTGATCGACGCGATCGAGGCCGCAGACGGCGCCCGCGCCCGGGCGATGATGGAGGCCCATCTGCGCCGCCTTGCAGGCACGCTTGACGAAAGCGAACAGGAGGCCGCGCAATGAGTGATGCCCTGCTGGAGGTTCGCGATCTGGCGATCCGCATCAAGGGGTCGGGGCGCAATCTGGTCGATGGCGTGTCCTTCGGCGTCAACCCGGGCGAGACGCTGTGCATCGTCGGCGAATCCGGTTGCGGCAAAAGCCTGACGGCGCTGGCGCTGATGGGCCTTCTGGCCAGCCCGCCGCTGGAGATCGCGGGCGGGCAGGCGCTGTTTCAGGGGCAGGACCTGCTGGGGCTGTCGCGGGCCCAGTTCTCGCGGCTGCGCGGCGACCGCATGGCGATGATCTTTCAGGAACCGATGAGCGCGCTGAACCCGGCGCTGCGCATCGGCGAGCAGATCGCGGAATCGGTGCGCCGGCATCGCGGGGCGTCGCCGCGCGCCGCGCGCGCCCGGGCGCTGGAGATGCTGGAAAAGGTCCGCATGCCGGCGCCAGAAGTCCGGCTGGACGAATTTCCGCATCAATTGTCGGGCGGCATGCGGCAGCGTGCGATGATCGCCATGGCGCTGGCCAATGATCCCGCGCTGATCGTGGCGGATGAGCCGACCACCGCGCTTGATGTCACGATCCAGGCGCAGATCCTCGACCTGATGCGCCGCCTGCGCGATGCCGAGGGCACGGCGCTGATCATGATCACCCATGATCTGGGCGTGGTCGCCGAGATGGCCGACAAGGTAGCGGTGATGTATGCGGGCCGGGTGGTCGAAACCGGCACCATGGCCCAGGTCTTCGGCGATCCGCAGCACCCCTACACGATCGGATTGATGAGCTCGATGCCCGCCTTCGGGGCAGGCTCTGGCCGGCTGGTCACCATTCCCGGCATGGTGCCGCCGATCTCGGCCATGCCGCCCGGCTGCCGCTTTGCCAGCCGCTGCCCGTTCCGCAGGCCGCAATGCGAGGCGCCGCCACCGCTGGTGCGCGTCGGCGACCACCTCGCCGCCTGCTGGCGCGCGCCGCTTGAGCAGCTGGAGGTCATCGCATGAGCGACGTGATCCTAGAGGCCCGCGCGTTGGAGCGCCGCTTCATCACCGCCAAGCCCTTGTTTGGTGCGCCTACGGTCGTGCATGCCGTCAGCGGCGTCGATCTGGCGGTCGAGGAGGGCGAGACCTTTGCCATCGTTGGCGAATCCGGTTGCGGCAAGTCCACGCTGGCGCGGGTGCTGACCCGGCTGATCCCGGCCTCGGGCGGCGTGGTGCGCTATGCGGGCCGCGATCTGGGCGGCCTCAAACCGGCCCAGATCCGGGCGCTTCGGCGTGAGGTGCAATTCATCTTTCAGGATCCGTTCTCCTCGCTCAACCCGCGCATGACCGTCGGCGCGCTGATCGAGGAGCCGCTGCGCATCCACAAGATCGGCACGCGGGCCGAGCGCCGCGCCCGCGTCGCGCAGCTGCTGGAACGCGTGGGCCTGCCGGCGCAGGCCGCCAGCCGCTACCCGCATGAGTTCTCCGGCGGCCAGCGTCAGCGGATCGGCATTGCCCGGGCGCTGGCCTCGGGGCCGAAGGTGGTAGTCGGGGATGAACCGGTCTCGGCGCTGGATGTGTCGATCCAGGCGCAGGTGGTGAACCTGCTGGCCGATCTGAAGCGCGAATTCGGGCTGACGCTGGTGATCATCGCCCATGATCTGGCCGTGATCCGGCACATGGCCGACCGGGTGGCGGTGATGTATCTGGGCCAGATCGTCGAACTGGCACCGGCGGCGGATCTGTTCACCGCGCCGCGCCATCCCTATACCGAGGCGCTGGTTTCAGCCATTCCGTTGCCCGATCCGGGCGCGCGGCGGGTGCGGGCGCGGGTGGCGGGCGAACTTCCCAACCCGACCGCGCCGCCGCCGGGCTGCCGCTTTCACCCCCGCTGCCCCTATGTGATCGACCGCTGCCGGACCGAGCCGCCCACACTGTCGCCCCGCGACGCGGACGGCCGTCAGGTCGCCTGCCACCGCGCCGGAGAATTGGCGCTGGACGGGCTGGGCACCGCCACCCCGATCCGCAGCCCCGCCGCCCGCAAACGGTTTGAGCTTTACCGTCTGGCCCGCGCGGCCCAGGCGCAACCCGATCAACCGCCCGCAGAAGGCGGCCCCACCCAGCAAGGAGACTGACATGAAACGACACGCATTCACCCTTGGCCTCGCCTCGGCGCTGGTGGTGATGGGCCATCTTGCCCATGCCGCCGACCTGCGCATCGGGCTGCAGGACGACCCCGACACGCTTGACCCCGATCAGGGGCGCACCTTCGTCGGCCGCATCGTCTTTGCCGCGATGTGCGACAAGCTGGTCGATATCACGCCGGAACTGAAGATCATCCCGGCGCTGGCGACCGGCTGGAAATGGTCCGACGACGGCAAGGCGCTCAGCATGGATCTGCGCCAGGGCGTCACCTTCCAGGACGGCGAGAAATTCGACGCCGAAGCGGTGAAATACAACATCGAGCGGAGCCAGACCCTGCCCGAAAGCCGCCGCAAGAGCGAGGTGAAGTCGATCGCCTCGGTCGAGGTGAACGGCCCCTATAGCGTGACCTTCCACCTCAAGGCCCCCGATGCCACGCTGCTGGCGCAGCTGGCCGACCGCGCCGGGATGATGGTGGCGCCCGAGGTGGCCAAGAAGGAGGGCGACAAGTTCGGCCTCAATCCGGTCTGCGTCGGGCCCTACAAGTTCCAAAGCCGCGTGGCCCAGGACAAGATCGTGCTGGTCAAGGACCCGAATTACTACGACGCCAAGGACTACCATTTCGACAAGGTCACCTACCTGCCGATCCCCGACACCACCGTGCGGCTTGCCAACCTGCGCGCCGGCGATCTGGACATGATCGAGCGTCTGGCCGCCACCGACGTGAAAAGTGCCGAGAAGGACCCCAAGCTGGTGGTGAAGAAGGCCACCTCGCTGGGCTATCAGGGCATCACCTTCAACATCGGCAACGGCGCGATGGCCAAGAATCCCTTCGGCGAGAAGGCAAAGCTGCGTCAGGCACTGTCGCTGTCGATCGACCGCAACGCCATCAACCAGGTGGTGTTCAACGGCGCGTTCGAGCCGGGCAACCAGCCGTTCCCGCCGGGCTCCAAATGGTATGACAAGGCCTTCCCGGTTCAGCCGCAGAACATCGCCGAGGCGAAGAAGCTGCTGCAGGAAGCCGGCGATCCCCATCCCGAGCTGACGGTGCAGGTCACCAACAATCCGGTGCAGATGCAGCTGATGCAGGTGATCCAGTCGATGGCCGCGCAATCCGGGATCAAGATCAAGATCGTCGCCAAGGAATTCGCGACCCTTCTGAAGGACCAGACCACCGGCGACTTTGAGGCCAGTCAGATCGGCTGGTCGGGCCGGATCGACCCGGATGGCAACATCTACAGCTTCGTGGTCACCGGCGCGGGCCTCAACGACGGGCATTATTCCAACCCGCAGGTGGATGCGCTGCTGAACAAGGCGCGGCTGACCACCGACGACGCGGTGCGCAAGCAATCCTATGACGCGGCGCAGGCGATCTTGCTGAAGCAATTGCCGATCGTCTACCTCTACCACCCGGTCTGGATCTGGGCGCTGAACAAGAAGATCGAGGGCTTCACCCCCTATCCCGACGGCATGATCCGCCTCAAGGGCGTCAAGTTCGCCGGCTGACGACACTTCCGGGCCCGGCGGCGGCATTGCCTGTCGCCGGGCCCTTCCTCAAGACTATCGAGAACGTCCCATGCTCGGTTTCATCCTGCGCCGCCTTCTGATCGCGATCCCGACGATCCTGATGATCTCGGTCTTCGTGTTCAGCCTGCAGAAGCTTTTGCCGGGCGATCCGGTGCTGGCCATGGCGGGGGAAGAGCGCGACCCGGCGACCATCGCCTTCCTGCGGCAGAAATATCACCTGAACGACCCGGTGCCAGAGCAATACGCGCGCTGGGTGCTGGCGGCGGCGCATGGCGATCTGGGGATCTCCCTGCGTACCAACCAGCCGGTGCTGCAACTGATCGAGGAAAAGCTGCCGGTGACGATCCAGCTGGCGATCATGGCGATGATCGTGGCGCTGGTGATCGGCCTGCCTGCCGGGGTGCTGTCGGCCTACCGACGAAACACCTGGGTCGACTGGCTGTCGAATGCGGTGGCGCTGTCGGGGCTATCGATTCCGAACTTCTGGCTGGGGATCATGCTGATCTTGCTGGTGTCGGTGCGGCTGGGGTGGCTGCCGGCCTCGGGCTATGTCTCGCCCTGGGTGGATCCCTGGCGCTCGATCCAGGTGATGCTGATGCCGGCCTTCGTGCTGGGCACCGGGCTGGCGGCCTCGCTGATGCGGCACACGCGCTCGGCCATGCTGGGGGTGCTGAAATCCGATTATGTGCGCACCGCCCGGGCCAAGGGGCTGTCGGAGCGCTCGGTGCTGGTCAAGCATGCGCTGCGTAACGCGCTGGTGCCGGTGGTGACGGTGACGACGCTGCTGTTCGGCGAATTGCTGGGCGGCGCCGTGCTGACCGAGCAGATCTTTACCATCCCCGGCTTCGGCAAGCTGGTGGTCGATGCAGTGTTTACCCGCGACTACGCGGTGGTGCAGGGGATCGTGCTGTGCACCGGCGTCGCCTTCATCGCGATGAACCTGCTGGCCGACGTCGCCTACCGCCTGCTGAACCCGCGCATGAGGGACCAATGAGCACCGTTCTGACCGAGCTTTCGCCGCTGCCCCGGCGTGAAAACCGCGCCTGGAAGAAGCTACGCGCCAATCCGGCGGCGCTGGTCGGCTTCGTGCTGGTGGCCTTTTTCATCCTGATCGCCATTGCCGCGCCGATCCTGCCGATCGACAGCCCGATCGCCACAAGCTGGACCGAGGTGCGCAAGCCGCCCTCGGCGCTGCACTGGTTCGGTACCGACGACATCGGCCGCGATATCCTGTCGCGGATGATCTGGGGCGCGCGGGCCTCGCTGCTGGCGGGGGTGATCTCGGTCGCGATCGCGGTGGCGCTGGGGGTGCCGCTGGGGGTGGCGGCGGGGTACTTGCGCGGCTGGACCGACGCCGCGATCAGCCGCATGACCGAGGCGCTGCTGGCCGCGCCCTTCCTGATCCTCGCGATCGCGCTGGCCGCCTTCCTGGGGCCGTCGCTGACCAATGCGATGATCGCCATCGGCCTGTCGGCGATGCCGGTCTTCATCCGCCTGTCGCGCGCCCAGACGATGGATGTGCTGACCGAGGATTACGTCGAAAGCGCCCATGCGATCGGCATCGGCCATGTGGCGCTGGTCTGGCGCTACATCCTGCCCAACATCTTTCCGCCGATCCTGGTGCAGGCCACCCTGTCGATCGCCAACGCGATCATCGCCGAAGCCTCGCTGTCCTTCCTGGGCCTTGGCCAGCAGCCACCGGCGCCGTCCTGGGGGTCGATGCTGAACGTGGCGAAGAACTTTCTGGATCAGTCGCCGTGGATGGCGCTATGGCCGGGCATCGCGATCTTCCTGGTGGTGCTGGGCTTCAATCTGGTCGGCGACGGGTTGCGCGATGCGCTTGACCCGCGCGATACCTGACCGAACCGCATTTCCCCGACAGAGGCAGGGATACCGAACATGAGCTTTACCACACGCCCCGAGATCCTTGGCACCTTCGGCGTCGCCACCTCGACCCACTGGATCGCCTCCGCCGTGGGGATGCGGATGCTGGAACAGGGCGGCAATGCCTTCGACGCGGCCGTGGCCATGGCCTTCGTGCTGCATGTGGTCGAGCCGCATCTGAACGGGCCGCTGGGCGATCTGCCGGCGATGATCTGGCCGGCGGGCGAGGATCGCCCCACCGTGGTCTGCGGTCAGGGCGTCGCGCCGGCGGGTGCCACCATCGCGCATTACCGCGCCGAGGGGCTGGAGATGATCCCCGGCTCGGGCCTGCTGGCCACGGTGGTGCCGGGCGCCTTCGACGGCTGGATGCTGATCTTGCGCGATCATGGCCGGCTGTCGCTGCGCGAGGTTCTGGAACCGGCGATCCACTACGCCCGCGCCGGTCATCCGATGCTGCCGCGGGTGGCCAACACCATCGCGGGGCTGGCCGATTTCTTCCGTGACGAATGGCCCAGCTCCTACGCCACCTGGCTGCCCGGCGGGCAGGTGCCCGAAGCCGAGGCGCTGTTTCGCAATCCCGACCTCGCCGACACCTGGGAGCGCCTGTTGGCCGAGGCCGAGGCCAAATCCGCCCGCGCCGCCCAGATCGACGCCGCCCGCATGGCCTTTTCGCAGGGCTTCATCGCCGAGGCGATCGACGGCTGGATGCGCGACGCCTGCGTGATGGACGCCGCCGGCGGGCGCCGCAAGGGCGTGCTGACCGGGCAGGACATGGCGGGTTGGCAGGCCAGCTACGAGGCGCCGCTTTCGGTCGATTACCACGGCTGGGAGGTGTTCAAACCCGGCCCCTGGGCGCAAAGCCCCGGCCTGCTGCAATCGCTGCGCACGCTGGAAGGCACTGACGTCGCGTCGATGGACCCGAACGGCGCCGACTTTGTCCATGTCGTGACCGAGGCGATGAAACTGTCCTTCGCCGACCGGGAGGCCTATTACGGCGATCCCGATTTCGCTGTCATCCCCATCGAGACGCTCTTGTCGCGCGACTATGCCAAGACCCGCGCCGCGCTGATCGGCGCCCGGGCCTCGCTCGACCAGCGCCCCGGCGTGATCGCGGGGCATGAGGACTGGGCGGCGGCGGCGGTCGAGCGCGCCGCGCGCGAGACGCTGGCCACCGGCATCGGCGCCGGAGAGCCGACCATGGCCCACCTGACCGAGAAACAGCCGACCAAGAAGCATCCGACCGAGAAACGGGGCGACACCGTCCATATCGACGTGATCGACCGCTGGGGCAACGCGATCTCGGCGACGCCGTCGGGGGGCTGGCTGCAAAGCTCTCCGGTGGTGCCGGGGCTGGGGATGCCGCTGAATTCGCGCGCGCAGATGTTCTGGCTGGATGAGGGGCTGGCGACCTCGCTGAAGCCCGGCGCGCGGCCGCGCACGACGCTGTCGCCCTCAATGGCGGCGCGGCCGGGCGGGGCGCGGCTGGCGTTCGGCACCCCCGGCGGCGACCAGCAGGACCAGTGGCAGCTGATCTTCCTGCTGCGGCTGGTGCATTCGGGCGCCAATCTGCAACAGGCGATCGACGCGCCGCTGTTCCACACCACCAGCTTCCAGGCCTCGTTCTATCCGCGCGGGGTGAACCCCGGGCATCTGATGGTGGAACCGGCGCTGGGCGAGGCGGCGATCGCCGATCTGCGCGCCCGTGGCCACCGCGTCGAGGTGGCCGAACCCTGGACGGTGGGCCGCCTGACCGCGGCGCAGCGCGATGCCTCTGGCCTGATGCGCGCCGCCGCGACGCCGCGCCTGATGCAGGCCTATGCGGTGGGGCGCTAGGATGACGGGCAAGATCAAGGCCGCCGACATCGCCGCCGCCGAGGTGCTGGCCGGCGTGCGCTACACCGAGGGCGAGCGCGCCCTGATCGCCGAAGGCATCGAGGCGCAGATCCTGTCCGCCGCCGCCCGCCGCAAGCTGAGCTTCGACAATGCCGATCTGCCGGCGCTGCGCTTCGACCCTCGGTTGGGCGATTTCAGCATGCCCGCCCCGGGGCTGCTGCGGTTTTCCGACATCGACCCCGGCCCGCTGCCCGAGGACCCCGAGGACATCGCCTTCGCGCCGGTGCCGGTGCTGGCGGCCTGGCTGGCCCGGGGCGCGCTGACCAGCCGCGCGCTGACCGAGATCTACCTTGCCCGGATCGAGGCGCTGAACCCGCGGCTTTTCTGCTTCGCCGCGGTCACCCCCCACCGCGCGCTGGCCGAGGCCGACCGCGCCGACCAGCTGCGCGCCGCGGGCACCGATCTGGGGCCGCTGCAGGGCATCCCCTATGCGGTGAAGGATCTGTTCGACACCGAGGGCATTGCGACCGGCTGGGGGGCGGAACCCTTCCGCGACTGCATCCCCGACAGCAATGCGGCGGTGGTCGAACGGCTGCACGAAGCGGGGGCGGTGCTTTTGGGTAAATCCAGCCTCGGCGCGCTGGCGATGGGCGATGTCTGGTACGGCGGCACCACCCGCAATCCCTGGAACCTGAACGAGGGGTCGGGCGGGTCGTCGGCCGGTTCGGCCTCGGCCGTCGCGGCGGGGCTTTGCGGCTTTGCCATCGGGACCGAGACGATGGGTTCTATCACCAACCCCAGCCAGCGTTGCGGCGCCACCGGCCTGCGCCCCAGCTTCGGCCGGGTGCCGCGGCGCGGCGCGATGGTGCTGTGCCCCTCGCTCGACAAGATCGGGCCGATCTGCCGGGGCGTCGAGGATACCGCGATGGTGCTGGCGGCGCTGAACGGCGCCGAGCCGGGCGACCGCGACGGCATCGACGCGCCCTTTGGCTATGACGCGGGGGCGGGGCTGGAAGGCCTGCGGCTTGGCTATCTGCCGGCGGCGTTCGAGGATGCGGCGGGCGCGACCGATGTGGACCGCGCCGCGCTGGAGGCCGCGCGCGGTCTGGGCGTGACGCTGAAGGAAATCCGGCTGCCCGATCTGCCCTATGGCGCGCTGATGGAGATCCTCAGCGCCGAAGCGGCCGCGATCTTCGAGGATCTGACCCAAAGCGATGCCGACGACCTGCTGACCCGCCAGGACGTGGGCGCCTGGCCGAACCGGTTTCGCATGGCGCGGTTCCTGTCGGCGGTGGATCATGTGCAGCTTGACCGGCTGCGCTTTCGCGTGATGCAGGCGATGGACGCGGTGTTTCGCGATGTCGATGCGGTGATCGGGCCGTTCAACACCAGCCCGATGCTGCTGATCACCAACATGACCGGGCATCCCTGCCTGCATCTGCGCGCGGGCTTCGTGCAATCGGGGACAAGGCCGCGTAACACGCTGGGCGCGCAGTCGCCGATGATCGCGCCGGGTACGCCCTACCGGGTGCCGCATGGCATCTCGCTTTGGGGGCGGCTGTTTGACGAGGGCACGATCCTGGGCCTGGGCCGCGCGCTGGAGGCCCGCCTTGGCGTGGCGGCGGAGCGTCCGGGCCTGCCGGACTGATCCCGGGCCAGTCCCGGGCCAGCGAAATGGTCAATCCGTAGGCGTCGTCGGCGCCGATTTGCCCTGTGGACGGCAAAGAACCTCAGGCCGCTATGGGCGAACGCCGCAATTTCCCCCATACAGGGAGGGCACACCAACCCGATCGGCGGCGGATCATGGCCATTTATGCAAGTATCTATCACCGGACCCATTACATCTATGACCGTCCGGTCACGCTTTCGCCGCAGATCATCCGCCTGCGCCCGGCACCACAAAGCCGCACAAGGGTGCTGTCGCATTCGCTGAAGGTCTCGCCCGGCGGGCATTTCGTGAACCACCAGCAGGACCCCTACGGCAACTGGCTGGCGCGCTTCGTCTTCCCCGACCCGGTGCGCGAGCTGAAGATCGAGGTCGACCTGACTGCCGACATGACCGTCTACAACCCGTTCGACTTCTTCGTCGAGGAGGCGGCCGAGTCCTGGCCCTTCGACTACCCCGACGATCTGCGCGACGACCTGACGATCTACCGCGCGCCCGAACCCGTGGGCCCGAAACTGGCGCAGTTCCTTGAAACCCTCCCGAAGGGCGAGCGCGGCACGGTGAATTTCCTGGTCGCGCTGAACGGCCATGTGGCCAACAGCGTCGACTACACCATCCGGATGGAGCCGGGGGTGCAGACGCCCGAGGAAACCCTGACGGCGGGGCGCGGATCGTGCCGCGATTCCAGCTGGCTGCTGGTGCAGGTGCTGCGCCATCTGGGCTTTGCCGCGCGCTTCGTCTCGGGCTATCTGATCCAGCTGACCCCGGATGTGAAGGCGCTCGACGGGCCTTCGGGGACCGATCACGACTTCACCGACCTGCACGCCTGGGTTGAGGTCTACCTGCCCGGCGCGGGCTGGGTCGGCCTTGATCCGACCAGTGGCCTCTTGGCAGGCGAAAGCCATATCCCGCTGGCCGCGACGCCGCATTACCGCAATGCCGCGCCGATTTCGGGCGGCTACCAAAGCGCCGGCGCCCCCGAGGTCAGCTTCGATTTCGACATGCAGGTGCGGCGGGTCGCGGAACATCCGCGCATCACCAAGCCGTTCTCGGACGAGGCCTGGGGCCGGCTGAACGATCTGGGCCGCAAGGTCGATGCGGATCTTGCGGCGGGCGATGTGCGCCTGACCATGGGGGGAGAGCCCACCTTCGTCTCGATCGACGATTTCGAGAGCGCCGAGTGGAACACCGAGGCCGTCGGCCCGATCAAGCGCGAACTGGCGGACCGGCTGATCCGGCGCCTGCGCGACCGTTTCGCGCCGGGCGGCTTTCTGCATTACGGTCAGGGGAAGTGGTACCCGGGCGAGACCCTGCCGCGCTGGACCTTCTCGCTGTACTGGCGGCGCGACGACAAGCCGGTCTGGCGCGACGAGGGCCTGATCGCGCAGGAGGCCGAACAGACCGGCGCCGGCCCGGATCAGGCCGCGCAACTGCTGGCGGGCATGGCCGAACGGCTGGGGGTGGCGCCGGATCTGGTGGTGCCGGCCTATGAGGATCCGGCCGAGTGGATCATCAAGGAAGGCAACCTGCCCGAGAACGTGACCCCCGAGAACAGCAAGCTCAAGGACCCCGAGGAACGCGCCCGCATCGCCCGGGTCTTCGAACGCGGGCTGACCGAGCCTTCGGGCTATATCCTGCCGATCCAGCGCTGGCAGGCGAAGGCCACGGGGCCGCGCTGGCGGTCCGAGAAATGGACCCCGCGGCGCGGCCATCTCTATCTGGTCCCCGGCGACAGTCCGGTGGGCTACCGGCTGCCGCTGGGCACGCTGCCGCATGTGCCGCCGGCGCAATTCCCCTATACCTATATCGTCGACCCCAGCGCCCCGCGGGGCCCGCTGCCCGATTACCACGCCGAGGCCCGCACCGAAGGCGGCCTGCCCGAGGCCACCCCCGAACACCGCCAGCCGGTCTCGGCCCCGGCGCCCACCGGCCCCGCGCAGGACATCGTCGCGCAAGAGCTGGGCGCCGACGCCGTGCGCACCGCGCTGTCGGTCGAGCCGCGCGACGGCCGGCTTTGCATCTTCATGCCGCCGGTCGAGTCGCTGGAGGATTACCTCGATCTGCTTGCCGCCGCCGAGGACGCCGCCCGCGACGCCGGCCTCAAGGTCCATATCGAGGGCTACGCGCCGCCCGATGATCCACGGATGAACGTGATCCGCGTGGCCCCCGACCCGGGGGTGATCGAGGTGAACATCCACCCCGCCCACAGCTGGGACGATTGCGTCGCCACCACCGAGGCGATCTATGAAGAGGCGCGCCAATGCCGTCTGGGCGCCGACAAGTTCATGATCGACGGCCGCCACACCGGCACCGGGGGCGGCAACCATGTGGTCGTCGGCGGCGCCACGCTGAACGACAGCCCCTTCCTGCGCCGCCCGGACCTGCTGCGCTCGCTGATCCTGACGTGGCAGCGGCACCCGTCGCTCAGCTACCTGTTCTCGGGCCTGTTCATCGGCCCGACCAGCCAGGCGCCACGGATCGACGAGGCCCGCCACGACACGCTCTATGAGCTGGAGATTGCGCTGGCCCAGATCTCGGCGCCGGGGGAGGGCCCGGATGGGGGCAAGACGCCGCCGCCCTGGCTGGTGGATCGGCTGCTGCGTAACATGCTGACCGATGTGACCGGCAACACCCACCGCGCCGAGATCTGCATCGACAAGCTCTTTTCCCCCGACGGCCCCACCGGGCGGCTGGGCCTGGTAGAATTCCGCGGGTTTGAAATGCCGCCGCATCCGCGCATGAACCTTGCCCAGCAACTGCTGCTGCGGGCGATCATCGCGCGCTGCTGGAAGGCGCCGATCACCGGCACCCCGGTGCGCTGGGGCACGGTGCTGCACGACCGCTTCATGCTGCCGCATTTCCTGTGGCAGGATTTCCGCGATCTGCTGGCCGATCTGGCCGCCCACGGCTACCCGGTCGATCCGATCTGGTACGAGGCCCAGGCCGAATTCCGCTTTCCCTTCTGCGGCGAGGTCGAGGTCGAGGGCACCAAGCTGGAACTGCGTCAGGCACTGGAACCCTGGCATGTGCTGGGCGAGACCGGTGCGATCGGCGGCACCGTGCGCTATACTGACAGCTCGGTCGAGCGGCTGCAGGTGAAGCTGACCACGCTTTATCCCGACCGCTACAGGGTGATGTGCAACCGCCGCCCGGTGCCGCTGACCCGTACTGACACGGCGGGCGAGGCGGTGGCGGGCGTGCGCTTCAAGGCCTGGCAGCCGCCCGAGGCGCTGCATCCGGTGCTGCCGGTCAATGCGCCGCTGACCTTCGACATCTATGACGACTGGTCGGGCCGGGCGCTGGGCGGCTGCACCTATCACGTCGCCCATCCGGGCGGGCGCAACTACGACACCTTCCCGGTGAACGGCAACGAGGCCGGCGCGCGCCGTCTTGCGCGGTTTGAGCCCTTCGGCCACAGTTCCGGCAGCTACCGCCCCCTGCCGGAGCGGACCCATCCGGAGTTTCCGATGACGCTTGATCTGCGCCGTGCCCCGGGGCTGAGCTGAGATGAGCGGCCAGCGCGCGCCCAGCCGCCCGGACCTGCCGCCGCTGCTGGCGGGGTACCGCCCGCAGCCGGGGGTGGCGGATGAATTGTTCGACGCCAAGGGCGCGATGCGTCCGGTCTGGCGGCCGCTGATCGACCATCTGGCAAAGCTGACTCCCGAGCAGATCGAGGAACATTTCGCCCGTGGCCGCACCTATCTGCGCGACGCGGGCGTCTATTTCCGCCACTACGCCACCACGCCCGCGCCGGAACGCGACTGGCCGCTCAGCCCGGTGCCGGTGCTGATCCATGAAACCGAATGGGAGGCCATCTGCGACGGGCTGACCCAACGCGCCGACCTGCTGGAGGCGGTGATGGCCGATCTCTACGGCCCCGCCGATCTGGTGCGCGACGGCCACCTGCCGGCCGAACTGGTGGCGGGCAGCCCCGAATGGCTGCGCCCGCTGGTGGGGGTGAAACCGGCCTCGGGGCATTTCCTGCACCTCGTGTCGTTCGAGATCAGCCGCAATCCCGACGGCTCTTGGTTCGTGATCGGCGACCGCACCCAGGCGCCTTCGGGCGCGGGTTTCGCGCTGGAAAACCGCATGGCGACCACGCGGATCTTCAACGACCTTTACCCGCGCGAGAATATCCACCGGCTGGCGGGGTTCTTTCGCTCTTTCCGCGACGCGATGGACGGGCTGCCCGGCACCCGCAACCGGCGCACCGCGATCCTGACCCCGGGGCCCAACAACGCCAGCTACTTTGAGCACACCTATATCGCCCGCTACCTCGGCGCGCTGCTGCTGGAGGGCGAGGACATCATGGTGCGCGACGGCGCGGTGATGGTGCGCACGATCGAGGGGCCGCAGCCGCTGGGCACGCTCTGGCGGCGGGTCGATGCCGATTACATGGACCCGCTGGAACTGCAGGAGGATTCGCAACTTGGCACGCCGGGGCTGGTGAATGCGGTGCGGCTGGGCAATGTGAACCTGATCAACGCGCTGGGCTCTGGCGTGTTGGAGATGCGCGCGCTGATGGCGTTCTTGCCGAAGATCAGCAAGGTGCTGACCGGTCAGGCGCTGCGGCTGCCCAATATCGCCACCTGGTGGTGCGGCCAGCCGAAAGAGCGCGCCTATGTGAAAGAAAACGCCAGCCGCATGATGATCGCCGGCGCGCTGGCGCACGACCTGCCGCTGGATATCGGCGCGACCACGGCGCTGGGCGGCGCGTTCCGTTCCGGCGCCAAGGCCTCGATCGACGCCTGGATCGATGAGGAGGGCCCACTTCTGGTCGGGCAGGAACTGGTCACCCTGTCCACCGCGCCGGCCTGGCGCGACGGCGTGCTGGTGCCGCATCCGATGACCGTGCGGGTGACGGCGGCGCGCACGCCCCGGGGCTGGACCTTCATGCCCGGCGGCTATGCCCGCATCGGCGCCTCGGACGACGCGACGGCGCTGGCGATGCAGCGCGGCGGCACGGTGGCGGATGTCTGGATCGTCGCCGACGCCCCGGTCCCGCATGAGACGCTGCTGGCCCCCGGCACCCGCCAGTTGGTCGAACCCGAGCCGCTGCCCAGCCGCGCCGCCGAGAACCTCTACTGGCTGGGCCGCTATGTCGAGCGGACCGAGACCGCCTTTCGTCTGGTGCGCGCCTATCAGCTGCGCCTGCTGGAGGCCGGCAGCCCGGACGATCCGGGCCCGGCCCATCTGGCGGCGTTCATGGCGGCGATCGATCTGGACGTGGCCGAGGCGATCCCGTCGGGCGTGGCCGCCACGCTGGCGGCGGCGGGGGCCTGCGCGGGCAAGGTGCGCGACCGCTTCTCGGTCGACGGCTGGGCGGCGTTGCAGGATCTGTCGCGCACGCTGGATCAGATGGCGGCGACGGCAAGGCCCGGCGACGACGCGGCCCGCGCGACCGGGGTGCTGCTGCGCAAGGTCACCGGCTTTTCGGGGCTGGTGCATGAGAACATGTACCGCTTCGCCGGCTGGCGTTTCCTGTCCTTCGGCCGCGCGGTCGAGCGCGCCGATGCGCTGGCCGCGATCCTGGCCTCGCTGACCGATCCGCCCGCGCCCGAAGGCGCCGCCGAGATCGCGGTGGAACTGGGCGACAGCGTCATGACCCACCGCCGCCGCTACCGTGGCAAGGCGACGCGCGACAGCGTGCTGGATCTGCTGGCGCTGGATCCCAACAACCCGCGCGCCATCTTGTTTCAACTGAATGAGATGCTCACCCTCGCCACCAGCATGCCGAACGGGCGCCATGACGGGCGGCCCTCGGCGCTGATGCGCGCGATCCTGCCGCTGCAGGCCCGCCTTGCGGTGGCCGAACCCGAGGCCCTGACAGTAGACGATCTGTTGGATCTGCGCCGCGATCTGGTGGCGGTGTCGGACCTGTTGTCGTCGGAATATCTGAGGTAGGGCCATGCGCTACGACATCACGCTGCAGGTCGATTACGCTTATGATTTCGCCTCGGATCATGCGCGCAACCTGCTGCATCTGCTGCCGCGCGGCATCGCGGGCCGGCAAGAGGTGGTGGCCAGCCGCCTCGGCGTCGATCCGGCACCGCAAGAGCGCTGGGACGGGCCGGATTTCTTCGGCAACCCGACCACCTGGATCGCCTATCACGAGCCGATCGAGAGCATCTCGTTGTCGCTGAAGGCGCGGACGGTGCAAAACACGCCGGCCAGCCGGATGGATCTGTCGTCGCGGTTCGGCGATCTGGCGGCCGAGATCGCCGCCTGTCATGGCCTTGGCCCCGAGGCGCCGCATCACTTTCGCGGCCGCTCGCCCCGGGTGGCGCCGGATCCCGAGATGACCGCCTTCGCCTGCGATCATATCGGCGCGGGGATGAGCACGCGTCAGGCAGTGCAGGCGCTGGGCCACGCGCTGCACCAGGAAATGACCTTTGACGCCGAGGCCACCGATGTGCGCACCCCCACCGCCGAGGCCTTCGCCCAGCGGCGCGGCGTGTGCCAGGATTTCAGCCATGTGATGATCGCCTGCCTGCGCGGAGTGGGGATCCCGGCGGGCTATGTGTCGGGCTTCCTGCGCACACTGCCGCCGCCGGGCAAGCCCCGGCTGGCGGGCGCCGATGCGATGCATGCCTGGGTGCGCGCCTGGTGCGGGACCGACATGGGCTGGGTTGAGTTTGATCCCACCAACGACACTTTCGTGCGCGACGACCATATCGTGGTGGCCTATGGGCGCGACTATGCCGATGTCTCGCCGGTGCGGGGCACGCTGCGCTCGACCGGCGGGCAGCACACCGACCACGCGGTCGATGTGCTGCCGCTGGACCCGGCCTAGCCTAGGGCTTCAGCCGGTAGCGCAGGTGATCGTCGCTCGGCGTGAGGCTGTCATACAGCGCGCGGGCGCGGGTGTTCTGGCGGTCGGCCAGCCAGTAAAGCCGGGCCCAGCCCCGGTCGCGGCAAAGCCCGCGCAGATCCTCGATCAGCGCCCGGCCCAGGCCCTGGCCGCGGGCGATTTCGTCAACGAACAGATCCTCAAGATAGCAATCGTCGCCCGGCGACCAGCTGGAGGCATGCGGCAGGTGCAACGCGAACCCCGCGGGCACGCCGTCGATCTGCGCCAGCCGCAGGCCCATCGGATGGGCGGGGTCGAGGATCCGCGTCCAGGTGGCGGCGGTCACGGCCTCGGGCAACTGGGTGTCATAGAACGCCAGGTAAGCGGCCCAAAGCGCGCGCCAGGCGGCTTCGTCGCCGGCCTCGGCAAAGCGGATCTCGGTCTGCGGCATGGTTCCCTCCGGTGGTTTGGCCCTTGCTAGGGCGCCGGGTCGCGGGGGGCAAGGGGCGGGCAGGGTGCAGGGCAGGGCGCGGGGCAGGGGCTTTGCGGCAAAGCGGCGCAGGGATTGCCCCATCCTGCCGATCTGCGATGCTTGGCAGAGGCGGATTCGGGCCCTGCGGCCCGGACGCGACCACAAGGGAGAGAGTGCATGTTCCGTTCCCGCCCCCCCCACCGCGCGGCTCTGGCCGCAGCCCTGGGTCTGGCGCTGATGGCCGGCCCGGCCGCGGCTGCGAACGGGTTCGATTTCAAGACCATGACGCCCGCGCAGAAGGCCGATTTCGGCCGGGCGGTGCGGGCCTATCTGATGGATCATCCCGAGGTGCTGGTCGAGGCGATCGACAAGCTGCAATCGCGCCAGGCCGAGGCCCAGGCCGCCAGCGACGCGACCCTGATCAAGGCCAATGCGAAGGCGATCTTCGACGATCCCACCTCCTGGGTCGGCGGCAATCCCGAGGGCAACGTGACCCTGGTCGAGTTCATGGATTACCGCTGCGGCTATTGCCGCAAGGCCTTCCCCGACATCGCGCGGATGCTGAAGGCCGACGGCAGGATCCGCTTCATCGTCAAGGAACTGCCGATCCTGACGCCGGAATCGGTGACCGGCGCGCGCTATGCGCTGGCGGTGCGCCAGGTGGCGGGGGATGCGGCCTATGCCAAGGCCCATGACGCGCTGATGGTGCTGAACGGCCCGCTCAACGATGCTGTGCTGACCCGTCTGTCGCAGAAGATCGGCGTCGATTTCGACGCGGTGAAACCGGCGATGGAGGGGCCCTCGGTGTCCCACATCCTGGCCCGCAACAGCGCGCTGGCGGATCGGATGCAGATCAACGGCACCCCCACTTTCGTGCTGGGGGACCAGCTGCTGCGCGGCTATGTGCCCTATGCGCAATTGCAGGATCTGGTCGCCCAGACCCGGCGCGAAGACGGCTGAGGCCGGGCGCGGTTGCGGGGTCGGCGGCGGGGGCTCTGCCCCCTGCACCCCCGGGATATTTGTGCCAGAAAGAAAGCCGAGGAGGGCTCTTTGCTTTCTTTCTGGCACAAATATCCCACGGGGGTACGGGGGTGTGAAACCCCCGTTTCGGCACGAAAAAAGGGGGCCTCGAAAGGCCCCCTCCTGCGTCTCGCCTCAGGCGCGGATCAGTGGATCACGCGCACCACGGTGCGGGTCTGCGGGTTGACCACGACCGGCCGCCCGTTGTCGTAGAAATAGGAGTAGTTCGACTGCGGCACCGGCGTCAGGATGACGCCGGGGGGCACTTCCACGCCCTCGCGGATGGTGCCCGTGATCTGCGCCGCCGGCACCGGGTGCTGAGTGATGTAGGTGGTCACCGTCTTGTCCGGCCCGGTCGCCAACGCGCCGGTCGCGGCGCCGACCAACCCGCCCACGGCCGCTCCGACAGGCCCGCCAACCGCGGCGCCGGTCACCGCGCCGGCCATCGCTCCGGCGGCGGCATCGTTGCGCACGCGCTTCTTGTTGTACTGCAGCGTCTCGATCCGCACCTTCGAGGGCGCCTGGCCCACCGCATAGGCCTGACCGTCCGACATCACCTGGATGTTCTGGGCCGAGACCCAGCCGGTCCGGCCGCCATAGGAGACCTCGCACCAATCATTGCTGGCCAGGCAGCCTTGCAGCGCCAAATCGGCGTTCGAGGGCACGGTTTCCAGCTGGGTGTAGGTGGTGCCCGGGCCGGTCATGATCACCGAGGGGTTCACCACCATGGCGCGGGTGGTGGTCGTGGTGGTGACCGAGCCGTCCTCGCTGACGCTGCGCGCGGTGGTCGAGCCGTCGGCATGCTGGGTGATATTCACCGTCTCGGCATAAGCCGCCGACAGACCCGACAGGGCCAGGGCCGACGCGGCGGCGGTGGCGAGCAGGATATTCTTTTTGGACATCGTGGACATAATAAGCATCCTCCGTTTCAGGCGGCGGAACATCCGCGCCCCGATGCCGCAACAACCGCTGATACGCGTTCAGGGGTCCGGGCCAGCGACCGGTCACCGGCGGATCGGCGCCAAACCGCCGTCCCCGCCGGGGAGGGCCCGGCAGGTTCCCGCCTTCGGGCGTGAAATGCTGTGTCAGAGAGAGGTTTTTTCCGGAACCTTTGTGGCCGGATCCGCAGCCGCTTCGGCCTCGGCGGCCGCTTCGGCCTCGATCTCGGCGGCGCGGGCCTCGACCAGCTCGACGATCTGGTCGACCATCCGGGCGTTCGACATCTTGTGGCTCTGCTTGCCGGCCAGATAGACCATGCCGCTGCCCGCGCCGCCGCCGGTAAAGCCTACATCCGTCATCAGCGCCTCGCCCGGGCCGTTCACCACGCAACCGATGATCGACAGGCTCATCGAGGTGGTGACATGGGCCAGCCGGTCCTCGATCTCGGCCACCGTCTTGATCACGTCAAACCCCTGCCGCGCGCAGGAGGGGCAGGAGATGATGGTGACGCCGCGGTGGCGCAGCCCCAGAGATTTCAGGATCTCGAAGCCCACCTTCACCTCTTCCACCGGATCGGCGGACAGCGAGACGCGGATCGTGTCGCCGATCCCCATCCACAGCAGGTTGCCCAGCCCGATCGCCGATTTCACCGTGCCTGACAGCATCCCGCCGGCCTCGGTGATGCCCAGATGGATCGGGGCGTCGGTGGCATCGGCCAGCTGCTGATAGGCGGCGGCGGCGAGGAACACGTCCGAGGCCTTCACCGAAATCTTGAAGTTGTGGAAATCGTTGTCTTGCAGGATCTTGATGTGGTCGAGGCCCGATTCCACCATCGCCTCGGGGCAGGGCTCGGCGTATTTCTCCAGCAGGTGGCGCTCCAGGCTGCCGGCGTTCACGCCGATGCGGATCGAACAGTCGTGGTCGCGTGCGGCCTTGATGACCTCTTTCACGCGCCGCGCGTCGCCGATATTGCCGGGGTTGATGCGCAGGCAGGCGGCGCCCGCCTCGGCGGCCTCGATGGCGCGCTTGTAGTGGAAATGGATGTCGGCGACGATCGGCACCGGGCTTTCGGCGACGATCGCGCGCAGCGCCCGGGTCGAGGCCTCATCCGGGGTCGAGACCCGCACGATATCGGCGCCGGCGGCGGCACAGCGTTGGATCTGCTCGACCGTCGCCTTCACGTCGGAGGTGATGGTGTTGGTCATGGTCTGCACCGAGATCGGCGCGTCGCCCCCCACGGCAACATTGCCCACCATGATCTGACGTGACTTGCGGCGCGCGATGTCGCGCCAGGGGCGGACGGGATTGTGGCTCATGACGGGCTCCTGCAATGGCGGCGGCGCTGCCCCCTTCAGATAGCCTGCCTGAGCGGCACCATCAACCGGCCAGCCAACCCACTTGCGCTTCTACCTGGCGAAAATGCGTCCGAACCGCCCGCCCACCCGAGGGGCGCTGCGGTCCTGCGGCGAGATCCCGGGGCACCCCCCTTACTGAGAGGGCTGCCCCGGCACCTTTTGCGGCTGCGCCTGGGCCACCGCGACGGCGCCGGCAAGATCCGGGTTCCGCGTGAGGTCGGCGATCTTGTACTGGCCTTCCAGGCTGCTCGCCGTCAGCGTCAGCTTCTTGACCACCTGCGCACCCGGTGCGGCCGGACCATAGGCCTTGCCGTTGAGGATGAAATAGACCGCGCCGGAATTGCCCGCCCGCAGGGTCGCCGGTTCGGCGTTCTGGGGCACGGTGTAGCGCTCGCCCGCGTCGAGGATCTTCTCGAACAGGATGGTGCCATCAGCGGCGCGCACCCGCACCCAGGCCGGGCGTACCGCAAGCAGCTGCACGGCGGGGGCGGCATCGGCGACCACCTTGACCTGCCCGTCGCCCGCCGTAGCACCCGCAGCAAGCGAGGCCACCGCGGCATTGGCCGCGGCCGCGACGGCATCCGGGCCGTTGCCGATCTGCGTGGAAGAGGCGCCATCGGCCAGGTCCATCGCGGAATCATCCGCCGAGGCCGAGAGCGCACCCAAGGAGCCGGGCTTGATTGCCGCGATCGGGCCGTCGCGGGCCACCATCACCGGCACCTGCAGCGCCTGCGGACGGTAAAGCCTGTCCATCTGGTCGCTCGAGGGCACGGTCACGTCGGCGGTCTTGCCCTGGGGCTGGTCCGGGGCGGCGGCGACATTGGCCAGCGGGTCCAGATCGGCCACCGCGCCGGGCGCCTGATCGACCGGGGCAAGCTGCACGCGCTGCACCTGCTGCAACACCGTCCAGCCGCCATAGCCCAGCCCCGCGATCAGCGCGATCAGCACGGCAAGCGAGCCCAGTGCGCGGGGTTCAAATTCGGTGAGCAGCGCGGGAGAGCGCGGCACGAACGTGGCGTTGGGATTGGCCAGCGGATCGCGGTGGCCCATGCGCTTGGCCTGCGGCGCGGTGCGCGCAGATTTCGCGCCGTCCTTCGACGCCCCGCGCCCACCCAGCCCGAAGCTGCCCAGCGGCCCGGGCAATTTCTTGCCGCCGGTCTTCTTGCCACCGGTCCTGGACCCGGCATTGGAATTCGCGACCTTCGCACCCCAGCCCGGCGCACCGCCGTTTGCGGGCGCGGCCTTGCCGCCGGCCGCGCCGGAAAGGCCATGGGCGACGGAAAAGTCGGCCTCGTCGCAGAACCGGCCATAGGCCCATTCCGGATCCATGCCCAGATAGCGCGCGTAAGACCGCACATAGCCCGCGACAAAGCCCGGCGTCTCGAAGGCAGAGACATCGCAATTCTCGATCGCCGCGACATAGGTCGCCTTGATCTTCAATTCACGCTGAACATCGAGGAGCGACTTGCCGAGTGTCGCGCGTTCTCCGCGCATGACATCGCCCAAGCGCAGTTCGAAATCATCGAACCCCTTGGGCTTTATCTCGTCTCCCGTCGAAGGAGTTCCCCTTCGCCCGATCATACAACCTGCCCCATGCCTGCCTGCCTGCACGTCCTTCAGGAAGTGCTCTAAGTCTGCCTCAAAGCCAGATCAGCCTGCGGGGATACCACGTCTAGGTTGTGCCTACCCGCCCGACTCATCCCGCCCGACTCATCCCCAGTCGAGCTATTGTGATCCAGTCTACCACAGGTAAGGTAGTTTAACACTAGCAATGGGGTCTTAGCCGGTCATGTCGGCGCGATTTAGCGCACAGCGGGCCCACAGCGCATCCATCGCGCGCACCAACTGGTCGATTTCACGCGGGTCGTGTACCGGCGAGGGGGTGAAGCGCAGCCGTTCGGTGCCGCGCGGCACGGTGGGGAAGTTGATCGGCTGGACGTAGATCCCGAATTCCTCAAGCAAAAGATCAGACAGTTGCTTGCAATGCACCGGGTCGCCCACATGCACCGGCACGATATGGCTGCCGTGGTCGATGGTCGGCATGCCCAGCGCCTTCAGCCGTGTCTTGAGGATTCTGGCATGCATTTGCTGGGCATCGCGCAGCTTCTGGCCGTCGGCCGATTTCAGGAAGGCGATCGAGGCCGCGGCGCCAGCGGCGATGGCCGGCGGCAGCGAGGTGGTGAAGATGAAGCCCGGCGCGTAAGACCGCACCGCGTCGACCATTTTCGCGCTGGCCGCGATATAGCCGCCGAACACACCGAAGGCCTTGCCCAGGGTGCCGTTGATGATGTCGATCCGGCCCATCAGCCCGTCACGTTCGGCCACGCCGGCGCCGCGGGGGCCGTACATGCCGACGGCGTGGACCTCGTCGATATAGGTCAGCGCGTTGAATTCCTGCGCCAGGTCCAGGATCGCCTCTACGGGTCCGAAATCGCCATCCATCGAATAGATCGATTCAAACGCGATCAGCTTCGGCGCCGCCGGATCATCGGCTTCCAGCTTGGCACGCAGGTCGTTGATATCGTTGTGCTTGAAGATCCGCTTGGCGCCGCCGTTGCGGCGGATGCCTTCGATCATCGAGGCGTGGTTGAGTTCGTCCGAATAGATGATCAGCCCGGGAAACAGCTTTGGCAGGGTGGAAAGCGTCGCGTCATTGGCGATATAGGCCGACGAGAACACCAGCGCGGCCTCCTTGCCGTGCAGATCCGCCAGCTCGGCCTCCAGCCGCTTGTGATAGACCGTGGTGCCCGAGATGTTGCGCGTCCCGCCCGATCCCGCGCCGGTGGCATCCAGCGCCTCGCGCATCGCCGCCAGCACGACCGGGTTCTGGCCCATCCCGAGGTAATCGTTGCCGCACCAGATGGTGATGTCCTTCTTCGACCCGTCGGGGCGGGTCCAGCAGGCCTTGGGAAAGGCGCCTTTCTCGCGGGCGATGTCGATGAAGACGCGGTAGCGCCCCTCGTCATGCAGGGCCTGCAGGGCCCCATCGAGTGCCTTCGAATAGTCCATCGTCGTCTCCCTTGCCCGGTACTGCTGTCCTGTACGGCTGGGTGTGGGCCTATCGGTCCTTTTTGCGTGGCGCCTTGATATTCATCAAATTCCGCGCTGGCCAGTGTACAAAATGCCGCTTAGCGCGTGAAGACCCGGTAAATGCGCCTCAATCGGCGATCACAATCGTGCAATCGCCGGGTGTCTTGGCTGACTTTGCCCCTTTTTCGGCCTTGGCGCGGCAGGTTTCAAGCGCCCGACTTTCAGCATTGCGGCCTTGAGCGACGCCGTAAAGCCCGGTTGCGCGCGAAATCGCCATCGCTTTCGGGTCGTGCTGCTTGAGATAGACCTTGTCGAAGATCTCGGTGGCCTCCGACGACAGGCCGAGCGCGCGGCCGGGGCGGTAGCCCTTGGGTTCGATCCGGGCGGCGATGACGCAGGGCGCCTTGGCGCTGCGCCGCGCGTCGCAGGCCTTCAGGGCCGAGCGTTCAGCGGCGTCGATGGAATGGTAATTGGCGGCGGCGACGGTGGCGGCATCGACCAGCCCGTCGCCGGGCGAAAACGCGATTGCGCCGTAATATTTCTGTGTGGCGCCGACCTGCTGCAGGATCCGTGCGTCCTTGGCCGTCAGCCCCTTCACCTTCAGCACCTGAACCTGGGCGCCCTGGGGGGCATAGAGCTGTTTCGCCGCCGCCTTGCCGTGCAGGGGCGCCGCTGACGCCCCGCCGGCGAGCGGGGCCGCCAGGGCCAGAACCAGGGTGAAGATCGCGTAGCGCATGCCGGCCTCCGTTTTGCTGCCTCAAGTGTAGGCCGAGTCGGCGCGGAAACAACAGCCCCCCCGGGGCGTTGCGAGGTCAGCGGCGGGGGCGCTGCCCCCTGCGCCCCCGGGATATTTGGGCCAGAAAGAATGTAAGGAGCATGTCCCTGCCCCGGGGCCCCGGCAACGAGGCGCTGCTTCGGCCGTTTCGAGGGAGGATGGCCGGGGTGGGCGGAGCCGTGCGGGCTCTGGACAGTGCCTTGCCCGGTGCTAGGGTTCGCGCGACACAGACAGACAGGAGGCGTTGATGCCCATCGACAAGGTCCTTTCGCGGATCGACGAAACCCTGCCCGAGGCGGTCGAGCGGCTGATGGCGCTGCTGCGCATCCCGTCGATTTCCACCGATCCGGCCTACAAGGCCGACACCGCCCGCGCCGCTGACTGGCTGGTTCAGGAGCTGAGCGCCCTGGGGTTCGAGGCCAGCGCCCGCCCGACCAGCGGCCATCCGATGGTGGTGGCGCACCACCGCGGCGCGGGGCCGCATATCCTGTTCTACGGCCATTACGACGTGCAGCCGGTCGATCCGCTGTCGCTGTGGGACCGCGACCCGTTCGATCCCGAATTGCAGGACGGGCCGAACGGCAAGGTGATCCGCGCGCGTGGCGCCTCGGACGACAAGGGCCAGCTGATGACCTTCATAGAGGCCTGCCGCGCCTGGAAGGAGGTTCACGGCACGCTGCCCGGCAACCTGACCCTGTTCTTCGAGGGCGAGGAGGAATCGGGGTCGCCCTCGATGATCCCCTATCTGGAGGAGCACGGAGAGGAGCTGAAGGCCGATCTGGCGCTGATCTGCGACACCGGGCTTTTCGAATCGATGATCCCCGCGATCACCACCATGCTGCGGGGCCTCGCCAAGGTGGAATTCTCCATCAAGGCGGCCAGCCGCGATCTGCATTCGGGCATGTATGGCGGGGTTGCGCGGAACCCGATCCGGGTGCTGACGCGGATCCTGGGCGGGCTGGTCGACGATCAGGGCCGCTGTCAGGTGCCGGGCTTCTACGACGATGTCGACGAGTTGCCCGACGCGGTGCGCGCCCAGTGGCAGGCACTGGCCTTCGATCACGCGGCCTTCCTGGGCGGCGTCGGCCTGTCGGACCCGGCGGGCGAGGTCGGGCGCACCCCGCTGGAAATGATCTGGTCGCGCCCCACGGCCGAGATCAATGGCATCTGGGGCGGCTATACCGGCGCGGGTTTCAAGACCGTGCTGCCGGCCGAGGCGCATGCCAAGGTCAGCTTTCGGCTGGTGTCGCGCCAGGATCCGGAAAAGATCCTGTCGGCCTTTCGCAAATGGATCGAGGACCAGCTGCCCGAGGATTGCGAACTGATCTGGTCCGAGCCCGAGGGCAGCCCCGCCGCGACCATGGCGATCACTAGCCCCGCCTTCGAGGCCGCGCGTCAGGCGCTGTCCGAGGAATGGGGCGTGCCTGCGGCCTATGTCGGTTGCGGCGGCTCGATCCCGATCGCGGGGTTCTTCCAGGAAATTCTGGGAATGGATGCGATGCTGATCGGCTTTGGCCGCGACGATGACCAGATCCATTCGCCGAACGAGAAATACGATCTGGCGAGTTTCCACCACGGCATCCGCAGCTGGGCCCGCATTCTGGACCGCATCGCCGGGTGACGCGGGCGCGCCGGGCCGGTGGAAACATGGCGGGCTTCGCCCGTTCGCGGCTGAAACGCTCCCCCGGAGCGTTTCCTCATTGCCGCTCACTCCACCACGGCATCCGCAGCTGGGCCCGCATCCCGGAGCGCATCGCCGGGTGACGCGGGCGCGGCGCGCAATAAGAAACGGGGGCACAAGGGCCCCCGTCCGAAAGCGACATTGGGAAAGGCCTCAGCCCTTCTTCGCCGCCGGCGCTTTCTTCTTCATCGGCGCCGACTTGAGGGCGTAGACGTGCAGGGCCTCGTGGGTCTTGCCCTTCATCTCCCATTTCACTTCGACTTTCTCGCCGGCCTTGAAGGCGTGCGGCTTGTAGCGCTGATTGAGATGGAATTTCGTCCCGTCAGCCAGCGTCAGCGCATGGGCCTTGGCGTTGAAGGCTTTGACGTCGCCCTTCGTGGTTTCGGTCTTGGCGATGGCGACACCGGCGAAGCCGAGGGCCGCGATCGTGGCAAGGGGAAGCAGAACTTTACGCATTGCGTAGCTCCAAAAAGCCCGGCCATCGGCAGCGGGCAGCACATCCGTCGCGGCGGCCCGAGTCCGTGGCCCGAACCAGCGGGCCACCCCGGACGCCCCGGATGCAAAGCTGCTCATACTCCAACCACCGCCGCGATAAAGAGGGATCAAGCATCTACACGTCGGTGTGATCGTCGGTGAGGCGCGCGTGTTCGCGGCGGCGTCGCGCGGGGGCTCTGCCCCCTGCACCCCCGGCGTATTTGTCGAACAATGAAAGCGATGGCGCATTCTTTGCTTTCAGCTTGGTAAAAATACTCCACGGGGGTCCGGGGGTGTGAAACCCCCGGCGCCGAGGCCGGGTTGACCTTCGCTGTCCGCGCCGCGACAACGGCCGAAACGGAGGTAGCCCATGAAGATGTCGGCGCGCGGGGCGGTAGACCCGTTTATCGTGATGGATGTGATGGAACAGGCCCGTGCCGCCGAGGCCGCAGGCCGCGACATCATCCACATGGAGGTAGGCCAGCCCGGCACCTCGGCCCCCGCCGGGGCCCGGGCGCGGCTGACGCGGGCGATGGAGGCTGGTCCGCTGGGCTATACCGTCGCCCTTGGCCTGCCCGAACTGCGCGCCGCCATCGCCGGACTTTACGCGCGCTGGTACGGGGTGGATCTGGATCCCGGCCGCGTGGTCGTCACCTCGGGGTCGTCGGCGGGGTTCGTGCTGGCCTTCACCGCGCTCTTTGACGCGGGCGACCGGGTGGGGCTGGGAGAGCCGGGCTATCCCTCGTACCGGCAGATCCTGAAGGCGCTGTCGCTGACGCCGGTGGGCCTGCCTTGCGCCGAACAGCACCGCTTTCAGCCGGTCCCCGCCGATCTGGAAGCGGCGGGCGCGCTGGACGGGATGATCGTCGCCTCGCCGGGCAATCCGTCGGGGACCATGCTGGACCGCGCCGCGCTGGCGGCGCTGATCAGCCATTGCGGCGACCGCGACATCAGCTTCGTCTCGGACGAGATCTATCACGGCATTCAATACGGCGCGCGGGCGGTCTCGGCGCTGGAAATTTCGGATGACCTGTTCGTGATCAACTCCTTCTCCAAGTACTTCTCGATGACCGGCTGGCGCATCGGCTGGATGGTGGTGCCCGAATCCCATGTGCGCGGGATCGAGCGGTTGGCACAGAACTTGTTCATCTGCCCGCCGCACGCCAGCCAGGTGGCGGCGCTGGGGGCGCTGGAAAGCATCGATGAGATGGAGGCGAACCTTGCCGTCTATGCGCGCAACCGCGCGCTGATGCTCGACGGGCTGCCCAAGGCCGGTTTCACCCGGATCGCGCCGCCGGACGGGGCCTTCTACGTCTATGCGGATGTCTCGGACCTGACCGACGATTCGCTGGCCTTCGCGGCCGAGCTGCTGCGCGAGACCGGCGTCGCCGTCACCCCGGGGCTCGATTTCGATCCGGCGCGGGGGGCGCGCAGCTTGCGGTTTTCCTACGCGCAGGCCACGGCGGATATCGAGGAAGGCCTGCGCCGGCTGGCCGCCTATATGGCGGCGCGGGCCTAGCCGGGCGAATCGCCGTCCCATTCCACGTCGCGGTAGTCGAACCCCCGCGCAAGGGTCGGCTTGATCACCTCGAAATAGGGCGACAGGTCGAAATCGCGCGGGGTGAACAGCGAATGGTGCCGGATGTGCAGCAATTCGCGCCGCGCCGCGCCGTCGGTGATGTAATGCTTTTCGGGCAGGATCGGGTAGCGCACCGCCTGAAAGGCCTCGGCGATCAGGGTCGAGCAGATCGCCCGCGTCGGATCGCCCGAGCCCAGCGCCAGCATCCGGCGCCGGAAATGCGCCGGAACCGGCGGCATCGGAAACAGATAGCGCGCCAGGTCGATCACGTTCTTCAGATCGTAGCTGCGCCCCAGGCTTGCCTCCATATAGTCGATCACATGGGCCAGATCCTCGGGCAACAGCCGCACCGGGCGGCAGATGCGGGTGTTGAGCTGGCCGTATTCCGACAGCCCGACGCGGTGCACGCCCTCGGTCAGGTCGGCCTCGATCAGTTCCGCCCCCGGCGGGCCGCCGGTGTAAAAGGCGGCATGGGACCAGGTCGAATGGGTCAGATATTTGATCGCGCGCGAGATCCGCAGATTGCCCTCGACCAGCAGCACATCGCCCGGCACCAGCGCGGCGCGCAGCCGGCTGACGGGGGTGACATTGAAGGGCACGTAATCGCGCGACGGCACCTGCAGGTAGCGCGCGATGGCATGGCCAAGCCAGGTGTTCACGCGGAGCATGATGTCCTCCCTTCCCCGGAAACGAACATGGGCCGGATGCGGGCGAAGGGAAAGGGGAAGCCCGCGCTAGACCATCATCTCCTTGGTCGCGGTCAGCGTCAGCGCCGGGTAGTCGCGCTCAATCCGGTCGATATCCCATTGCAGGCGCGTGAGATAGACGATGTCGCCGTCATGATCGGTGCCGATATGGCCCTTGTTCACATTGGTGAACTTCTCCAGCTCGGCCTTCGGTCCGGTCACCCAGCGGGCCGAGGTGAATTGCGACACCTCGAAGCGCACCGGCAGCGAATATTCCTGCTCGATCCGGCTGGCCAGCACGTCGAATTGCAGCGCCCCCACCACGCCGACGATGAAGCCCGACCCGATCATCGGCTTGAACACCTTGGCCGCACCTTCCTCGGCGAATTGCATCAGCGCCTTTTCCAGATGCTTGGCCTTCATCGGATCGGTCGCCCGGATGCCTTGCAGCAGTTCCGGCGCGAAGGACGGGATGCCGGTGAAGCGCAGCGCCTCGCCCTCGGTCAGCGCGTCGCCGATGCGAAGTTGCCCGTGGTTCGGGATGCCGATGATGTCGCCCGCCCAGGCCTCTTCCGCCAGTTCGCGGTCGGCGGCCAGGAACAGCACCGGGTTCGACACCGCCATCGGCTTCTTGGTGCGCACATGGGTCAGCTTCATGCCGCGCTCGAAATGCCCCGAGGCGAGGCGCACAAAGGCCACCCGGTCGCGGTGCTTTGGGTCCATGTTGGCCTGCACCTTGAAGACGAAGCCGGTAACCTTGTCCTCCTCGGGCGCGATCTGGCGGCTGTCCGTCTTCTGGATCTGCGGGGGCGGTCCGTAATTCGCCAGCCCGTCCATCAGCTCCTTCACGCCGAAGGAATTGATCGCCGAGCCGAACCAGATCGGCGTCATATGCCCTTCGAGGAAACTTTGCGCGTTGAAGGCGGGCAGCAGTTCGCGCGCCATCTCGACCTCTTCGCGCAGCTTCGCCAGCAGATCGGCGGGCACGTGATCGGCAAGCTTCGGGTCATCCAACCCCTCGATCTTGATCGATTCCGCCACCTTGTTGCGGTCGGCCCGGTCCATCAGCTCCAGCCGGTTGCGCAACATGTCGTAACAGCCCAGAAATTCGCGCCCGACGCCGATCGGCCAGCTTGCCGGCGAGACATCGATTGCCAGATTCTCCTGGATCTCGTCGATGATCTCGAAGGTGTCGCGGCTTTCGCGGTCCATCTTGTTGCAGAAGGTCAGAATCGGCAGATCGCGCAGCCGGCAGACCTCAAACAGCTTGCGGGTCTGGCTTTCCACCCCCTTGGCGCCGTCGATCACCATCACCGCCGCATCCACCGCCGTCAGCGTGCGGTAGGTGTCTTCCGAGAAATCCGAGTGGCCGGGCGTGTCGACCAGATTGAAGCGGAAGTTGCGCGCGCCCGAATGGAAATCGAACGACATCGCCGAGGCCGAGACCGAAATCCCCCGGTCCTGCTCCATCTTCATGAAGTCCGAGCGCGTGCGCCGCGCCTCGCCCTTGGCGCGGACCTGACCGGCCATCTGGATCGCGCCACCGTACAGCAGGAACTTCTCGGTCAGCGTGGTCTTGCCGGCATCCGGATGCGAGATGATCGCAAAGGTGCGGCGGCGGCCGATTTCCGGGGGCAGGGCGGGGCGATTGGTGAGGTCCAGCATGGCCGCGCTATAGCGTGGCGCGCGAGGGCCGGCAAGCGGCGCGAAGCGGGGATGACGGCGCGACCATGCCTGCACCCGGTAGCCAAGCGTCGCAAAACCCGCTAAGGGGCGAGAATCCCGGAAAGAGGTTTCCCATGGCCGATCCCGATCGCCCGCAGCTTTACCTGATCACCCCGCCGGCGCTGTCGCTCGCGGAATTCCCCGACCAATTGGCCCGCGTCCTCGACGGGGCCGAATTCGCCTGTCTGCGCCTCACCCTCGCCACCAGCGACGAATCCGAGCTGGGCCGCGCGGCGGACGCGGTGCGCGCCGTCGCCCATGCCCGCGACGTGGCTTTGGTGATCGACCGGCATTTCCTGCTGGCGGCGCGCCACGGGCTTGACGGGGTGCATCTGCCCGACGGCGCGCGCAATGTGCGCAAGGCCCGCAAGGAACTGGGCGATGACGCGATCGTCGGCGCCTATTGCGGCACCCTGCGCCACGACGGCATCAACGCGGCCGAGGCGGGCGCTGATTACGTCGCCTTCGGCCCGGTCGGCGACTCGCCCCTGGACGATGGCAGCCAGGCGCAGGACGAACTTTTCGCCTGGTGGTCCGAGATGATCGAGATCCCCGTGGTCGCCGAAGGCGCGCTGACCCCCGAACGCGTCGCGGCCCTCGCCCCGGTCACCGATTTTTTCGCTTTCGGCGAAGAGATCTGGCGCGCCGAAGACCCGCTGGCGGCGCTCAAGGACCTGACCGCGGCCATGGGCTGACGGGGCTAGACTGACGGGCGCGGACGGGGAGGGCCAATGGCGCGCCAACCGGGCCTGCTTTCATTGTTCCCCAAATACGCCCTCGGCGCCGGCCGCCATCGAGGTGCTGCGATCCTGTAGCAGGCGGTCCTGAGGAAAGGCCGCCTGCACCAGCCGCTCGCAATGCGCCGACAGTGCCTTGCGGCCGGCGAAGGCGTCGACCGGGACCGGCGGGTGGAACACCACCTCGACCCGGCCCTGACGCGGGGCGGCCAGCACCTTCAACAGATGCGGCCCGAATGCCATGTCGCCCCACCAGCCATAGAAACGGGGATCCTCGCCCGGCGGCGCGTGATAGATCACCGTGACCGGCTGAAGATGCAGGACCTGTTCCAGCCCATGAGTGAAGAACGCCTCAAAAAGCGTTGACTTGAAAGGCAGAACCCGGACCGCGTCGGTGCTGGTCCCTTCCGGAAAGAACATCAGCTTGTGGCCGTGGCGCAGCCGGGCCTCGAAGATTTCCTTCTGCGCCCTGGCCTCGCGCCCGCGGCGGTTGATGAACACGGTGCCGGTGGCGCGCGCCAGCCAGCCGATGAAGGGCCAGCGCGCCACTTCGGATTTCGACACGAAATAGATCCGCTGCGCCGCGTTCAGCGTGAAGATGTCCAGCCAGGAGCCATGGTTGGCCACCACCGCCCCCTTCTGCCGCATCGCCTTGCCCTGCGTGCTGAACCGCAGGCCCAGAATGCACAGCGCGGCGCGGCAGACCGCCTGGGTGATATGCGGCGTCCAGGGCCGGGTCATCCCGCACAGGGGCCGCTCGACCAGCCGCAGCACCAGCAGCAGCGCCAGCCCGCCATAGATGACCAGCGCCAGAACCGTGCCACGCAGCGCCACGCGCAGCCATCCCGCCGGCCCGATCGGCCCGCAGGGCAGGTCGTCCGCGTCGCGCCAGGTCACGCCCTGGCTCCGTGCTTGCGGGTGTAGAAACCCTTGTGGCGGGCCGACATCTTTTCAGTATCCATCAGCAGGCAGACATCTGTGGTGTTGAATTCGTGGTCGATGACGGCGCCCTCGCCGACGAAGCCTCCCAGCCGCAGATAGGCCTTGATCAGCGCCGGCGTGCCGACCATCGCCGCCTTGCGGTCCAGATCGGCCTCGGCCACCAGATCCATGCGCTGGAACTGCGCAGGCTGGGCGCGCACGCGGATCGACTCGGGCGCCAGATGGTGGTGGTGCAGATAGGCCAGCGGCATCCGTAGCGCACCGATATCGGTGCCGTGGAAGCTGGCCACGCCGAACAGCAGCTCAATCCGGTGGTCGAGCACATAATCGGCCAGCCCGTTCCACAGGTGATACATCGCGGTGCCGCCGCGATAATCCACATCGACGCAGGAACGCCCGAGTTCCAGCATCCTGCGGCCGCTGGCCTTCAACGGCGTCAGGTCGTATTCGGTTTCCGAGTAATAGCGCCCGAACGCGCCGGCCACATCGCTGCGCAGCAGCCGGTAGACCCCCACGACGTGATCCAGTGACGCCCGGTCGCGCCGCGTGTCGACCAGGATCAGATGATCGAAGACCGGGTCGAAGGCGTCGCGCTCCAGCCGCCGCTGGTGATCGACCAGGCTGCCAGATCCGCCCAGCTCCTCGACGAAGACACGGTAGCGCAGGCGTTGCGCGGCGAGAAGATCCTCCTCATCGCGGGCAAGGCGCAGCTGGAAATGCGTGTCGTCGGAGATCATGGGCTGCGGGGGCATCGGCCTTGCGGCATGGGGTTTCCGGCAGAGGGGGGCCGGCGCTTGGCCGGGCGTGTCGCGGGGTTGTAGGCGCTGGGCGGCCGCGATGCAACCAAAAGCGCGCCTGCGGGCAGAGGCGCCGCAACTCTACCAGAGGATTGATTCATCGCTGAAATTCAGGCAGAAGTTGTATTTGGCGGCCATCGATCACCACTTTTCCGGCATGCTCGAAGGTCACCGTGATGCGGTCGCCGATCCTGGATTGGACCTGCCCCAGCCCCCAGTCTGGCCTGTCCGGGTGGCGCACCAGCATCCCCGGCTCGAAAAGATCGTTTAACCCGTTCATGACCATATCGTTGTAAGAGGTGCCAGCATGACTGTCGATCCCGCCGTTCCCGTCGTCTCCGCCATGTCGCCCGAGGATCTTGCCGGACTTGTCGGCTCGCGCATCTGCCATGATCTGGTCAGCCCGTTGGGCGCCATCGCCAACGGGCTGGAACTGCTGGCGTTAGCCAATGGCGCGGTGGGGCCGGAACTGGCGCTGATCGAGGAAAGCGTGGCCAGCGCCAAGGCGCGCATCCGCTTCTTTCGCATCGCCTTCGGTCTGGCCGGCGCCGAAGCCCGGCTGGGCCGGGCCGAGATCGCCACCATCCTTGACGATCTGACCCGAGGCGGGCGGCTCACACTGGAATGGCCCGCCGTGGACGAGGTTCCCCGGCCCGAGGCCAAGCTCGCCTTCCTGATCGTGCTGTGCTGTGAAAGCGCGCTGGCCTTCGGCGGCCGTGTCGTTCTGGGCTACGAGGGCGGCGCCTGGAGCGCGCGGGCCAGCCACGACAAGCTGCGCGTCGAGGCGCCGCTTTGGGCGCGGCTTGGCGGCGGTGCGGGCGGCGATGGCGCCAAGCATCAGATCACCCCCGCCCAGGCACAATTCGCCCTAGCCCCGGCCGAGGCCGCAGCTCAGGGACGCCGGATCTCGGTGCAGACGAAAGACAAGGAAATCCTTCTGTCCTGGTAGGTTGCGGCGCGTTCTTCGGGTAATGCCTTAACCGCGCACCGTGCCGTCTCCGGTCACCAGATATTTGAAACTGGTCAACTGCTCGGCGCCCACGGGGCCCCGGGCATGCATCTTGCCGGTGGCGATGCCGATCTCGGCGCCCATGCCGAACTCGCCGCCATCGGCGAACTGGGTCGAGGCGTTGCGCATCAGGATCGCGGAATCGAGCCGGGTGAAGAAGCGCTCGGCCACGGCATCATCCCTGGTCAGGATCGCGTCGGTATGGTGGGATCCGTAGCGCCGGATATGCTCGATCGCGCCATCGACGCCGTCGACCAGCTTCGCCGCGATATCCATGTCCAGATATTCGCGGCCCCAGTCGTCCTCGGTCGCGGGCGTGGTGCCGGGCAGGGCAGACAGCGCCGCGTCTGCATGGACGCGCACCCCGGCCTCGACCAGCGCGGCGATCAGATCGGCGCCCAGGCCTTGTGCCAGGGGGCGGTCGATCAGCAGGCATTCGGCGGCGCCGCAGATGCCGGTGCGGCGGGTCTTGGCGTTCAGCACCACGTCGAAGGCCTTGCGCGGATCGGCGGCGGCATCGACATAGACATGCACGATGCCCTCGAGATGGGCAAAGACCGGCACCCGCGCCTCGCGCTGCACCAGGCCCACCAGCCCCTTGCCGCCGCGCGGTACGATCACGTCGATGAACGCGACCATCTTCAGCATCTCGGTCACCGCGGCGCGGTCGCGGGTGGGGACCAGCTGGATCGCCTCCTCGGGCAGGCCGGCGGCGCGCAGCCCCTCGACCAGGCAATCATGGATCGCCCGGCTGGAATGAAAGCTTTCCGACCCGCCGCGCAGAATCGCCGCATTGCCGGCCTTGAGGCACAGCGCACCCGCATCGGCGGTGACATTGGGGCGGCTCTCGAAAATCACGCCGACGACGCCCAGCGGCGTGCGCACCCGCCGGATGTGGATCCCCGAGGGCATGTCCCATTCGGCGATCACGGCGCCCACGGGATCGTCCTGCGCGGCCACCGCGCGCAGCCCCGCCGCGATGCCTTTGATGCGCGCCGGATCCAGCATCAGCCGGTCCAGCATCGCCGGGCTCAGCCCCTTGTTGCGGCCGAAATCCATGTCGCGCTCATTCGCGGCGACGATTTCGCCCGCGCGCGCGTCGATCGCCTCGGCTGCGGCCTCCAGTGCGGCGCGCTTCGCCGCTGCCGGGGCAAAGGCTAGCTCCGCCGCCGCGGCCCGCGCCCGCGCCCCGATCCCGGCCATCAGGCCCGCGATGTCGTCGATGTCCGTCATGCCACTCATCCTTGCCGCCGTCGCAAAGGGGGCGCCACCCCCCTGACCCCCCCAGAGCACTTTACCCAAGAAGGGAGTACTTTACCCAAGAAGAAGGACAAGGCCCTCTTCCATCTTCATCTTGGAAAAAATACTCCCGCCGGAGGCGTCCCGTCCGTTCAACCCTTGCCGGCGCGGCTATAGCGCGAAGCGGGCGATCACACCACCATGTCATCGCGGTGGACCAGCGCGGCGCGGCCCGGATAGCCCAAGAGCGCCTCGATCTCGTCCGAGCGGTGGCCAAGCAGTTGGCGCGCCTCGTCGGCGGTGTAGCGGGCAAGGCCCTTGGCGATGGTGGCGCCGTCGGGGGCATGGATGGTGACCGGCTCGCCGCGCCCGAAACGGCCGGTGATCGCGGTGACGCCCGCCGGCAGCAGTGACTTGCCGCGCGCCAGCGCAAGCGCCGCGCCCGCGTCGACGGTGACGCTGCCGCGCGGCTTCATCGCCGCGATCCAGCGTTTGCGGGCGGCTTGCGGATCGTCCTGGGCCAGGAACCAGGTGCAGCGCGCGCCGTCCTCGACCGCCTTCAGGGGCCGCGGCACCGTGCCCGCAGTGATCGCCATCGCGCAGCCGCCCGCCACCGCCACCCGCGCCGCCATCAGCTTGGTCTTCATCCCGCCTTTCGACAGGCCCGAGACCGGATCGCCCGCCATCGCCTCGATCTCGGGCGTGATCTCGGTGATCAGCGGCAGGTGGCGCGCGGTGGGGTCGGTCATCGGGTTGGCGGTATAAAGCCCGTCGACATCGGACAAGAGGACCAGCTGATCGGCCCCCACCGTCACCGCGATCTGCGCGGCAAGGCGGTCGTTGTCGCCAAAGCGGATCTCATCGGTGGCCACGGTGTCGTTCTCGTTCACGATCGGCACGGTGCCCAGCGACAACAGCGTCTCCAGCGTCGCGCGGGCGTTGAGGTAGCGGCGCCGGTCGGCGGTGTCCTCCAGCGTCATCAGCACCTGTGCGGCGGTGATGCCATGCGGGGCGAGCGCCTCTTCATAGGCGCGGGCCAGACGGATCTGGCCGACCGCCGCCGCCGCCTGGTTCTGTTCGAGTGGCAGGGCGCCCGCGGGCAGGTGCAGCACGCCCCGCCCCAGCGCGATCGACCCCGACGAGACCAGGATGACCGAGGTGCCACGGGCGCGCAGCATCGCCACATCCTCGGCCAGGGCGCGCAGCCAGTCGGCGCGCAGGCCCCCGGCCTCGCGCGTGTCGGCGCGTCCGTCGACCAGCAGCGCCGAGCCGATCTTGATGACCAGCCGCCTGGCGCGGGCCAGTTTGGGGGCCAGATCGGGCGCCGGATCGGGTGTCAGGGTCGCCACGGCGCCTCTTCCTCAGCGGGCGCGGCGCGGCGGGGGCTGATGCGGGCCTGCAGCGCGCGCAGCACCTCGGTCACGCCGGCGCCGGTGACGCCCGACATCTGCAACAGCGGGCCCTCGGCCTCGGCCGCCAGCGCCGCCGCCAGGGCGGCGTGGCGCTCGGCCAGGGTGTCGTCGTCGAGCGCGTCGATCTTGTTCAGCGCGGTGATCCGGGGCTTCTTGGCAAGTTCGGGCGAATAGGCCTCCAACTCTCCCAGGATGGTGCGCCAATCCGCGACCAGGGTTTCCGAGGTCGCGTCAACCAGGTGCAAAAGCACCGAGCAGCGCTCGACATGGCCAAGGAACAGATCGCCCAGGCCGCGGCCCTCGGAGGCGCCCTCGATCAGCCCCGGAATATCGGCGATGACGAATTCGCGGCCATCGACGCCGACCACGCCCAGGTTCGGCACCAGCGTGGTGAAGGGATAATCGGCGATCTTCGGCCGCGCGTTCGAGGTGGCGGCAAGGAAGGTCGATTTGCCGGCGTTCGGCAGGCCCAGAAGGCCCGCGTCGGCGATCAGCTTCAGCCGCAGCCAGAGCGTGCGCTCCACCCCCTCCTGGCCCGGGTTCGCCTTGCGCGGTGCCTGGTTGGTGGCCGATTTGAAATGCACGTTGCCCCAGCCGCCGTTGCCGCCGCGTGCCAGCAGCACGCGCTGGCCCGGTTCGGTCAGGTCGGCGATTACAGTTTCCTGATCCTCGTCAAGGATCTCGGTCCCGGTCGGCACCTTCAGGACGATGTCGTCGCCGGTCTTGCCGGTGCGCTGGCTGCCCATCCCGGCCTGGCCGGACTTGGCGAAGAAATGCTGCTGGTAGCGGAAGTCGATCAGCGTGTTGAGGTTGTCGACCGCCTCGGCCCAGACCGAGCCGCCATTGCCGCCGTCGCCACCGTTCGGGCCGCCGAATTCGACGAATTTCTCGCGCCGAAACGAGACGCAGCCAGAGCCGCCGCCGCCCGAGCGGATGTAGACCTTGGAGAGATCGAGGAATTTCATGGCAGGCCTCTTGGTTCAGCGCGCTGGGATAGGCGGTTTTGGTGCGACTCACAAGGGTGGCTTGGGGGCGGGCTCTGCCGGCGGGGGTTTCATACCCCCACAGCTCGGGGGGGTATTCGCGCCAAGATGAAGGCAAAGGCGTTCCGGCTTCATCTTGGTCCAAATACTCATGCGGCGCCCGCAGGCCTTGCTGCGGATCAGTCGCGCGCGGCGCGGTTGATGGCGGCGGTGCCAAGCGCCAGATCGCTTAGCCCCTGGCCGCGCGGCGTGGTCAGCATCAGCGCGATCGAGGCCAGTTGCGGCAGCACGAAGGCAATCGACAGCGTATAGCCCAGCGTATGGGCGAATGCGGTGGCGTTGTCGAAGCGGGCGCCCTGAAGGGTGCGGAACTCGATCGCCGCCAGCCGCATCCCCCAGGTGGCCGAGCCGCGCGCCAGCGTGACATAGCGGTAAAGGAAGCTGATCGTCAGGAAGATGATTGGCAGGAAGAAGAGGCCGACCAGCGCCGTCAGCAGCACCACGGCGAGCGTCGCCAGCACGATCAGCACGGTATCCACCGCCCAGGCCAGCAGGCGTTTGGGCGCGACATCGGCATAGAACCCCGCGTTGAAGGCGGGATCGGGCAGGCCGGTATCGTCAGGCCGGCGGGGGGCGAAGGGATCGGTCCAGGTCATGGGGCAAACATAGGCGCTCGGGGCGGGCCGGGGAAGGGCCTGCCCCGAGATCGGCCGGTTTCAGGCGGCCGGGTTGGCGGGGGGCGTATCCGGCGCCCCGCTTTCGTCGCGGGCGGCGCGGGCGCGGTCATCCATGAAGGCGTCGAATTCCTGCTTGTCCTTGGCGTCGCGCAGGCGCTGCAGGAAGGATGAGAATGCCTCTTGCTCTTCCTCCAGTCGGCGCAGCGTGTCGGCCTTGTAGGCGTCAAAGGCGCTGTTGCCTGAGGAGGGCATGCCATCGCTGCGACCGTATCCGAATCCGTGCCCGAATCCGTTGCGGTGGCGGCCGTGGCTGCGTTGGTGGCGGCAGGAACCGGTGAACATGCGTTTGCTCCAGATCATGTAGAACAGAAGGGCCAAGCCGACGGGCCAGAAGAAGATGAAGCCAAGAACCATGGCGGCGATCCAGGCGGCCTTGCCGCGTTCGTCGAGCCAGTCCTGGGCCTGGCCGGGCCAGGCGGTGAGGGCGGTCATGTGCGAACTCCGTCAAAAGGGATGTGAATGTGTTTCACATACTCAAGATCGGAGGCGGCGCGGGTTTTTTCAAGTATCGATGTGAATGATTTTTACATGAAGGCGAATCAAGGTTTCCGGCCAGAGGGTTAGCGTCAGTCGGTGAAGTCGGAAATCGCCGCGCCGGTAAGGCTGTGCAGCGCATTCGGGGCGATCGAGAAGATATGGCGCGGGGTGCCGGCGGCGGCCCAGACCAGATCGAATTCCATCAATCGGGGGTCCAGATAGGCCTGAACCGGGTTCAGATGGCCCACCGGGGCGACGCCGCCGATGGCAAAGCCGGTCTCGGCGCGGATCAATTCGGCATCGGCCTTGCCGAGGGCCTCGCCCGCCACCGCGCTGGCCTTTTCGGCGCTGACGCGGTTGCCGCCGGCAGTCAGGAACAGCCGCACATGGCCCGAGCTTTCGCCGCGGAAGATGATCGCCTTGGCGATCTGGTCGATATGGCATCCGGCGGCATCGGCGGCCTCCTGCGCGGTGCGGGTCGGCGCGGACATCTCGCGCAGGTCATAGGTCACCCCGGCGGCTTCCAGCGCGGCGCGCACGCGTTTCAGGCTTTTGCTCATTGCGGTCTCCTTGCTTTGGCGCAAGATTGTTGGGGCAGGGCCGGAATGGCAAGGCCTGCTTGACCGCCCGCGGCCCAGCTGTGACGGTGGCGTGATCACCTAGGAGGGCGGATGAGCGGTTCCTACACGATCCTCGACACGATCCTCGGCCTGGAGCGCCGGGTTTGGGATGCATTGGTATCGGGCGAAGCGGCGGTGGATGCGGAGCTTCTGGATGACGGATTCCTCGGCCTCTACACCACCGGTTTCGCCGACAAGGCCGAGCATGTCGGACAGCTTGTGAACGGCCCAACGGTCGTGCGCTATGCGCTTTCCGGGTCGCGATTGCTGGATCTTGGGCCGGGTGTGGTGCTGCACGCATATCGGGCGGATTTCCTGCGACGCGGTCGGACGGGCGAAGAGGTGATGTATGCGGCCTCGATCTGGCGCGACGGGGCGGATGGATGGCGCAATATCTTCAGTCAGGACACCCCTCGGGGCGGGACTGCTCCGGTTTGAATGAGATCGCGCCGCTCGGTGCCGGAATGGCAAGGGGGGCGCGGCGATCGCGATTGACCCCGGCCCAACCCGCCGCCATCTTGCCGGCATGACTTTCGCCGCCCGTCTTACCCGCTGTCCGATCCCCTTCGACGCCCAGGCGGGGCAGGAGGCGCGGGCGCAATTCGCCGACCTCCCCCCCGAGATAGGCGCGTTGATCGCCGGCACCGCCGGTTGCAGCCCCTATCTGCGCGGCCTGCTCACGCGAGAGGAAAACTGGATCCGCGCCGCCCTTCAGGACAGGCCCGAGGCGGCGCTGGACGCCGAATTGCTGGCCCTCGACCCGGTGCCGACCGATGCGCTGGCCGAGGCCCTGCGCCGCGCCAAGCGGCGGATCGCGCTGCTGGCGGCTTTGGCCGATCTGGGCGGCGTCTGGGCGCAGGAGGATGTGACCGGCGCGCTGACCCGGCTGGCCGACCGCGCGGTGGACCTGTCGCTGAAACGCCTGGTGGCCGACGAGATCCGCCGCCACAAGATCCCCGGCGCCCGCGCGCAGGATGCCGACACCGCCGCCGGGATGGTGGCGCTGGCGATGGGCAAGATGGGCGCCGGAGAGCTGAACTATTCCTCCGACATCGACCTGATCTGCCTTTACGACGAGACCCGATTTGACGACGCGGCCGCCGCGCAAGAGGCCCGCGCCGCCTTCATCCGCGTCACCCGCAAGATGACTGCGCTGCTGTCGGACCTCACCCCCGGGGGCTATGTCTTTCGCACCGATCTGCGGCTGCGTCCCGACGCCTCGGTCACCCCGGTCTGCCTGTCGATGGCCGCCGCCGAAAGCTATTATGAAAGCGTCGGGCGCACCTGGGAACGCGCGGCCTATATCAAGGCCCGGCCCTGCGGCGGCGATCTGGCGGCGGGGGCGCGGTTCCTGACCACGCTGACCCCGTTCGTCTGGCGCAAGCATCTGGATTTCGTCGCCATTCAGGATGCTCACGACATGCGCCTGCGGATCCGCGCGCATAAGGGACTGGCCGGACCGATCGCGCTGGAAGGCCATGACATGAAGCTTGGCCGCGGCGGCATCCGCGAGATTGAGTTTTTCACCCAGACCCGCCAGTTGATCGCCGGCGGCCGCGACCCGGCCCTGCGCGTGCGCGGCACGGTCGAGGGGCTGACACGGCTGATTGCGGCGGGCTGGGTGCCGGCGGACGACGGCCAGGACCTGGCCACCCAGTACCGCGCCCACCGCGAGATCGAACACCGGGTGCAGATGGTCCAGGACGCCCAGACCCATCTGCTGCCCGCCAATCCCGAGGGCTTCGACCGCATCGCCCGGATGTGCGGCGAGGGCGACACCGACCGCTTCCGCAGCTTGCTGCGCGGGCGGCTGGAACGGGTCGATGCGCTGACCGAGGGCTTTTTCGCCCCCGACGACGGTGCCGAGGCGCCGCCGCTCGACCCCGAAAGCGCCAAGGTCGCCGAGGGTTGGTCCAATTACCCGGCGCTGCGCTCTTCGCGCGCGGTGCAGATCTTCGACCGCCTGCGCCCGGTGATCCTGCAGCGCCTGACCCAGGCCGCCAACACCCCCGAGGCGTTGCGCGCCTTTGACGGCTTCCTCGCCGGGCTGCCCGCCGGGGTGCAACTGTTCGCGCTGTTCGAGGCCAACCCCTCGCTGATCGACCTGATCGTCGACATCTGCGCGACGGCGCCGCAACTGGCGGTGTATCTGTCGCGCAACGCGGGCGTGCTGGATGCGGTGCTGGGCGGCGGCTTCTTCGCCCCCTGGCCGGGCGCCGGGGCGCTGCGGGCAGAGCTGTCGCAGGCGCTGGACGGGATCGACGATTATGAGCGCAAGCTTGACGCCGCGCGCCGCTGGACCAAGGAATGGCATTTCCGCGTCGGCGTGCACCATCTGCGCGGGCTGATCGACGCTTTCGAGGCCGGCAAGCAATATGCCGATCTGGCTGAGGCGGTGGTGGCCTCGGTCTGGCCCGCTTGCGTGGCCGATTTCGCGGCCAAGCATGGCGCGCCGCCGGGCCGGGGCGCAATGGTGCTGGGGATGGGCAGCCTGGGCGCGGGGCGGCTGAACGCGGCCTCGGACCTCGATCTGATCGTGATCTATGACGCCGACGGGGCCGAGGCCTCGGACGGGCGCCGCCCGCTGGCGGTGCGGCACTATTACGCCCGCCTCACCCAGGCGCTGGTGACCGCGCTGACCGCGCCGATGGCCGAGGGGCGGCTTTATGAGGTCGACATGCGGCTGCGCCCCTCTGGCCGGCAGGGACCGGTCGCGACGTCATGGGCGGCCTTTCGCGACTACCAGCAGACCGCGGCCTGGACCTGGGAACATCTGGCCCTGACCCGCGCCCGGCCGATCGCGGGCGAGGCAAGCCTGGGCGAGGATATCGAGGCCTTCCGCCGCAGCCTGCTGGCCGCGAAGGGGCAGGGCGGCGCGGTGCGGCGCGATGTGGCCGACATGCGCGCCCGGCTGGGCGCGGCCAAGCCCGGCCAGGGCGCGTGGGAGGCAAAGCTTGGCCCCGGCCGGATGATGGAGGTCGAGCTGGCCGCGCAGACGGGCGCGTTGATCGCCGGCAGCCCGGCGCGGCGGGTTGAGCCGCAGATCGCGGCGGCGCGGCGCGCGGGGCTTGTGGATGCCGACGACGAGGCGGCCTTGCTGGCGGCCTATCGCCTGTGCTGGCGGATCACCGCGGCGCACCGGCTGCTGACCGACCGCCCGCTCGAACCCGACCGGATCGGCGAGGGCGCCGGCGCCTTCCTGGCGCGCGAAACCGGGGTGGCGTCGGTATCCGACCTTGCAGCGGCGCTGGCAGAGCGGACGGAAGCGGCGGATCGTGCTATCTCGCGGACTTTGTCAGGGGCAAATGATGATTGATGAGGACCAGATGGGACGGCGGATGATGGGACTAGACTTGGCGGACCCGAAGGGTTTGGTGCGCGAAAGCTACCGGATCGAGGGGATCACCGACGGCGAATGCCGCTCGATCTTCATCGACTGGGCGCTGAGTCTGGCGGCGGGGGTCGACCCGCATGACGCGATCCGGGTGCTGATCGCGACCTATGGGCTGGAGGCGGCCGATCACCCGATGTCGACGGTGCTGACCGAGGGGCTGAAGGACACGCCCCGACCGCATCGCCGTGGCGGTCGCGCCGGGCGGTCGCCCAATCCGGCCTGAGGGCGGATCGGCGCCGCGCAGGGATCAGGCCGGAAGGCGCGCAGCCTCGCGCGCCAGCGCGGCGATCCCGGCCCAATCGCCTTTCAGCATCATCTCCTTCGGCGCCACCCAGGAGCCGCCGACACAGATCACGTTCTCCAGCGCCAGATACGCGCGCACATTGGCGGGGCCCACGCCCCCGGTAGGGCAGAAACGCACCTGCGGGATCGGCGCGCCCAACGCCTTCAGCGCCTTCGCGCCGCCTGCCACCTCGGCGGGAAAGAATTTCTGCACGCTGTAGCCGCGCTCATAAAGCGCCATCACCTCGCTTGCGGTGGCAGCCCCCGGCAGCAGCGGCAGATCGGCATCTTCGCAGGCGTCAAGCAGCCGCTCCGTCGCCCCGGGCGAGACCCCGAAAACCGCGCCGGCGGCCTTCGCGGCGGTGACATCGGCGGGGCTCAGCAGCGTGCCGGCGCCAACGATGCCGCCCGGCACCTTCGCCATCTCGGCGATCGCTGCAAGGGCTACGGGGGTGCGCAGCGTCACCTCCAGCGCCGGTAGGCCGCCGGCGATCAGCGCCTCGGCCAGCGGCCGGGCATGGGCAAGATCGTCGATCACCAGCACGGGAATGACGGGCGCGCGCCGGCAGATCTCGGCGGCCTGTTGTGAGGCGTCTTGGGGTGTCATGTCTGGGCCTTTCGTCGAAGGATCGTGCGGGCTTGCGCGGGCGGGGGCCTTCGGCGAGGATATTTGGGCCAGAAAGAATGGAAAGGGAAGGGGATCGGCGCCCCGACCCCCCGAGGGACCCGGGAGAGCAGGGCGCTTTCTCTCTGAACGGTCATCGGCGTCCCCGCCTGTACCGTGATCCCAAATTTTCCCGAAGTCCTTTCTTTCTGGTTAAAATATCCTCGCCGAAGGCAAGAAAACTGACGCGGCCGGGGCCGGGTGCCGAGGTGGATCAGATGACCACGCCGGCGCCCTCAGTTGCCGGGCCGACATTGGCGCGGAAGCTCTCGAACATCTCGCGCCCGAGGCCGGAGTGGTGGGCGGAGAGATCCGCCGTCACCGGCGTGCGGCTGTCGAAATCGGCCTCCAGCACCTCGAGCTTGCCCGCCGTGGCATCGAGGCGCAGCCGGTCGCCGTCGCGCAGCCGGGCGATCGGGCCGCCGGTCGCGGCTTCGGGGCTGACATGGATCGCGGCGGGCACCTTGCCCGAGGCGCCGGACATCCGCCCATCGGTCACCAGCGCCACCTTCAGCCCGCGGTCCTGAAGCACGGCGAGGATCGGGGTGAGAGAGTGGAGTTCCGGCATCCCGTTGGCGCGCGGGCCCTGGAAACGCACCACCACGATCGTGTCCTCGGTGAATTCGCCCGCCTGGAAGGCGGTCTTCACCTGTGACTGGTCGTGGAAGATGCGGGCCTTCGCCTCGATCACATGGTGTTCGGGCGCCACGGCCGAGACCTTGATCACCCCGCGCCCCAGATTTCCCGAAAGCTGCTTCAACCCGCCCTCGGGCTGGAACGGCGCCGAGGCCGGGCGCAGGATCTTGTCGTTCAGGCTGGTGGTCGGGCCCGCGTGCCAGGCCAATTGGCCGCCGGCAAGCTTCGGCTCGCGGGTGTAATGGGCCAGCCCTTCGCCCGCGACGGTCTTGGTGTCGGGATGCAGGAGGCCCGCGTCCAGCAGATTGCCGATCATATAGGCCAGGCCCCCGGCTGCGTGGAAATGGTTCACATCGGCCAGGCCGTTGGGATAGACCTTCGCCATCTGCGGGGTGGCCGCCGAGATATCGGCGAAATCCTCGATGTCCAGGATCACCCCAGCAGCGCGGGCCATCGCCGGCAGGTGGATCACCAGATTGGTCGAGCCGCCGGTGGCCATCAGCCCGACCATGCCGTTGACGAAGGCGCGCTCGTCCAGCACCTCGGAGGCCGGGGTGTAGGCATTGCCAAGCGCGGTGATCGCGGCGGCGCGCGCGACCCCCGCGACCGTCAGCGCATCGCGCAGCGGCGTGTTGGGGTTCACGAAGCTTGCCCCCGGCAGGTGCAGGCCCATGAATTCCATCAGCATCTGGTTGGTGTTCGCGGTGCCGTAGAAGGTGCAGGTGCCCGGCCCGTGGTAAGAGGCCATCTCGGCCTTCATCAGCTCCTCTCGCCCGATCTCGCCGGCGGCAAAGCGTTGACGAACCTTGGATTTCTCGTCATTGGGCAGGCCCGAGGGCATCGGCCCCGCCGGCAGGAAGAGCGCCGGGATATGGCCGAAGGTCGCCGCCGCGATCACCAGCCCCGGCACGATCTTGTCGCAGACCCCGAGATAGAGCGCCGCGTCGAAGGTGTTGTGCGACAGCGCCACCCCCGCCGCCAGCGCGATCACGTCGCGCGAGAACAGCGACAGCTCCATCCCCGGTTGGCCCTGCGTGACCCCGTCGCACATCGCCGGCACCCCGCCCGCGACCTGCGCGGTGGCGCCAGCGCCGCGGGCGGCCTCGCGGATCAGGGCTGGGTAGCGTTCGAACGGCTGGTGGGCCGACAGCATGTCGTTATAAGCAGTGACGATGCCGAGGTTGGGCGCGCAGGCACCGGCCAGCGCGGCCTTGTCCTCGCCCATCGCGGCATAGGCATGGGCCTGGTTGCCGCAGCTCAGATGGGCGCGGCGGGGGCCGTCCTCGGCGGCGCGGGCGATCTTGTCCAGATAGGCCCGGCGCGGTCCGGCCGAGCGGGCGCGAATCCGATCGGTCACCCGCGCGATCGTGGATTGAAGCGGCATGGCATTCCTCCCGGAATCGCAGGTCTGGTGATGTTCGTTAGCGCTAACAAATCCAGCGGCCGGGCGCAAGGGAAAGGAACACCGCCATGTGGGATCCGCATGGCGGGCTTGCGGGTTCGGCAGTAGTAAGGTCAGCACGCATGACCTAACTTGAGATCAGGGAGGCATGAACTCCACAGGAGAACAGCCATGAACAGCTTTGATACTCTTCGTGCCCAGGACTTTGGCGCAATCGAACGCGAGGCGCGGCAGCTGCGCGCCCGGGCCCTGGCCGACATGATCGCGGGGCTGCGCGCCCGACTGGCCGCGCGCCGCACCGCGCGCGGGACCGTCGTCGCGGGCAAGCCGCACGCGGCGTAAAAGGCGCCTCGCGCGCCCCGCGCCCCCCCCGTGCGTTGCGGGCGCCGTGGGGGCACACCGCGGTGCCGCCATCGCAGGAACCGTTGGCGCCAGGAAGGCGACCGTCCGTGGGATATTTTCACCAGAAAGAAGGGTTAGGAGCCCTGCGTCTTCGTCTTGGCAAAAATACTCACCTTCCTTCGGGGCAATCGCGCGGGGAGGGTGATGTCGCAGCGATGCGCCCTCTTTCCGTGGCGAGCGGAAGCCGCTAGGAGGGGGCCATGAACACAGAGCACGCCTCCACCCGCCCCATCGTCCGACTTCGTCCCAACAAGGCGGGGGCGCGGGCCGTGCGGCACGGCTTTCCCTGGATCTATGCCGATGAGCTGGTGATCGACCGGCGCACCCGGGCGCTGGAACCCGGCGCGCTGGCGGTGCTCGAGGACGCCGACCGCCAGGAAATGGGGCTGGTCACGGTCAACCCGAATTCGAAGATCATCGTGCGGATGCTGGACGCCGACACTGGCGCCGACATCGACCGGGCCTGGTTCGTCCAGCGCCTGACGCGGGCGCTGGCGCTGCGCGAGACGCTGTTCGATCAGCCCTTCTACCGCCTCGTCCATGCCGAGGCCGACGGCCTGCCCGGCGTGGTGATTGACCGCTTCGGCGACACTGCGGTGATCCAGCCCAACGCCGCCTGGGCCGAGCGCCTGATCACCCCGCTGGCCGAGGCCCTGACCGAGGTCACCGGCGTTTCCACCATCGTCAAGAATGGCACCGGGCGCTCGCGCACGCTGGAAGGCTTGGCGGAAGAGACCGTGGTGCTGCAAGGCGCGGTCGCCGGGCCAGTGCCGGTGGCGATGAACGGCGCCACCTACATGGCCGATGTGATGGGCGGGCAGAAGACCGGCCTGTTCTTCGACCAGCGCCCCAACCACGCTTTCGCGCAGCGCTTTGCCAAGGGCGCGCGGGTGCTGGATGTGTTTTCCCATGTGGGCGGCTTCTCGCTGGCCGCGCTCGCCGCCGGGGCCGAGGCCGCGACCGCCGTGGACAGCTCTGCTCCGGCGCTGGATCTGGCCGGGCAGGGGGCGCGAGCCATGGCGGCCGAGGCGCGCTTAACCCTCCGCCAGGGCGACGCTTTCGCGCAGATGGAGACGCTGGCCGCAGAGGGCGCGCAATTCGATCTGGTGATCTGCGACCCACCGGCATTTGCGCCCTCGAAACAGTCGCTGGATGCGGGTCTGCGCGCCTATGAACGCGTCGCGCGGCTGGCCGCGCAACTGGTGGCGCCGGGCGGCGTGCTGGGGCTTTGCTCGTGCTCGCATGCCGCCGATCTGGGGGCGTTCCGCACCGCCTGCACCCGGGGTATCGGGCGCGCGGGCCGGACCGGGCAGATCGTCTACACCGGGTTCGCCGGGCCGGACCATCCGCTGATGCCGCATCTGGCGGAATCGGGCTATCTCAAGGCGCTGTTCTACCGGCTGCTTCCGTGAAGGCGGTACTGGACGCCTGCGTCCTTTACCCCACCGTGCTGCGAGAGATCCTGATCGGCTGCGCCGCGCGCGGCCTTTATACGCCGCTCTGGTCGGCGCGGATTCTTGAGGAATGGGCCCGCGCCACGGTGAAGCTGGGCCCCGGCGCCGAGACCGTCGCGCGGGGCGAGATCGCCACCCTTCGCGCCCGCTTTGCCGGGGCCGAGGTCGCGTCCGCCACGGGGGTGGAGCGGCGCCTTTACCTGCCCGATCCCGAAGATGTGCATGTGCTGGCCGCCGCGATCGCCGGGAATGCCGATCTGATCGTCACCTTCAACGCGCGCGACTTCCCCCGCGCCACCCTGGCCGAGGAAGGCCTTGATCGCCGCGATCCCGATCAGTTTCTGCTGGCGCTGCAAGAGGCCGCGCCGGAGGCGGTGGCCGAGGTGGTCGAGGCCGTCCGCGCCGAGGCCGAGCGCCTGTCGGGCGCGCCGCAACCCCTGCGCCCGCTGATGAAGCGCGCGCGGCTGCCGCGGCTGGGCAAGGCGCTGGGTTGACGCGCGGGCCCCGGGGCGCTGACTTGATAGCGCGGGCCCAGAGTCGCGCCTAGCCCGAGACCCGGGCCCAGCGGTCCTCCATCGCCTCGATGGCGCGGATGCGGTCCTGGGTGTGGGGATGCGACATCAGCCAGGCGGGCACCGGGCCGCTGCCCGGGCTGCCAGTCAGGGCCTCCAGCTTGCGAAACAGCGATTTTTGCGGCGCGGTGCCGATTCCGGCCTTGGTCAGCAGGGCGGCGGCATAGGCGTCGGCCTCATATTCATCCTTGCGGCTCAGCGTGGCGGCCAGCAGCCGGGTGGCCATGTTCGCCAGCCACATCCCGCCCCCCGGCAGGATCCGCGACAGCACCATCCCCAGCGCCATCCGCATCGCGTTCTGGCCCGAGAAATCGATCATCCGCCGGCGCGAATGGCCCAGCGCGACATGGCCCAGCTCATGCGCGATGACGCTTGTCAGCTCCTCCGCCGTCACCTCTCCGGCGCGGTAGCGGTCGACGAATCCCTGAGTCAGAAAGATCCGCCCGTCCGGCGCCGCCAGCCCGTTCACCGGCGCGATACGGTAAAGGTTCACCGCGATCCGCTTGACCCCCAGCGCCTTCGCCAAGCGCTCTAGCAGCGGCGCCAGGGTGGCATCGCGCAGCGGCTCTGACTGGCGGTCTAGGGTCTTGGCCGTCTGCCAGGCCGACAGGCGCCAGGTCGCATAGCCGACGATCAGGGCGATCAGAAGCGGAAGAAATCGGATCATGGACAAGATATGGCGACTCGCGGGCGCTGACGCCAGTGTGGATGTTCGCGATACGGCGCGAGCAGGGATCTCGCCCCCTCTCTCTCCGGCCACCAGCCATGCGCGTCGCGCAATTGCCCTTTGCCGCCAAAGGGCCTATGTCAGGCGCGAACCCCCAGCGATCAGGAGCGCCCGATGCGCGACCTCAGCATCCCCGGCCAGCGCCATCCCGAAAAGGCCCACCGCGCCGACAATGCCCAGCCCAAGAAACCCGCGTGGATCCGGGTCAAGGCCCCCACCAGCGAGGGCTACAAGAAGACCCGCGACATCATGCGCGAGCAAAAGCTGGTCACCGTCTGCGAAGAGGCCGGCTGCCCCAATGTCGGCGAATGCTGGTCGCAGGGCCACGCCACCATGATGATCATGGGCGAGATCTGCACCCGCGGCTGCACCTTCTGCAACGTCGCCACCGGCCGCCCCGACGCCCTCGACGCGTTTGAGCCGGGCCGGGTCGCCCATGCGGTCGAACAGCTGGGCCTCAAGCATGTGGTGATAACCTCGGTCGACCGCGACGATCTGGAGGACGGCGGCGCCGAGCATTTTGCGCAAGTTATCCGCGCCATCCGCCACCGCGCCCCGGGCACCACGATCGAGGTGCTGACGCCGGATTTCCTGAAATGCGCCCCCTCGGCGCTGGAAGTGGTGGTCGAGGCGCGCCCCGATGTCTTCAACCACAATCTCGAAACCGTGCCGGGGCTTTACCCGTCGGTGCGGCCCGGCGCGCGTTATTTCCACTCCCTTCGCCTGTTGCAGCGGGTGAAAGAGCTGGATCCGGCGATGTTCACCAAGTCGGGCATGATGGTGGGCCTTGGCGAGGAAGCCGCGCAGGTGCGTCAGGTGATGGATGACATGCGCTCGGCCGGGGTCGATTTCCTGACCATCGGGCAATATCTGCAGCCGACGCCCAAGCACCATGTGGTGGAGCGTTTCATCACCCCGGATGAGTTCAAGGCCTATGAGACCGCCGCCTGGGGCAAGGGCTTTCTGATGGTCTCGGCCACGCCGCTGACCCGGTCCAGCTATCACGCCGGCGATGATTTCGCCCGCATGCGCGAGACCCGGTTGCAGAAGCTGGGGCAGCTTTAGGCGCAGTACCTGCCGCCCGGCGCTTGGCCAGGGCCGGGTCGGGGTCGGGGCCGGGGTCACTTCACCGGCGGCACCTTCTTCAGATAGGCGGTGATCGCGGCGATGTCGGATTTCGGCAGATGCGCGAGGTTTTGCACCACGTCCGCCATCTGCCCGCCCGCGCTGTCGTAATCGGGCGTCAGGCCGGTGGTCAGGAAGGCCTCGATATCGGTCGAGGACCATTTCAGATGCGCCGGCGTGATGTTGGGGATCCGGCCCTCGCCGTCAGGGTTCGGCGCGCCCGCCAGCCAGCGCGACCGCTCCATCCCGCCCAGCGCGTTGCGCGGCGTGTGGCACTGGCCGCAATGGACCACGGCCTCGGCCAGATAGCGGCCGCGGATCTGTTGCGGGGTCAGATCACCCGTCACCACCCAAGCCTTTGAGACGAAAAGGAAATCATAGCCCCCCACCAGCCGGCGGATGTTGAAGGGAAAGCGCAGATCGTGCGGCTTGTCGGGCTGGGCGACCGGCGGCAGGGTTCGCAGAAAGGCCCAAAGGTCGGCCACGTCCTGGTGGGTCATCTTGTTGTAGCTGGAATAGGGGAAGGCGGGATACAGATGCGCCCCGTCAGGCCGCAGCCCGCGCAGCAGCGCATTGCCGAAATTCTGCAAGGTCCAATCGCCGATGCCGTCCTTCGGATCGGGCGAGATATTGGGGACATGGAAGGTGCCGAAGGCCGTGACCAGCGCCCGGCCGCCGCCCAGCTTCAGCCGATCCGCCCCCGTGGCGCCCTTCGCGGCGTGGCACGAGGCACAGCCGCCGGCCCAGAACACCAGCTTGCCATGCTGCGGATCGCCCGTCAGCCCCGCCATCGCCCGGGGCGGCAGCGGGTCGGGGCGGGTGACATACCAAAAGGCCGCCAGCCCCAGAAGCACAAGCGAGGCCAGCAGCAGAAGCGGGCGGCGCATCAGAGGGTCCCGCCGCGCCTATTCCGGCGCGCGGAAGGCCTTGTGACAGGCCCCGCAGGCCTTGCCGACATCGCCGATCGCGCCCTGAATGCCCTCGCGGCCGGTGGCGGCGGCGATCTGCATTTTCAGGGTGGCCTCGTGCAGGGCCTTGTAATGGCCCATGAACTCACCTTCCTTCGCCCAGATCGCGGGCAGGGCATGGGTCTTGAGCTTGTCGCCCTTCAGCGCCTCGTCATCGCTGCCCTTGGGCCAGTAGGCGCCAATGTTCAGCGCGCTGAGCGTCACCAGATTGTCCGCTGCCGATTTGGCCTCGGTGGCATCGTAGGGCATCGCCCCCTTGGCCATGCCGCCCAGGATTCCAAGGTTGAAGGCGAGGTTGTCCATCAGCCCCTGACGCGCCTCGATCGCGTGGTCGTAGGGGCTTGCCATGGCGCCGCCAGCGCCAAGGATGGCGGCCGCGATGATCGCCGGCTTGAGAAATTTCATTGCAGATCCTTCCTGTCGTCCGATCCCACCCTACCATTCTAGCAGGCGGCCGGTAAGCTCTGATCACATTACGCGGCGCGGTATTGTGTGTGAATGCACAATTCCTGTGCGGGCGGGATGGGCAAAGGGCCGCGCCGCTGCCCCCGGCGCCGGGCGGGGGGCTTAGCTTTCAAGCGCGGCGCGTTTGCCGTACAGCGCCTCGGCGCGGGCTTCGAACGCGCGCACCATGCGCCGCACCGCCTCGTTGAAGACGACGCCGATCACCTTCTGCAAGATCGCGTTCTTGAATTCGAAATCGACGAAGAACTCCACCTCGCAGCCGCCGCCCGCGCGGTCGCGGAAGGCCCAGTTGCTTTTCATGTAGCGAAACGGGCCGTCCAGATATTCGGTGTCGATCATCATCCGCTCGGGCCACAGCACCACCCGGCTGCCAAAGCGTTCGCGGAACACCTTGAAGGCGATGACCAGATCGGCCTCCATCAGCTCGGATCCGTCGGGACGGGGGCTGCGCTTGCGAATCCGCGCCGCGGCCGTCCACGGCAGAAATTTCGGATAAGAGCCCACATCGGCGACAAGATTGTACATTTCCTGCGCGCTGTAGGGCAGGATGCGGGTTTCCTGATGTGTCGGCATGTGGCAATCGTTTTTCGTGACGTGAGGGGCGAATGTCTTTACTTCTGCCCCCGAAATCAAGGGGCGGTTCCGGTGACGAAACCCTATGTGATAGATGAGATGATCTCGGCCAAGGCGATCGCCGCCCGGGTCGAGACCCTGGCGCGCGAGATCACGGGCCATTTTCGGGGCACCGACAAGCTAGTGGTGGTCGGGCTGTTGCGCGGCTCCTTCGTGTTCATCGCCGATCTGGTGCGAGAGCTGGACCTGCCGGTCGAAGTCGACTTCCTCGAGGCCTCGTCCTACGGCGATAGCATGGAAAGCGCGCGCGAAGTTCGAATTCTCAAGGACTTGCGAAGCGAAGTTCATGGGCGCGACGTCTTGGTGGTCGAGGATATCGTCGACACCGGGTTCACGCTGCAGCATGTGGTGGGGCTACTGCGCAGCCGCGATCCGGCGCGGCTGGAGGTCTGCGCGTTGCTTGACAAGCCGTCGCGGCGCGAGGTGAACATCCGCGCCACCTGGACCGGGTTCGAGATCCCGGACGAATTCGTCGTGGGCTATGGAATCGACTACGCGCAGCGCAACCGCAACCTGCCCTATATCGGCAAGGTGCGCTTCACCGGAGCGGACGGGTGAACCCGTTCTGGCTGATCCGTCTGGCGCGTTGGGCGCGTCATCCGCCGGGCGGGCGGCAGGTGGTGTTCCTGATAGCCGTGGTGCTGATCAGTCTGGCCATCGTGGCGCTGGCGCGGGCCGGCCTTTGGCCCGACTGGGCGCGGCTGCATGGCGGCTGGCGCGGTGGTCTGCGCCGGTTCTGAAGGGCGCGCTCCGGGGCGCCCCGCGGACCCAAATAGGCGCCCTGGGGCGCCCGGGCCAAGAAAAAAGGCGCCCAAGGGCGCCCCAGCGAGACCGGGCCTGACAGGAAGGTCAGGCGCCCCAGGTGCGGACCGGGCCGCAATCCATGTGCACGAAATCGGAATGGGTGTATTTGCCAACCCCGCCCGCCCGGCACGACAGCGCGGCGCGGTAGATCTGGGCGACCGTGCGATCCTGCAGGCGCAGGTCGGCGGCTTCACCCTTCATGTGCAGCGAATGTTTGGCGACCCCGCGCGATCGGCGGCGCAGCATCGCGTTGGTCTGCGGCGAGCGGTAGCCCGACAGCAGCATGTAGCTTTCGTCCACATCCAGCAGCGCGTGGGTGGCCGCGACGATGTCAACGGTGTGGGGGTTGATGCGCTTCACCGTATCGGTGCGCCAGTCGCGCATGAAATAGGTGATCTCGTTCAGCGCTTCGGGGATGTATTTGCCATCCACCCAATAGATCGTGTCGATGCTTTCGCCGGTGCGTCCGGAATACATCTTCACCCGCCGGATATCGCCGGCCCCGCGCAAAATGCCAAAGGCATTTGCATAGGTGGGTGCCGCGGCGACGGTTGTCAGCGCAAATGCACCCAGCAAGCCTCGCCGAGTGAGGCCCGATTTCGGATTGTTCATGCGGGTCGCCTGTCCAGTCTGCTATGCCGTCAAGGCCCTGTTGAATCAGGGTCCGTGGCTGTTGTCCCCAAGTCGCGTTACTTGTATGACACAGAGATCTTGTATTCCCAACACGGGGTTTCCATATTTCTAGACCCTAACGTCGAATCGGCAAAAATTTGCTTAATCCGAAAGCAGTAGGCCTATCCTTGCGTGCTCGGCGGTGGTGGGGGGGATCCGCATTGCCGCCCGAATTGCCGTCCGGCATTGCTGCCTTGCCCGGTGCCGTTGCGAAAACGCGACAGCGCCAGCGGCCACGGCCCGTGCGCCATGGACTTGCCCGCGCAAATGCCAGACTCTGCGCCAACGCGTTTGAACCATTTTCCGAGGCTGCCATGTCGCTCCGCGCTTCCCTCCTCAGTCGCCGGACCGCAGCGCTTGCGCTGTGTGCTCTGCTTGCCGGCGGTCCCGCCCTGGCGGCGGACGCGTCCGATCCGGGGGCGGCGCCCGTCGGCGTGACGCAATCCGGCGCGACTCAAGCCGACGCGACCCAATCCGATGTGAGCGTGCAATTTTCTGCCTTCCGTCAGGCGCTGGTTACGGCGATCGGCGGCGACAAGGTGCTGGTCGATTTCTACCGCGCCCGCGACGACCGCCCGCTGTGGACCGGGATCGGCGACGCGCCGCGCCGTCAGGCCTTTTTCGACGCGATCGCCACCGCCGGTGCCCAGGGCCTGCCGCAGGATCGCTACGATCCCGCCACGCTGGCCCAGGATTTCCGCGCGGTGCAGACCGAAGGCGATCGCGGCCGGCTGGAGGCGCGGATGAGCCGCACCTTCCTGCGCTATGCCCACGACGTGCAGACCGGGGTGTTGCGTCCGGCCTCGGTCAGCTCGGATCTGGCGATGAAGGTGCCGCTGCGCGACCCGCTGAAGACGATCGAGAATTTCGCGGCCTCCGATCCGGCCGCCTATCTGGCGAAGCTGCCGCCGCAGATGCCGCAATACCGCCGGCTGGTGAAGGCCAAGCTGGACATGCAGCAGCTGATCGCCGACGGCGGCTGGGGGCCGGTGGTGAACGCCCGGAAACTGCGCCCGGGCGATACCGGCCCGGCAGTGGTGGCGCTGCGCAACCGGCTGATGGCGATGGGCTATCTGGGCCGCACCGCCTCGGCCAGCTACGATGGCGACCTGCAGGCGGCGGTGCAGATTTTCCAGGACGACCACGGATTGACCCCCGACGGGGTGGCGGGCGCCGATACTTTGCGCGCGATCGACACCTCCGCCACCGACCGGCTGAAATCGATCATCGTCGCACTCGAGCGCCTGCGCTGGCTGAACATGCCCTGGGGCAATCGCTATGTCTGGGTGAACGAGGCCGATTTCACCGCCAGCGTGATCGATGACGGCAAGACGGTGTTCTCGACCCGGGCGATCGTCGGCAAGAACGACGGCGATACCCGCAGCCCCGAGTTCTCCAATTCGATCCAGTTCATGATCGTCAATCCGGTGTGGAACGTGCCGCGCTCGATCGCGACCAAGGAATTTCTGCCGATGCTGCAGAAGAACCCCAACGCGGTGAGCTACCTCAACATCGTCAACGCCAAGGGGCAGGTGGTCGATCGCAGCACGATCGATTTCTCCGAATACACCAAGAAGACCTTCCCCTATGAGATCAAGCAGCCGCCGTCACGGCGCAACGCGCTGGGGCTGGTGAAATTCATGTTCCCCAACCGCTTCAACATCTACCTGCACGACACCCCGGCCAAATCGCTTTTCCAGCATGAGACCCGGGCCTTCAGCCACGGCTGCATCCGGCTGAACGACCCCTTCGATCTGGCCTATACCCTGCTTGCCCCGCAAACCAGCGACCCCAAGGGCGTGTTCCAGCGCGCCCTGCGCACCGGCCGCGAAACCACGATCATGCTGGACAAGCCGGTGCCGGTGCATCTGACCTATTTCACCGCATGGCCGACGCCCAAGGGTGGCATGACCTACCGGCATGACATCTATGGCCGCGATGCGCTGATCTGGGCCGCGCTGTCCGAGGCCGGGGTAGCGTTGGGCGATGTTCAGGGCTAAATCCTGCGCAAAGGGCCGCAGCGCCCCGAACCGCCAAAGAGGACAGCGATGGGTCACCGGATCGAAGAGATTGCCGCCGCCCTGGGCGCGCGGGCCGAGGGCGATACCGGCCTGATCATCACCCGCCCGGCCGAGCCGGCCTCGGCCGGACCCGATGAGATCGCGCTGGCGATGGATCCGAAATATGCCGAGGGGCTGGCGCGCGGCCACGCGCGGGCGGCGATCCTGTGGGAGGGCGCCGATTGGCGCGCGCTGGGGCTGCAGGCGGCGATCTATGTGCCGCGCCCGCGCTATGCGCTGGCCGGGCTGACCCGGCTGATGGATCCCGGCCCCGCGATCGCGCCGGGCATCCACCCGACCGCGGTGATTTCCCCCGAGGCAGAGATCGGCGCGGAGGCCGCCATCGGCCCCTTCGTGGTGATCGAGGCCGGCGTGGTGATCGGCGCGCGGGCACGCATCGCCGCCCATGTCTCGATCGGGGCGGGGGCGCGGATCGGCGAGGACGCGCTGTTGCTGGACGGGGTGCGCATCGGCCATCACGTCCATATCGGCGCGCGCTTCATCGCCCATCCCAACGCCATCCTCGGCGCCGACGGCTTTTCCTTCGTCACCCCCGAACGCTCGGGCGTCGAGGAGGTCCGCGCCACCCTGCAGGATCGCACCGAGATCCGCCCGCAAAGCTGGACCCGCATCCATTCGCTGGGCGCCGTCACCATCGGCGACGATTGCGAGGTGGGCGCCAACACCTGCATCGACCGCGGCACCATCCGCGACACCGAGATCGGATCGGGCTGCAAGATCGACAACCTCGTGCATATCGCCCACAACGTCATCATGGGGCGCGATTGCCTGTTGGCGGGGCAGTCGGGCATCGCCGGCTCGACCCGCACCGGCGACCGGCTGGTGATGGGCGGCAAGGCGGGGATCGCGGACAATCTGCTGATCGGTGACGACGTGATCTGCGCCGGTGGCTCGGCGGTCTTGTCGAACGTGCCCTCGGGGCGCGCGGTGATGGGCTATCCGGCGATGAAGATGGAAACCAACATCGAGGCCTACAAGGCCCTGCGCCGCCTGCCGCGCCTGTTCGCGCAGGTCGCGAAGCTGCAAAAAGCTGTTTCAAAGGACGGTTAGGCTGGGTAAACGGGGCCTGCCGGGGGGCGGGTCGGGGCATGGGAAGGACGGACGACAATGGCCGAGAGCGTCAAGGACCGGGTAATCGCCATCATTGCCGAGCAGGCCGTGCTTGAGCCGAGCGATGTAAAGATGGACTCGACGCTTGAGACGCTGGGCATCGACAGCCTCGGTCTGGTGGAATCGATCTTCGCGATCGAGGAAAGCTTTGACGTCACCGTGCCTTTCAACGCCAACGAACCCGACAAGAGCGATTTCGACATCTCCTCGGTCGCGGCGATCATCGCGGCGGTGGAGGGGTTGGTTCAGGCCCGGAAGGGCTGAGGCGTGGCAAGGGTTGTCATCACCGGGGCCGGCACGATCAATGCGCTGGCCCATGACGTGGCAGGCACGCTGGAGGCCTTCCGCGAGGGCCGCTGCGGCATCGGCCCGCTGGAATTGCGCGATGTCGAGCGGCTATCGATCCGCATCGGCGGTCAGGTCCGCGACTGGGACCCCGAGGCGCATTTTAACCGCCAGCAGATCGTGCTTTGCGACCGTTTCACCCAGTTCACCCTGCTCGCCGCGCGTGAGGCGATCACCCAGTCCGGCCTCGATTTTGATGGCAAGCTGGGCTATGAGGCCGGCGTCGTGCTGGGCACGGCGGGCGGCGGGCTGACCACCTCGGACGAGAATTACCGCGCCGTCTATGAAGAGGGCAAGAACCGCGTCCATCCGCTTGTCGTGCCGAAGCTGATGAACAATGCGGCCGCCAGCCATGTGTCGATGGCCTTCAACCTGAAGGGCCCCAGCTTCACCGTGGCCACCGCCTGCGCGTCGTCCAACCATGCGATGGGTCAGGCCTATATGATGATCCGTTCCGGCATGACCAAGGTGATGGTCACCGGCGGGTCGGAATCGATGCTGTGTTTCGGCGGCATCAAGGCCTGGGAAGGGCTGCGGGTGATGTCGCGCGACGCCTGCCGTCCGTTCAGCGCCAATCGCAACGGCATGGTCCAGGGCGAGGGCGCGGGGATTTTCGTCTTCGAGGAATACGAACACGCCCGCGCCCGCGGCGCCGAGATCCTGGCCGAGGTTGCCGGTTTCGCCATGACCTCGGACGCGGGCGATATCGTCATGCCCTCGATGCAGGGCGCGGCGCGGGCGATTTCGGGGGCGCTGCGCGATGCGCGGCTGAACGGCGAAGAGGTCGGCTATATCAACGCCCATGGCACCGGCACGGCGGCGAATGACAAGACCGAATGCGCCGCCGTGGCCGATGTCTTCGGCCATCACGCCGACAAGCTGATGATGTCCTCGACCAAGTCGATGCATGGCCATCTGATCGGCGGCACCGGTGCGGTGGAACTGCTGGCCTGTATCATGGCGCTGCGCGAAGGCGTGATCGCGCCGACCATCGGTTACGAGGAATTCGATCCCGAATGCGCGCTGGACGTGGTTCCGAACGAGGCCCGCGACGCCAAGGTCGACGTGGTGCTGTCGAACGCCTTCGCCTTCGGCGGCATGAACGCGGTGCTGGCGCTGCGCCGGGTCTGAGGGGGGGGCTGGGCCGGGTCTGGGCGGGCCCGTGTTGCCCGCCCGGGACGAGCGGGCAGTCCCTTGCCACCCTGATCGGCAAAGCGCATAGGGGGTGCGCGCCACCTTGCGGGCGGCAACCGGGCCGGCGCCGAAATGGGTCCATGTCCGAAATTTTTTGGCCCCCCGCGCCGATCTGCGCTAGCTTGGGGCTTGTCTGCATCGGCCCGCACTTGTACGCGGCGGCGAGCGAAGGGAAAGAACGTGAGCGCGAAGAACGGCAGCAAGGGGACAGGCGGGGCCGCCAGCGGCGGCGCCGGCGGGGCCACCAGCGGACGCGGCGCGCGCGATCTGCGGGTCAAGGTGAAGACCGCGCGGGGCCGCAAGCTCAGCTCGACCCTCTGGCTTGAGCGCCAGCTGAACGACCCCTATGTCAAACGCGCCCGGGCCGAGGGCTACCGGGGCCGCGCGGCGTTCAAGATCCTTGAGCTGGACGACAAGTACCATTTCCTTGTTCCCGGGGCGCGGATCGTCGATCTGGGCTGCGCGCCCGGCGGCTGGTGTCAGGTCGCGGTGCCGCGCGTCAACGCCCTGGGCGAGCAGAAGAGCAAGCCGGTGGGCACTGTTCTGGGCGTCGACCTGCAGGAGGTCGAGCCGATCGTGGGGGCCGATATCCACCAGCTCGATTTCCTCGAGGAGGGGGCCGACGACAAGGTGAAGGCCTGGCTGGGCGGCAACGCCGATGTGGTGATGTCGGACATGGCGGCGGCCTCGTCGGGCCACAAGCAGACCGACCATTTGCGCATCGTGATGCTGTGCGAAGCGGCGTCGGAGCTGGCCTTTGATGTGCTGGAAGAGGGCGGCACCTTTGTCGCCAAGGTGCTTGCGGGGGGCGCCGAGCACGAGTTGCAGGCCAAGCTCAAACGCGCCTTCAAGAAGGTCGTGAACGTGAAACCGCCCGCCAGCCGTGCCGACAGCTCGGAGAAATTCGTCGTCGCCCAGGGGTTCCGCGGCCGGCCCGAATAGCGTGGCGGGCGCGAGTGGCTTGGCGGGCGCCGCGGCGGGGGCTCTGCCCGTCGCCAGTGTCGCTCGGAGTTGCCAATGGCCGCGCCACTGGTCCGAGCACCATTGGCGACGGCGCTTCCAATGGCGACCCCCCGGGATATTTATGCCAGAGTGAAATGCAAGAGAGGCCCTCGTGCTTCTTCTTGGAGAAAATACTCCACCGGGGTTCGGGGGTGTGAAGCCCCCGGATTTGCGGTCGGCCACACCCCGGCCGTGCCGCTTCGCTCTGGACGAAGCCGCCTCTTCGCCCCACATAAGAGCGATCCATGGAAGGGAGCGCCATGACCAAATCCTACGCCAGATCCGCCGAGGCCATAGCCCGGCTCACGTCCGAGCAGTACCGCGTCACGCAGGAAAGCGGGACCGAGCGGCCCTTCGCCAACGAATTCCATGACTTCAAGGGCGAAGGCCTCTATGTCGACGTGGTCTCGGGCGAGCCGCTCTTCACCAGCCGCGACAAGTTCGATTCCGGCTGCGGCTGGCCCAGCTTCACCCAGCCGGCAGAGCCCGACCATGTGGTCGAGCTGACCGACAGCAGCCTTGGGATGATCCGCACCGAGGTGCGCTCAACGCATGGCAACAGCCATCTGGGCCATGTCTTCCCCGACGGCCCGCGCGACCGGGGCGGTCTGCGCTATTGCATCAATTCGGCGGCGCTGCGCTTCATCCCGGTCGAGGAACTGGAGGCCGAGGGCTACGCTGACTATACCTATCTTTTCGAGGAGGACGCGATATGAGCGACACCAAGACCGAACGCGCCATCCTGGCCGGCGGCTGCTTTTGGGGCATGCAGGATCTGATCCGCAAGCTGCCCGGGGTAATCCGCACCCGCGTCGGCTATTCCGGCGGCGACGTGGCGCATGCCACCTATCGCAACCACGGCACCCACGCCGAGGCGATCGAGGTGATCTTCGACCCCGCCAAGCTTGGCTACCGCGGGCTTCTGGAGGTCTTCTTCCAGATCCACGACCCGACTACGCCGAACCGGCAGGGCAACGACCGCGGCCTGTCCTACCGCTCGGCGATCTATTACATCGACGACGCGCAGAAGGCCGTGGCCGAGGACACGATCGCCGACGTCAACACCTCGGGTCTCTGGCCCGGCCCGGTGGTGACCGAGGTCGAACCCGCCGGCGATTTCTGGGAGGCCGAGCCCGAGCATCAGGATTATCTGGAGCGGATCCCGAACGGCTATACCTGCCACTTCCCGCGCGCCGACTGGGTGCTGCCGCGCCGCGCCGCGGCCGAATAGCCCCGGCGTTCATTGTTCCACAGATACGCCGGCAGAGCGTCAGCCACCGCAGCGTATTTGTCGGGACGATGAAAGGATCAGGACAGGCGCTGAAGCTCGGTTTCGAGATCGCCGTAGCCGGTGAAGCGGCGCTCATAGCTCAGCCCGAGGCGGCGGGCGGCGTCGCGGGCCTTGGCGTCCAGCGCAGGGTCATTGGTCTGGGCCTGATAGACGAGCTTTTCGTAATTGCCGAACAGCATGTCGCGCAGTTCGGGGTGACGGTCGAGGCCCATCGGCTTCCACACGAAGGCGTCGAATTGGCGCACCAGGAAATCGGTCAGGTAGAAGGCGGTGATCTCATCTTCCGCATGGGCGGCGAAAACGGCGTTACCCTCGAAGAAGGAATAGCAATGCGGGCCGGCGACCATCTCGACGCCGAGTTCCGCGCATTTCGCCTGCAGCAGGCCGCCGGTGCCGCAATCGGCATAGACGACGAAGACCGTCTCATAGCGGTCGCGCGCGGCCTTCACCGCGGCCTCGACGGCGGCGGGGATGCGGTCGGGCCAGAGATGCAGATTGGCCGGCAGGCAGTGCAGATCCATGTGGTCCCAGCCATTGGCGCGCTTCAGCGCCAGGATCTCATGCGCGAGCGCCCCGCAGGCGAGCAGCAGGATGCGGCCCTGGCGCGCGGGCGCAAGGCCCTCTTCGACAAGCTGGTGGTCGTCCGGGATCATCGGCGCCGCGCGAAGGCGAGACGCAGGAAGACGAGCGCCGCGACCGCGATGAAAAGACCGCCCCCGATCCCCAGAGCGCCCTGCGCCCAATAGGCCACGCCCAGGGTTGCGGCGGCGGCGGCGAAGACCAGCATCAGGATCGAGGAAAAGCGGAAGGCTGACATCGCGGGACTCCTTTCCCCTGATCATCTGGGGCGGGGGTGGGGGATGGCAACCCCGGCGCGTGTGGCGCGCCGGGGCGACGCAGGCAAAGGCCGCTGGCCTACACCTGGTTGTGCTTGCGCGCGACGAAGCTTTTCGCGGTTTCCACCGCCACCGCGGCATCGCGGCAATAGGCGTCGGCGCCGATCGCCTTGCCAAATTCCTCGTTCAGCGGTGCGCCGCCGACCAGCACGATGTAATCGTCGCGCAGGCCCTTTTCCTTTAGCGTGTCGATCACGACCTTCATGTAGGGCATGGTCGTGGTCAGAAGCGCCGACATGCCCAGAATATCGGGCTGCTCGGTCTCCAGCGCGGCCAGATATTTCTCGACCGAGTTGTTGATGCCCAGATCCAGCACCTCGAAGCCCGCGCCCTCCATCATCATCGCGACAAGGTTCTTGCCGATGTCGTGGATGTCGCCCTTCACCGTGCCGATCACCATCTTGCCCATGCGCGGCGCGCCGGTCTCGACCAGCAGCGGCTTGAGGATGAACATCCCCGACTTCATCGCATTCGCCGCCAGCAGCACCTCGGGCACGAACAGGATGCCGTCGCGGAAATCGTCGCCCACGATCTTCATGCCGCCGACCAACGCGCGGGTCAGCACGTCATAGGGCGTCCATTTGCGTTCGAGCAGGATGTTCACACCCTCTTCGATCTCTTCCTTGAGGCCATCGTAAAGATCGTCGTGCATCTGCAGGACAAGCTCGTCGTCCCCAAGCTCGGACAGGATGATTTCGTCGTCTTCATCGGCCATGGCTAACTCCCGCGCCTGTGTTTCGGTCTACATGCGTCCATTCCCCGCAGGGCACTGTCCGGATTACGACATAGCCCGCGCGTTCTCCGACCCACAGTACCGGGGACGGGGTGCGGGGGCTTGTAAATGTTCTTGTTACGTTCCATTTTGGCGCCATGTCGGACGCTGAACCCCCAAAACTGCCCCCAAAACTGCCACCCGGGCTGCCCCCGGGGTTGCGGGCCCGCGGCCGCGGCGCCGGGTCCAACGCCACGGGGCGTTTCGAGGCCACGCAGCGCGAGGCCTTCGACGACGGCTGGGACCTGGAGGAAGAGGCCCGGGTGCTGCGCACCGAGGTGCGGCTCGAGGTGCCGCGTTCGGCGCTGCGCCGCAATACCTCGCCCGACATCGCTTTTGATCGCTCGATCAACCCCTACAGGGGGTGTGAGCACGGCTGCATCTACTGCTTCGCGCGCCCCAGCCATGCCTATCTGAACCTCTCGCCCGGCCTCGATTTCGAGACCAAGCTGATCGCCCGTCCCGGCCTCGGCAAGGTTCTGGAGCACGAGCTGCGCAAACCCGGCTACAGCGCAGCACCGGTGGCGATCGGCACCAACACCGATCCCTACCAGCCGATCGAGGCCGAACACCGGGTGATGCGCGAGTTGCTGGAGGTGATCGCCGCCTTCCGCCACCCGCTGACCATCGTCACCAAAGGCACGCTGATTGAGCGTGATCTTGACCTGCTGGCACCGATGGCGGCGCAGGGCCTGCTGCATGTCGGCATCTCGATCACCACGCTGGACGACGACCTCAGCCGCAGGATGGAGCCGCGCGCGCCGCGCCCCGCCCGCCGCCTGCAGGTGATCGCGCGGCTGGCCGAGGCGGGGGTGCCGGTGCGGGTGATGGTGGCGCCGGTGGTGCCCGGGCTGACCGACGCGGAAACCGAGGCGATCCTGACCGCCGCCCGCGACGCCGGCGCCCGCGCTGCCAGCTGGATCATGCTGCGCCTCCCGCGTGAGGTCTCGGCGCTGTTTCGCGACTGGCTGGCCGTGCAATACCCGGACCGGGCCGCGCGGGTGATGGGGCGGGTGCGCGACCTGCATGGCGGCCAGGACTACGACCCGCACTGGGGCCAGAGGATGCGCGGGCAGGGGGTCTGGGCCGATCTTGCCGCCCAGCGCTTCGCCCGCGCCACGCGCCGCCTCGGCCTCGACGGCAAGCTTGCGCCACTGCGCTGCGACCTCTTCGCGCCGCCGCCCCGCCCCGGGGACCAATTGAGCCTCGCCTTGTGACATGAGTTCCCCGCCGGTGCCCACCGAACACCGATCCTCCTTCATCCTGGTAAAAATACTCTCGGGGGGGGCGCCGTTGGAGCGCCGTCGCCATTCGGGCTCGGACCAATGGCGCCCCAATGGCAACTCCGAGAGACAATGGCGACGGAGGGGCAGACAGCCCCCCGCCAGCGGCGCCTCAGCTTCGCCGCCGTCCGCGCCGTTCGCGCGACGGCCCGACCTCGTCCCCGGTCCCGTCCGAGGCCGAGGAAAATCCCCCCAGCGTTCCGGCAATGGTTTCCAGCGTCGGGCGCGGCCCCGGGGGGGTCTCGACCAGCGCGCGGTGCATCTCTGCCAGATGCTCGGGCATGGTGCCGCAGCAGCCGCCGATGATCCGCGCGCCCGCGTCGCGCGCCAGCACCGCATATTTGCCCATCAGCTCGGGCGTGCCATCGTAATGGATATGGCCGTCGTGGTATTTCGGGATGCCGGCGTTGCCCTTGGCGATGATCGGCCGCTCGGTGCCCTGGGCGGTGAAGCCCAGCACCGTGCGCATCAGATCCGAGGCGCCGACGCCGCAATTGGCGCCGAAGGCCAGCGGCGGATTGTCCAGCGCGTCGACCATCGCGGCCATCGAGGCCGAGGTCACCCCCATCATCGTGCGCCCGGCGGTGTCGAAGCTCATCGTGCCGCACCAGGGCATGCCGGCCAGACGCGCGGCTTCGGCCGCCGCCTTGTATTCCTCGGCGGCCGAGATCGTCTCGACCCACAGCACATCGGCGCCGCCGGCCTTCAGCCCCTCGGCCTGTTCGTGGAACATCTCGACGGCCAGCTCATGGGTCAGATTGCCCATCGGCGCCATGATCTCGCCGGTCGGCCCGACCGAGCCCGCCACCACCACCGGCCGCCCGGCGGCATCGGCCACCTCGCGGCCCAGTTCGGCGGCGACGCGGTTCAGCTCTCGCACCCGGCCCTGGGCGTCGTGCAGCTTCAGCCGCGCGGCATTGCCGCCGAACGAGTTGGTCAGGAAGATGTCCGAGCCCGCATCCACCGCGCCCTTGTAAAGCTTGCGGATGTTGTCGGGCTGGTCGACGTTCCACAATTCCGGCGGCTCGCCCGCGCTGAGGCCCATGTTGAACAGGTTGGTCCCCGTCGCGCCATCGGCCATCAGCCAGTCGCGCGTGCTCAGCAGCTTGGACAGAAGGTCGCTCATCGGGGTCTCCCTTGGGTCTGGTCCGCGCCGGGGGGCAGGGCCTTCGGTGCGGGCCGGGTGTGCCATGGCGGGCGGCCCGGGGCAAATGGATATTACACATGAAGATCATGCGGGCGGCCACAAGTTGCCGCCCTGCCAGCCCGGGCATCTGCGCCCGCCGTCAGCACCCACCACCAACTGCAGCGTCGGTGTCGGGCCTAGTCGCCGCTGATCAGATGCGCCTTGGCGGCGGACAGGAATTCCGCCATCTTCAGCCGGATCTCGGCCATGGTGGACTTGCCGCCCAGATCCTCGACCAGCTTGCGCACCACATCCTCATGCCCGGCCTCCTGGAAATCGGCGCGGATCACGCTCAGGGCATATTCGTCGGCCTCGGCGCCGCTCAACCCCAGCTTCTCGGCGGCCCAGAGGCCGACCAGCTTGTTGCGCCGGGCCTCGGCCTTGAACTGCATCTCGGCGTCATGGGCGTATTTGCTCTCGAAGGCATTCTCGCGGTCGTCGAATGTGGTCATCAGGGGCCTCTTGCATCTGCCGGGTCACATGACCCTATACTTTCAGATATGCCCCTCCCACCGCGCTATCGCAAGACCCGCCTGCGAAGGTGGGTCAGTTTGCCCGCCGGCTCGGGTCGGGGGGGGATGCGGGCGGGCCCGGGAACGGCCCTGCGCCCCAAAGACCACGGGCTTTGCCTTGCGGCAGAGGCGCGGCTCGACTATAGGGCAGGCAGGGCGGGGGCCGATGGCGCGTCGGTACCCTTTTCGCGCATCCCGGAGGGCCCATGGCACGGCGCAAGAAGATCTACGAGGGCAAGGCCAAGATCCTTTTCGAAGGGCCCGAGCCGGGCACCCTGGTGCAATACTTCAAGGACGAAGGCATGGTGGCCGAGGCCGGCGGCCCCGACATCGTCGAGGGCCGGGGGGTGTTGAACAACCGCCTGTCGGAATTCTTCATGACCGGTCTCAACGCGATCGGCGTGCCCACGCATTTCATCCGCCGCATCAACATGCGCGAACAACTGATCCGCGCGGTTGAGATCATCCCGCTGGCGGTGGTGGTGCGCAACTTCTCCGCCGGTGCGATGACCGAACGGCTGGGCATCGCCGAGGGCACCGCCCTGCCGCGCCCGATCGTCGAGTTCTACTACAAGGATGAGGCGCTGGGTGATCCGCTGGTCACCGAGGAACATATCATCGCCTTCGGCTGGGCCGGGCAGCAGGATCTGGACGACATGGTGGCGCTGGCGCTGCGTGTGAACGATTTCCTGTCGGGCGTGATGATGGGTGTGGGCATCCGGCTGGTGGATTTCCGCATCGAGGTGGGCCGCATCTGGGAAGGCGATTTTCAGCGCCTGATCGTCGCCGATGAGATCAGCCCCGACAGCTGCCGGCTGTGGGACATGCGCACCGGCGAGCGCTACGGCAAGGATGCGGGCACCGACGATCCGTCGCTTCTGTCCGAAGCGCATGCCGAGGTTGCGCGGCGGCTGGGCGTTCTGCCCACCAATGTGACCCATTCGACGAAACCGACACTGATCAACTGAGGGACGGGCGATGAAGGCGCGGGTGCATGTGATGCTGAAGACGGGGGTTCTCGACCCCCAGGGCGAGGCGGTGAAACACGCCCTTGGCACGCTGGGTTTCACCGGCGTCGAGGCCGTGCGTCAGGGCAAGGTGATCGAGCTGGACCTGACCGCCACCGACCGCGCCGAGGCCGAGGCCGAAGTGACGGGGATGTGCGAGAAGCTGCTGGCCAACACGGTGATCGAGAAATACGAGATCGAGATCGTCTGAAGGCGCGCGCGTGCGGCGCCGCTGAAGTCGTGCCCGCAAGGGCGTGGGTCGCACGGCGAGGCGCCGCCCCGTTGCCTGCTGCGCGGACGAAGTGAGCTTTCGCTGCGGCTGCGCCAATGGCTGCATTCGGTGATGAAGAGGAATAGGATGTTACGCACCCAAAAAGAAAACTGCGACGTTATTTCTGCCCTTCGTGCCTCACCGAGGTCCAAATGAAACCGTTCTTGGGAGTCGAACTAATCTATCCCAGCCGTTTGCCGCCGCCATTCGCCCGGTGATTGGTTATAGCTGTTGCGAAAAACGCGTCCGAAATGGGAGCTGTCCTTGAAACCGGCTGAATAGGCGATGGTTGAAACCGACAGGTGGCTGTTTTTGGGATCGGTGAGCAATCGTGCGGCTGTCGCCAAGCGTTCGTCCAACAAAATTGCGCCAAATCGTTCACCAGTCCGAGCTATCAATTGCTGGATGTATCCCACGGACAGCCCCATGTGGGCGGCGCACTCGGGCAGGTTGAAATCCTGGCGGCTGCTGTTTTGCCGGATGATCTGCCTGATCCGATGGACCTGCGCCCGGCTGCGCGTGGCCGGTTCGCAACGGGCCATGGCCGGCTGTGCGGCTGTCACCGCGAGCGACAGAACTATTTGTGAAAGTCGGGACAGGACGTCGTCGGTCATCCGATCGGGAGAGGCATCGAATGACCGGCCCGCCTCGGACAACAAATGCCCCAAAACCGGATGCCGCGAAAGTATCGCAGGGCCGGTTGAAAGCCGCTCCTGCATGTCGTCCCCCAACATTCGTTTGGGCACCATCAGCGACGCGACCTTCAACGGCTTGCTTTTGTGGTGTTTCAGGTCGAAGGTCTCAGCCCCGTCAAAAAAGCCGACATCCCCCAAACGCAGTGTGACCGATTTCCCTCTCTGCTCGATGCGGCATTCGCCAAGGAGCTGGGTATTGAGGTAATAGCAGTCGATCGGCGACGCCGCTATTTCCCTTGTGCCGCGATGTACCGAATGCGAAGAGGCGGACACTAGATTCAGCACAACATCATCGATTTGATGCGAACGCAGTTCAGCCTGGAATGCCTTGCGCCCAACTATGCAGGGCAATCGCATTTGGCTTCAGTCGACCTTCAAGCCATTGAGTATGCTTCGTAAAAATGCTTCGTCCCAGCCAGCGCGCTTGAGCTTGATGGAGAGGGAACCCTTGGAAGTGTCCCTGCGGACG